>CAZVYN010000038.1:0-16743 GCA_964631125.1 uncultured bacterium | reverse complement strand
GAGGACTGGAGAGGACGGCGTCGCGGGCGCAACGTGCGGACGTCGATGGCGGAGGGTTCGCCGGAGCCGCAGGACCGGCGCACGACCAGCGTCGTCGCGAGGGTCTCGCGGCGCGCACCCGCGCCCCCGCCGCCGCGCGAGGTCTCGAGCCATTGCGAAACCGCGCGCTCGCCCAACTCATACGCCGCCACATGGACGGTCGTGAGCGGAGGGCTGACGTGCTGCGCGATCGAGATGTTGTCGAAGCCGGTGACGGCGAGGCCCTGCGGCACGCTGATGTCCGCTTCGCGGAGCGCCGAGAGCAGACCGATCGCCATGTAGTCGTTGGCGGCGAAGACAGCGGTCGGACGAGATTCGAGTCCGAGGAGCACGGACGCGCTCTCATAGCCGGCCGCTTCGGTGAAGTCGCCTTCGATCTCGTAGAGTTCCCACGGTTCGACCCCGCCGTCGCGCAGCGCATGGCGATAGCCGCGCAGGCGCTCCTCCGCGTCGACGTTCCCGGCAGGCCCCTTCACCATGGCGATCCGGCGATGCCCGAGTCCGAGGAGATGCCGGACCAGCGCATAGGATCCGTCGTAGTTCGCGATCGAGATCGCGTCGCATCCCTCGACCTCCGTCAAGGGATTCAGCAGCACGACGCGATACTCGCGCGCGACCTGGCGGATGGCGGCGGTCGAGGTGGCGTCGGGCGCCATCGCGATCAATCCGTCGATGCGGCCCCGCATCGCTCGGGCGGCGGCCAGGAGCTCGTCGTTGTTCGCGTGCGAGCTGGAGACGAGGATCTGGTAGTTGTTGCGCCGCGCGGCATGGTCGATCCCGCGGATCACCTCGGAAAAGAAGTCGCCATAGAGGTCGGGGAGCAGGACGCCCAGGGTGTGGGTCCGACTCGTGGTCAGACTGCGCGCGGCGTTGTTCGGCCAGTAGTTCATCAGCGCGGCGGCGGAACGCACCTTCTCACCCGTCGCGTCGCTCACCCGCGCGTTCCCGTTGTAGACCCGGGAAACGGTCGCGATGGAGACTCCGGCGGCGTGCGCTACGTCACGGATTGTCGCCACGGTAGCCTCCCGGCTGGGCGAGTTGGCCCAACGCGGATCGAGTGCCCAAGGGTGCAGGTTTGGAAGGCATGGAAACGGTTACATACGCGCCGGCCGTTGTCAACTTCGAGTATGGTGCGCGGACCTCATGAAACCCATCCGCATCCTCTCGAACGGCGCTTTCACCACGTTGCTGAGCCACGACGGAGTCGGGGTCTCGCACTTCAGGTCCACGCTGCTGACCGGCTGGCGCGCGGACTCCGTCGAGGATTCCGACGGATTGGCGATCGTCGTCCGCGATCTCGGGTCGGGAGAACGCTGGTGCGCTGGTCGCAGGCCAGGATTCCGCCCGCCCGACGCCTATGAAGCCCGGGCGACTGCCGGCGGCCTGGAGCTGGTGCGGCGGGACGGCGGGATCGAGACGTCGATGGCCTGCTGCGTCGCCCGCGACGCGGACGTCGAACTGCGCCGCGTGCTCATCCACAACCTCTCGAGCGAGCCCCGGGAACTCGAGCTGACCAGCTACCTGGAGCCGGTGCTGGCCCACCGGAACGACCACGCCAGCCACCCCGCATTCTCCAAGCTGTTCTTGCACACAGAGTTCGAACCAGAGGACCATATTCTCCTGGCGCGGCGGCGTCCGCGCAGCAGCGAAGAGAGCCACCCCTGGCTGGGGCACGCGCTCGGCTCGGCGGGCCCGAAGGAGTTCGAAACCAACCGACCCCGGTTTCTGGGCCGAAACCGGCCGCTCGCCGACGCGGTGGCCTTCGGTTCCGATGCCCCGCTCTCGGGGACGACTGGCAACGTGCTCGACCCAATTCTGAGCTTCCGTCGCCGGGCGACCCTGCAGCCAGGGCAGATCCTCGAAGTTGTGTACCACCTCGCGGCGGGAGCGGACCGGGAGGCTGTGCTGGAGGTCCTCCGGAATCTGAATCGGGTAACGACGCAACTGTCCTTTCTGCAAGCAGATGCGTGGGCAACCGGTTTGCTCGAGGAGCTGGGCGTCACCGCCGTGGAGGCGGACGCCTGGCAGAGTCTAGCCGGGGCGATCCTCCTGGACGATCCCTGCTTGCGACGCGATCGCTCCGCCTTGGAGCAGTCCACGGGGTGGACCGAAGAACTGTCCGCGATCGGGCTCGCGCCGAGCGGGCGCGGCCGGCGGGTGGTCTTGGATCTGGACCGGGTGTCGGCGGAGGCGGCCAGGGAGGCCCGACGCACGCACGCCTACTGGCGCCGGCTCGGCCTCCCGATCGAGCTGGTGGTGGTGGCTGCGAAGGGCGCGTCGCCCTCGTCCGCAGTCGAAGACGACTTCTGTAGGTCGGTTGTCGGAGTCTCGCAGTCGTCGCGTCGCGCGCTCGAGGCCGACGCGCGCTGGGTCGTCGGGGCGCCGCTGCTCGAGGGGGAGATTCGCGTCGACTCCCCAGCAGCGAACGAACCGGGTCCACGAAGCCCCGTCTCATCGGCGCGCTCTGTCAACTGGGCTGCCGAAGCGCTCATCCACGAGAACGGATTCGGAGGATTCACTCCGGACGGCCGCGAATACGTGATGCGTCTCGAAGCGGACGCGAGCGGGAACCTCGCGTTGCCGCCGCGTCCATGGATCAACGTGATCGCGAACCCGGACTTCGGTTGCATGGTCAGTGAAACCGGGAGTTCGTGCACTTGGTCGCTGAACAGCCGTGAGCATCGACTGACGCCCTGGACCAACGACGCGGTGCTCGATCCGTCGGGCGAGGCGCTCTTCCTGCGCGATGAAGCGTCGGGACGGTTCTGGTCGGCGTTCCCCGGGCCGGCGGCCGGCGACGGTCCCTACGAGGTACGACACGGAGTGGGCTACAGCCGATTCCGCCACGAGAGCGAGGGGCTCGAGCTCGACGTCACCGTCCTCGTGCCGAGCGCGGATCCGATCAAGGTGACCTCCCTCCGCGTGACCAACCGCAGCGGCGAGAGACGACAGCTCTCGGTGATGTCGTACGCGCGCCTCGTGCTCGGCGGCGATGCGGAGGAGACGGCGCGCTGGATCGTGGTCGCGGAGGGCGCCCGACCGGGAGACGGCAGCGCGAGCAATCGGCTCGTCCCGTCGGACGAATCGGCGTGCAGCCGACTCACCGCCGCAGACCGACCGTTCGTCACCCAGTTGATTCTCGATCGCGAGCGCTTTCTCGGCCGCTCGGGAACATGGCGCGCGCCCGCCGCCGTGACCGATCCGTCGCGGTGGTCCGCCCACAGTCCGTCGCATGGCGATCCCTGCTTCGCGCATCGCATCGCGTTCCCGCTAGAACCGGGCGAGACGATCACGTTCCAACTGCTCCTCGCGCATGGACCGACCGCGGCGATGCCGTCATTGCTCGAGCGCTACAGCGATCCGAAGGCGGCGGACCGAGCGCTGCAATCAGTGAAAGACGATTGGTCGCGCCTCATCGGCGGTACGCAGATCGAGACTCCCTCACCGGAACTCGATCTGATGGTCAACGCCTGGCTGCCGTATCAGACCGTGGGCTGCCGGCTGTGGGGACGGAGCGCGCACTACCAGTCGGGCGGCGCCTTCGGCTTCCGCGATCAACTCCAGGACGCGAGTTCGTTGGTCTATCTGCGACCGGAAGCGATGCGCGCGCAGATCGTCCTCCATGCCTCGCATCAATTCGTCGAAGGGGACGTGCTCCATTGGTGGCATCCGCCCGATTCGCGCGGCCTGCGCACCCGTTTCGCGGACGATCTCCTCTGGCTTCCGCTCCTGACCGCGTTCTACGTCGCCTCGACCGGCGACGGCGCGGTTCTCGCGGAGAGCGCACCGTTCCTGCGCGCACGCGCGCTCGAGCCGGACGAGGATGAGGTGTTCCTGAAGCCGGAATTGTCGGGCGAGTCGGGAGACGTCTACGAGCACTGCTGTCGCGCCATCGATCGCTCGCTCGCAGTCGGCGCGCACGGGCTTCCGCTCTTCGGCACTGGCGATTGGAACGACGGGATGAACCGCGTCGGGCGCGAGGGACGGGGCGAGAGCGTCTGGATGGGCTTCTTTCTCTGCTGCGTGCTCGATGACTTCCTGCCGCACTCTCGCGCGCGCGAGGACGGCGCACGAGTTGCGCGATACGCCGCCCACCGCGCGAAACTGGAGCAGGCGCTGAATGCCGAAGCGTGGGACGGCGAGTGGTACCGGCGCGGTTACTACGACGACGGCGCGCCCCTCGGCTCGCACCTGAGCGACGAGTGTAAGATCGACGCGCTGGTGCAGGCGTGGGCGGTGCTCTCGCAGGCGGCGCCGCGCGAGCGCGCGGAACAGGCGATCGCCTCGGTCGAACGCCATCTTGTCGACGAAGACGCCGAGTTGATCCGTTTGCTGGCGCCGCCGTTCGAGAACACGCCGCATGATCCCGGCTACATCAAGGGATACGGACCGGGCGTGCGCGAGAACGGCGGGCAGTACACCCACGGCGTGCTCTGGGTGATTCGCGCCATGGCCGAACTGGGACAGACGGAGCGCGCGGCGAAGTTGCTGGCGATGTTGAGCCCGGTGCATCAGGCCCGCTCGAAGGAGCGCGTCGCGGTCTATCAGGTCGAGCCGTATGTCGTCGCGGCCGACGTCTATGGAGTCGCGCCGCACGTCGGCCACGGCGGATGGTCGTGGTACACCGGCTCCGCGGGGTGGATGTACCGCATCGCACTCGAGTCAGTCTTGGGATTCACGTTGGAAGCGGGCCGCCGGATCCGGCTCGCGCCGTGTGTGCCGAAGGATTGGGCCGAGTACCGCATCGTTTACCGCCTGCCGGGAGAAGAGACTGTGTACAACATCCAGGTGGCGCAACCGGCGAACGGCGACGGCGGACGCGGCGGCGCCGCCGGGCGTGTCGCGGTGCGCGCCGCCACGCTCGACGGGGCGCCCGTCGCCATCGAGGACGGCGCCGCCCTGATCGAGCTGGCGCACGATGGCAAGACGCACGTCGTGCGAGTCGAGCTGGGATCTCCGGAGCGAACCCAGTGACGCAGTTCCCCGACGGCTTCCTCTGGGGCGCCGCGACGTCGGCCTATCAGATCGAGGGCTCGTCGTTGGCCGACGGGGCGGGGGAGAGCAACTGGCTTCGCTTCTCGCACACGCGCGGCCGCACGAAGAACGGCGAAACCGGCGACATCGCATGTGATCACTATCGCCGCACGCCCGAGGACGTGGAGCGGATGCGCTGGCTCGGGCTGAACGCCTATCGCTTCTCCATCGCGTGGAGTCGCGTCCTCCCCGAGGGACGCAAACAGGTGAACGCGAAGGGGCTCGCGTTCTACGACCGTCTCGTCGACCTCTTGCTCGCGGCCGGCATCGAGCCGTGCGTCACGCTCTTCCACTGGGATCTTCCGGCGGCGCTCGATGACCTGGGTGGATGGCTCAATCCCGACAGCGCCGGTTGGTTCGCCGACTACGCGCAGGTCGTCTTCCGCAAGCTCGGCGACCGCGTGCCGCGCTGGGTCACGCTGAACGAACCGTGGGTCGTGACCGACGCTGGATTCCTGCATGGAGTGCACGCCCCGGGGCACGCGAGTCCGTACGAGGCGCCGCGCGCGAGTCACAACCTGCTACGCGCGCACGTCGCGGCGGTGCAGGCGTATCGAGCGATGGGACGCCGCGAGATCGGCATCGTCGTGAACCTGGAGCCGAAGTACGCGGCCAGCGATTCCGAACAAGACCTCGCCGCCGCGCGCCGCGCCGATGCGTACATGAATCGTCAATACCTCGACGCCCTCTTCTTCGGCCGCTATCCGGAGGAGATGTCCGAGATCTTCGGTGCGGCCTGGCCCGAGCACGATCCCGCGAGCCTCGCGTCGTTGCGAGAGCCGATCGACTTCTTGGGCATCAACTACTACTCGCGCTCCGTGGTCGCGCATGACGACGACGGCGGCCTGCTTCGCACGCGGAACATCCGACAACCGCACGCGATCCACACGGAGCTGGGCTGGGAAGTTCATCCCGAGAGCCTCACGCGTCTGCTCCTGTGGGCGAAGGAGCGCTACGGAGGTCTGCCGCTCTACATCTGCGAGAACGGCGCCGCGTTCTACGATCCCCCAGTCGCCATCGACGGCCGCGTCGATGACCCCCTGCGCGTCGACTACTACCGTCGCCACCTGCTCGCCGCGCACGCCGCGATCCAACAGGGAGTCGACCTCCGCGGCTACTTCGCCTGGTCGCTCTTCGACAACTACGAGTGGGCCGAGGGGTACTCGCGGCGCTTCGGGCTGTTCCATGTGGACTTCGAGACCCAAGTCCGCACGCCGAAGGCGAGCGCGGAGTATTTCAAGCGGGTCATAGAGTCGCGCGGCGCGACTCTATGACCCGTCGATCACTCCCCGAACCCCGCCGAAGCCGGCAAAGAACGGACGACCTGAGGGTCGTCCGTGACACCCGGCAGCTGGAGCACGATCCCCCCCCGCGGCATCACAAAGCTCTCCCCTTCGATCTCTCCGACCACCCGCTCCCCGTCCATCCGGAACGAGAACGATAACGCCCCATACGGCGTCGGCAGATCCCTCACCCGCACTCCAGGCTCCTCCGCCAACCACGCGCGCGAAATCCCCGCGCCCAGCACGAGGCTCTCCTCGTCCTCGTTCACATAGGCCAAGCAATCCAGGATCGACCGCACATAGTCCGACCCGACCCAGGTGTGCGGCAGGTCTCCGAGGAACCGCGGCTCGCGGAAGTCCGGCCAGGTCACTTCCGGCCACTGCCGCCATCCGACCGGACGTTGGTCGGCCAAGAAGAAGTCGATCAGCTCATGCGCCCGGTCGCGCCAACCGAGATGTACGAACGCGCCGATGTTGCGGATCTCGTACGGCGTGTACGCGTCATACGGCGCGCCATCCCGGCGCGCCGTGAAGAACTCCCAATACTTCTCGAAGGTGCGCTCCAGCGCCGCCGCCGGGAGCACATCCTCCGCCTGCACCGGCGACAACGCGATCGTCGTCGACGTCGCATCGAAGTCGCCCAGATCCGCACACCCCGGGATGTAATCGATCGAATGCAAACGCATGGCGGCGTCGATGGACGCCGCCATGTCCTCAGAAAACTCCACCCGCACCCCGTCCCACTTCGCGCGCTGGCCCTCGAGCCCCAACACTCCCGCCAAGTAAGCCGCATCCTCGAACCCTCGCAGCGCGAACAGATCGTCCCAGTACGAATGCATCGGCTTCGCCGAATACCCCTCATGACTGATCGAAGGCGGCAACAACCCGAAGAAATGCTCCTTGCCCGCCTCGCGAAACTCCGGCGTCCGCCGCAGCTGCCGGAGCGAGTCGAGATAGCTGGCCGCGCGGTCGACCTGCGGCCAGTACTTCTCCGCCACCGCGAGATCCTTCGTGTACCGGTAGTACTCCGCGATCAGAAAGATGAACTCCCCGCCGCTGTCATGCTCCGGCACCGGATCCGCGCCCCGCTGATCCACACAACACGGAATCTTTCCGTTCGCGTACTGATGCGGCGCAAACCACTCGAGGAACTCGAGCACCGGTTCAGGATGTCCGAGGCGCAGCAGCGCCGAGGACGTCAGCGCCCCATCCCGAATCCATGAGCGGGCATACGACCGCGCCCCCGGTTGGATCGCCGGCCCCGCGCGGTTGATCAGGATGTACCCGAGCTGCGCATACAACGACTCGACGACGTGCGAGGCGCTGGGGGGGAGTTCGATCGAGACGCGGGACTCCGCGTGGCGCCAGAAGTCCGCCGTCCGTTTGCGTTCGCCCTCCACCCATTCGCGCGGACCTTCGTACGTGACTGGTCCGGAGTCCGGGTAGAGCGCGACGAGCAGATCGATCTGTCGTTCCTGACCCGGTGCGAGGTCCAGGTCGAAAATCATCCCTGCGGACGCGGCCTCGAAGGGGTCGTCCGCGGCGGCCCTGCTCGGGACCTGTCCGCGGGCGAACGATTCCGGGACGAGGTCGCCTTCGTCGAAGATCGAGACGCCGACCCGGTCAGCGCGGGTCATGGTCACCACGTGACGCTCGCCGTTTATGCGGAGCCCGTTCACATCCGCTTGAATCTCCCGAACCGACGCGACCCCGCCTCGAGTGTTGAGGAACTGCGAGGGCGGATTCACCTGGAACGGCCGGAGCGCGAGTTGGAGTTGTCCCTTCCACCCCGCGCCGCCTTTCGCCCGTACTCGATAGCTCGCGACAATCCAACACGCGCCGATCTCTCCGCTCGCGAACACGCTGGTGGTGAGCTCGACGGCGGGGGAGTCCCAATGCACTGCGGGGATCGGGAGCGAACCTTCGTCCAGCGACTGCTTGATGTCCACATCGGCCCACGTGAGCAGCTTGCCGTCGGCATAGAGAAACGGTTCGATCGACGCCTCGCCCTTGCCGAGCTCGAGCGCGCCATCCTCGCTGAAGAGAGCTTCTCGCGGGTCGCCGTCGACTCCGACGACGGTCCAGTACGACTGTTCGCCGGAGATTCCGCGGGGATAGAGGCCACGGCGAGCGTCGCGGGCGACCGCCTGGAAGAACGCCTCCTTCGAAGCCGACCACTCCAGCGGCTCGACGTGGATCTCGCGGATGCCGATTCCCTCGTCGCCTGCATGCGAACTCGACAGGAGCTGGATGTACCTCGCCTCGGACTCGGGCAGATAGAGCGGATCGATGCCGCCCGTGCTGCCTTGGACGGTGCGGACGCGTCTCCAGGACTTCCCGTCGTCGGAGAGCTGGATCTGATAGTCGGAAGCGTGGAATCCGGGCGCCCAATCGATCGTCAAGCCTCCGAACTCACGGATCCCGCCTAAGTCGATCGTGAACGGTTCGATCCGAACACCGGGCTCACTCCTCCACCAGGTGGACGCATCGCCGTCCATCGCAAGCGCCGGACCATGTCCGGGCGAACTCTGTGCACTGGCCACCGGCGCCGGAGGGGTCGCCGACGGCGCGTCCAGCGGCACGAGTTCGAGATCGTCCAACCACACCGTCCCCGTACCGCCGCTTCCCGCCGTGATCGCCCACTCGATCGCCGCGACGTGACGGATCTCGCCGCCGCCGCTGGGACCCCAGGCGAAGGAGATCTGGCGCTTCTTGATGGACCAGGTTTCCCAGACGTCGGGGAAGACGGCGTCGCGGCGGACGTGCCACCAGACGTTTTCGCCGGTGGTGTCGATGAGTTTGAACTCGAGGTGGTTGGAGGGGGCGTGGCCGCGGATGCGGAAGCGGAAGGCGTAGTTCTCGGGGAGGTCGAAGGAGAAGTCCTTGCGGGCGACGGCGTAGCCGCCGCCGTGGGCGAAACCAAAGTCGAGGCGGAGTGCGCCGGAGTCGGAGGAGAGGGCGAGGGAGACGCCGTCGGCGGGGTGGGGGGTCCAACCCTGAGCGGAGTTGAAGGGGTCGATCTCGGCTCCAAGGGAGGAGGAGAAGGGGAGGCTCAGTAGAGTGAGGAACGCGCAGATTGCGCGGCGCAATCTGCGCGTGATCATCCTTTCACACTCCCCGCCATGATTCCTCTTATGTACGAACGTTGGAGGAGGATGAAGACGAGCATGACGGGGAGGATGGTGAGGACGGAGCCGGCCATCATCAATTCTGTGTCCTGCACATGCTCGCCAACCAGGTTGGCGAGCGCTACGGGCAGTGTGTACTTCTGGTCGTCGCTCAGGATGATGAGGGGCCACATGAAGTCGTTCCACATCGTGAGGAAGGTGAAGGCGCCGAGGGTGACGAGGATCGGGCGGATCACCGGGACGACGATCGAGCGGAAGATGCGGAATTCGCTGGCGCCGTCGACGCGCGCGGCGTCCAGGAGTTCATCCGGGATGCTCGCCGCGTACTGACGGACCATGAAGATGCCGAAGATGCTGGCCATGCCGGGGACGATGGCGCCGATCATCGTGTTGACCAGGCCCATCTGTTGCAAGAGCAAGAAGAGCGGCAGCATCCCCACCTGCGCGGGGATGACGAGACCGGCCAGGAGCAACTTGAAGAGCCGCTCGCGTCCGGGGAAGCGCAGCTTGGCGAAGGCGTAGCCGGCGAGCGAATTGGTGAAGAGCGCGATCAGGGTCGCGGAGATCGAGATGATCACGCTGTTCCTGAAGTTGCGCGCCAGCTCGAGGCGCGTGAACAGCTCGGTGTAGTGCTCGGTCGTGAACCGGCGCGGGAAGAACGGTGGCGGGAGCGTGTTCGCGTCGCCTGCGGGCATGAACGAGGCCGAGAGCATCCAGAGGAGCGGCGTCATCGTGAGCAGCGCGGCGGCGACGAGCAACAGGTGGAGCAGGAGCGAGGGGAGCATCCGCTTCATGTGCGCTCCCGCTGCAACCGGAGCTGGATCATCGTCCCGGCCAGTGTGATGAGGAAGAGCACGAACGCGAGCGCGGCCGCGTGGCCGAGGCGCCACCAACGGAAACCTTCCTCGTACATCAAGAGCACCAAGCTCGTCGTCGCGCGCACGGGACCGCCCTGCGTCATGACATACGGTTCGGAGAAGAGTTGGAAGTTGCCGATCATGGTCATGACGGCGACGAAGAGGAGCGTCGGGCCGAGCGATGGCAACGTGACGTGGCGAAACCGCTGCCAGGCGCCCGCGCCATCCACGCGCGCCGCTTCGTAGAGCTCTTCGGGGATGGCCTGCAGTCCCGCTACGAAGATGATCATGTTGTATCCGAAGTTCTTCCAGACGGCCATGAGGATGATGGCCGGCATGGCCCAGTTCGGATCCCCCAACCAGTCGATCGGCGCGATGCCGATCTGCGCCAGCGCGTGATCGATCAGGCCGTAGCGCGGGTGATAGAGATAGCGCCAGACGATCGCGACGGCGACCAACGTGGTCACGACCGGCGCGAAGAAGATCGAGCGGAAGACCGCGGGATATCGCACCAACCGTGAGCTGACGAGGAGCGCCGCGCCCAACGACACGAGCACCGAGAGCGGTGCGCCGAGGAGCACGTTGGTGAATGTGACCTTCAGCGACTGCCAGAAGAGCGGATCCGAGAGGAGGTGGGCGTAGTTGGCGAGGCCGACGAAGCGCGCCGTGTCGGGCGAGCCGATGGCGTAGATGTCGAAGTCGGTCAGGCTGAGCAGCAATCCGCCGACGACCGGCAAGAAGAAGAAGACGGTGATCAGGCCGAGTGCGGGTGCGAGGAAGAGCCACGCGGTGCGCGACTGCTGGCGCTCGGTGGTCGATTTCACGGCGCCGCCGCCTCGGCCGTGGTGCGTTTGCGCTCGACGAGCCAACGCCGCTTCTCCAACGCGCGATCGACGTAGCGATCCAACGAAGTCAGCGCGCTATCCGCCGGTGTCACGCCTCGGACGACCGCTTCCGCCCGATTCTGCAGTTCGATCGCAATCATCTCCCACTCGGGAATCTTCGGCGTCGCCACCACTCGCTCCAGTTGACGTCGGAAGGCGAGCAGGTGGGGATCCCGCGTCAGCGCCGAATCACTCCAGGCCTCGGCTCGCGCCGGCAGATCGCCGGTCAGCGCCAGGAAACGGAGTTGGATCTCCGGTCGCGAGAGGTACTCGATCAGCCGCCAGGCTTCGGGCTTGTGCTTCGAGTGCTCGAAGATCACCAGGCTGGAGCCGCCGGCCAGCGAGACGCCCGGATGCGCCGCATCGGGGCCGGGAAGCGGCGCGGTCGCCCAGGAATCCTGCAGCTCGGGGGGCAACCGACGCCGGAACTCGCCGAGGTTCCACGGGCCGGTGATGTACATGGAGAACGCGCCGCGCCCGAACTCTTGATAGAGATTCGCGACTTCGTTGTTGCGATACGGCGGCGCCAGTCCTTCGCGGAAGAGTTCGATATAGAAGTGGAAGGCGTCGCGGAACTCAGGCTCGCTGAACGCGCCGCGCGTCCAGTTGTCGCTCAGGAGCGGCGAACCGGCCTGGAGCCCGAAGATGACGGGCTGCGTCCACTCGTTCGAAGGCAGCAGGATCGCGAAGTTGCCGGGACCCGCCACCGCCTTGACCGCGCGCATCGCCTCGCGCCACTCGGGCCAGGTCTCGGGCATCGTTTCGTAGCCGGCGCGCGCCAGGATGTCCTTGCGATAGAAGAGCACGCGCGTGTCGACGTACCAAGGGACGCCGTACGGCGCGCCGTCGATCACATTGGTGTCCCAGATGCCCGAGAAGTAGCGGTCGGGCGCGACGACGGTGGAGGTCGCGAGCCACGGCTCGAGCGACTCGAGCGCGCGCAACGCCGCGAATTCCGCGACCCACGTGTTGCCGAGCTGCGCCGCATCCGGCGTCGAACGTCCGACGTGCGCGGTGAGCATCTTCTCGTGCGCCGCGGTCCAGGGGACCTGCTGCACGACGACGCGGATGTCCGGGTTCTCCGCCTCGAACGCGGGGACCAGCTCCTGGACGACTTCGCCTTCGCGTCCCATCGCCCAGAAGCGGAGCGTCGTGCGCTCGTCTCTCGAGGACGAACCACAGCCGACGAGCGTGAACGAACCGAGGCCAAACAGCAGGGACACCGCGTCGAGCCCGAGCCGACCGCGTCGCGCGCTCACCGGTCGAGCCACCCGCCGCTGAAACCGGCGCGGCGCAGGCCGCGCACCAGATGCGGGTTCTCGCTCATCTCCTTCCAGACCAGCTCGGTCTGGAGGTTCTGCAGCATGGCGAGGATCGGCCCCTGATCGATGCCGAGGTAGTCGGTGTCGAACCAGCCGAGCATCGGGTCCACCTGGCCGTGTTGCGTGTCGATCGGGAGCTTCAGCGTCGGGTTGAAGGCGTCGAGGAAGCCGTACTCGCCGAAGAGGCGGCGACCGTAGGTCTCTCGCATGGAAATCAGGGTCGGGACGACGATCTCCGGCGCGAATGCGATCGAGCCGCCGGCCGCCGATGGACAGATGGTGCCATCGTCCTGCACTCCGTAAGCGGCGGCGCCGCGCGCCAGGTAGGTGTGGAACTGCCGCTCTCTTCCGTCGATCTCATAGGTCCCTTCGATCGGACCGTCGCAGGCAGTGAGTCCCCAGCAGAGCGGGCCATATCCCACGTACTGGGCTGGATTGTCGATGGCGTATCGCTGCTGCGAGAGCGTGGCGCGCCGCGAATTCTCGAAGTAGTCGATCCCCTTGTCGCGCAAGTACGCGTCTTGGATTCCGCGGAAATCGATCCAGATGTGCGAGTACTGGTGTCCGAAGAGTGGCGCGAAGGCGACGTGCGGCTCTCCGTAGTAGGTGTCCCAGTGGTAGCGGGACGTCCACGCTGTCCAGGCTTCGGGTTCGACCGGATGGGTGGGCGAGCCGAGCGCCAACACATAGAGGAGCATCGCTTCGTTGTAGCCACCCCAATCCCAAGGAAGGAACCCGCCCTCGGGACTCCAGCCGAGCGCGACACCCGGTGGGCGTGGCTGCGCCCAGTTCCAGTCGACGCGCGCGTAGAGCGAATCGGCCAGCGCGCGGATGTCGCGCTCCTCGGGCCGATCGAAGTACGACTGACAGAAGAGCGCTCCGCCCAAGAAGAGCGCGGTGTCGATCGTCGAGAGTTCGACCTCTTCGAAACGGCGTCCGGTGTCGCGGTGGAGGAAGTGGTAGAAGAAGCCGTGATGTCCCGTCACACCCGACGGCGCATCCCCCTGCGGCGCGTTCCAGAAGAACTGGAGTGTGTTGCGCACGCGATCGGCCGCCTCTGCGCGAGCGACATACCCCCGCTCGACTCCGATTGGATAGGCCGTCAGCGCGAATCCGACCGCCGCCACGCTGATGAACGACTCGGTCGGCGCGCGATCCGGGGTCAATCCGGTCTCGGGATCGCTCAGTTCCCAGAAGAAGCCGAAGGTCCGCTCGGCCAACGTGTCGAGGAACGCGACCTCGCGAGGCGTGCCGGTCCAACTGGATGCGGAGGTGGAGGTGGAGGCGGAGGTGGAACTCGAAGAAGCGGACTGCGACGTCTGCGCACCGCGTCCGGCGCAGCCGCCGAGCGAAGCAGAGAGGCCGGCGCTGAGCAGGACGAGCAGGACGAGCACGCCGATGCGCGCGCCGCTGCTTCGAGGATGTAACCGGTTTCGCATGGCCGCGAGATCATAGGACCCCCGCGAGTCTGTGTCATCGCAGTTGCAGAGAGAACGAACGGATCTCGTCGAGCCGGATCCGCCGTGGGATGGCCACCAGGAGGGAGACCGCGGCGAGATCCTCGTGCTCGGCATTGGCGCGCCAACCGGTGGGGATGTACGCCGGCGGGGCCAACGACCAGACCCGATCCCCGATCCCGACGACCGGCGTGCGGTAGATCCAGATCTCCTCGGCGCTCACCCAGCCCTCTTCGTCGACCTCGATCGAGACGATTGGATCGATCCAGAGCGACGACTCTTTGCTCCACCGCACCGCCGCGGGCAACCAGGTCCAGCGATCGGAGGTCTCCGCCACGCGGAGACAGAGTTCACATGACTGCTCGATCGTCGCTCGCACCGCGATGGGAGTGTCCGCATCGAGGAGCGGCTCTCCCAGACTGCTGCGCGCGAGCACCAACTTCGCTTCTCGTCCGCCTCCGAGTTCGAGACGAAACTCCTTGGGACCGGCCGCGGCGATCGTGACGCCGAGAAGCAGGCTCGAAAGGACCGCCGCGGCCGTCGACCTCACCAACAATCCGACGGATCCTGCACGCACGGGTCGTTCGCCTCGCCGAACGCACAGTCCCAGAAACAGCGCACGGGGTTGGCGCAGTCTCCCGAGATGAGCGCCATGCACGCGCTCGAGACAAAGGCCTGGGCCGGGGACCCGACACCGATGGCGGCCGCGATCAGACAAACGGTCGCGACGAGGATCCTGAATCGTTTCGTGATGGTCACGGCGAACCTCCGCGTTGTGTCAACCCCTCGTCAGGTTGTTCAAAGGGCGTGCCTCCGCACGAAGCAGCCGGAACATTTCGTGTAACCAATCGCCTCCGCGCAGATAGAGCAGATGCACAGCGAGGTTCGCGGGGAGCTTCGCGTCGAAACCATCCGAGGAGGCGCCCGATGGAAGAACCGATGTCCGGATTGCGACTGCGAGGAGTCGAGAAGCGCTACGACCGCTTCCGGCTCGGTCCCATCGACCTCGAGATCGGGACCGGGGAAGTCATGGGACTCGAGGGATCGAACGGCGCCGGCAAATCGACGTTGCTCCGGGTGGCCGCCGGACTCCTGCGCGTCGACGCTGGATCGACCGAGTTCGACGGCCGTCGGCTCACGGTCGACACGCGCGAGGCGAAGGGATGGTTCGGCTTCGTCTCCGACGACCTCGCGCTCTATCCCGACGAGACCGTCGCGTGGCATCTCGAGATCTGCCGACGACTCCTGCCGCGGTGGGACGTAGGTCGCGCGCTGTCACTCCTGGATCGATTCGAGCTCGACCCGTTGCTGCGCGCCCGCTCGCTGTCCCGCGGACAGACCCGCAAGGCGATCCTCACGATGGCGCTCGCGCGCCGTCCGCGGCTGCTGATCCTGGACGAACCGACCGAGGCGCTCGACGCGCCAGCTCGGGTTTTCCTGCTCGGCGAGTTGCGTCGCATGGCGGCGGCAGAGCGTGTCTCGGTCCTGCTCGCCAGCCACCTCGCCGACGATTTCGCCGCGCTCGACGCCAACCTCGTTCGACTCTCTCGCGGACAGTTCGTCGCACAATCCACCTGGAGCGCCGCATGATCCTCTGCAATCTCGTTCGCAAAGATCTCTGGCTCCAGCGTCGCGCCTGCGCACTCGCTGCTCTCCTCTCCACGCTCGGTGCGGCGCTCGCGCTCGGCGCTCCTGAGATCGCGCGAGTCGGTCTGAGTCTGCTCATGGCCGCCGTGATCGGAGTGACGTTCCACTTTCCGATCGTGACTGTGTTGCGCGAAGAGATGGGACGGTCTCGCGCTTGGGTCCTGTCGCTTCCGGTGAGTCCTGCGGACTACGCGATCGCGAAACTGCTCGCGAACGCTGTGCTCTTCACGCTCTCGGTCGGCCCGGCGGTGCTGCTCTTGGCCCTCGCGCCCGAGGATCGACACCTGCTGCCGACGCCCATGATCCTGCTGATGGCGACCGGACTCCTCGTCTGGTTCCTTCGCACGATCGGACTCTCCCTCGCCACCGGTTCGATGGCCTGGACGATGGGACTTCTCGCGGTCGACCTCGCGCTCGTCGGCAACGGCGTGTCGTACCTCGCCGCGCGGGTCCCCTCGGTCCAAGGGTTCTTCTTCCAGGTCATGGGCGGCGGCCCGGCGTTCCTCTGGGCTCTCGCCGCGCTCTTCGCCCAAGTCGCGCTGATCTTCGCCGCAACTCGCTTCGCCTTCGTCCGAACGCGTGATTTCTGCCGCTGATTTGGCCTGGTTCTCCGAGAAAATGTCCTGCGATCCGGCACTTCGCTTCCGGACTGCTCGCTGCTCAGAGAGTCGGGCCCGGGTCCTGCCTCGGCGGCGGGTCGATGATCAGGACCGAGAGTGAGACGTGGAGTGGCGCGGGGAGCGGGTCGCCGGGCATCCCGACCACCGGCATGGGATGGACCGTTCCCTGCTTGAGTCCATTCTTCACCGTCGTGACGACGTCGGTTGCGCGCGGCAATTGCGGGTCGGCGATCGTGAACGGAGAGACGAGCGGCCCCGGAAACGTCAGCCTGTGTGCGCCGTCGAACGACTCCCAGATGACCCGGTCGCCGGGACTGGCGTAGAGGACGTAGTTGGAGAGTCGGACGTGGAGTTCACTCCCGACCCAGATCCTGCGGACTTCGATTCGATGCGTCTTGGGCAAGCGCCCCTCCGATACAGACGACGACTAATGTTGAGCACTGGATGCATTCGCCCGCGCGCGCGCGCGGGC
>CAZVYN010000037.1:11424-37370 GCA_964631125.1 uncultured bacterium | reverse complement strand
GCGCACGGCGCACGGCGCACGGCGCACGGCGCACGGCGCACGGCCGCCCTGCGGCCGCCCTGCGCGCCGCGCCCTAGCTCACCGCGCCAGCACCAACCGGAGCGATCCGTGTCCGGCGCTCGAGCCCGCTCCATCGACCGCGTGGGCGAAGTACACACCCGACGGGACGGCGCGGCCTTGCGCGTCGCAACCGTCCCACTCCAACACGCGCCGTCCGGCGTGACCGGAAGTCGTGCCGAGCACGCGGACGAGTCGCCCGTTCGCATTCCAGATCGCGACTTCGGCGGGGCGGGCCTGGACGAGCTCGCCCCCGGCGCCGCGTTCGCCGCCCGAGACCAGCGAGATCGTGGTGCTGTTGGTGAATGGATTCGGGCCCTGGAGCGAGAGCGAGAGCGAGAGCACGCCGGTCGCCGGGCCGTCGGGCGCCGAAGTCGGCACGCCGCCGGTGCTGTACTGATACGTCGTCACGCCCGACGTCGAGATGTTCGAGACCACGAGCACAACCTGGTCGAACGTGCTGCCGAAACCCGGGAGGTCGATGAAGCCGGCGTCGGCGGCATCTAGTGGAATGGCCTCGACCGAGAGCGGAACTCCCGCCTGGTATCGGATCACACGCGCCGACCAGTCGCTGGTGTCGCCGCCGTCGAAGAAGAGACGCTGCGGCTGTCCGTTGGTGAGACGGATGTAGTCGGCGGCGTAATGATTCACCGTCGCGTTCGTCGGAACCACGGGATACGTCGACTTCGTCACGCCGTTGAACGGCGGCAGATCTTCACCCGCGTAGTCATAGATCCCGCCCTCCAGCCCGGGCTCGTCGAGGTAGTTCGCGATCGTCCAATCGCGCACGACAGTCGCGAAGGTCTCCGAGAATCCCTGCGCGGTCAGCGCGGCCTGGACACCGAGGTTGCTGTTGCCGGGTTGCGACACGAGGTCGAGGATCGTCGCCTGCCCGCCGAAGTGCTCGTAGAGATACAGGAAGTACAAATAGGTCTTCACATAGTCGGCGAATACGCTGTTCCACGCCGTCAGACTGTTGTCGGGATTCCCCGGGAACTGCACGACGTCGTCGGGATGTCCGAAGAGCCACATCGCCAGTTCGCTGCATCCCTCGTTCACCCAGGCGATCTCATTGGCGTCCGCCAACCAGTGGATCATGTGTTGGAATTCGTGCGCCTGGACCGAGATGAGGTAGTCGCCGCCCGGATCGAAGGTGCTCGAGTTCATGTACAAGGTCTCGCACTCGTTCGAGGCGAAGTCCTGGCTGCCGTCGGGGAATTGATCGAACGCCCAGAAGAAGCCGTCGGCGCTGACATCGAAGTCGTAGTAGAGGACGTAGACCTTCGGGTCGCCGTCGAGCGCGTCGGGGACCGGGCCGAAGTTCTCGGTATCGAGCTGGTGGATTCCTTTGTCGGGCCATGCCCCGAGCGACGTCTCATCCCACATGAGCAACATGCGGTCGATGTCTTCCTGGTCGACCTGCGTGAGCCACTGGGAGTCTTCGACCACGATGTAGACGTTCTCGCCTTCGCCGCGCACAGTGCAGAGCTTCTGCTCGGCCACCGGAAAGCCGGCCAGTTTCCAGGTGTACCAGAGCCACGAATCCCCGACGTCGGGGTCCAGCGGCGGCGCCATCGGCGAGCCGACCTCATGCGCAGGGGCCATCTCCGCGAGGGGCAGCGGTCGTATCTGCTGCTCATAGATGTCCAGCTCGCTGCGCAGGCAGCGGGTCGCGGCGGCGGATGAGCTCGGCGGCGTCAGGGCGCACAGGGCGCCCAGGGCGAGGAGCGCGGCGAGCACTCGCGGATCGACCGACGGTTGTCCGGACATGGAGACCTCCTCTGGATCGTGCGCGGCGCAGCCCGGCGCAGCGCGGCTCAGCGCGGCTCAGCGCAGCGCTGCCGTCTGGCGCCCGATTGTGCACGATGGAGGGGTTGAACTGGAACGCGCTCAGGCCGCGCGGCGCAGCGGCTCGGGCGCGGGGGTCTCGAACTCGTCAGCCGCCACGCGCCCCGTGGCGATCGAGACGCGGAAGGTGGTCCCGGCCCCGGGAGTGGAGGACGAGAGTTCGACATCGCCGCCCAGGAGCCGCGCCAGCTCTCGGCTGATCCGCAAGCCGAGCCCGCTGCCGCCGAAGCGTCGGGCGGTCGAGGAGTGCGCCTGGGAGAATCGCTCGAAGAGCCGCGAGGCTTCTTCCGGAGTGACCCCGATTCCCGTGTCGGTCATCTCGATCACGAGTTGCGGCCCGGTCGGAGCGTTCGCCTCCCAGCGAATGTGAGCCGAGACTCCTCCCTCGGGAGTGAACTTGAGCGCGTTCCCGAGGAGGTTGACCAACACCTGACGGACGCGAGTGGGATCGGTCATGATCCGCGTCGGGACGGGCGTGTCGTAGGTCCGCTCCAACGTGAGGCCCTTCTCCTGCGCGGTCGGACGCATCAGCTCGAACGCCTCGTCGATCAGCTCGACCGGCCGGCAGTCGAGGCTCTCGACCTGCAGGCGTCCCGCTTCGATGCGAGAGAGATCCAGCACGTCGTTGATGACCGAGAGGAGATGCTGCCCGGAACGGCGGATCGTCTCGACCATCTCGCGGCGTTGTTCGTTGGGCAGCGAGTCGGACTCCGGCATTGCGAGCAGTTCGGCGTACCCGAGGATGGCCGTGAGCGGCGTGCGGAGTTCGTGACTCACCGTCGCGAGGAACTCGCTCTTCGTATCGTTCGCAGCCTGCGCGGTGTCGGTGGCCTCGCGCAGCGCGCGTTCGGTCTCGACCCGCACGGTGACGTCGGCGTGCGTGCCGATCGTGCGCTCGGGTCGTCCGTCGTGGTCGCGATAGACATGGGCGTGCGTCTCGATGTGACGCAGCGATCCATCCGGCAGCGGGACGCGGTAGACGAAGTCGAACGGAGTGTCGTGGGCGAGCGCGTGATCCAGCGCCGCTTCCAGTTCCCCGCGATCGTCGCCGTGCACGCGCGCGAGCCAATCGACCCGCATGGCGCGGAAACTCTCGGCGGCGATGCCGTGGAGATGGAGCGAGCGCGCGTCCCAGACGAGACGATCTCGCGCGATGTCCCAATCCCAGATGCCGAGGCCGGCCGCCTCCGAGGCGAGGCGTAGGCGATCCGCGATCTCGCCCAAGCGATCGCGCACTTCGCGCGCGGCCGTGATGTCCTGGAACGAGCCGAAAATGCGGACGACGCGACCCTCCGCCCACTCGGGCCGGCCGATCGCGCGCACCCAACGGCGGCGTCCGGTCGAGGTGACGAACGGAAGCTCGACGTCGAAGGCGCGCCCGGTCCGCGTCGACTCCTGGACGGCCCCCGCGATCACACTGCGCGCCTCGGGAGCGTAGAAGTGGACTGCTTCCTCGATGGTGGGACGGAAGCCGCACGGCACCTCGTGGATGCGACAGACTTCGTCCGACCAGGTGAGCACGTTGGTCAACAGGTCCAGGTCCCAACCGCCCACTCCCGAGATCCGCTCGGTCTCGGCGAAGAGGAGTGCGCCGCGGCGCAGGCGTTCTTGGATCTCCCGCCGTTCCGAGACGTCGCTCATCGAACCGACCACGCGCATGGGGCGGCCGGCGGAGTCGCGATCGACGGCGTGGCCGCGAAAGAGGATCCAACGCCACGAACCGTCACTGTGGCGCATGCGGAATTCGAGCTCGTAGCGGCCGTCGGCGCCGCCCAACTTCTCCACGAACTCATTTCGCAGCAGCTCCCGGTCGGCGGGATGCACGAGCGCGCCGAGCGCAGTGGCGCTCTTCGGCGTGGCGGAAGGTGAGAGTCCCAGGGCCTCCGCCCAACGATCATCGGCGAGGAATGAATCGGTGGCGAGGCTCCACTCCCACAGTCCGACCTTCGATCCATCGAGGGCCGAGGCGATGCGGTCGTTCGAGAACATGCGTTCCACCCGATCGGCGATGTTTCGCTCGGGCGCGCCGCTGTTCGGGCTCACCGCGGCTGCGGCTGCGGCTGCGGTTGCGGCTGACGTCCGCGACCTCCAGGCCGACGCCGCCCACGCGGCGACGAGGGCCAACACGGCGAGTCCGGCGAACACCACCACGCGCTCATCGACGGCCAGGCCGCCGAAGGCGAGCAGCAGCGATGTCCATGGTCGTGGCGGCATCTCGGTTTCGTCCCTTTCGAGTCCGGGCGAGCAGAGAAGCGTGCGGCCGATCGCAGATAGATCGTCGGCGCACCTCCGTACTCGAGAGATCGACAGAGAGGAGGCGGATCTTTGGGGGGAACTCGACCGATTTCGGCCTATTCGGCCATTCGGTCGGTAACGAAGAAGCCGCCCAGCGCCCCGAGCGTCCCGATCGAGATGTAGAGCGACTCGTCCTGGTTCTCCTTGCTCAGCAGGTACGCGGCGCCCGCACCTAGAGCCGCCCCCGCCACGCTCCCCAGCTCGACCAGCACGGCGTCGTTGGGCCGATACTCCCGGTCTCGCAGATGCAGGCGACCCAGGAACATCCCGACGCCGGCCCCCGCCAGGGCGGCGGCCGAGACCGGGCGTCCTTCGTCGGTCACGATGGTGGCGATCGAGGTTCCGACCGCGGCGCCGATCAGTCCGCAGGCGCGGAAGACCTCCGCGTCTCCCCAAGTCCAGTCGGTGCGAGGCGCGGCGATCGCGGCGCCCGCCACTCCGAGCGCGCTGGCGATGAGGAAGGTCGCGGACGCCTCTCGCTCGTCGCCATAGTCGCCGGCGTCGACTTGGAACATCTCGTTGAAGGCGAAGCCCGAGATCAGGCCGAAGTCGCCGCCGACACCGATCATGTGCGCGTCACCGGCCGAGAGGTCGGTCTGCTTCGCCAGGACGAAGCCCGCCGCGCCTTCGACGAGGCTGCCGATCGCAGCCGCGGCCGCTCGTGGATCGTCATCCGGCTCGTAGCGCCGCTCGGTCGCGCGCCTCAGCAGAAAGCCGTGCAGCGCTCCGCGCGTGGCGCCCCAGAGCGCGAGGTTGGTCATGCCGGGGGTGACCTCGCCTCGCTGCGTCGCCAGGTAGGGGAGCGCGAAGCCGGCGGCTGCCGAGAGCATGCCGACACCCACGGCGGTCTTGCCTTCGAGATCCGCGCCGAGCGGGACGCTCCAACTGTAGAAGCCGACGCCGAGCAATGCCCCGCCGGTCAGGAGCATCGCGCGGCCGCGCCGATCGAGCCGACCGGGCGCGGACGGTAGAGACGGATCGCGCGTCGTGTCGGTCGTCGCGAGCGACTCGAGGCGAGCGCGGATGCCCTCGACTTCAGCGTCGGTGAGACGCACGCGGTCTTGCACGCTCTGCGCGCCCGCCTGCCGGAAGATCTGCAGGACGAAACCACCGTCGGCCGTCCGCCACAGAGTCCCCTCGACCCAACCGCTGCGATCCAGATCGGGGGGAAGCGAGAGCTCGGCGGTAGCCGCATCGAGTTTCGTCACCTTGCCGTCGCGATCGAACGAGACGAGGATCTCGCGCGCGGCCGCGCTGACGCCGGTCTGGGCGCGACTCGAGTTCGGCGCGCAGAACCAAGTAAGCGCAGTCACGAGAATAGCTGTGGCGAGTATTGTCCGGCGCCGGGTCACGACATGCATTGTACGCACGTCGGCGGCGTCGGCGTCGAGCGGGAGAATCGAGGGACACACGCATGTCGGTTCCAATGCCCCTCTCCCGCGTCATCGTCTTCCAAGCGATCGCGGGGTTCGGCGCGGCAGTCTTGCTGGGCGCGGTCGGGCTCTGGTTGGCGCGGCCTCCGGACGCGCCCCGAGTGGGAGACGAGTCTCAGCTCGCGAGCGATCTCCTGGCCAGCGGCGCGGCCTATTCCTTGGGCGTCGGTCTCGGGGTGCATCTGGTCGGCCGGTTGCTCGGACGACCGGGCCGTCCGCTCGGCACGCTGATCGGGACACTCTCGGGGATGGCGCTCACGTTGGTGGTCGTCTTCGGCGCGCGACGATTCAGGCTGCCGCCCGCCTTCCTCACTTCGCTCTTGCTGGGAGGCGGGCTCTTCGGCGCGATCGTGGGATTCCATCTCTCCGCGTGGCGCGTGTCCCGTGTGTCCCGTGCGTCGCGGATGGAGCGCGGGCGATGACCGCGAGGACGGCGACGACGGCGACGACGGCGACGGCCACAACCGCGATGCGGATCGGCGTCGACCTGGGCGGCACCAAGATCGAAGCGGTCGCGCTCGACGGGACCGGGACCGTACGCGCGCGGAGGCGGGTGAGCACGCCGCGCGATGACTACGCGGCGACGCTGCTCGCCATCCGCGACCTGGTCCGCGCTCTCGAGAGCGAAACAGGGGCGCGAGGGACGGTGGGCATCGGCACACCGGGAGCGATCGCGCGGTCCACCGGCCGGATGAAGAACGCGAACTCGACGTGGCTCAACGACCGCCCGTTGCGAGAGGACCTGGAGCGGGCGTTGGAGCGCCCGGTGCGGCTGGCCAACGACGCGAACTGTCTCGCGGTCTCCGAAGCAACGGATGGCGCCGGCAAAGGCTCGCGTCTGGTCTTCGCGGTGATCTTGGGCACCGGAGTGGGAGGCGGCATCGCCATCGACGCTCGCGTGTGGGAAGGAGCGAACGCCATCGCCGGAGAATGGGGCCACAATCCGCTGCCGGCCCCGTTGCCCGAGGAGATCCCCGGCCCGCTCTGCTACTGCGGACGGCGAGCCTGCATCGAGACTTTTCTCTCAGGCCCGGGACTCGTGCGTGATCATGCCGCGTGGAGCGCCGCGCTCCACGCTCCGCTCCACGCTCCGCTCCACGCTCCGCTCCACGCCCCGTCCACGAACCCACCCGAAACCGCCGAAGAACTCGCCACGCTTGCGTCCGCCCGCGACCCAGGCGCCGTCGCCACCCTCACGCGCCACTCCGACCGCCTCGCCCGCGCGCTCGGCGGCGTCATCAACCTGCTCGACCCCGACGTCATCGTGCTCGGCGGCGGTGTCTCGCGCCTCGATGGATTGATCGGCCGCGTCACCGCCGCGTGGGGTCGATACGTTTTCTCTGACGCGACCGCGACGCGATTGGTCTTGTCTCGACACGGTGATACGAGCGGCGTTCGCGGCGCCGCCTGGCTCTGGCCCTTGCACGAGACGGAGGAATCGAAATGAGCGTGAGCCGCAAGAAGACCAAACCCGCCGCCGCGGATCTCGAGCGTCCGCCGAGCGGCGCCGCCTCGTTCCACAAGCTCGAACGAGCGCTGCGGGTGGCGCCCGGGAAAGCGGCCCAGTTGGAGGACCGCGATCCCGACGAGACGCACGGCTGGCCGGAGGACGCAGCGCGGAAGATGCAGGCCGCGCTCATCTCCCGGGTCGATGACCTGCAGGAGCGGCTCCACGCCGAGTCCAAGCAGAGCCTGCTCGTCCTCTTCCAGGCGATGGATGCCGGCGGAAAAGACGGCGCCATTCGCAATCTGGCGCGCGGGCTCAATCCGGCCGGGGTGCGCGTCGCCGCCTTCAAGGTTCCGTCGGCCGAGGAGGCATCGCACGACTTCCTCTGGCGCATCCATCGCGAAGCTCCTTCCCGCGGCGAGGTCGTCTTCTTCAATCGCTCGCACTACGAGGATGTCTTGATCGTGCGCGTGCACGGCCTCGTCCCGAAAACAGTCTGGCGCGGGCGCTACGAGCAGATCCGCGAGTTCGAAGAGATCCTGAGCGACAGCGGCGTGCGGATCGTGAAGTTCTTCCTGCACATCAGCCGCAAGGAGCAGCTCCGAAGATTTCGCGATCGACTGGAGACGCCGTCGAAGCACTGGAAGTTCTCGCCGAAGGATGTCGAAGAAGGCAAACACTGGCGCGCCTACCAACAGGCCTTCGAGGATGCGCTGACCCGCACCAGTCGCGGCGTTGCCCCGTGGTACGTCGTGCCGGCCGATCAGAAGTGGTTCCGCGACCTGGCGGTGGCGTCGATCGTCCACCGGACGTTGATCGAGATGAATCCGCGGTTTCCCGATCCGTCCTACGACCCGAGCTCGTTCCGACTGACCTGACCCGCCGTCGCGCGCGACTGACTGACCAAGACCATGGCGACACCGCCGATGATGATCGCGGTGGCGAGGGCGACGCGCGCGGTGAACGGTTCGCGCAGCACGAGACAGCCCAACAGCACCGCGACGACCGGGTTGACGTAGGCGTAAGTCGCGACGCGCACCGACGAGACCACGCCGAGCAGCCAGACGTAGGCGGTGGTCGCGAGGACCGAGCCGAAGAGCACCAGGTAGGTCCACGCGAGCAACGACCTCGTCGTCCAGCTCTCTGGATCGACGCGGCTCCACTCGCCGGTCGCGGCCGAGAGGACCAAGAGTCCGAGACCTCCCGCCGTCATCTCCATCGCGGTGGCGACGAAGGGCGACTTCGGAAGTTCGAGTCGCCGCATGAGCAACGAGCCGGTGACCCATCCCATCGAGCCGACCACGATCGTGGCGGCGCCGAAGCGATCGACGGCGACGTTTGCGCCGAGCGCGCCGGGCAAGAAGAGGAGGGCGATGCCGCTCAGCCCGATCAAGATCCCCGCGAACGCTCCGAATGAGGGGCGACGCTCGCGAAAGACCAGCCAGCCCAGGAGCGCAAACCAGAGCGGCGCGCCGCCGATCATGAGCGCGGCGAGGCCCGAGGGCACCGTCCGCTGCGCCCAGACAACCGCGCCGTTGCCGCACACGAAGAGCAGACTTCCGACGATGAAGGCCGATCTCCAATGCGCAGCGGTCATTCGCACGGGATCGCCGCCTCGCGTCGCCCGCCAGCCCAGCCACGCGAAGAGGAGCAGCCCGGCGATCACGAATCGCGTTCCCGCCAGGAAGAATGCCGGCATCGTCTCCAACGCCAGCCGGATCGCGAGGTAAGTCGAGCCCCAGACCAGGTAGACCGCGAGGAACGCGAAGAGGATCCGAGCGCGAGAGGGGTGGGGCATGCGGGAGTATCCAGGAAAGCAGCGGACCAGAGAAGCTGTAGCCTGGCTCGAGCCGAGTACTCAAGCAAGGCGTCCGCGGATCAGCCCGTGGCGGGGATCAGAACGCGAAGTCCTGCCCTGTTGTTGGATCGGGTGCCTCCGGCAACGCGCCCGGAGCCGCAGGCTCGAGTTCCAGCCCCTTGGATACCAGGAAGTAGTTGAGCGCCCCCGCGAGATGGACGGCAAGCGCCGCGTAGGCGCGCCCCACGGACACGACTTCGATGCCCTGGCCGTGCCCGCTGAGCCTGTTCCTCAGATGGGGGAGAGTCATTAGAATCTGCTCTCCGAATCCCGAAGTCAACGAGCGGGGAAGGTCCTTGAACAGGTCGGACTTCATTAACTCTCGGACGAGCTCGGCCGCGTTCCCGTGCTCCTTCTTCAGCAGGGTCTTCATTACGCTCTCGAAGCTCTTTGCAGCATTAAGGATAGCTTCCTTGTAGTCCTCCGACGCCACGCATGCTCTGGACTTCGTGAACTCTTCCTCGGCCCCCGCGTATCCATTGGTCCGAAGCAGTTCGTCCGTCCCGACGAGGACCTCCATGGCAAGGTACTCGGTGTCTAGCTGGAAGAACTGCCCGTCGGCGAAACGCCACTCGAAGTGCTCCTGATCGAGCACCTCATTCAGGTGCCGTTGAAATTGGAACGGAAAGGCGTCGGTACTCTCGAGCGCCGCAGACAACAGTTCGACCGCGTCGAAGACTCGCGACCACGGGGCGAGAAGGACAAATGTCTCGAGACTCACGTTGCCCAAACTCTGCTTCTGTTCGTGGCTCCAAACGGAGAGCGTCGCCAAACCGTAGCGCTCTCGTAGGTGCTCCCGGACCTTCTCTATGTGAGAAGCATCGCAGTTGTATCCCGATTCATCGACCTCCCGCCAAGTGAGATTGAACCGGTCGATGGAGTACCAGATGCGTCGGCGTAGTTTCTTTGGAATCTCTGCGGTCAGACTTCCGTCAGCCAGGGACGCCTCGAATCGTTGGCTGAAAACTCGCTTCATCGTCCCCTCGCCTTGCCGGCTGCATGCAACGTATCGCCGTGGCCACGCGCAAATGCTGTGACTGGACTTGCTGACGGATCGACTGCGCTTTCGGGGCGGCCTCGCCGAGACTGCGCTTGGCACCGGTCGGCAATCAGCCGTTTCGTTACCGGTCTGGGTCTCGACTCCGCTTCGATGCCCGACCTCTCTTGGCGCCATCCAACGCGTACGGGCCAAGGAATTTTTGCCCGTTGAAGTGGATCATGTGATCGGGGTTCTCAGCGACCCAGACTTCGGTATCCCAGGCGATCTCAGCGGCGTACCTTCGGAATCCCGCGATGCGGCAGCTCCCGAGCATCCGTTCCAATTCACTGTGGCGTTTCGGCGAAACGGGACCGTGAGAGGTCACGGCCTCGACCAGATACAGCCAGCGTTGCTTTCGCCAATAGAGGATGAGGTCAGGGAGCTTGTCGTGCTCGGTGATCGGGACGCCGAGCGCCCTCAACAGCTCGGCCTCGAAGACCACGCGCTTTCGAGCCGTGTCGCCAAAGTAAAGGAGTTCCGCGCCTGGGGCGAATCTTGGGCCGAACTCGTTCACAACCGCCACCTGGAGTTCGTTGTGTTTCCCGGGCGAGAGGGAGACGGTAGAGCCGTCTGAAAGCCGAAGGGGGACGAGGTGTGTCTCCCGGATTCCAGCGTATGTGGCGGCGAGCGAAGCGTGGTCGCGAAGAAATCCTGCGACCTCAGTGTCGAAAGCGGAGGTGCCGTAGGCTCGGACGACCCTGAGCGCGGCGGCGGAAATCTGATACGCGTTTTTCCCGCTGTTCGTCGGCCTGGTGGGGTCGTCCGCGTTTCGATCTACGACTCGCGCCTGCTCGAACTGGTGCAGGGTCTGCCTCCGGATGGTCTCTCGCGAATTCGGCTTGTAGTCCTTCCCGTACGCGTCGCGCATGAAGGCCATCACGTCGACGGTGCGAAGCGGACGTGCCCGCGCGGCTTTCCACGGGCTCCGAGGTCCGATGCCAGCCAGTGCCAGAAGGGTGAGCGCGGAGCGTTCGTTCCGTTGCGGTTTCGGGAGGCCCAGGAGCTCGAGAATCTCGGATGCTTGCACGATCTTCGTCAACGAGTCGCTCCGGCGAGATCTAGCTGGAGCGACTCGCTCACCCCTAGCTCCTCGAGTATCACGGCCTCGATGTTCTCGATCTCCGCGAGCTGGAGCCCGAAGGTTCGGTGGCCTATTCGCGCTATCGTTTCGAGCGATGGGAGCGGCATCGACCGGATCTCGGCTGCGTTCACCTGCGTGTTCCCGCTGATTGTGCGGAAGTAGCGATCAAGGAGCGCCGAGTTGAATAGCGCGGTCAGGCCACGTGTTTCGTCGGTCGTCAGGTCGCGACTCTCGTGGTAAACGAAGTTCAAATGATTTTCCAACGCGACCAAAGGACGGATTGCGAATTCGGACAAGAACGCGCCAGCCACAAGTCTTCGACGCTCTTCCTTCGCCGTGAACCGTCGCATCGGGACGTAGTTCTTCGCCGGCACCAGGAGAGGTGCCGAGTCGACGGTGACCTTTAGCGCCGTGGGTTTCATCCCTTTCGTTACCGGCCACAAGACCTCGAACGCGCGCACGTTGTGGACGGAGAGAAGAGGCACGGTGTCGACTCCGTCGAGCGCCTGACGAAGAAATGGTTTCGCTCTGAACGAAACCACCGGGCCGGTCGAAACGCGGAGCCCGAGGTCCGTGAACCGGAAGGGCCAGGCCTCGAGATGCGTCATGATGCTCGCATCCACCGACGTCTCCGGGATGCGCAGAATGTTGTCACCGCCGGAATCATCGAGGACCAGGCCGGACCGCAGAACGCTCTCCGAAGCGTCGAAGAGATTCGATCTCCCACTCGTCGACAGCCGAACCATGGGTGATTGATGCGTCCGTATGGAGTAAGTGATGACGCTCTCTTGCAAGACACTCGATTCCCGGAAGGTGTCGGTGCGCGATTCGAAGAGGTGCACCCGCTCGAGGGACATGTGTTCGAAGTAGCGCCTGCGGAACCCACGGAAGTATGGGCCGTTGCAGAAGATCCTGGGGGTGATCGCGACTAACTCGCCTCCCTGTCGAAGCAGGTCGGCGGCCAGCGCCATGAAGAGCGCGTAGATGTTTGGCTGCCCATGAATGACCTCGCGCATCGCCCGCGCGTGTGGCGAGTCTTTCGAAAGCTTGTAGTACGGCGGGTTCATGATCGCCAGGTCGAACCGCCGCGCGTCTACCTGGCGGTCGAATAGGCGTGTCTGTGGGGCGAGCGCGAGGATGAAGTCCTGCTCGTGGATACAGAAACTCATCTCGTGGCCAGCGGCGCGGAGCGCGCGTCCGCACGACTCCATGCAACCGTCGAGCGCCTGGAGGAGGGTCGGGTCGGTCTCGTAAAGCTCGAAGTGAAGCTTCCTGGGGCTCTCGAATCCTAGGACCCGTTCGCTTACGGCCGCCGAGAGAATACCCAGGCCCGCGCCCGGGTCGAGGATGTCTATCGTCGCTCCAGAAAGGCTGGGCAGCGAGGCCATGAAGTTCGCAACGGACGAGGGAGTGAAGAACTGTCCGCGATGCTTACGCTCCTCGCGGGGGGTGGCGATACGGCGGTCCGCCTGAAGGGCGAGAGCGGCGCCCACGAGGGTGGTTTCCGAATTTTTGTTGCGCATCCCTCGTTCGCTCTCCCTCATCGAATCCCGCGTGTCAAGGTAGCGTCACCGCCGGGGCAAGATAGCGCGTTTCGTGCCGCCGGTGCTGGCCGTCGACCGACCCCGCGATTGAACGTCCGCGCACCCCGGTGTAGGCTGCGGCCTCTTTCCCTAGAGAGGGGACCCCATGTTGCTGAGCATGACCGGCTACGGGCGCGCCGAGGCGCCGTTCGATGCGCAGCGGCTCTCGATCGAGATCCGCTCCGTCAACCATCGCTTCTGTGAGATCTCCGCGCGGCTGCCGCGACTGCTGGCGACGCTGGAGGGGCGTGTGCGGGAGCGGATCCAGGCCAAGCTCTCGCGCGGCAAGATCTACGTCACCGTGAGCCTCGACGGACCTGAGGGGGATGACACTCGGCTGCGCGTCAACGAGGCGGCGGCGACGCGCTATGTCCAAGCGCTGCGCGAGCTGAAGAAGAAGCTCGATCTCGCGGGCGACGTCGAGTTGAGCACCATCGTCGGCTTGCCGGAAGTGCTCGCCTGGGAAGCCGCCGAGCACAGCGAGGACGATCTCTGGCAGCGCACGGTCGCGGTGCTCGATCGCGCCATCGACGACATCCTCGACATGAAGCAACGCGAAGGCGCCAATCTGTCCAAGGATCTGCTCGAGCGCGTCGACGCGATCGAGACGGCGCTGCGTCAGGTCATCGATCGCGTTCCGGCGATGCTCGGGTCGCACCGCGAACGGCTCTCGACCCGTTTGGCGGAGGTCGCCCAGGATCTCGAGTTCAATCGCAACCGGTTGGAGATCGAGATGGTGCTCTTCATCGACCGCACCGATTGCACCGAGGAGTGCGTGCGGTTGAATTCCCACCTCGATCAGTTCCGTCAACTGGTCGACGCGCCGGAGCCGGCCGGACGAAAGCTCAATTTCCTGCTGCAGGAGATGAACCGCGAGGCGAACACGATCGGTTCGAAGGCGCAGGATGTCTCGATCGCGCGCGAGGTCATCACGATCAAGGAAGAGTTGGAGCGGATCCGCGAGCAAGTGCAGAACTTCGAGTAGTCGCGCGCCATGACGATCGTCCCGCCGCTTCTGGACACCGGTTTTCCTTTCGTCGTCTCCGGCCCGTCGGGGGTGGGCAAGACCGTCGTCTGTCGCGCCGTCCTCGATCAGATCCCGCGGAGCGAGCGTTCGATCTCCGCCACGACCCGCGAGCGACGCGAGGGAGAGGTCGACGGCGAGAGCTACTTCTTCTACTCGCCCGCGCAGTTCGCCGCCGAGGTCGAGTCGGGCGGGATGGCGGAGTGGGCCGAGGTGCACGGCCGACTCTACGGAACGCCGCGGGCCTGGCTCGATCGCCGCCTCGCCGCCGGCGTCACCGTCGTGCTCAACATCGACGTGCAGGGAGGGCTCGCGATCCGTCGCGCCTATCCTGACTGCGTCTTGGTCTTCCTCTTGCCTCCTTCGGTCGAAGTGTTGCGCGCTCGTCTGGAGGGACGCGCCACCGACGGCCAGCCCGAAGTGGAGCGCCGGCTGAAGCGCGCGATCGAGGAGATGGCCTTCGTCGACGAGTACGATTACGTCGTGGTGAACGGCGAGCTCGAGGCCGCCGGCGCCGAACTTCTCGCGATCGTGCGGGCCGAGCGGGCGCGGGTCAGCCGCCGCCGACCGAAGTGAGAGGTGAGTCGATGAAGGAGCAGCGCGTGCGTCAGGTCGTCCTCGGCGTGACCGGATCGATCGCCGCCTACAAGGCGGCGGAATTGGTGCGCCTGCTGGTCAAGTCACGCGTCGGCGTCGAGATCATCTTGACGCGGGCCGGCGCCCAGTTTCTCACGCCGCTCACGCTCTCGACGCTCTCCGGCCGCCCCGTCACGACCGATCTCTGGGACGCGACGGGCGCCGATCCGCAGGCCGGCATCTGGCACATCCAGGCGAGCCGAGAGTCGGATCTCATCGTGGTCGCGCCGGCGACCGGCAACATCCTCGGGAAGGTCGCGCACGGCATCGCGGACGATGCGCTCTCGACGGCGATCCTCGCATCGACCGCGCCGGTGCTCTTCGCGCCCGCCATGAACACGAAGATGTGGGAGCACCCGGCCGTGCAGGACAACCTGCGGATTCTGCGTTCGCGCGGCGCGCAGTTCGTGGCGCCCGGCTCGGGCGAACTCGCGTGCGGCGAAGTGGGCGCGGGGCGCATGGCGGAGCCGGAGGAGATCCACGGCGAAGTGATGCGACTGCTGGCGGTCGGCGCGCGCCAGGGCCGACTGCTGGTCACCGCGGGCGGGACAGAAGAGGCGATCGACCCGGTGCGGTGCCTGAGCAACCACTCCAGCGGTCGCATGGGATTCGCGATCGCCGAGGCGGCCCGTGATCTGGGCTGGGAAGTCACGTTGGTGCACGCGCGGAGCAGCGCGCCGCCGCCGTTCGGCGTGGAGAAGGTGCGCGTCGCGAGCGCGCTGGAGATGGCGAACGCCGTCGAGCATCTCCACGCCGCGCACGACGCGCTGATCATGGCGGCGGCTGTTGCCGACTACCGCCCGCGCCGCGCGACCACCCAGAAAATTGCCAGCGGCGAGAGCGATCTGCGCATCGAGCTGACGCCCAATCCCGACATCCTGGCCGGAATGAAGGGGCATCGCGATCATCAGGTCACGGTCGGATTCGCCTTGGAATGGGGGCAACCGGGCGACGAGGGAGACGCCGAACGTCAGGAGCGCGCGCGGGCCAAGCTCCGCCAGAAGGGGTGCGATCTGATCGTCCTGAACAATCCGCACGCGCCCGGCTCGGCCTTCGGCGGCGACACCAACCAGGTGACGTTGATCGACGCGAGCGACGCCGTCGATGTCTGGCCGCTCTCGACCAAAGAAGAAGTCGCGCACCTGTTGATGGCGCGCGTCGAGACGATGCTGGCCGCCAAGCGCCGAGGCGCGCGTGGCTGAGCGCGGGGGCAAACCGGCGCCGCGCGAACTGCTCGAAGAGATCACGCGCCAGGCCGAGTCGGAGTTGGCGCGCGGCGTGCGGTTCTGGTCGGATCCGGCCTTGATCGACGAGCTGCGCGCGTTGGTGAAGGAAGTCGCCAGTGGGGGGGCGGTGACGTCTTCCTCTGCGGCGGCGCCTGCGCGGGCTTCAACTCCGGCGAAACCGAAGGCGAGAGCGGCGGCGCGGGCGCCGAGTTCGGCTGCCCCTCCCGTCTCCTCGTCCGCCGCGTCCGAGACGCGGCGGACTACTTGGCCTCCGCCTCCTGACGCGGTGGGTCGCGCCGTCGACTGGGCCGAGCAGTTGGCCGCCGTGCGCGCGGAGGCGATGGGCTGTACGAAGTGCGGCCTTTGCGAGGGGCGCGCCAACGTCGTCTTCGGATCCGGGACCGGTAGGATTCCCTTGGTCTTCGTGGGCGAGGCGCCCGGGGCGGATGAGGATCGCCAAGGGCTGCCGTTCGTCGGCCGGAGCGGGCAGCTCCTGACCAAGATCATCGAAGCGATCGGGCTTTCGCGCGACGATTGCTATATCTGCAACGTGATCAAGTGCCGGCCTCCGGACAACCGCAATCCGGCGCCCGACGAGATCAGCAAGTGTTCGCCGTTCCTCGAGCGGCAGATCGACATCCTGCGACCCAAGGTCATCTGCACGCTCGGGCTCTTCGCCACGCAGCGGCTCCTCGACTCGACGGCGCCGATCGGCCAGCTCCGCGGACGGTTCCATGACTACCGCGGCGTCCCCGTCCTCCCGACCTACCATCCGGCTGCTCTGTTGCGGAATCCCTCGCTCAAGCCGACGGTCTGGGAAGACGTGCAACTCCTCCGGCGCAAGCTGGACGAGTGACGCCGTAGCTCGAAGCTGTCAGGAGGAGTTCGATGAGCGTGCGTGAACGACTCGGCGCGGATGCCCTGCCGTCGCCGAGCGGCCGCGTCCCCCCGCAGGCGCTGGAGGCCGAGATGTCGGTCTTGGGCGCGATGCTCTTGGATCGAGATGCGGTCGGGAAAACGGCCGAGATCCTCGACGCGACGGCGTTCTACCGCGACGCGCACCGCCGCATCTACGAGGCGATCTTCTCGCTCTCCGAACGCAACGAGTCGGTCGACCTCATCACGCTGACCGAGGAGCTGCGCAAGCGCGGATGGCTCGAAGGGATCGGCGGCGCCGCGTACGTCGGTCAACTTCTCGATGCGGTCCCGACGGCGGCGAACGTCGAGTACCACGCCAACATCGTGCTCGAAAAAGCCGTGCTGCGGCGGCTGATCGAGGTCGCGACCGAGATCGCCTCGCGCGGCTACGACGCGGCCGACAGCTCCGGCGAACTGATCGATCGCGCGGAAGAACTCATCTTCGCCATCAGCGACCCGCGGCTGAGGCGCGGATTCGTCGCGCTCAAGAGCCTGCTGCCGCGCGCGGTCGACGTCATCCAAGAGGTCTTCGACAACAAGCGCGCCGTGACCGGCGTGGCGACCGGTTTCCTCGATCTGGACAGGATGACCGCCGGGTTCCAACGCTCCGACCTGATCATCATCGCGGGGCGTCCTTCGATGGGGAAGACGTCGTTCGCGCTCAACGTGGCGGAGTCGGCCGCCATCCGACAGAAGGTGCCGGTTGGGATCTTCTCGCTGGAAATGAGCCGCGAACAGCTCGTCATGCGCATGCTCTCTTCGCAGGCGCGCATCCCGTCACACAAACTGCGGACCGGATATCTGCGCCCGGAGGAGTGGCAGAACCTCGCCATGGCGGCCGGCCATCTCTCGGAAGCGCCCATCTTCATCGACGACACGCCGGCCATCAGCGTGATGGAGATGCGGGCCAAAGCGCGGCGTCTGAAGCGCGAGCATGGACTCGGCATGCTCGTGATCGACTACCTGCAGCTCGCGCGCGGCTATCAGAACCCCGAGAGCCGCCAGCAGGAGATCTCGCAGATCTCCCGGTCGCTCAAAGCGCTGGCCAAGGAGCTGGAGATCCCGATCCTCGCGCTGTCGCAGCTCTCTCGCGCCGTCGAACAGCGCGAGGACAAGCGTCCGATGCTCTCGGACCTCCGCGAGTCGGGCGCCATCGAGCAGGACGCCGACCTCGTCATCTTCATCTTCCGCGAGGAGTTCTACCGCCCGCAGAAGGAAGAGGCGCGCGGTATCGCCGAGGTCATCATCGGCAAACACCGCAACGGACCCACCGGCCACATCCGCACGACCTTCATCAGCGAACTCGCCCGTTTCGAATCACTGGCGGAAGTAGGGGAGGAGCCTTTCTAGTCATCGATCGCCCGGCGATCGACGACTCTGGACCCATGCGCACCCTCATCCCCGTCCTCCTCATCTGCTTGCGCTCGAGCCCCCTTCTCGCCAACCCCTCCCCCTCCTTCGTCCAAGAAGACTCCCTCCCTCTCCCCACCAACTTCCGCGCCGAATACGGCGACGCCATCCACATCCGCGATCTCCGCCCGAAACTGAAAGACGTCCTCGCCAAGTGCATCCACGCCGAACGCGAGCGTTTCTCCGGCGTGCAGGATCTCGCCTATCGTGACCGCGTCCGCGCGCTCGTCATCTGGGGCGATCCCGCCGACACGTCGTCGCGTCGCGTCGTGAACGAGACGGTCACGCAGAACTACTTTCGCGCGCCGGACCAGGCATGGAGCGAACCGCTCGGTTCCCGCGAGTACGACGCCGCGAAGCGAGAGACCAAGGTCGAGCTGGATTTCGACACCGGTTCCTCGGCGCGTCGACTCTCCGATCTGCCGTTCTTCTTCGAAGATCTCGATCGCTACGACTTCCGCATCGACGATCGCCGCGTGGTGATGAGTCCGGCGGCGCACGACAGCGTGGGCGCGAACTCGGGCGGCATGCAGGACGCGCGCGTCCTCTACCAGATCGCCTTCACGCCGCGCAGCGACTTCGACGCCACGCCGGAAGGCTGGTTCCTCGTCGACACGAGCGAGTACCGCATCCTGCACTTCGAGATGAGGTGGACCGACAACGTGCCGTTCCCCGCGTTCCTCAAAGGGATCGACCGAGTCGTCGTCACGCGCTCCAAGCATGGCGGCGTCTGGCTGGACGATCGGATCGCCGGGGTCATCCGGCTGCGGAGCTTGCCGCGCTTTCCTTCTCGCGTAGAGTTCGACCTGCGCACCGAGCGCGTGCGCGTCAACGAAGGAGTCGCGGACTCACTGTTCCGGGCGAGGGGGAGATGAGGATGATGCCTCCGACGGCGGCGGTTCTGGCGAAGCGTCTGGGCGTCCGCGTCGTGTTTGTGATCGGACTCGGATTCGCGCTCTCGGCCGCTATCTCCACGCAGGGTCGCGCGGAGGAGGCCCCGACCCCGGCCGGGCTCGAAGCGTACCTCGACAGTCTCGCGGCCACCGCCGACACGCTCGTCCACTGGGAGACCCTCGCGCCCGCGGAATTCCTCGCCGATTCGGCCTGGACGCCGGCCGGGTCCGATAGCGCGCGCGCCCACGCTCGTCGATTCGACTACGCGGTGTTGCCGTCGGCGGGCTTCTCGAAGGTCGAGGGGTCTCGCTCGGGACTCGACGCTTCGCTCGAAGTCACCGGACGACCTGAGATCCGCTTGGACTTGGGCGCCAGCCGCGCCTTCGGCTGGAAGCAGTGGGAAGGTGACGCCGGACTCTCCGTCGGCTGGGGCGGTCCACCGGCCACACGTCGCGTGCGCGAGCGAATCTCCGGCGGGCCCGATCCGCGGCAAGCCGAACGGGACGAACCCGCGGTCGCGTTCTCACTCGCGTGGGAGCGCCGCGCCGCGGTCTTCGGCGCCAATCGTCCCTTCGCGAATTCGATCCTCGCTGGGCTGGCCAGCCTCGATCGACAGGAGTACCTGGACCGCCGCGCGGTGACCCTCGGCCTCTCCGCCAAGCTGACGACGATCACGCGCGCCGAACTCGCCTACGAAGTGCGGAGCGAGCGACCGTTGCGGGCGCGCGAACACGGGCTCTTCGAGTGGAGCGACGAATGGGAGCGCAACGCGCAGGCGGACCGCGTGCGCACGCGAGGTCTGGTTGCGCGCTGGCTCTGGCGCAAGGGCGTCGAGGACGCGATCGTCGTGCGCGTGGCCACTCACGGCGGCATGCTCGGCGGGGAGAGGGACCACTCGACCCTCGGTTTCGAGACGCGCGCGCGCTACCACGCACCCGGTTTGCAGTCGATCGATCTAGTCTCGGCGTTGGCGGTGGCGGGAGGCGACGCGCCCGCGCAAGAGCGACCGGACCTGGGCGGAGTTTCCAACTTGCGCGCCTACCCGACGCGCGCGTTCGTCGGCGCCTCGTCGTACTTCGTGCGGCTCGACATCGCGTCGGCCGAGGATCCACTGCGCGACGTCTCGTTCTTGCGTTGGGTGAAACTGCAGCCGCTGGCCTTCGCGGATGGCGGGGCGGTCTGGGGCGAGCGGCCCTGGCGCGAGTTCCGCACCGAGTTCCCGGAGTCGTCGGACTGGAAGTTCGACGCGGGAGTCGGTCTGCGACGGGAAGTCCCATTGCTCGGGCCGATCTTGTTCGCACGCGTCGACGCGGCCTGGAGATTCGATCGCTCGCGCGATCGACTTACTTGGGTCTTCTCGCTGGAGCCGTAGCGTCGCCCGAATCATCGCCGGTTTCGTTCATCATCCGGACGCGAACTCCCGAAACTTGAGGGGGCGTCGCCTCCCTCCCGGGACGTCGAGCCCGAATCCGCCTTCGGACCGAACTCACAGAGGATGGGACCGTGAACTCGACGATGCGTGGTCGTGCTTGGTGTGCGCGCTTATGCCTGCTCACGTTTATCAGTGCCCAATGCGTTTCCCCCGTTCTGGCCGATGGACAAATGCTCCAAGCGCCCTTCATGGTGACGGCGATCAACAACGAGCCCATCGCCTTCCTGAGCGGCGAGGCGGACGTGACCTACATCGAGAACTCGTGGGATGAGTCTTCGTTGGCTTTCCGCGGGGTCGAAGGCGTATCGAACTCTCCGGCCGGTCCGTTCTTTACACCGACTCTCAGCTTTCGACGGGGCGACAGGTTCTACCTGCGCACCAACCCCGGACTGGTTGTCGAGGTGGCGGTGCTCCAAGAGACGCAACACCGAGTGACGTTGGAGATGGTTCCGCGACCGCTGGCTGCATCGCCAGTCGAAGCTGGTGTTTCCTATGGGCACGTCCGCAGCGCCGCACGGCCGACATCGTTGAGTCGCCCGCAGGCGAGTTCAGGCACCGGAGTGTGGGCACAGTGTCACGAGACCGGCTCTCGCGACGGGGCGAACGTTTCGAGCGGCGGCTCGCTAGCTGGCGGACTGGTGTGCGGACTACTCGGCGGCCTGATCGGAACCGGAATCGCGTACGTCGCCCAGTCGGCGCCCGAACCCCCGATGCTGTCGGCGCTCACGGTCTCGGACGGTGATTGCAGATACGCCTACGCCGACGCCTACAAGCGAGCCGGCAAGTCCAAGAAGCAGAGCGCTGCTCTAACGGGCGGGCTCGTCGGCACTGCGGTGGTCGTGGCGCTGTTACTCAGCTCTTCCACCGAGAACTAAGCCCGCTCGCGCCTCCCCCGAGTCACCAAGTGCGTCCCACTAACCACTTCAGCATCACCTCGCAGTAGTCATCGACCAATTCGAAGGGCGGCGCGGTGGCTTGGCCGGAGTGGACGGCGTCCATCGAGAGGATGTCCTCGTGCGCGCCGGCGACCACTTGCATCCCATGTCCGGCGTCGGCGAAGACTCGAATCGCGCCGTGCGACCGCGGATTCCGCGCGAACGCCGCTCAAGTCTCGCGCACACTCTCTTCAACGGGAATGTGCCGGTCCTTGCCGCCGAAGAGGCAGAGTGTCGGGACGGTCGAACGCGCTAGATCCGGCGCGGGCTCGTACGCCCCGTGCCGCGTGAAGAACGCGCGTTGTTCGGCGTTCAGACTGTCCCGCGACGGCGGCGCGTCCCTCCACCCAAGCTTGGCGAACCACCCCTCTCCCTTCGCCTCGGCCCACGCGCGCTCGAGTTCCCGCCGCCCCTCTCCCGTCTGGTAGTAACGCCTGAGCACGCCACGCACGACGTAGGCGTCGGCCACCTCGTCATCTCTCCATCCCTCCTGGCGAAGCCGCTCCATCCGTTGGTAGAGCGACTGCAAGACGGGCGACACGCCGGGCGCAGAGACGAGGATCGCGAAGGCCAGCGATGGATCCTCGGCCGCGACGATCTGTCCCACCCAACCGCCCTGACTGATGCCCCAGACGCCCACGCGGTCGATCTCCGGTTGCGCGCGGAGGAAGCGGATCGCCGCCGCCGCGTCGCTCGCGCGCTCGTGCAGGTCGGGACCGTCCGTGTAGACGCCGCCCGATCCGCCGATACCTCGCTTGTCGAAGTCGAGCACGACGAGCCCCGACTCGATCAGGCAACGGATCATCTTGCGACGAATCGGATGACGCCGGTCCCACTCGCCGGAGCCGGTCAGGATGACGATTCCCGTGCGCTGAGTGGCGTCGTCCGAGTAGAGCGTGCCGGCGAGCGTGAGCGTGTCGCACGGGATGGTGACGTCGACACCGGCGGGGAAAGGGCGATCGTCGGCGTGGGTGTCGGCGAAAGAGAACGCAGATGCGACGAGCGACGTGAGAGCGAGGACCCGGAGGCGAACCATCGGCCGCGACGGAACGGAAGAAAACCGGAACGAGGACCGGAACGAGGACCGGAGCGAGGACAGGCGCGAGAACAACGAGAACATCGCAAACATCGCGAACATCGAGAGCATCCTTTCGAGGGAGAGACGCCGCGCGGACGATCTCAGTCCGACGCTCCGCCGTCTTGAACGGGAGAAACCTGGCTGCTCGAGCGTCCGAGTCGGCGCAGCGGTCGAGTGGTCTGGCCGAGCGCGCGTTTCAATTCCCGGGTCAGATGGCTCTGGTCGCTGAAGCCGCACCGATCTGCGATGTCCGCCAGCGCTTCGTCGGTGGAACGAATCGAGCGCGCCGCCCGCGCGAGCCGCTCGCGACGTACGAGTTGTCCAGGGGAGCAGCCGTAGAAGCGACGGAACGCCCTCGCGGCATAGACCGGGTGCAGCGCGGCGGTATCGCCACCGTTTCTTCGCGCCGCGACACGTCCAAACGGGCCGACACTTCGAGGAGCCAGCCTTCGGCCAGCAGGAGGGTCTCCGGCCGCGGATGGGCGAGCGAGAGAGCGCGAGCGAATCGATCCGCGCGCGTCGCGAACTCCCGACTCTGGAGGAAGGCCCGCTCCTCGAACCCGTGAAAGACGCCCGCTTCCGGCTCGAGTCCAGCATCGATCTCGACCAAGAGTCCGGTCGTGACTTCGTCTCCGAACTCGAGCTCGTGCGAGTCGCCCGCGGGAAAACGCCGCAGGCTGCCGCCCGCGCAGACGCGAAGCTCGGCGGCGTTTCTTCCGTTGATGCGTTCGGTGAACCCGCCGCTGGCGAGGAAGAGCAAGTGCGGCCGCGCGTGTCCGTGCCCGCGCATGCGAAGGCGCGGAGGAAGCGAAAGCGGCTCGAGAAGAAATGGCCCGGCCCGATGCGTCGGCGCCGAATCGACAGGGGTGGCGTCCACGGGGCGCAGTACGGGGGGAGAGGGGGAAGGTTGCCGGTTGCGCTCGCGCCGGCTCGAGTCGAGTCGAGTCGTCTCGAGATTGCTTGACCGCGGGACACGCGGCGGACCATGCTCTGCCCCTGCCATTTGCATGCTGTTGATCGCACACCGGCGCCCGCGGCCGCGAGGAGGACAAGCCATGACGAACACTGTCGAACTCCTTCGGTCGGTTGGCCGCAGCTCCGTGTCCATGGAGAGCGATCCGCGCTAGTTCGCGCCGTCCCGTCGAGTCCCCTGAGGTCCTCTCGAGCCCTCTCAGGTTCTCGCAGGTTCTCTCCCCCGGGCCCCGAGTCGCCGCTTCCGACCCCCTGCATTCCTGCGGGAGCGTGGTCAGCGGCCTTCGCATGCCCTCGGTCTCCCGTCGATCTATCTGAGCTCCATCTACGCTCGATCAACGCTCGAGGAGGAGACCTCTCGTGAACGCACGTCTGGAAGAACTGGGATGGGATCTGGCTTGGGATGAGTTGGCGCGGGAGTCGGGCGCTGCGAGCGGCGCGGAGCCGAGACTCCAGCCGGGCCGCGTCGCCGCGGAGCATCGGGACCGATATCACCTCCTGACGGCCGACGGTGAACGCGACGCTGCGTTCGAGAGTCGCCACCAGAATCGCCCCGCGGTTGGCGACTGGGTGCTCTGGGAGGAAGCGTCGTTGCGCGCCGACGGACTCGCCCTCGTGCGCGAGCTGCTGCCGCGTCGCGCTGCGTTCGTGCGCCACGTCGCCGGGGAGGACACCACCGCGCAGGTCGTCGCCGCCAACATCGACGTCCTGTTCGTGGTCACGTCGATCGGCGCGAACCTGAATCCGCGCCGGTTGGAGCGGTACCTGGCGTTGGCGTGGGAGAGCGGCGCGCTGCCGGTGGTCGTCGTGACGAAGATCGATCTGGAGCGACCGGACGACGCCACGGAGCGGGCGCTGGCCGAAGTCGCGCTCGGAACGCCCGTGCACTGGGTCTCGAGCTACACCGGCGAGGGACTCGACGACGTCCGCGCTCACCTCGCTCGCGGCCGCACCGGCGCGCTCTTGGGGTCGTCCGGCGTCGGCAAGTCGAGTCTCGTGAACGCGCTGATCGGGGCGGAGCAGTTGCGCGTCTCCGGCATCCGTGTGGATGGCAAGGGACGCCACACCACGACGCACCGCGAGCTGGTCTTGCTGCCGAGCGGCGGCTGTCTCATCGACACGCCGGGAATGCGCGCGCTCAAGCTCTGGAACGCGGAGGACGGGATCGCGCAGACCTTCGCGGACGTCACCAGTCTGACCGAGTCGTGTCGCTTTCGCGATTGTCGACACGAGGCCGAACCCGGCTGCGCCGTCCGCGCCGCCGTCGACTCAGGTCGACTGGGTCCGGACCGAGTTCGCAGCTACCTGAAGCTGCGCGCCGAGGAAGAACACCTCGTCCGTCGCCAGAGCGTCCTCGCGCGTCGTTCGGAAAAGCAGCGCATCAAGACGGCGACGCGAGGATATAGGGAGGCGCTGGAGAGGAAGGGGAAAATGGAGCGGTGATGGGCGCGGCGTGCGGCGTGCGGTGCGCGACTCGTGGAGCGCGACGCATGAGGGGCGAGCCGCGACACCGAAGCATCGAAGTGGGCGCCTCCGCTACTTCGATGTCCAGCCCGGTCGGGCGGCCATCCGCTTGTGAAATCGTGCACTACTATTGCCGGCAACAGTTGCACCATTTTTCACAAGCCGCGCCGAACCGCGCCGCGCCGCGCCGCGCCGAACCGCGCCGAACCGCGCCGAACCTTGCCGCGCGCCAATAAATGCAGATTCACCCAGACTGTACATGACGAACGTGCCGGCTCTTCCATACGGACAAATTCACTCGTCGATATAGCGCCAGGGCTGTCCCTTCGTGTGGACCCGAAAGACCAAAACCTTCGCGCCGTCTTTACCAGCGATCGCGGTGTGCCGCTTCTTGAACGGAATGTGCCCGACACCGCCGGGCGCGCCGAGGATCGACGGCTCGCCGTCGATCCTGATCTCGACGTCGTCCTCCGTGCCGAGGACGAGACCCAAGCCGAAGAGGGCGATCGGAGCGATTGCGCTCATGACTTTCACGGACACCTCCGGTTGTTGTACCGGTCGGCAGGTGAGCGGCGACCAAGTGACAATGCAACCATAGATGACTGTGATCTCATCCCAGGAAGTCTCCTCAGTCGGCATCGACTGGCAACAATAGATCTCGCCGCGAGCCTGCTCCTCGGGATAATTCAGGCGATCCCTCGGCGATTGCTCACCAACCCGACGATCTCAGAACGCCGCTTCCTCCAGCGTCCCCTCGAACGCCAGCCCTTCGATTTCGAGACGCAGTTCGCATTCCGCGGCGATCATTTCGCCTTCCTGGACGGACCAGCTAACCCCGTTCAGCTCGGCGTTCACGAGCGAGCCACTGACGGTCCCGCCGAGTTCGGGTTCGAACGTGTTGAAGACGATTTCGCCTCCACCGTCGCCTCCACCGGCGCTGCCACTTCGATAGACGAGCTCGATCGCCGCCTGGATGTCAGCCATGGAGAATGGCGCGTACTCGACGCGGGCAGACCGGGCTCGCAGCGACGTCGGATCGTCCGCCCAGCTCCCGAAGAAGATCGACTCTCCCTCGACGACAGCGCCCGGCTCCACCGTGATCGAGAGCCCGTACGCACCTCGGTTGCCGGGCCGCGCCAGCGGAAAGAAGACCTCGATCGACTCGAGAATCGGCGTCCAACGAGACGTCCGCGGCATGGTGGCTGCTCCTCCTTGGAGGTAGGTGACGCGGAGTCGTCGCCCGTCGCCCTGCGCCCTGCGGCCTGCGGCCTGCGGCCTGCGGCCTGCGGCCTGCGGCCTGCGGCCTGCGGCCTGCG
>CAZVYN010000037.1:0-11324 GCA_964631125.1 uncultured bacterium | reverse complement strand
GCCGAGCTTCGGGCGCAGGGTCTCGTCACGAAACCGTCGGAATCGCAGTAATTTTCGGTCACCCGGCCGCCGGCCTGAAGACGCCCGTCTCGCCCTGTGGACCTGGCGTGCCGTGCGTGCAAAGATCCCGCCCGCGTCAGCAACGGAGAGGAGCGCGATGGACTCGATACCTCGAGGTCCCGCCCGAGTGGGCGGCGGTCGCGCCAAGGCTCCGCGGACTCAGTACCTCTGCTCGGACTGCGGGGACACCTTTCCGCAGTGGTACGGACGATGTCCTGCCTGCCAGGCCTGGGGCACGCTCGCCGAGTTTCGAGAGGCGGCCGCCGGCAAAGGCGAGCGCGCGGGACCGGGCGGTTCGCTCTTGAACGTGCCGGCCATCGCCCAGCCGAAGCGCGCGTCCCCAGGGCGCGGCCGATCGACCGCGGGCCGCACTCCGGCGAACCCGGCGAACCCGGCGCCCCCGGCGCTCGACGCGACGCACGCCCCCGACGCCGCCTCCGACGCCGCACCCTCCGCCGACTACGGCGCGACTTGCGTCGTCCGTCTCGACTCCATCTCGCTCGAGCAGGAGCCGCGATTGACGACCGGCATCGGTGAGTTCGATCGCATCCTCGGGGGCGGACTCGTGCCGGGATCGGTCGTGCTCCTCGGCGGCGACCCGGGCATCGGGAAGTCGACCTTGCTCCTCCAGGTCGCCGGAGCTCTCGGCGCGCACGGCGCGGGGGTGCTCTACGCGAGCGGCGAAGAGTCGGCCGCGCAGATTCGTCTGCGCGCGGAGCGACTCCCGGGAGTGGGCGGCCAGCTCGAACTTCTCTGCGAGAGCGACCTGATGCAGATCGGCGTCGCGGTCGGCGAGCGCGCGCCGGATGTCCTCGTCGTCGATTCGATCCAGACGGCGTATCTGCCGGAGATCCCGTCCGCGCCCGGCAGCGTCACGCAACTCCGTGAATCGGCGCTCGCGCTCGTGCAACTCGCGAAGTCGCGCGGCATGGCGGTGCTCTTGGTCGGGCATGTGACCAAAGACGGCAATTTGGCTGGTCCGAAGACGCTCGAGCACATGGTCGACACCGTCCTCTACATGGAAGGGGAGCGGTACCAGCATTACCGCGTGCTGCGCAGCGCGAAGAATCGCTTCGGCAGCGTCGACGAGATCGGCGTCTTCGAGATGCGAGACGACGGCCTGCGCGAGGTGCCGAATCCGAGCCAGGTCTTCTTGAGCGAGCGCACCGCGGGGGCGGTCGGATCGCTCGTCGTCGCTTGCGTCGAAGGAACGCGCGCGCTCCTCATCGAGGTGCAGGCGCTCGTGCACGAGAGTCGGTACTCGTCGCCTCAGCGACTCAGCACCGGCTTCGACTCGCGTCGGCTGGAGATCCTGCTCGCGGTGTTGGGGAAACGCGGCGGTCTCGACATCTCGCGTCACGATGTCTTCGTCAACGTGGCTGGAGGTCTCCGCGTCAGCGATCCCGGCGTGGACCTGGGCGCACTCCTGGCGATCGCCTCCAGTCGCCGGGATCAGCCGCCGCACCCCGATCTGATCGCGCTGGGCGAAGTCGGATTGGCGGGCGAGATCCGTCGCGTCTCGTATCCTGAACGGCGCGTGACCGAGGCGGGACGTCTCGGCTACCGGCGCGCGCTCCTGCCCGAGGCGAACGCGCGCGACTTGGGACGCGAACGAGACGGCGTCACGATCATCGGCGTCGCGACCGTCGTCGACGCGATGCACCAGGGGCTGCAAGGGGGTCAGGACGGGTGAAGCAAGAATTCGAGCCGGTGGTGTGTGACGCCATCGTCCTCGCGGCCGGTGAAGGACAGAGGTTGCAGCAAGGACGCCCGAAGGCGCTGGTGGAGTTGGGCGGCAGGCCGCTCTTCCTCTGGTGTCTCGAGACGATGCGCGCGGAGCCCCGCGTCGAGCGGATCATCTTGGTCGCACCGCCCCAGGCCGATGCGCGCGAAGCGATCGCGCGCGCCCTGGCGGACATGGACCGCGATCGCGTGCGGCCTCTGGTCGATCTCACGATCGAAGGCGGCGTGCGACGCCAGGACTCCGTGATGGAAGGGCTGCGTACGCTCGCGCGCCTCGGCGCCGAAGAGGAGCGGATCGTCTTGGTGCACGACGCGGCGCGTCCGTTCGTCTCCAGCGCGTTGGTTCGCCGCTGCCTGGGCGCCATGAGCGCATCGGACGAGGGCGACCTCGAGCGGCAGGAACGTCTCCCGGGACTCGCGCACGCGGTGTGGGGCGTCGGGCCGGCGGGCGCCGTTCCCGGACTTCCCGTGCGCGAGACGCTCAAGCTCGTGCGCGACGACCGGATCGTCTGGACCCAGCCGCGCGAGCATCTCTACGCCGTCCAGACTCCGCAGGCCTTCCGCCTCGGTGTGCTGGAGATGGCGCACCGCCGCGCGCTCGAGGTCGGGTATCACGCGACGGACGACGCCGGTCTGCTCGAGTGGCAGGGCGTCCCGGTGCGCCTGGTGGCCGGCGACGAACTCAACTTGAAGGTGACCTACCCCGCGGATCTGCGCCTCGCGGAACAGCTCGCTCCGTTGCACGAGAGCGCTTCCTGAAATCGCGATGACGACGACACAGCGATGACGACGACACAGCGATGACGACGACACAGCGATGACACCGCCATGACACCGCAATGACACTGCGGATCGGCCACGGCTACGACATCCACCGGCTGGAGGCGGGACGTCGCCTCTTCCTCGGGTGCATCGAGATTCCGTTCGATCGCGGCCTTCTCGGTCACTCCGACGGCGATGTCGCGGCGCACGCGCTGGCCGATGCGATGCTCGGCGCCGCCGGCCTCGGCGATCTCGGGCAACACTTTCCCGAGAGCGACCCCACCACACGCGGGATGTCGGGGAAACGACTGCTCGAAGAGACCTCTCGCAAGATCCAGGCCGCCGGATTCGAGTTCGTCCACGGCGATCTCACCATCGTCGCGGAAGCGCCGCGCCTGAGCCCGCATCGCGACGCCATGATCGAAGCGATGCTCGCCGCGATGCCCGCCGCGCTGACGCCCGCCGGCGCCGGATTCCTCGGCCTGAAGGCGCGCACGAACGAAGGGCTCGACGCGGTCGGAGAAGGACGCGCGATCGCCGCCTACGCCGTCGTCCTCCTGCGAGGTCGAGGCGGCGCGCAATGATCTACCTGATCCTCGCGCTCATCTCCCTGGGGCTCACTCTCTCGGGTCTGCGGCGCGCCGGCGGCGATCCCGCGCGCTTGAAGTCGCTCCTCTTGATGGGCGGCATCGGATTCGTGGGCGGCAAGCTTCTCTCGACCGGCGTGCTCGGTCCGGGAGGACCGCTGGGGATGCCTTCGCACGGCGGGGTCATCGGCGACGCGTTCGCGTTCATGCTCTGGGGATCGACCGGCGTCGTGCTGGCGACGGCCGTGTTCCGACTCGTCAGCTATCGCGCGCGCGGCTACGAACTCGCCTGGATGCTCCCGTTCGTGCTGCTCTCGCTCGCCGCCAGTTCCTGGGTCGGCACGCACCCGCTCTTCGCCGCCCTCCTCGCGCTGCCGGCGTTGGCCTGGACCCGTTGGCGACAGGATCTGAGCGACAGCGCGCTCGCGCTCACTTCGCTCCTGAGTCTCCTGCTCGGGTTGCTCCATGTGCTCGGGTTGCAGGTGCACACGCCGATCGCGCCGGAGTCGCCGATCGTGGTCGGCGCCGTCCGCTTCGCGCAGTGGGCGCAGACGATCGCGGTCCTCTACATCCTCTGTTTTCTGCCGGCGCTGGTCTGGGGGATGAACGTGCAGATTCGCAGCGTGCGGCTGCGGCTGTTGGTCTCGCATCTCCTCACCGGGCTCGTGCCGATCTTGCTGGTCGGGATCTTCTGGGCGCTGAGCACCTATCTCTCGGTCAACGTCGAGCGCGCGCAGTCGGCCGTGCGGCATCTGCGAGAGGAATCACGAGAACTCGCGCTCTCCCTCTCTCGCGCTGCGTCGGCCGAGGGGGACGAGCCACTGCTCCACTGGGCCCACGCGTGCGGCAGCAGCTACCCCGGACTGCGGATCTTGCGCATTCGCACCGCCTCCACCGATCCGACGCTCACCGTCGAGGGCTCGGAATGGGAACTGCTGGCGGGAGATCCGATCGCGCAGGCGCACGCCGTCGGTTCGTGGCCCGACAGCCTCGACCAGGGCGGTGTGGTGTTGCTGGCGGGCGAACGCTTCCTCGGCGCTCGCGCCATGCGCACGGCGGCCGACGGCGTCCGCGAGGCGATCATCGCGCTCACGCCGATCGAAGCGATCATCGGACAGACGCTGGTGAGGCGACTGGGCGCAGAGGTGATGCTCGATACGCGCGTCATCCCCGAGGCGGAAGGCGGGATTCCGCCGGGCGGTCGTCCGCCGACGCGCGCGCGCGACGGCAGCCCTTCGCAGGCGGTCGCCGCCGCGATGGTGCCGTCGATCGAGTGGAACGGCGTCAGCTGGGAGTCGCGCTCCATCCTCGTCTGGACGCGGGTCGGTTTCTTCTCCGCCATTCGCGGCATGACGGCGGGCGTGCAGGAGAATCCGTACAACTTGATTCCGCTTGCGATCCTCGCCGCGGTCGGACTGCTCTTCTTCCTGGTGGAGTTCGTCACCTTGGGGATGGTGGTGTCGATCGCGCGCAGCATCACGCGCGCCCTACATGCGCTCACGCGCGGGACGGCGCGGCTGCGCGAGGGGAATCTTCGTTACCGGATCCCGGTCGAGGGGCGCGACGACCTCTGGGACGTGGCCGAGAACTTCAATCGCATGGCGATCGAGCTGGAGCGGGCGCGTGAACTCGAGATCGAGAAGGAGCGACTGGAGAGCGAACTCGGGCTGGCGCGACAGATCCAGGCGCGGCTGCTCCCGAGCGACGTACCGGCGGTTCCGCGCACGGAGCTCGCGGGTTACAGCCTGCCGGCGCGACAGGTCGGGGGCGACTACTACGACTTCCTCCCGATTCGCGACGGCCGGATCGGCCTCATCGTCGCCGATGTCTCCGGAAAAGGGGTGCCCGCGGCGCTGCTCATGTCCAGCCTCCGCGCGGCGCTGCTCTCGCAGAAACTCGAGGAAGACGGTCCGGCCGAGGTCATGTCGGCGCTGAATCGTTTCGTCCACCGCAGTGTCGAGCCGGGCCGCTTCGTGACCGCGTTCCTCGGCGTGTTGGATCCCGCGACCGGCCGCTTCGTCTATGGCAGCGCGGGTCACAACCCGCCCTACTGGGTGCGGCCCGACGGTCGTGTCACTCCACTGCGCGAAGGCGGACTCGTCCTCGGCCTCTTCCCCGAGACGCCGTACAGCGAGACGACGATCGAAGTAGCGCCCGGCGATCTGCTGGCGCTCTTCACCGACGGCGTGACCGAGGCGCAGAACGAGTTCGATGAGTTCTGGGGCGAAGACCGCTTGATCCGTCTGCTCCGCACGCATCCCGCCAAGTCGTGCCGACGGCTCCTGACGGAGATCCTGGACGACGTGCGCAATTTCTCCGGCGACCAAGGGCAGACCGACGACATCACCCTCCTCCTCGCGCGTTGGAGCGGTCCGTCGGCGTGACGCGGTCGCGCATCACGGTCGCGGTCTCCCTCTTTGCCGCGTGCGCGTTGGTTCTCTGGATCGCTCTGGCGCCCTTGGAGCGCGCGCTCGTCGCCGACTCGATCGAGTACTTGGGCCTCGCGACGAACCTGGCGCGCTCCGGCGACTTCCTCTCTCACTATCTGGCGCCGGCGCCAGAGCTGTACCGGACGCCGGCCTATCCCGCGCTCCTCGCGCTCTTAGGGGCGCCCGAGTCGACGGGGCGATTGCGGCTGGTCTTGCTGGTCCAGGTCGGCTGCGTCCTCGCGATGGCCGCGCTTCTGTTCCGTGCGACGCGGCCGCGGCCGCGGCTGCTCCCTCCGCTGCTCCTGCTGACGAGCCCGCTCGTCTGGATCGCGGCGGGCAGTATCTTGACCGAGCTGCTCTTCGGCTTCTGTCTGTTCCTCTCCGCGCGCGGGATCGGGGTCGCGCGCAACCGCTCGAGCTGGCTCGTCTCCGGTCTCTGCCTCGGGGCCGCCACGCTCTTTCGGCCGGTCGGCCTCTTCCTGGTCCCGGTCGGCGCGCTCCTCCTCTGGACACTGCGCGCCAGACTCGAGATCTCGCGCCGTGATGCGATCGTCTGGCTCGTCGCCGCGCTGTTCTTGCCGTCCCTGTGGACGCTGCACAACGGCGTGCGGCACGGGTACTGGGGCCTCTCGAAGAGCGCGTTGTCGTATGCGAGCTCGGTCTACGGCCACGCTCCGTTGAGCCGTGGGACGCCCGACATGAAGACAAGCCTGTACGACCAGACGGTGGACGCGAACTCCACCTTCATCGACATCCTCCACGGCGTGCGGGAGCACCCGCTCGACGCCGTGCGCGTCTTGGCCTCGGGTCTGGCGCGCGTCGGCCTCGGACTCGGGGAGTTCACACTGCGTCGCATATTCGCGGGAGACACCTACGACCGGAGCGGAGCGGCGCTCTCCCCCGATCTCTTCACGATCGTTCCGACGGAAGACGGTCTCGCCTTCCCGCCGCCCGATCTCCAACCGCGTACGGCGTCGAAGGCGGCCAAAGCCGCGCTTTTGCTCTGGAGTGCGCTCTCCACTCTGGCGATCTACTTCCTGGCGGCGACCGGCGCCAAGCAGGCGCTGCGGGAGCTGCGGGGGCTGCGCTCCTCGCGGCCACCGAACGCCGGTGCGCTCGTCGCCCTGGCCTGGAGCGTCACCCTCTTGTTGACGAGCGCGGGGCCGGTGGCGAACGCGCGCTTTCGGATGCCGATCGTGCCGTTGCTGTTGTTGGCTGTAAGCTGCCGCCGCGCCGCCCCGATCCACACACCCGTCCGAGAGGAGACACCGTGAAAGTCTGTGTGTTGCTCGGAGGGGATTCGCCCGAGCGCGCCATCTCGATCACGTCCGGCCTGGCCGTCGGCGGGACCGCGCAGCGCAGCGGACACGACGTCTGGTTCCTCGATCCGGCCACCGGCGATTCGTTCGCCGCCGGACAGGTGGCCGCCGGAGATCGCGAAGCGAGGCTTGAGTCGGGCCGGGTCGATCCGGCGCGGCTGCTCACTTCGCTGCTGCAGATCCGACTCGAGACCGACGTGGTGGCCAACATTCTCCATGGCGGACGGGGCGAGGGGGGCGCGGTCCAGACGGTGCTGGAGCTGCGCGGGCTGGCCTATTTCGGTTCGGGGCCCGCCGCCTGCGCCGTCGCGATGGACAAGGTGTTGGCGAAGCGCGTGCTCTCGTCTTCGAACGTTCTGGTGGCCGACGATCTGCTCTGGGGCGCTGAGACGCCGCCGCCTTCCGCCTCCGAGATCGATCGGCTCGGCGGCTACCCGGTCGTGGTCAAACCGATCAGTGCCGGTTCCTCGGTCGGCGTGACCATCGTCCAGTCGGCCGCCGATTGGCCGACCGCGTGGGAGGCCGGGCGCGAGCATCTCGACCCGGCCCGCGGGCTTCTCGTAGAGTCGTTCATCCCCGGACGTGAACTGACCGTCGGAGTACTCGGCGACGAAGCGCTCCCGGTGGTCGAGATCGTTCCGCACACCGGCTTCTACGACTATGCGAGGAAGTACACGGCGGGCGCTTCGGACTATCGCGCGCCCGCGGATTTGGAGCCGGGCCTGGCGGCGCGACTGCGCGAGATCGGTCTGGCCGCGTTCCGCGCGCTCGGATGTCGCGACTACGGCCGGGTCGATCTGCGGCTTTCGCCCGACGGCCGAACGGCGGTGCTCGAGGTGAACACCGTCCCGGGCATGACGGCGACGAGTCTGCTGCCGAAGGCGGCGGCGGCGGTCGGCATCCCGTTCGACGATCTGGTCGAGCGACTCTGCAAGATGGCGCACCGGTCCAATTGAACTGAACCGAGAGGACGAATCCAGGCATGGCGCTCAAGGTCTTCGACACCCTTCGCGATGAACGCATCGACTTCCACCCGGTCCACGCGGGGAAGGCGGGGCTCTACGTCTGCGGCATGACCGTGCAGGACAAGCCGCACGTCGGGCACATGCGCGCCTCCATCGTGGGCGACCTGGTGCGGCGTTCGCTCGTCTGGTTGGGCTACGACGTCACGTTCCTGAACAATTTCACGGACGTCGACGACAAGATCATCGCGCGCGCCAACGAAGAGGGGCTCGACTACACGACGATCGCGCAGCGCAACGCCGACGCCTATCTCCAGTACGTCGACCTGGTCGGCAACGCCAGGGCGACCCACTACCCGCGGGCGACCGAGCACATCCCCGAGATCCATGCTCTGATCGGCGAGTTGATCCAGAAGGGGGCGGCCTACGCGGCGGCGGGCGACGTCTACTTCCGGGTCGATCGCTTCGCCGGCTACGGCAAGCTGTCCAAGCGCAAGATCGATGACCTCCGCTCCGGCGCCCGCATCGAGGTGGGCGAGCACAAGGAGAACCCGCTCGATTTCGCCCTCTGGAAGGGCGCGAAGGAGAACGAGCCGCACTGGTCCAGCCCCTGGGGACCCGGCCGGCCGGGGTGGCACATCGAGTGCTCGGCCATGGCGATGAAGTACCTGGGCCCCAGCTTCGACTTTCATGGCGGCGGGCTCGATCTCATCTTCCCGCACCACGAGAACGAGATCGCCCAGTCCGAGGCCGCCACCGGGCAGACCTTCGTCAACTTCTGGGTGCACAACGGGTTGGTGCTTCTCGGCGGCGAGAAGATGTCGAAGTCGACCAAGCACTTCTTCCTGATCGAGGACATCTGCAAGGTGACCGACCCGATGACGGTCAGGTTCTACCTGCTGTCGACCCACTACCGCAGCCCGATCGAGTTCAGCGAGGAGCGACTGGCCGAAGCCGGTGTCGCGTTCGCTCGGCTGCAGGCGACCTCCGCGAGTCTGCGCGAGGCGATCGGAGCGGCCCCCGCTTCGGTGCACGAGCCGCTGCGGGCTGACCAGATTGCCAACGGTGAGTTCCGCGCCTCGTTCGAGGAGTTCGGCGCGGCGATCCAGGACGACTTCAACAGCGCCCGGGCCCAGGGGCAACTCTTCGACCTCTCCCGCGCCCTCAACCGAATGCTGGCCGAGCCGTCGTCCGGGGAGAAGGAGTCCCGCCTCCGGGAGGGTCAGCGTGTGTTCGAGCACCTGGTCGGCTTCCTCGGGCTGAAGCTCGACCAGGGGGAGGCGGAGGTGCCGGCGGACATCGCCCGGCTGGCGGCGGAGCGGAACGAGGCGCGGCGGTCGAAGGAGTGGGCCAAGGCGGACGAGATCCGGGGTCAGATCGCCGAGCGTGGCTATATCCTCGAGGACCGGGACGGGAAGACGGTCGTCAAGCCGGCGCGGTAGCCCGCGGGGAGCCCCGGCCGGGCATCCCCGTCCGAGCATCCGTCTAGCCAGACGCGTGCCGCCGAGGCGTCTCTCGGAAAATGTCCGGTTGACACTCCGGGAGGGGCTCCCTATCCTGCCCGTCTTTGGCGTGCCCCCCAGTGGTTTCGGGCCGATCCGCGTGCGGGAGACACGCAGAGCGGCCGTCCAAGGCGGCGCGACTCCTGATGTCCCGACCGGTTGAACCCACGAACTCGCGGAAGCTTTTCTCTTACTTCTTCGAGGATGGATCCGCCGGTCCGGGATTTCTTGCCTCTCGGACGTAACGGGTCCGAGCAGGAGCGGTTCGCACTTCGCGCTGGCGTAGCTCAGGGGTAGAGCAGCGGTTTTGTAAACCGCTGGTCGGAGGTTCGATTCCTCTCGCCAGCTCGGTGGTCCCCGGTCGAGGGGAAGAGATTCGGATCGACGAGTTGTGGGCGGGGAGATACCCGAGTGGCCAAAGGGAACAGACTGTAAATCTGTCGTCGTATGACTTCGAAGGTTCGAATCCTTCTCTCCCCACCATTTACAACGCGCGAGCGTCAGGTGATGGGGAAGCCGACAGCGAATGATCCGAGACCTCAGACTTGAAATGAAGCAGCGGGACAAGTGACAAGCGGGAATAGCTCAGTTGGTAGAGCTTCAGCCTTCCAAGCTGAATGTCGCGGGTTCGAGTCCCGTTTCCCGCTCCATTGATGGGCCCACGTAGCTCAGTCGGTAGAGCATCTCCATGGTAAGGAGAAGGTCACCAGTTCGATTCTGGTCGTGGGCTCACTGAATTTTCGCAGGAACGTGCACGCACGCGTAAGGAGCAGCCAGGAACCATGGGCAAGGCGAAATTCGAGCGGACGAAGCCTCACGTGAACGTCGGGACGATTGGTCACGTGGATCACGGCAAGACGACGTTGACATCGGCGATCACGTCGGTGTTGGCGACGAAGTTCTCGAACGTGTCGGCTCGGTCGTTCGATTCGATCGACAACGCTCCCGAGGAGCGGGCTCGCGGCATCACGATCGCGACGGCGCACGTCGAGTACGAGACGGACAACCGCCACTACGCGCACGTCGACTGTCCGGGGCATGCCGACTATGTGAAGAACATGGTGACCGGCGCGGCGCAGATGGACGGAGCGATCTTGGTGGTTTCGGCCCCGGACGGTCCGATGCCGCAGACGCGGGAGCACATCCTCCTGGCGCGTCAGGTCGGCGTTCCCTTCATTGTGGTCTTCTTGAACAAGGTCGACATGGTCGACGATCCGGAGATCCTGGAGTACGTCGAGTGGGAGGTCCGCGACCTTCTGAAGAAGTACGAGTTCCCCGGCGATGACATCCCGATCGTGCGCGGTTCGGCCTTGAAGGCGGGACAGAACCCGAAGGATCCCGAGGCATCGAAGTGCATCTTCGATCTCATGCTGGCGGTCGACACGTACATCCCGACGCCGGAGCGGGCGGTGGACAAGCCGTTCTTGATGCCGGTGGAAGACGTCTTCTCGATCACGGGACGCGGCACGGTGGCGACGGGTCGCGTGGAGCGCGGCCGGATCAAGGTTCAGGACAAGGTCGAGCGGGTCGGGATCGCCGACACGCGCGAGTTGGTCGTGACCGGGGTGGAGATGTTCCGCAAGTTGTTGGATGACGCGCAGGCGGGCGACAACGTGGGCCTGTTGCTGCGCGGTATCGAGAAGGAAGAGATCGAGCGCGGGATGGTGTTGGCGGCGCCGAAGAGTATCCACCCGCACAAGAAGTTCAAGGGCGAGGTGTACATCCTGAGCAAGGAAGAGGGCGGTCGTCATACGCCGTTCTTCAACGGCTACCGTCCGCAGTTCTACTTCCGCACGACCGACGTGACGGGCGTGGCGACGCTTCCGGAAGGCCGCGAGATGGTCATGCCGGGCGACAACGTCTCGTTGTCGGTCGATTTGATCACGCCGATCGCGATGGAGAAGGAACTTCGCTTCGCCATCCGCGAAGGCGGCCGCACCGTCGGAGCGGGTGTCGTCAC
>CAZVYN010000036.1:0-38379 GCA_964631125.1 uncultured bacterium | reverse complement strand
TCGAGACTGTAGACACGAACAGACGCAGGATTCGATGGGATGAGATTGTTCATGAAGTCACTCTAACATCGCGTTTTTCGAGGTCCTGGCGAGCCGCCTGCCGCGTTGAACCGCGCGTGAGTGGCCGTTTTCGTCGGAGTGTATCGATTGTGGATCCTGGGTCCGCGCTACGAAGCGACCGATGACTTGACGATGAGTCGCTAGCGCCAGATGTATTGGAGAACGAAAATACGTCAAGAACTATATTTTAGATCGACGAAATGTATCTGTGTCGACTGGCGCGAATTCGGCGCGAGGCCGTGAGCATCGGCGCGATTGGGCGGATCGTCCACCCAGCTCGAAGCCTCGACCCCAACGAACGATCGACTTCAACTCCAACACCCACCGCGACGCCCAACTCGCAGCGCCAACCCGCAGCGACAAGCCGCCACGCCCACCCGCGCCGAACCCGTCCGCGCTCTTCGGAGAGTCCGTCGCACGGACGCCACCTTCCGTGCCTGCTCGCACGTGACCCGCGCGGACTGGTGGTCGGAAGTGGTATCTACTCTGCGCAATCTTCGCCGTCGGCGGCCGGTCCCCCGCTCGAAACGACCCGATGACGAATCCCGAGAGAACGAAGTCGGGACCGAGACAAAGACCGAGACAAAGACCGAGACAAACACGGAGACAAAGTAGAGACATGGCGCTGACCCCGCTCGACGGCCTCGAAACTTGGAGCGAACTCGATTGGCTGGGACTGAGAGATCGCCTCGGCGCGGCCGGTTACGACGCGCGGATCCTGGCGGACGGCGAGGCGGTGGCCCCAGGCGCCATCGACGCGCTCCGGCTGCCGCTGGTTCAGTGGAGGTTCGCGCAGCGCACCGATCCGGCTGCGTTGCTCGCTCGCCTCTTCGCTTATGACGACGTCGTGAGCCGCCACGAGCTGGCGGCGATTCTCTCCGCGTCGTTGGTGGATCAATTATGCGAAGCCCGTGTTCTGGTAGAGGCGCGCAAGGGCGATGTCGTCGAGGATGCACCCGACCGCGCCGTCGCCGTCACCACCAACCCTCACCGCGCCGTCACCCCCCGACTCCCCGGCGACCCCGCGGGGGGAGTCCGATCCACGTTCCGTCTCATGCCGCTCGAAGGACTATGGATCCTGTCCGATGTGCTCTCCGGAGAGCCCGAATGCGTGATGGGCCCGGGACCGACGACCTTGCCGCTGGTCCGCGCGCTCGACTCCGCGCGCGACCCCGCGCCCGCCGGCGCAGGTTGCTCCGTGCTCGATGTCGGCTGCGGCGCCGGAACTCTCGCGCTGATTGCGGCTGCTCGCGGCGCGTCGTGCGCGGTCGGTGTCGATCTGAATCCGCGCGCGGTCGGGATCGCGCGCCTCAACGCGCAGCTGAATGGACTCGCGTGCGAGTTCCTCCAGGGAGATCTTTTCGCACCGGTCGCCGGCCGGACGTTCGAACGTATCGTGGCGCAACCTCCTTACGTGCTGCGTCCTCCCGATGTGGCGCACGTGACGTTCCTCCACGGCGGCGCGACCGGGGAGGAGTTCGCGCTGAGGCTCCTGGAAGAGATTCCGGAACACCTGACTGTCGAGGGGCGCTCGCTCGTCTTCTTCGATTTTCCGGTGCTCTCGCGGCCGCCGATCCACCAGCGGATCCGCGCGCTGCTGGGAGTTCGCGCCGTGGATCTGGCCGTGCTACTGGGCGCGGGGCCCTCGCCTGACGCGACGTCGGTCGGCTATGCATCACTCCAGACCGGTGACCTCGGCGCCGACTATGCCGAGACTGTGGTGAAGTATCGTGCGCATCTCGAGCAGATCGGCGCGCGCTCCTTCGCCCGCGCGCTCGTGCTGCTGCGCCGGCGCGGCGTCGGCGCCGGCTTCTCGATCCAGGTCCCGGCGAGGAACTTCCGCGCGGTCACGGCGGCGTGGCTCGAGCGATGGCTCGATTCCCTCGATCTGGGCGCATCGGAAGAGGCGTCGCTCCTGTCGGCGGTGATTGCGCTCCCGCCCGGCGCCCGCTGGATCCAAGAGAGTGCGACGGCCGACGGCGGCGATCCCCGACATCGGGTCAGCTTCGGGGGCGACTCCCCGTTGGAGGAGCAGGAGCTGTCCGACGGCGCCGTCGCGCTCCTGGCGCTGCTCACCGGGCCGATGCGCGTGGAGGCGCTCGTGCGCGACTTTGCCCTCGCCTGCCAGGCGACGCCGGACGAGGTGCGAGAGCAGGTGGTGGAGTTCGTGCGCGAGAGTCTCGGCCGCGGTCTGATCGTGAGCGGCTGACAGCGCCGCCAAGAGGAGGAACGTCGGCGCGAGTTCGTCAGGACGGGCGGCGCGAGCGATCGGGTGAACGCGTGGATGGCGCCCGTCGTCCCGGCGTGGGAGCGCAGTTCGTCGCCAGCTGCGGCTCGGGCTCGGGCTCCGGCTCCGGCTCCGGCGATGGCGCCGCAGTTCACGATGGCGCCGCCTTGGCGCATCTCCGGGAGCGCCGCCTTTGCCATATAGAAGTAGCCGTAGACGTTCGCGCCGACGGACTGGTCGCGCCGCTCGTCATCGGCCGCTTCCGAACGGGCGTGATCCGGAAAGTAGGCGGCGTTGTTCACCAGGATGTCGAGGTGGCCGAAGGTCGCTACCGAGCGCCGCACGGCTTGGTGACAGAAGTCGGGATCGGTGACGTCGCCGGGAAGGAGAAGTGCCGTGCGTCCCTCGCGGGCCACCGCGTCGGCCGTCGCTCGAGCGTCCGGTTCATCGGCCGGCGGATAGACGATCGCGACATCCGCCCCTTCATGAGCGAACAGAGCCGCCACGGCGCGCCCGATCTCCGAGCCTCCGCCAGTGATGACGGCGACTTTGCCATCCAGGCGTCGCCCGACTGCTGCAGATATCTCGGCATCCTCCGAATGAGTTCGTGTGGCTTCGCGAGGTGGGGCGATGCTGCACGACGCGTGCCATGTACATTGGCGTCGACCCCGCGCGAGGCATCGCGGCGATCGAGCGGGGCCATTGTTACAACGATCGTGAAAATCAGTAGAAGCGCCGCCGGCTCACGGCCTCGATACGCTCCACCCCGCGGAAACGGCGTGCGCCGGCTGTTCACTTCGGTTCGCGCGCGTCGCTGCAATGGGATGGGCGCAATTGCGGCTATCCCGCCGCCTCGCTCGGGCAGCGGTGAGGAGTTCGTTCCTGCTTCGTGCGGAACGTTGGCACGGATAGTGTACATCCTTTTTCGCGCCGCCGTGGTGCTCGCAGACGTCGATCAACGGCGGAGCCGAGCGACCGGCGGAACCGAAATCTACATCTCGATGCACTTCTTGCAGACCTGCGAGCGCTCCAGCGACGCCGGCGAGCGGGACCAACACGGGGAAGGAGAGCCCAACATGCGTGCGAGCCGACTCGAACTCATTGGACTCGGGCTTGCCGTCGTGATCGCAGGCTGCTCCGGCGGACAGCGAGACTCGGCGGCGGAGACCAGAGCCAATGCGCCGACGAAGCAGGAGCGGACACCGGACGAACGGACGACGGAACGGGCCAACGCGGAACTGCCGACCCCCTTCGATCAAGGCTCGAGCGAAACGGACGTGAGGATCACGACCGCTATCCGCCAGGCCCTGGTCGCGAAGGACGGGCTTTCTGTCGGCGCTGCCAATGCGACGGTGATCACGAACGGCGGAGTCGTGGTTCTACGCGGCGCGGTCCGCGATGTGAGCGAGAAGAACTTTGTCAGGGGAGTGGCCGAGTCGACCCCCGGCGCGACTCGAGTGGTGGATCTGCTCGAGTACACCACCACGCACTAGCCGCCGACACGCCGGCGACCTAAAATTTCCAGGAGGTTTCACACGATGTCGAGAGCAGCATTTTGCCTGGCTTCATCCACGACCCAGGCCCAGACGATCGTCCAGCATCTGCGCGATAGCGGTTTCCACGATCGTGACATCTCGGTGCTCTATCCGGACCGCTCGGGCGCCCAGGAACTGACGCACGATAACAGCACGAAGGCGCCGGAAGGCGCTGCGGCGGGCGCCGGAACGGGCGGAGTGGTTGGCGCGACGGTCGGTTGGCTGGTCGGAATCGGATCGCTCGCCATTCCGGGAGTTGGACCGTTCATCGCCGCCGGTCCGATCTTGGCCGCCCTCAGCGGCGCGGCGGTCGGGGCCACCGTTGGTGGAGTGACCGGCGGTCTGATCGGAATGGGCATCCCCGAGTACGAAGCAAAGCTCTACGAAGGGAAGCTCCGCGACGGCAAGGTCTTGATCTCCGTGCATACCGACGACGACAAGGATCTCGACCGGGCCAAGAAGACCTTCGAGACGATGGGCGCCGAGGACATCGGCGTCAGCTCCGAACACTCCGTGAAGGCGAGCTAAGTCTCCAGTAGAACAACGATTCAAAGTCGCGGCGCGGCCCCTGGCTGTGGCTGGTGACCAAGAATGGGCCCCCCCATGCGGTTTCGACTGCAGGAAGGGGCCCGTTCTCGTTGGACGAAACTCCCCGATTGGTGCACTCTCCAACCTCCGTTTCTGTCCGGCGCCGAAGCTGGACGGTCCCCATCGTTGGTCGCCGTCGCTGGGGGCTTCCGTCATGTCTCGAGCGACTTGAACCAATCATGAAACGCTCGTCGCTGCTCTTCGCGATCTATCTCGCCATTGTCGCGGTCTTCGCCTTGCTCCAAGAGCAGGAGTTCCGATCCACCACTGTGGCGATGGAGCAACAAACCGCGGAGTTGCTCGGACGCGACATCGCGACGGCGATCTCCGGTCCGAGTCTGGAGAGACTACTGCTCGCGGACCGGGGGACACGCGAAGCGCTCCGGGATCTGATCGCGCGAGTCACGCGCGGTTCGAGACTCGTCGAGTCGATCGCGGTCGTCGATTTGACGGGAAGGGTCGTTGCGAGTGAAGGGCCGATCGAGGGCGATCTGTTCCCGATGGCCGAACGGGTCTTCGATCCGGCCAACCCGGAGATCTCGGTTCTGTCGAGCGACCGGCTGAGGCCCGGACGGTACATCATGCAGGTGCCTCTGCAGGTGGGCGAGCGGCTCGTCGGATACCTGCGGATCGGCTTGGACAGTCGCAGCATCGCCGCGATGCATCGCAGTGCGCTCGTGCGCCTGGCCCTGGTCTCACTCGGCGGCCTCGTCGCGCTCGTCGCAGTCGCCTCGGTGCTGCAGAGTCGACAAGATCGGCGAGTTCGACGGTTGGTCGAGGCGCTGGACGCCGCCGGGCGCGGCGAGGTGGCGGCGCGCGCGGAAGAGGTGGATGAGTTCGCGCCGGTATTCGAAGCGGCGGCGCGCGTCGGCCGCACGGTGCGGGACGAACGCGCGGTGGCGGCCGCCAGTCGGCGCAGCCTCGAGGTCCTGGGTCGTCCGCTCGAGTTCGGCTTCGTTACATTGCGCGCGGACGGGGAGCTCGACTACGCCGACGGCAGGGCGAGGGACCTCATCGGAGGAGAAGGCTCGGCCGAGGTCGGCGCAGACGCGAAATTCCTCGCGCACTTCGATCAGATCCGCCCGCAACTCGGCCCCGTCGTTTCGAAGCTGACGACGCGCGAATCGCCGCCCGAGGCGGTGGAAGTGGAGATCTTAGACGTCGAGCGCTTGATCTTGCTTCGCCTCGACGTCTATGCGATCGGTGAGACGACGTGCGAGGGATATCTCATCTTGGTGCGAGACCGGGAGGCGCTGCAGGCATTGGAGACCGACATCCGGCTGGCCGGGCATCTGCGGGTGTTGTCGCGCGTCCACCTCGCGACGGCGCATGACATCCGGGCGCCGCTCAACGCGATGGTCCTGAATCTGGAGCTTCTCCGGCAGACGATCCCAGGCCCCCACGGACCCGACGAAGTGGCCTCGCAGCTCGGCTACGTCGACGTGATCGGAACCGAGATGCGGCGCTTGCACCGGATGGTCGAGAGTCTGCTCGGGCAGGCGCGACTGACGGGCGACTCGATCGAGCCGTTCGATCTGGCGGCGGCCGTCCAGGAGCTGCTGCTGTTGCTCGAGCCGTACTGTCGCGAACGACGGGTGTCGGTCGAGGCCGAACTCGCCGCGTCGCCGGTCACGGTCACCGGGAACCGAGACGCCATCAAGCAGACTGTGCTCAACATCATGATCAACGGGCTCGACGCCATGTGTCCGGTCGAATCCGCCTCGGCCCGCCCGCTGGGCGTCCGGCTCGCGGGCGCGTCGTCCCGGAATGGCGCCGACGGGACCAGCGGCGCCTCGACCGTCGCGCACGAGCTGCGGGTGCAGCTCCGGACGGATGAGGGGCGCGCGGTTCTCGCGATCGGCGACACCGGGCCGGGGATCGCTCCGGAGATGCTGCACCAGATGTTCACCATGTTCGCGACGACCAAACGGTCCGGCATCGGGGCCGGACTCTACGTCGCTCGCTCGGTCGTGGAGGCGCACAAGGGAAAGATCCGCGCCTCCTCCGAACCTGGCGCGGGCGCTCGCTTCACCATCGAACTGCCGCTGACCACGTCGGCGAATTGAGGGCATCGGATGTCACTGGTTCTGATCATCGACGACGATCGCGCCACCGTTTCGGCCATGGCGGATCTCGTGCGACTCGAAGGTTTCGAGACGACGACCGCCGGCACGCTGGCGGAGGCGAGAGAGCGACTCACGGACGTCTCGCCCGATGTCGTGTTGGTCGACCTCCAGCTTCCGGACGGAAACGGTCTGGAGTTGCTCGAGGGTCTCGACCCGGTCGCGCGTCCGGAGATCGTGCTCGTGACGGGCCACGCGACCATCGACTCGGCCATCGCCGCTCTGCGGATCGGCGTGCTCGACTATCTGATCAAACCGGTCGACGTCGGACGACTGCGTGCGATCCTGGCCAACGTCTCCCGCACCTTGGCCTACAAAAAGGAGATCGGATCGCTCCGCGGCGAGTTGCGCAAACTCGGTCGATTCGGAGGGTTGACCGGACGCTCGCCTTCGATGCAGAAGGTGTACGACCTGATGGCGCGCGTCGCCCCGACCGACGCGACTGTCCTGATCACGGGCGAGAGCGGAACCGGTAAGGAAGTCGTGGCGAACGGCATCCACGAGTTGGGGTTGCGGCGCATCCATCCGTTCCTCCCGCTGAACTGCGGCGCGATCTCACCGGGGCTGATCGAGAGCGAACTCTTCGGCCACGAGAGAGGGAGTTTCACCGGCGCCAACCAACTGCACCGCGGCTTCTTCGAGCGGGCTTCGCGCGGCACTCTGTTCCTCGACGAGGTCACGGAGATGCCGCTCGAGCTCCAGGTGAAACTGCTCCGCGTCCTGGAGACCGCCCAAGTCGTGCGGGTGGGCGGGGTCGAGCCGATCCCGGTCGACGTGCGGGTGATCGCCGCGACGAACCGCCCGCTCGAGGCGGCGCTGAGGGATGGGAAACTTCGGGAAGATCTGCTCTACCGGTTGAATGTTTTTCCGATCGTGATCCCGCCGCTGCGTGAGCGGGGCGAGGACATCCAGCTCCTTGCAAATTATTTTCTCGAGCAACTGAACGTCGCGTCGGGAACGGAGAAGAGTTTCGCTCCCGGGGTCACTCCGCGACTCACCACCCATGGCTGGCCCGGGAACGTCCGAGAGCTGAAGAACCTGATCCAGCGCGAGTTCATCCTCACCGAGGAGTTCCTCCAACTGGACTCGATTCCGGTCGACGGCCCCCGCCGCCCCGGCGCCGATGCGGCCGGCGCATCCGAGGGTGTGCGGGTCGGGTCGTCGCTCGCCGCAATGGAACGAGAATTGTTACTGGCAACCCTCGAGCGTTGCGGCGGCAACAAGAAACAGGCGGCGACCATTCTCGGCATCAGTCTCAAGACGCTGTACAACAAGGTCAACCAATACGCTGAGCAGAAATGAGATCCCGACCCAGCGGCGAGCGAGGACCCGTTCCGAGCCCCGATGGGGGCTCTCCCTCTCGATCGTTGCAATCGTCGCGATCGCCGGGATCTTCTCCGCGTGTCTGATCTTCGGTTGGCGCCAGACCCTCACATTCACCGCCGCATTCACCACGGTCGCCGCCGTCGGCGCGCTCCTCGGCGCCGCCCCCTGGCATGATCCCCCGGATCGAGGTCGCCGGCTGGCAGCGGCCTCGAACGCGATCGCCGCGCCGACCGGCGAGAGCGAAGTGTGGGCGACATTGCGCCGGGAAGCACAACAGCTCCTCCAGTGTGACTCGGTGGAGATCGCGGTGGGCGACGCCGTCTGGCCCGAACGCCCCGACTCGGTCGTCGCGATGCTTTCGGCCCCGGGGGGCGCGTCCATCGGGCGGGTCCGCGCATCGGGCGGCGGGCTCGCGCGCGATCGTTGGGCGTTGGAGTTCCTGGCGACCGTGGCGGCGCTGGCGATCGAGAGGCATCGGTTGGCCGCGCGCGGCGGCGACGAGGCGAGGCAGCGACACGCGTTCGTCGCAACGCTCGCGCATGAATTGAGGAATCCGCTGGCGCCCCTCCGCAACGGCCTCGAACTGATGCGCCTGACGCCCGGGCTCGGTCCCGATCTCGAAGCAATCCGTCGGATGATCGATCGCAACGTCGAACAGTTGGTCCGACTCGTCGATGACCTGCTGGACGTCTCGCGGATCACGCGCGGCAAGATCCATCTGCAGTGGAGCCTGTTCAACCTCGCCGGCGCGCTGGCGGAGGCGATCGAGTGGGCCCGTCCGCAGTTCGCCGGCGACCGACCACGCCTCGTCGTCCGGATCCCCCCGGTGCTCATCCAAGTGCGGGCCGACCGCACGCGGCTCATCCAGATCGTCGAGAACCTGCTGGAGAACGCAGCGAAGTTCACCCCGCCCGAGGGGCGTGTCTGGTTGGACGCCGAGCAACTGGAGAACGACGTCGAGATCCGGGTGCGGGACACCGGGATCGGGATCGCGCCGGAACGATCGCAGCATCTCTTCGACGACTACGTGCCGGGGGAGCGCTCCCCCCAAGGGCCGGGCGACGGTCTCGGCGTGGGTCTGATCCTGGTTCGACGGTTGGTCGAATTACACGGAGGAATGCTGCAAGTGAGGAGCGCGGGGGTCGGCCAGGGCGCCGAGTTCATCGTGAGACTGCCGATCGCCGCGTCCGATTCGTCATCGCAGCCGGGGCCTGGCGGAGTCAGTCCGGCCGTGGAGGGCGCCCCGCCGCACGCGGCCGCGAAGCCGGCGCGGGTGCTCGTCGTGGACGACAGCGCTGACACGGTCGAGACGATGGCCAAACTGCTGCGGCTGAGCGGCCATCACGTCCGCACATCATTCGACGGGGAAGATGCCGTGATCGCAGCGGCGGAGTTCCACCCCGACGTCGTCCTGCTCGACCTCGGGTTGCCGCGCATCGACGGCTACGAGGCGTGTCGGCGGATTCGTCGCGGCACGCTCGGCGAGCCGCCGGTGATCATCGCCGTGACCGGCTGGGGACAAGAAGCGGATCGACGTCGCTCTCGCGAGGTAGGGTTCGATCACCATCTGACCAAGCCGGTCGATTTCAGCGAAGTCGAGCGACTGATGGAGCCGCGAGGGGCCGCACACCCGCGCTGATCGTTCGTCCGCGCATGACCCACGAGGAAGAAGTTTGCGCCTAGCCAAGCTCCGCAGTTTGGTCGACCGGTTCGTTGCGCCCGGGCAGTCGCCCGCGGGCGAATCCGCCGAGGTCGACGAAGGCCCGCTCCGCGGCCACTACCTCGGATCGGAGGCGCTGGAATCGCGGGCGCGTGAACTCGCCTCGCAATTCACGGTCGCGCGGAACTCGCGCCGCCGCGCGGATCGTTTCTTCGGGCGCTTCGAACGGAACATCGGGATCCTGCGCACGGCGTACCATGTCCTGGCCGAAGACGTGCGCGCGGGCCGCTCGGTCTCCCCGGCGGAAGAGTGGCTGCTCGACAACTTCCACCTGATCGACAGTGAGGCGCTGGAGATCCAACGGTACCTCCCGCGCCGCTACTACCGAGAGTTACCCGCGGTGGCGACGGCGGACTTCGACGGAATCCCGCGCGTCTACGCCATGGCCGTGGAGCTGATCCGCGCGAGCGACGGGTTGCTCGACCTGGAGCGGATCACCCGATTCGTCGGCGCGTACCAGACGGTCACCCCGCTGACCATCGGCGAACTCTGGGCGTGGCCGAGCATGTTGCGGCTCGGTTTGGTCGAGAATCTCCGTCGCATCGCCGAGACGATCCTCGAGGCGCGCGACGCCGAGCAGCGAGCCGACGCCGACTTCGATCACTTCGAGCGCGGCGGCCTCGATCATCGCGCGCCCGAGATCAGCTCGGCCGAGCCGACCGCCTACGTCGCGCAACTCCTGCGCCGCCTCTGGGAGTACGGATCGCGCGTCGCCCAACTGCGCGCGAGGCTGGACGAGCAGCTCGCCACGCACCACGTCACGGCTGAAGATGCGGTTCGCGCGGAGCACCAAGAGCAAGCCGCGGCGCAGGTCTCGATCGGGAACTCGATCACGAGTCTCCGGCTCTGCTCGACCCAGGACTGGAGCCGCTTCTTCGAGGACGTCAGTCTGGTCGACGAAGTCCTGCGCCGCGATCCGGCCGGCGTGTATCAGAAAATGGACTTCGCGACGCGCGATCGATACCGCCGGTCGATCGAGGAACTAGCCGAACGGACGGGGGAGGCGCAACGAGCGGCGGCGCTGCGGGTGGTCGAGGCGTCGCGTCGCTCCGCCGAGCGATCAGCCTCGGATCCGCGCGAGGCCCATGTCGGATGGCGTCTGATCGGGCGTGGACGACGAGAGTTCGAGTCGGTCATCAACTTCCGTCCGCGACTCCGTCAGCGAGCGCGCCGTTTCTTCTTCCGCCACGCCGTCTTCTTCTATTTGGTCACGATCGGGGGCCTGACCGGAGGGTTGGTCGCCCTGGCGACGTGGGCGGTCCGCGGGTCGGGCTACGAGTGGCTTGTCTCCGCGCTGGCGCTGATCCCTGCGACCGAACTCGCCATCGCCTGGGTCCAATCGGTCGCGGCCGGCGTCGCCCGACCACGGCTCGCGCCTCGTCTCGACCTGAGCACGGGCGTACCCGACGAGGGCGTCACGATGGTCATCATCCCGACCCTCTTGACCAGCCCCGACGGCGTGCGGCGGATGATCGATCATCTAGAGGTGCAAGCGCTCGGGAACATGGACCCGAATGTTCACTTCGGCATCCTCGGCGACTTCGCCGACGCGGATGTCGAGCAACTGCCGAGTGATCTGGAGATCCTCCGGGTGGCCCGCGAAGGGATCGACGAATTGAACGCGCGCCACGGCGAGGGGCGCGGCGGCCGCTTCTACTTCTTCCATCGCGCCCGTCTCTGGAACGAGAAGCAGAACCGGTGGATGGGCTGGGAGCGGAAGCGCGGCAAGTTGGAGGAGTTCAACCGGCTGCTCCGCGGTGCGGAGGACACGAGCTATCGCGAGCAGATCGGCGATCTCTCCATCCTGCCGCGCATCAAATACTGCCTCACGCTCGACAGCGACACGCGCCTTCCGCGCGACGCGGCGCGCAAGTTGATCGGGATCATGTTGCACCCGCTCAATCGACCGCACTTCGATCCGCGGCTCGGCCGCGTCACCGACGGATACGGGATCCTGCAGCCGCGCATCAGCGTCACGCTCTCCAGTGCGGTCGGTTCGTTCTTCTCGCGTCTCTATGCCGGCGCGATCGGCGTCGATCCGTACACGACCGCCGTCTCGGACACCTACCAAGACCTTTTCGCCGAAGGCAGCTACTCCGGCAAGGGGATCTACGACGTCGATGCGTTCCTCCTGGCGCTGGGGGACCGTGTCCCAGAGAACGCGCTCCTCTCGCACGATCTCTTCGAAGGGTTGTATGCGCGCACCGCTCTGGTCAGCGACGTGGAGTTGGTCGACGACTATCCCTCGAGCGTCATCGCGCACATGCGGCGACTGCATCGGTGGGTGCGCGGGGATTGGCAGATCCTGCTCTGGCTCTTTCCCTGGGCGCCTTCCTCGACCGGGATCGAGCGCAATCGCCTGCCGATCCTGAGCCGGTGGAAGATCCTCGACAATCTGCGCCGCAGTGTGGTCGCGCCGGCTTCGCTCGCGCTCATCGTCGCCGGCTGGACGGTGTTGCCCGGACGACCGATCGTCTGGACCGCCGCCGCGCTCCTCTCGCTCTCCTTCGCCGTGCTCGCGCAGCTCGAACGCTTCCTGGCGGGACCGGCCGCTCGTCAACCGGTGCAGGTGTTCCTCCGCAACGCGGCCGAGGATCTCGCGACCGCCACCGCGCAGACCTTTCTCACCGTCACCTTCCTGCCGTACCAGTCGTACCGGATGCTGCATGCGATCGCCGTCACGCTCGTCCGCATGGTCATCACGCATCGTCGGCTCTTGGAGTGGGACACCGCGGCCTCGGTCATCTCCCGCGCTTCGCAACTCACCGGACGACGCGCCTTGGCGGCCTTCGGGATGGAGCTCTCCTCCAGTCCCATCTTTGCTCTCGGCTGTGGACTCGTCGTCGCGACGGCGCGCCCCGGCGCGTTTTTCATCGCGGCGCCGTTCCTCCTGCTCTGGGCGGCGGCGCCGGTGGTTGCGGCCTGGCTCAGCCGTCCGGTCTCCACCACGCGCCATCCGCCGCGCGAAGCCGATCGGCCGCTGCTGCGCCGGATCGCGCGTCGCACCTGGCACTTCTTCGAAACGTTCCTGCGACCCGAGGACAACTGGCTTCCGCCCGATAACTTCCAGGAGCGGGGCGAGGAGCGGCTCGCACGCCGGACGTCGCCGACCAACATCGGGATGAGCCTGGTCTCGGCGCTTGCGGCGCACGACTTCGGCTTCATCGGCACGCCCGAACTGGTCGAACGGGTCGAGCGCACGCTGCGCACGGTCGAAGGGCTCGAGCGCCACGAGGGACACGTCCTGAACTGGATTTCGACCGCCACCCTGGCGCCGCTCTACCCGCGCTACGTTTCGACCGTGGACAGCGGCAACTTCGCCGCCTGCCTTCTCGCGGTCGCGCAGGGCCTGAGACAGATCGCGGTCGATCCGCAGACGCCTGGAGTTCGCAGGGAAGGGTTGATCGACACGGTCTACTTCGTGCGCAGGATGGTCGACGCCGCGATCTCGGTTTCGACTGCCGGGAGCGGCCCCACCGGCGCCGCAGCGCTCTTCGCGGCGCTCCACTCGGTCGAGCAGTTGTTGTTCGCGCAGATGGATCCTGGAGACGAGGCCTCGCGGCTCGCGTCGTTGGCGCCGTCGCTCCGTCAGGCGCGGCTGCGGTTGGCGGGGGACGAGGTTGCGCTGTTGGCGCAGCCGCGCGAGTTGCGGCGCGCGCTCTTCGCGGTGGAGCGCCTGGAGGCGTCGCTTGCGCCCGCGGCCGTCGAGTCGGACCTGGAGGCGAGGTTGGAATACGCCGCGCGGCGGGCCGAGTCGCTCGCGCACGGCATGGACTTCCGCTTCCTGTTCGATCCGCGTCGTCAGCAATTCTCGACCGGGTATCGCCTGGCCGACTCCGAAGGGCCGGGGCGGCTGGACCCGACCCACTACGATCTGTTGGCCTCCGAAGCGCGCACGGCGAGTTTCTTCGCCATCGCCAAGGGGGACGCGCCGGTCGCTCACTGGTTCCGCCTGGGTCGCCAGCTCGTGGCCTCGCGCGGACGACCGACGCTCGTCTCCTGGAGCGCGTCGATGTTCGAGTACCTCATGCCGTCGCTCCTCCTGCGGTCGTATCCCGGAACCTTGCTGGAGCGGAGCTGCCGTCGGGCCGTCGAACATCAGATCCACTTCGCGCGGAGGCTCGGCGTCCCTTGGGGAATCTCTGAGTCGGCCTACGACTTCGTCGACCACCAAGGCGACTATCAGTACCGCGCGTTCGGCGTGCCCGGCCTCGGTCTGAAGCGCGGCCTGGGCGACGATCTCGTCATCGCGCCCTACGCGACCGCGCTCGCGGCGATGATCGACCCCGACGGGGCCAGCGCGAACTTCCGACGCCTGATGCGAGCAGGAGTGCAGGGCGACTACGGATTCTTCGAGGCGATCGACTACACGCCTCGCGACTCCTACGACTCCCCGCTCCACGGCGACGCGATCCACCGACCGACCAAGGGGGTCATCGTCCGCGCGTTCTTCTCGCACCACCAGGGGATGTCGCTCGTCGCGCTCGCCAACGTCCTCTTCGAGTCGCGGATGGTCGAACGATTCCACGCCGATCCGCACATCCAGGCGACCGAGATGCTGCTGCAGGAGATGGTCAACCGCTCCGCCATGGTCTCTCGCCCGCGGTCCGCCGAGGCGTCACACTCGACGCCCGCCTCCGCCGCCGGTTCGGTGCGCCGGTTCCGCTCGGCCAACACGCTCTATCCGCAGGCGACCTTTCTCTCCAACGGGTCGTTCACCACCGTCATCACCAATTCCGGCGCCGGCGCATCGATCTGCCGCGGCTTCGCGTTGACCCGGTGGCGAGAGGACCCGACGCGGGATGTGGGGAGTCAGTTCCTCTATCTGCGGGACGTGCGCAGCGGCGCGGTCTGGTCGGCCACCGCGCAGCCGATGGCGCGCGAGCCGCAGGAGTACGAGGCGACGTTCTTGTCGGATCGCGCGATCTTCCGGCGTCGCGACGAGGAGATCGAGTCGCAACTCGAAGTCGCGGTCTCTCCGCAGGAGGATCTCGAGGTGCGGCGGCTCACGCTCGTCAACCGCGGCGACCGCACGCGCGAGATCGAGGTCACCAGCTACGTCGAGTTCGCCCTCTCCCCTCCGGCCGATGACCTCTCGCATCCCGCCTTCGGCAAACTGTTCCTGGAGACGAGCTACGTCGCGGAGTCGGCCGCCATCCTCTGTTCCCGCCGCCCGCGGAGCGAACGGGACATCGGAGGGGTCGCCTTCCACGTCTCGGCTCTGGAAGGGAGCGCGCAAGAGCCGGTGGAGTGGGAGACCGATCGCGCGCGGTTCCTGGGACGGGGACGCGGGGTCGAGGATCCGATCGCGCTGACCGGGCGGCCGCTGAGCGGAACGACCGGCGCCGTGCTCGATCCGATCGCGAGTTTGCGCCACCGGGTGCGACTGGCGCCGGGCGGAGTCGTGCGGCTCGCCTTCGCCACGGGATTCGCGCCCAACGCGGAGACCGCCCATGTCCTGGCCGACCGCTATCACGATCCCGCGGCGGCGTCCCAGGCGTTCGCACTCGGCTTCAGCAGCTCGGAGATCGAGCTGCGCCACCTGGGACTGACTGCGCAGGAGGCGCAGCTCTACATGTCGCTGGCCTCGGCCGTGCTCTACACTGACGCGTCGCTGCGAGCGCCGGGCGATTGGATCGCGCGCAACGCTCTGGCGCAGACCGCGCTCTGGCGCTTCGGCATCTCCGGCGACGCGCCGATTCTTCTGATCGAGGTGACGGAGGACGACGATCTCCCGCTCGTGCGGCAGGCGCTGCGCGCGCATGAGTTCTGGCGGCTGCGCGGACTCACGGCGGACATCGTCATCTTGAACGAGCATCCGATCGGCTATCGCGAGGAGATGCAGAGCGAACTGACGATGCTGCTCGAAGGCGGGCGTTGGTCGGCGCAGCGCGATCGACCGGGCGGCGTCTTCCTGTTGCGTGGAGACGGGATTGCCGACGCGGAACGCACGCTCCTCTTCGCCGTCGCGCGCGCCGTGCTGCGCGGCGCGGACGGCACGTTGGAGGAACAGCTCCAACGTCCGCACCGAGAGCCGCTCTGGCCGGGGCCGTTCACTCCGCGAATCCATCCCGAGTCGACGACGACCGTGCTCCCTAGTTCGCAGCGATCGGCGCGACCGACGCTCCGCTTCGACAACGGCCTCGGCGGCTTCAGCGCTGACGGGCGGGAGTATGTGATCGTGCTGGATGGGGGAGAGGAGACGCCGCTGCCGTGGTCCAACATCCTCGCCAACCCCGGCTTCGGCGCGCTCGTCTCCTCCGCCGGCGCGGCCACGACCTGGGGGGAGAACAGTCGAGAGGCGCGCCTCACGCCGTTCGCCAACGACCCGGTCTCGGATCCGACGAGCGAGGCGATCTTCCTGCGGGACGAAGAGACCGGCCAGACCTGGGGCGCGACGCCCGCGCCGTTGCCGAGAGATCCCGATCTCCGGTGGACGGTGCGTCACGGCGCCGGTTGGTCGAGCTTCGGCGCCGCACCGACGGGACTCGGTCAAGAGCTCGAGATCTTCGTCCATCCCGACGAGTCGGTGAAGTACTCGCTCCTGACGCTGCGCAACGACGGCCCCCGCACGCGTCGCGTGGCGCTCTTCGTCTACGTGGAATGGCTGCTCGGGCCGGGGCGGGCGGGCGATTGCTTGCATGTCGTGACCGAGTACGACGCGGAGACCGGCGTGATTTTCGCGCAGAATCGGTACGCGACGGAAACGACCGCCCGCACGGGGTTCCTCGCCGTCAGCCAAGCGGTGGTGTCGGCCACGGGCGATCGAGCCGAGTTCATCGGGCGCAATCGATCGCTCTCGCGCCCCGCGGCCCTCGAGCGCGTGGGGCTGAGCGGTCGCTTCGGCGGCGGCCTCGATCCGTGTGGAGCGTTGCTCCTGGCGGTGGAGATCCCGCCGAGCGAGACGCGCGAGATCGCGATCGTCCTGGGAGAGGGTGTGAGTCCGGAGGCGGCGCGCGCGGCCGCCCGCCGACACGCGTCGGTCGAACAGGCGAAAGCGGCCCTGGCCGCCGTGACCGAGAGGTGGGATCGGATCCTGGGCGCCGTGCAGGTGCGCACGCCCGATGACTCTCTCGATCTCCTGGTCAATCGATGGCTGCTCTATCAGTGCGTCGCCTCGCGGCTCTGGGCGCGCAGCGGCTACTACCAGTCGGGGGGCGCCTACGGCTTTCGCGATCAGCTCCAAGACGTCCTCTCGCTCGTCTATACACGCCCCGATCTCTGCCGCGAGCATCTCCTGCGCGCCGCCTCGCGTCAGTTCACGGAAGGCGACGTGCAGCACTGGTGGCATCCGCCGAGCGGCCGCGGCGTCCGCACGCGTTGTTCCGACGACCTGCTCTGGCTCCCCTTCGCGGTGGCGGCGTATGTCGAGCGAACCGGGGATCACGCCGTCCTCGACGCGCCCGCGCCGTTCCTCTCGGCGCCGCCGCTCACCCCCGAGCAGCTCGAGACCTACGACCTGCCGGCGGTCTCGAGCGAGGTCGGTTCGCTCTACGAACATTGCGTTCGCGCGATCGATCGGGGGAGCACGGCCGGCTCGCACGGACTTCCGCTCATCGGGACCGGCGATTGGAACGACGGGATGAATCGCGTCGGCCGCGGCGGCGAGGGAGAGAGCGTCTGGCTCGGTTGGTTCCTCGCGACGATCCTGGGACAGTTCGCTCCCATCTGTGCGGCTCGCGGCGACACTGCGCGCGCCGATCGCTATCGAGCCGAGCGCGCACGGCTGGCCGAACGACTCGAACTGGCGTGGGACGGGGACTGGTACCGCCGCGCCTACTACGACGACGGGACTCCCCTCGGATCGGCCTCGTCTTCCGAGGCGAAGATCGATGCGATCGCGCAGTCGTGGGCCGTCATCTCGGGACTGGCGCCGCCCGAACGCGCCGAGCGGGCGATGGATTCGCTCCGCGTGCACCTCTTGCGGCGCAGCGCGCAGCTCAGTCTGCTGCTCACGCCGCCCTTCGACGGTTCGCCGCAGGATCCCGGGTACATCAAGGGATACATCCCGGGGATTCGTGAGAACGGCGGGCAGTACACCCACGCCGCGCTCTGGACGGTGCAGGCGATGGCGCGCATGGGTGAAGGGGACGAGGCCGTCGAGCTGCTGCACATGTCGAACCCGATCAATCGCGCGCGCACCGCCGAGGGGATGCGCCGTTATCGCGTCGAACCGTACGTCGTCGCGGCCGACATCTACGCGCACCCGCTGCATGTCGGGCGCGGCGGATGGACCTGGTACACCGGCTCGGCCGGATGGATGTATCGCATCGCGCTGGAGGAGATCCTCGGATTCCAACAGCGAGGCGATCGGCTGCGGATCGACCCCTGCATTCCGATGAACTGGCCCGACTTCTCGATCGACTGGACTTTCGGCGGAACTCGCTACGAGATCGAGGTGCAAAACCCGGCGAAGCGCTCACAGGGCGTGGCGCGCGCGGAGCTCGATGGCGTGCGTGTCGACGCTTCGGCCGTGCCGCTCGAGGACGACGGCCGAACCCACCGCCTGCTCGTCCTGCTGGGCGACCTAGAAACTGTAGTCGAGCCCGACCAGACCGGAGAACTCGTCGCGCAGCCCCACATCCGCGAGCGGCAGCAGCCCGTTCGCCGTCACGAGGAAGTTACCGGCGACGTTGACCTTGAATCCGACGGCGAGATCGACGTAGTGCCGCGAGGTGGTCTCCTCCGCGATCCCGAGGCGCGGCAGATCGGTCTGTCGGACGACCGCCGGTAGATTCGGGTTGGTCTCGATGTTGAATCGATAGGTCTCGTCGGCCACCACCACCTCACGCGCCTCCAACGCCACGCGGCCCAACAGATCGGCGGCCAGCGTCAGCTTCGGGTCGACCGACCAATCGAGACCGAACACGTACCCGAGTTCGTTGCGGTTCGAATTCCCGGAGGCGAACGTCGCGCTGGCGGCGGCGTGCGGCGAGAAGGTCGGGTCGTTCCACGAGCCGACGACGCCCATTTTCGCGGTGGTGCGACCGGTGCCCAGCAAATTGTCCTCGTCGCCGGTGGGGAGCCTCAGGTCGGTCATCGCCGCCATCAAGATCGATCCCTGGTCGAGGAACTTGGCCTTCCCGCGCAAGACGAGATCGCCCACTCCGCGGGCGCTCGACTCGCGCTCGAAGCTGTTTCGACTGGTCCCGTTGGGAAACCGGTGGATGTCGGGCGAGGCTGAAGTCGCGAGGCGGCGCACGGTGGCGTCGACCCGCGCCCGCATGTCGACCTCCACGATCGGGACGACGATGCCCAGGTCGATCCCGTCCCGCAATCCGTAGGAGCCGACGAAAGAAGTCACGCGGCTCTCCACATCGATGGCGAGAGCGGCCGTGACCACGTCACCTTCGATGTAGTTGCCGAGATTGCCGCCGTCGTTGTCGGTGTCGGCGTGGGTGAAGACCAGCTCCATCTCACCGGCCTGCAGATCGATGTCGTCGAGATGGTCGAAGCTGAACTGCGTGTAGCTCATCCCGAGGTTGAACCGGCCGCGCCCGACGGTCAGCGGCCGTTCGCCGTAGATCGGTCCAAAGCTCTTGGTCGGACGGACGAGCACGCCCATCTCCAGATCGAGTTCGTAGGCGAAGCCGCCGGCCGACGAGCTGAGGGGGAAGTTCGAGAGCTGCCACGACATCTCTTCGTTCACCTGCTGGAGCGCTCCGAATTGCGGAGAGTCGCCGCCGATGAAGTGCGCCTCGTGGTTCACGCCGCTCGCCGGGGGCGAGAGAACCACGCCGTCGCGGAGGATGCCGGTGAGGAAGTCGTCCAACTCGAGCGACTGCGCAGAGGCGCGGCCGCCCAGAGCGGTGAGAGCGATGGCGACCAACGTCGCGGCCGTCGCCGCTGCCGTCGGCGCGGCCGCCCATCCCGAGCGCCGGCCGTGTTGCATGAAACGCATCGATACCTCCTCCTCGACGATCAATTGATGCTGCGGATCTGTTCCAGTCGCCACCGTCCATCGGGGAGGCGCACCGTCGTCGCACTCAGATCCCGTTCGAGTCGCTGGTCGCGCCCCGCGCGGAACTTCATCGTGCGGATCTCGACGAAGCGCGCCTCGCCGCGCGCGCCGGAGACGTTGATCTCGACGTCGCGCAGCTCGACCTCCTGCGATTGCAGATCGCCGAAGGCGGCGCGGAGCTTGTCTCGGTTCTCGCTCGAGAGCGTGGTGAAGAGCGCCGCGTACGCCTCGAGATCTCTCCGCTCCAAGGCGGCGGCGTAGCTCTCCAAGAGCCGACCGATGGCGGTCCGATCGTCGGCGGCGGGCGCCGCGGGCGCCGCGGGCTCCGGCGGCCGCTCGCGCGGCGTCGGGATCGTGCGGGGCGTCTCCTCCGTTTCCAGGGTCGGCATCGGATCAGACGCGACCGGATTCGAGGCGGACGTCGGGGCCGGTTGCGACGAGGGAGCTTCCGTGGACGCGGCCGGCGGAGGGGGCGGCGCGGATCGCGGTGCGACCGCCGGGCCGTCTTTGCGGCGCAGCTCCCAGACATACTTGTTCTCGCCTTCCAGGAGGAGCAGGTCGACGGCATGCGTTTCGTACCCGTCGAGCCTGAGTTGGACCTGCACGCGCCCCGGCTCCAAATTACGCAAGACGACCGCGCTCGGTCCGACCGGTTGATCGTTCAGCATGACGGTGGCGCCCGGCGGCTCGGTCTCTACGGCCAGGACCGCGCGCCCAGTCGTGGAGTCGGCCGGCGCCGTGGAGCGTCCGCGCACGAGCCGCGCCCCTTGGCGGAGGTCGGCATCGGTCAGGATGATCGGATCTTCGAACTCGAAGGCGGGCGCGTCGGCGCCGGCGCGCAGTCGCACACGGAGCACCCCGCCCGCGCCCTTCGGCGGTTGGAAGCGCACCGAGCCGGTCTCGTCGGTCCCACCGAGCAGCGCTCCGGTGGTCGCATCGCGAATCTCGATCCCGGCCAGCGGTCGATTGGCGTCGTCGCGCACGACGAGCAGGAACTCGCGCTTCTGGCCGCAGCCTTGGAGCGCCATCGCGAGGAACAGGACGGCCCACAGTGCGACGTCGGCCACGCCACGCGAACCACACTGCAGGCTCGACCGCCCGGTGTCGTCTCCTCTTGGCCCCGAGGAGCTAGGTTGCAGTTCGTTGATCGCGCGTCCTTCCCTGACGCTCGGCAGCGCAGTCGATCCGATCGCCGCTGGATTCTCGGGGATGCCCTCGGTGGTGTCAACGCCGTGGCCGCCCGCATCCCGTACTATCCGCCGCGTGTCATCGCCGGCAGGCCAAGAGGGGAGGGGTGGGGGAAGCGGCGCTCGGGTCGTCTTCTGGATCTTCGCGCTCCTCGCGCTCGGGGTAGGTTTCATATCGGCAGCTCGCTGGCGCTGGATCTGCGACGACGCCTTCATCACGTTTCGCTACCTCGACCATCTCCTCGCCGGGCAGGGTCTCGTCTACAACATCGGCGAGCGGGTCGAGGGCTATTCACACTTTCTCTGGCTCCTGCTCTTGGCCGGACTGCGCGCCGCGGGGCTCGAGCTGGTCTCCGCGTCGCAGGCCCTCGGACTCGCGGCCGACGCGGCGACGCTCGCGCTGTGGATCTGGTTCTCGCTTCGACTCGGGCGGTCGACCGCGCTGCTGCCGCTGACCGCCCTCTGTCTGGCCGCCAACTACGATCAGCGTCTCTGGGCCACCGGCGGACTCGAAACCTCCGCCTTCACGCTGCTGATCTCCGTGCTCTACCTGACGCTCGTCTTCGGTTCGCGCTCGCGGCGCGCCTACGCCGCCGTCGGACTCCTCCTCGCGCTGATCTTCCTGCTGCGCCCCGACGGCGCGCTCTTCTATCCGCTCACGGTAGCGATTCTGCTCTGGCGCGATCGATTTGAGTCGCGCCGCGGCCTCCTCGCGCTCCATGCCCCGCTCGCGTTGATCCTCGCGCCGTACCTGCTCTGGAAGATCGTTTACTTCGGACAGCTCCTCCCGAACACGGCCTTCGCAAAGGAAGCGGGGGGCAGCAACCTCGGACAGGGGCTGCACTACTTGGGTCTCTATCTGCGCGCCTATCCCTCGACGCTCCTCGCGCCGATCTCGATCGTTCTCCTCTTGTCATGGCGGCGCGCATCTTCCGGGTTGCGACCGGCCTTGATCGCGTCCTCGTTCTTCGCCGTCTATCTCGCGCTCTTCGTCGTTCGAGTCGGCGGCGACTTCATGTTTGCGCGGTTCATCGTCCCGATCGTTCCTCTGGTCTACGCGACGATCGAGATCTCCGCCCGACAGTTCCTGGGTCCAAGGCCGATCGCGCTCCTGTGCGCGTTGCTCGCTCTCCCCGGCGCGGTCTGGGCGGAGCGCGCACTCCGCGACTCGATTTACTTCGACGCCGCCGGCGCACCGCGCGCGACCTTCGGTCCCTCGGGCGTGACCGACGAACACTGGTACTGGTCGCACCTCGATCGAGGAAAGAACCTGATCGAGCGATATGAGGAGATCGGCGGCGGACTCGCGGAACTCTTCGAAGGAACCGACGTGCGCGTCGTCATCGGCGGACAGGCCAGCTTGGCCTACTACGCGCGCTTCGCGACGGCGATCGAATCGAACGGACTGACCGATGCGTATATCGCGCGACTCCCAGTCGCGCGACGCGGACGTCCCGGACACGAAAAGGTCGCTCCGATCGACTATCTCAGAGCCCGCGGCGTCCACTTCGAATTCATGAAACGGCCCCGCAGCCACGAGCCGTACCGGAGAGCCGCGTTCCAGGCGGGCGCCGCCGACGAGTGGATTCCCGCCTACGTCGTCACTTACGACCGCGACCTGATGCGGGATCTGGCCACGCGCTCCCCTCACTCGGTCCAACTCGTCGACTTCGAGGCGTATCTCGACGACTGGTTCACCCGCGCCCCCGGGCGCCCGCTCGTGGAGTTGCGGCGCGAGTCGCAGGACTTCCAGGTCTTCTACTTCGAACGCAACGACGACCCGGTGCGTCTGGCGAAGCTCGAGGCGCTCCTCCGCTGACTCTCCCGGACGGGTCGGCTCAGAGTTCCCAGGGAATCGCGAAGCCGAGCTGACGCAGCTTGCGCTCCAGCTCGATTCGCTCGCGGTTGCGCTTGAGCAGCCCTTCGTCGTTGCGCGCCAAGAGTCCGTGGGCCCCCGCGCGCGCCGCCGCGTCGTCGATCTGTCCGCCGGCGAGCGACCGGATGATGTCCTGTTCGATCGACGAGAGCTCGAGCGAACGGAGCCGATAGTCGAGGAACGCTTCCCAGGCGATCGGCGTCCAGCGCGAGACGATCTCGTTGCCGATCGTCTCGGCGTACTGACGGATCTCCCATTGCGCGTGGTCGTCCATCCGCAGCGAGAGGAAGTTCAGCAGATTGTGGAGGTCGATCTTCCAGTAGGCCTCTGTGTAGGTCGAGAGCGGTAGGTCCTTCCGCGCTTGCTCCCGCGCCACGCCGGCGGTCAACCGCTCCAGGTACATGAAGCGCGAGAGCCGCTGGAGTTCGAGCTCCTGCTCGGTCAGTCGATGGCCGGTCGCGGTGTCGACCAGCCCGCCGCTCCCTTGGCGATTTCCGCTGTCCTGCAGCCGCCAGGCGTCGGGGGGGGTGCGCTGCGCGGCGTCGATCGCCTCGGAGTAGCGCGTCGAGTATTCGTTCACGTTGGCGGTTCGGTGGCGAATCCACTGCCGCCAGCAATCCATCGGCACGCGCACGTGCAGCTTCAGCTCGCACATCTCGAATGGCGTCGTGTGCCGGTGGCGCAGCAGATAGCGGACGAGGCCGCGGTCTTCCTGCACGCGCTTGGTGCCGCGCCCGTAGGAAACGCGGGCCGCCTGCACGATGGCGTCGTCGCTTCCCATGTAGTCGATGACGCGCACGAAGCCGTCGTCGAGGACGGGAAAGCGGGCGCCGAGGATAGCGTCGAGGGCGGCGACGGAGTTTCGTTCGAGGGCTTCGTCTTGGTTTGGCATAGAGCCGGGATCGTAGTGCCTGGAGGCGGCTCGCGCTATGTCCTCGACCGCCCGAAGTCTCCGCGGGATCAGTACTCCCAGGTCTTGACCACGACGCGCGGGTCGCCGGGGTGCTCGGTCGCCTCGCTGAAGTGCAGGAACGGGTCGGCCGCGTCCTCGGAGAAGCTGCGGGCATCGGAATCCTGGGGCACAATCGGACCGATGAGCCAGAGCGACCGTAAACCGGAAGCAGGACGCCATGACCGAACCGCCTTCGACTCCGCATCCGACTCCGCATCCGACTCCCGAGCCGCCCGCCCCGCAGCCGACCGCGACACCCGGAACGACGGTGGCGCCGGCCACGGTCGATGTGCGAAGTGTCTCGCTCGCGGTGCTCGCCGTGCTCGCGAGCATCTTCACGCTGCACTGGGCTCGCGAGGTCTTCATCCCGGTGATGGTCGGCGTCTTGCTCAGCTCCGCCTTGGGACCGGTCGTCGCTCTCATGCATCGCTGGCGCATCGCTCGCCCGCTGGGAGCGGCGGTGCTCCTGTTGCTCTTGTCGGCCGCGGTCGGGTTCACGGCCCGGTCGCTGGCCGACGATGCCGGCAAGTTGTTGGAGGCGATGCCGGCGGCCACGCAGAAGTTGCGCATGACGCTGCGCACGCGGCTCGACACCTCCGACGGTGCGATCGAGAACGTCCAGAAAGTCGCGGCGGAACTCGAACAGGTCGCCGAGGAGACCGGCTCGGCGCCTTCGCCGGCCAAGTCCGGCGTGACCCGCGTGCAGATCGAGGAGCCGGCATTCGATCTGAAGAAGCATCTCTGGAGCGGGACGCGGGGTGTGGCCGGCGCGGCGAGCACGCTGATCGTCATCACGTTCGTCACCTACTTTCTCCTGGCCTCGGGCGACAACTTCCGCCGAAAACTGGTCAAGATCGCCGGCAAGACGCTGACGGAGAAGAAGCTGACGGTGCAGGCGCTCGACGAGATCGAAGTCCAGCTCCAGCGCTACCTGCGGGTGCAGCTCTTCACCAGCGCGCTCGTGGGAGCGGTGACGGGGCTGGCGTTCTGGGGGCTGGGTGTGGATCACGCCGTCGTCTGGGGGATCGCCGCCGGCGCCTTGAATCTGATCCCCTACTTCGGCGCCGTCCTCGTGATGGGCGCCTCGGCGCTCTTCGCATTCCTCCAGTTCGGCGCGCTCGAGATGGCCGCGATCGTGGGAGGGACCGCCTTTGCGATCAATTGCGTGGAGGGGTATGCGCTCACCCCTTGGTTACACAGTCGAACGAGTCAGATGAATCCGTTGGCGATCTTCCTGGGCGTGTTGTTCTGGGGCTGGCTCTGGGGCGTGTGGGGTCTGTTGCTGGGAGTGCCGATCCTCATGATCGTGAAAGCGGTCTGCGATCGCGTCGACGATCTGAAACCGGTGGGTGAACTGCTGGGCGAGTGACGCGCGTCAATACATAGGCATGGCTGGGTCGACCGAGTCGACCCAGGACTCGAGCCCGCCGTCCAAGTTGCGGACCTTGCGGAAGCCGGCCTGCTTCAGGAAGGCGACCGCTTGGGCGCTGCGGCCGCCCATCTTGCAATACAGGACGATGTCGTCGGCGGTATCCAACTCGTGGACCCGCGAGGGCAGATCGGGCAGCGGGATCAGGCGTGCGCCGTCCAATCGGCAGATCTCCCACTCCTCGGGGTTGCGGACGTCGACGAGCACCAGCGGCTTGCCCGACTCGAGCTGCGCGTGGAGCTCTTCGGCTTCGATCGTGTCGGCGGCGTCGAGCGTATCGACCTGCGGGACGATGCCGCAGAACTCTTCGTAGTCGATCAGCTCGCGGATCGTCGGGTTCACTCCGCAGAGCGGACAGTTCGGATCCTTGCGCAGCTTCAGCTCGCGGAAGCGCATGGTGAGCGCGTCGTAGAGCAACAGGCGGCCGATGAGCGGCTCGCCCTGTCCCAGGATCAGCTTGATCGCCTCGGTCGCCTGGATCGTGCCGACCACTCCGGGCAAGACGCCGAGCACTCCGCCTTCGGCGCAACTGGGCACGAGCCCGGGCGGCGGCGGCTCCGGATAGAGGCAGCGGTAGCAAGGCCCCTTCTCCGCCCAGAAGACCGACGCCTGTCCCTCGAACCGGAAGATGCTGCCGTAGACGTTCGGTTTGCCGAGCAACACGCAGACATCGTTGACCAGGTAGCGGGTCGGGAAGTTGTCGGTGCCGTCGATGATGATGTCGTACTTGCGGCCGATCTCGAGCGCGTTCTCCGAGGAGAAACGCACTTCGTGCAGCTCGATCTCGACATGCGGATTGACGTCGGCGATGCGATCGCGCGCCGAGAGCAGCTTCGGTCGACCGATGTCCTTGGTGCCGTGGATGACCTGGCGCTGGAGGTTGCTGGAGTCGACGACATCGAAGTCGACCAGACCGAGTCGACCGATGCCGGCCGCCGCCAGATACAGCCCGAGCGGCGCGCCCAATCCACCCGTGCCGACCAAGAGGATGCTCGCCTCTTTCAGCCGCCGCTGCCCAGCCATGCCGACCTCGGGCATGATCAAGTGGCGTGAGTAGCGCGCGATCTCGTCATTATGCAGCGCCGCGCGCATGCGCGGCGCCGCACTGACATAACTCACCACTTCTCCCCCAACCGTGGAGTCCGAACCCCCCGCAATCGAAGGAACGATCGAGATCACCGCCCCGTCCCCCAGCACCGTCGCGCTCCCCTCCCCATGCCGCACGTCCTCGTCCCCCACGAACAGATTCACGAAGCTGCGCAGCCGTCCGTCCTGTGCATAGAGGTGCTTCTTCAGGTCGGGATACCGCCCGGTCAGGATTTCCATCGCTTCACCGACGGTCGTCGCTTCCACCGAAACCTCCATCTGACGACCGGCAAACGGTCGCAGCGGAGTGGGGATGAGGATCTTCACGGACATCGGGCGGGTCTCCTTCTGCGCTGCGGCGGGACGGCCATGCTACTGGATCGGTTCTTCGGCGAACGGTTCGTCGGGATCGAGCAGTTGCCAGGAGAACATCTCGACCGCCCGGCCCTGCTGGACCGAGACGATCACGTAGCTGTACCAGGGCCACGCGTGGTCCCGATCGAACTGCGACGGGCGCGCCGCGACATCGGGATGCGAGTGGTAGAAGCCGATGATGTCGAGCGCCTTCTCGGCGGCGAGCTGCTCCGCTCGACGGAATTCATCCGGCTCGATCAGGTAGCGATTCTGCGGCGAATCGTCGCGGGCGTTCATCGCGCGGACGGTCTCGACCACGACCTTCACGCCGTCGTCCTCGCGGCCGAGGAGGAAGCCGCAGCACTCGAGGGGATAGGTCGCTTCGCCGTGGGCGGAGATCTTGGAGCGATGGGTGGGGGAGAGGCGGAGCATCAGACGGAACTCGAGAGCGAAGGGTCTTCGTCCCAGAAAGCCTCGCTGAGGTACTTGTCGGCGGCGTCGGGGAAGATGGTGACGAGAACGGGAGAGTTTGTAGCGTGGCTCGCCGTCAGACGGCGCGCCACGTTCAAGGAAGCAGCTAAGGCGGCCCCGGCAGAGACTCCAACGAGAAGACCTTCCTCCCGCGCCAACCGCCGGACCATCGCGTAGGCCTCCTCGGTCTCGATCTCCAGATTCTCGTCGGCCAGCGCCGGATCGTAGATGGCCGGGACGATCGCCGTCGCCATGTGCTTCATCCCTTCCAAGCCATGGAACGGCGAATCGGGTTGGAACGAGATCAGCCGCGCGCCCGGATCGTGCGCGCGCAGACGTCGACCGACCCCCATGAAGGTGCCACTCGTGCCGAGTCCGGCGATGAAGTGCGTCACGCGGCCTTCGGTCTGCTCCAGGATCTCGACTCCGGTGCCGTCGTAGTGCGCCTGCCAGTTCGCCGGGTTGCCGTACTGATCGGGATAGAACCATCGTTCGGGAGACTCGGCGTAGAGCCGACGCACCTCGCGAATCGCGCCGTCCGTGCCGTCGCCCGCATCGGTGCGGATCAACTCGGCGCCGTACGCGCGCAGGATCTTCACCCGCTCCGGGCTCGCGCTCTTCGGCAGCGCCAGAGTGACTCGGTAGCCGCGCGCCGCCGCGATCCAGGCGTAGGCGATGCCCGTGTTGCCCGAGGTGGCGTCGAGGATGGTCTTTTCCCGCGTCAGCCGACCGGTTCGTTCCCCGTCGAGGATCATCGCGAGCGCCGCGCGGTCTTTGACGGAGCCGCCCGGGTTGAACCACTCGGCCTTCGCGTAGATCTCGACCGGGGAGACCTCGGCGTCGATCTTGGCCAAGCGGAGCAGCGGCGTGTGGCCCACCAGTTGAGTCGCGACGCGCCCGAGGCGCGTCACTGCTTCACGTGCAGTCCGCATTCTTTCTGCTCCGGGGTCTCCCACCACCAGCGTCCCGCCCGCACGTCCTCGCCCGGCTCCACCGACCGAGTACACGGTGCGCAGCCGATCGAGGGGAAGTTCCTGTCGTGGAGTTCGTTGTACGGGACGTCATGGGCGCGGATGTATTCCCAGATGTCGTCCTGCGTCCATTCGATGATCGGATTGAGTTTCACTAGGCCGCCGATGCCGCCGAAGCCGGCGTCGATCTCCGCCTTCGGCGTGTCGTTCCGCGTCACCGCCTGTTCGCGCCTGAGTCCGGTGATCCAGGCGTCGACCTCGCCGAGCACGCGCTTGAGCGACTCGACCTTGCGGATGCCGCAGCACTCCTTGCGGTTCTCGATGCTGGTGCGAAACGAGAAGAAACCCTTCGCTCGCTCCATCGCCTCGACCTTGGCGCGATCGGGGAACTGCACTTCGATCGGCAGGCCGTAGCGCTGCCGGATCCGGTCCATCACCGCGTAGGTCTCTTCGTTCAAACGACCGGTATCGAGCGTGAAGATACGCAGGCCGGGCGCATGCCTCGCGATCAGGTCGATGACGACGACGTCTTCGGCCCCGAAGCTCGAGGCGAAGGCGATGCGATCTCCGAACGTCTGATGCGCCCAGGCGAGCAGGTCTCCCGGCGTCTTGGTCTCGAGTGCGGCCAGATCCTCCAGCGTGAAAGTACGGGGCATCAAGGTGTCTCCATGTAATACCGAGAAAGCCGCCGCGGCTTTGTCGGTGTGGTTCTACTCAACGTCGCCATGCCCACTCACCCCAGGCAAAGCCACCCTCTCCGGATCCTCTCTCCAGCTCTGCAACGCCGCCAGCACCAGGCGCTGTTCCTCGACCCACGCTTGCACTCGACCCGCGAGTGACGGTACCGCGCTCGCATTGAAGAACTTCTGCTCCAACAGCTCATCCAACTCCCGCCGCAACTCGTCGAACGCGTCGCCGACATGCCCGCGATCGACCAGCCGTGCGCGGTACTCGCAGAGCGTCTCCCAATCGGAAATGCACTGTTTCTTCAGCCCGCTCGCCAACACGATCCGCGCCGCCGCGAAGAAAGCGCGGTTCAGTTCGGTCAGCGCGTCGACCGCGATGCCTTCGTCCCAGTTCACCCGCGACTGCTTCAGGTGCTCGAGCGCCTCACCGAACGGATCGCCGCTCTCGTCGACGCCCGCGCCGGCGCACTCACCGACCCCGAGCGTCGCGGTGGTGAACTCCCGCTCCTCGCCCCAGTCGAGCCAGCCGTCGGGCCGCTCGGCGGGCGACTCCAGCTCGAGCAGAGGTCCGAGCCAGCGCTCGACATCCGCGGCCCCGTTGCGTTGGAAGAACTCCGCCAGGTCCTCGCCTTCGGTTCGCTCCGCCAGATAGGTCTGAAGGAGCCGGCGGAGGATGGCCGGCGTCTTCTTGGCCGGGACCTTCAGGGAGCCCTTGGCGATGGCGGAGCCCTTCTCGTCGATGCGCCCGCCGAGGTGCAGTTGATAGAACGGCGCCTGCTTGCCGTTCACTCGCCTGGCCACTCCGTGCAGCCCGATGCTCGCGACGTGATGTTGCGAGCAGCCGTTGGGACACCCGGAGATCTTGATCGTCGCGCCGGGGAACTGATCCGAAGGAAGGTCCGCGATCGCGTCGGCGATGGCGCGGCCGACCCCCTTCGACGAGGTGATGCCGAGATTGCAGGTGTCGGCCCCGGGACAGGTGACGATGTCGAGCGCGGTGCCGCCGACCGGTCGCGTCAGATCCGAGGGTTCCCCGGTCACAGCGGTCGTGGCTGAGTGGTGGAGATGCTCGAAGAGCCACGGCAGCCGCGCCGCCGGAACATCGAGCAACAGGATGTTCTGTTGCACCGTGACGCGCGACTCGATCCCGCCCAGTTCGCGGCTGAGGCGCGCCAGGAGCCGCAACTCCTCGGGCATGACGTCACCGATGGGGAAGGGGATGAGCACCGAGCGAAGGTCGCTCTGGCGCTGCGCTCTGGCGTTGAAACGGAGCCACTGTCTGTAGCCGTCTCCGTCGGCGAGGTCCGCCGCTGGCGGATCCGGCGCCGGCATGGGCCGCAACGCCGGAACTACCCAGCTCTCCCGGATCTGCGCGATCTCCTCCGCCGTCAAGTAGCTCTCGATCAGGAGATCCTCGCGCCCTTCCGCCTCGATCGCCGCATAGGTCTCGTCGAACAACGCACGAAACTTCTCGATCCCCATGGCGTGCACGACGAACTTCGAGCGCGCCCGCGCGCGGTTCTTGCGATTCCCGTGCAACGAGAAGATCCGCACGATCGCTTCGCACGCGCGCAGCAGATCGTCCGCCGGATGGAATGGGGTCAGTTCCTGAGCGACGTACGGCGCCGAACCGGTGCCGCCGCCCACCAGCAATCGGAAGCCCCGTTCGAGCCCCTGCGCGCCGACGCGCAACGCGGCGATCGCACCGATGTCGTGGATCGCACCATAGGCGCAATCACTCGGGCAGCCGGAGAAGGCGATCTTGAACTTCCGCGCCAGGAGCTGCGCGGTCGGATGCCGCAAGAGGAAGCGCGTGACTGCTTGGGCATACGGCAAGGTGGCGAACGGCTCGGTCGGGCAGACCCCCGAGTTCGGACAGGTCGTGACGTTGCGCACCGAGTTGCCGCAGGCCTCGCGGCTCATCAGGCCGGCCGGCGCCATGCGGCGGAGCAGCTCCGGGAATTCCTCCAGCGGAATGTAGTGGTACTGCACGTCCTGCCGCGTCGTCAGATGCGCGACGCCGTGGCCGTGGTGCTCCGCCACTTCGGCCAACGCATCGAGCTTGTCCGCGTCGAGCACGCCGCTCGGGATCTTCACGCGCAGCATGTGCACGTCCGGCTGCTTCTGGCCGTAGATACCATGGACCAACCTGAACTCGCGGAACTTCTCGGGTGGGATGTCGCCGTCGCGGAAGCGCTGGATCTGAGTGGCGATCAGCGCGATCTCGGAATCCCAAGGTACGGCGAACGTCAGCGCGCCGTCCGGCGCCGCGTCGGCGGCGCCGACCTTCATGTCCGGCGTTGGAGTGGGAGCCCCACCACTATCCGCGCCATTCGTGTGTTTTGGATCAGACATCAAACTCTCCCAGAGCGGAGCTGGCCGACCGGGTCGGCCTGCTAGATGCCGCCGCCATCCTTCATCGACTCCGCGAGACCTTCCACCAACACCTGCGCAACTTCCGGTCGCGTGAACTCCTTGGGCGGACGTTCGCCGCGCCGCAGCATCTCGCGCACCGCCGTCCCGCTCAGGTTCACGCGTTGCTCTTCCGGATGCGGGCAGGACTTTCGCGACGCCATGCCGTCGCAGACGCGGCAGAAGAAGGTGTTCTCGAACGGCAACGGCGTGATGCCCAGCTCGCGCGGCGTGAACTCGCGGAAGATCTCCTGCGCATCGTAGGTGCCGTAGAAACTGCCGACGCCGGCGTGGTCACGACCCACGATGAAGTGGGTGCAGCCGTAGTTCTTCCGGACGATGGCGTGGAAGAGCGCTTCGCGCGGGCCGGCGTAGCGCATGGTGGCGGGGAAGACCGAGAGCATCGTGCGCTCCGGCCTGTAGTAGCCGGCCAGCAACGTCTCGTAGCACTTCATGCGAAGCTCGGCCGAGATGTCATCCCCTTTCGTCTCGCCGACCAATGGATGCACGAGCAGGCCGTCGACGATCTCGAGCGCGCACTTCTGGATGAACTCATGCGCGCGGTGGATCGGATTGCGCGTCTGGAACGCGACGACCGTCTTCCACCCGCGCGCGTCGAAGGCCCGGCGCGTCTCCAGCGGGTCGAGGTGGTACTCCGGATAGCGGATCGTGTCGGGCCGTCGCAGTACGCGGACCCGACCGGCCAGATGGAATCCCCCCTGGGTCAGCAGTCGCGCGACCCCGGGATGGTCGTCGCTGGTCGTGCGGAAGACCTGTCGCGCGTACTCGCTCTTCTCGTACGGATAGATCTCCTCCAGATCGAGTGCAGCGAGGGGACCGGTCTCGTCCCAGAGGCCGACCCGCTGGCCCGGCTGCAAGCTCCGCGCGATCTCTTCCGAGACCGGCAAGACGATCGGGATGCTCCAGACCGCGCCGTCGCTCAGGCGCATCTGTTCGAGCACCGAGTGGAAGTCGCGCGATCCCATGAATCCCGAGAGCGGGCTGTACGCGCCCACCGCCAACATCTCGATGTCGCTCTGGAGCGCGCCCGAGAGGTCGATGCGCGGGGCCCGCGCCAACTCGAGCTGGAGCTCGGCCGCCTCGGCCGGACTCGCCCAGTTCGGCGCCAGCCGGCCTCCGTGCGGGATCGACGGCCCGGGAAAGGGGGCCGTACCCGCCTCGACGCGGGCGAGAGGGGGAGAGGTCCGGATCATCGGTTCGGCTCCTTCGGTGGGGTTGTCCCTGCATCGGCGCTCACAGCGCCCGTCGAGTCTGTTTTCTGAGGCAAACAAAAGGCCCACCGCTGGGTGGGCCCGTTCGCTGCTCGCGCTTCCTCTGAGACCTAGCTCAGCGCGGCGGAGCGGACGCCCACCCGGGGGGTCTGCGACAACAACAACAGCGGGTGGGTGTGTACATGTCTAGTGACTCGCTAGGGTAACCGGGCACGCCGCGTGCCCGGTGGATCGACCATCTACAGTTCGACGCTAGAATTTCTAGCCCCTTCTGCACCATCTAGTTCCCGTCCGATAACTCTATTGACCCGGGCGTTTCGATCGCAACGCTTTTCTCACCTCGAGCGCTAATTTTCTCAGTAACCCCACCAACTCGCTCGACTGCTGTCCGAAGCACTGCCCCCACCAACACCATCGCCGGAGTCTCGTCCACCGGCGTGACCTCGAGCTTCGCGAGCTCTCCGAGCGTCCACCAAGAGACCCGCGAATCGGGCTGCGAGGCACGCACGACGACGACGACGGGATCTGCGGGAGGACGCCCCGACTCGATGAGGAGTCGCGCGACTTCGGGGAGGTCGGCCGCGCCCATGTAGACGGCGACGCTATCGGCCTCGCGCGCTGCGCGCGCGACGCTACTGGGCGATTTGAACGTGACGAACGTGCAGCTCGCCGCGACGCCCCGCTCGGTCAGGGGAACCCCGAGCTGCGCCGCCGCCGCGGAGGCCGAGGTGATGCCCGGAACGATCTCCCACGCGACCCCCGCCGCGTGCAGCGCCGCGATCTCCTCCGCCGTCGATCCGAAGAACGCAGGGTCGCCCGACTTGAGCCGGACCACCTGCGCGCCGCGCCGCGCCCACGCGATCATTCCGCGGTGCGCGAGTTCCGCGGGACAGACGACACGTCCTGCGCGGCGACCGATCGGCACGCGCCTCACTCCACGAGGAATCAAGTTCAACAGCGCCGGCGGCACGAGCGCATCGAAGAAGACGATGTCCGCGCTCTCCAACAGACGCGCAGCCCGCACCGTCAGTAGCTCTGGATCCCCGGGGCCAGCACCGACCAGAAATACGGCGCCAGCAGGCGCCGTGTGGCTTGCCTTCCTCTCCTCCCCCCCCGAAGCCGCCTCATCCCCGAACTCCCGCACTGTGCGACCAATCACCGCATCCCAAGCCCCATCTGTCGGACCCTGCGTCGCCCCCCCCGCCCACTCCGCCAACTCCGCGAACGAAAGCCGCGTGACGCCCGCACGCGCCGCTTCCTCCGCGGGGAAGTTCGGCGGGACACCGAGGTCGATGACGAGAGGCGTGGCGCCGGAGAAATCGGCGGCGCGGAGGATGGCTCCGCGGTTGGAGCAGGTGAAGACTGCTTTTGCGTGGGACAACGCGGTTGCAAGCGCGGGGAGGGGTAAGGAATCGGCGCCGGGGACGGCGCCGATCGCTACTCGCGATCCATGCACGGCGACCGAGAATCCGCGCGCGACCAGGTCGCGCGCGATGACTTGACCCAACGCGCCCGCGCCGCAAACCACGACACGGTCGCCGGTCGTGAGGTCGGCGGCGGCTCGCCGCACCGCCAGCGCGCCGAGCGACGGCCAAGCCGACCGAACGGTCCCGGACGCTCGTAGGCTTCGCGCCGTGCGCAACGCCGCATGGAACAGCCGGTGCAGGTTCGGCCCGCAGAGCGATCGATCGACCGAACTCCGATAGGCGCGCCGGACCTGCGCCGTCACCATCGTCTCTCCCCAGACGATCGACTCCAGGCCCGCGGTGACGCGGCAGAGGTGCGCCACGGCGTCTTGCTGAAGCAGCAGCCGACCGTGCCTTTCGCCGAGGATGGAGTCCAGAGCATCCCGAGCAAGCTCGGGATGCGACGCGATGCCATAGATCTCCACGCGCAGACAGGTCGCCACTACCGCCGACTCGACGATCTCCGGCGCCGCCGACACCCACGCCGTCAGCTTCGCCACCGATTCCGCCGCCAAGATCGAGTGGAGCGTCTCCATCGAGAGGCGCGGATGTTCGTAGGTGACCGCGAAGAGCTTCATGCCGTCGTGTCCTCTCGCCAGCGGAGGATCGCCGCCTCGATCCGTTCCAGGTCGCCGCGTTCGAGCGCATCCAGGATCTCATCGTCCAGGAGACCGGCCAGCCTGCGACGTCTTTCGTCATAGGTCGCCGGGCCTTCTGAGTGGAGCGCCGTACGCTCACGAGCGAGCCTGGCCAACGCCTCGCCGACGTTCTCGTCCAACCGCTGTGCCCAACGGTCGCGCAGACGCTGCGCGACGAGCGGGAACGAGCCCGAGGTCGAGATCGAGAGGGTCAGATCTCCGCGCCTGAGCGTAGCGCCGAAGATGAAATCGCACGCGCTCGGCTCGTCCACGACGTTGCACAAGATGCCGCGCGCGTCGGCCGCGTGGCGCACCGAGTCTTGCACGGAGCGATCGTCGGTCGCGGCGATGACCAGGAACCGGCCCGTCAGATCCGCTTCCGCGAACGCGCGCTCCTCACGAATCAGCGATGGATGACCCTCGAGCCCGGCCGGGGGCGCCGCGAAGAGCGGCGCCACCATCGTGACCTTCGCGCCCGCTTCCAACAGCAGCGCGGTCTTCGGCCAAGCCACCGAGCCGCCGCCCACCACCAGGCAATCGCGCCCCGTGAGGCGGAGGAAGACGGGGAGCGGGGGGACGCGCGGCAGACCGCTACTCCTCGGTCTCCACCGACCGCAGTCGGGACGCAAAGTACGAGGCGAGGACGAGGATCGCGACGGGAGTCTTCTCCAGCAGTTCGATGCTGCGCACCGGATCGAGCAGGCCGCCCCGCAGGCGCGCGACCGGCGTCGGTTCGGAACCTGAGTCGAGCGCCAAGAGGTAGTCGCTTCGCAGAACGCCCTCGCGGCGGAGGACGTAGCGATCGTCGCCTTGATAGAGGCGAGCGGCGCCGCGCCAACGATCGATCTGCGCGGCGGCGACCGGGGTTCCTTCGTCCCAGAGAAAGCGCGTGCGTGTGAGCGGCGCGGCGCGGGCGATGCGCCACTCACGACCGTCGACGCCGAGCCAATCGGCGCCGCCGAAGTAGCGTCGGGTGAGCAGTCCGAGGAAGCCTTTGAGCGTCGAGAAGCGGTGCTTCAGCCGGAGCCACCCCTCGGATTTGATCTCGATCGTGACGCCGCGTTCCAGCAACCGGCCGGCCAAGGAGGTGATCGGCGGCGCTTCGCGCCATGGCAATGCCTCGCACTCGGGACAGACGAGCGCGAAGCGGCGACCTTCATGCCCGCACCGGTGGCAAGGCCAGCGGGAGGCGGTTCTCACCTCGCCTCGGGCTGTGCGTCGAGCGCCTTCCGTAGATTCTGGGCCCAGGTCTCGTTCCTTTCTTTCAGGCGGAGATACACCGCCTCCGCCTCGGCGCGATCGCCTTCGGCCTGATGGGTCCGTGCGAGATTGAAGTAGGCGAGTCCGAGACCGGGCTCCAGCGCGATGGCGCGTTCGAACGCCGCGACCGCCTCGGGGAACTGTCCCAGCTCATAGTACGCGCTCCCCAGATGGAGCTCTGCCTGCGCCGACCGGGGATCGGCGAGCAGCGCGCGTTCATACATGCGGATCGCGTCGGTGAAGGCGTCCGCTTGGTGGAGCGCGGCGCCCGACATGCGCCAGGCGAGCGACCAGGTGGTGTCGGCCTGAGCGGCGTACCAGAATTCGTCCGCGGCCGCCGTCCAGTTCTTGTCCGCGAAACTGATCTTGCCGAGCCAGAAGTGCGTCAACGGCAAGTTGGGATCTTGCTTCGCCGCCTGCGCGACCAACGCGCGCGCCTCTTCCGATCGACCGGCCAAGAGCATGTGTGCGCCGCGGAAGAGCAGCCCGTCGGTCGTCGCCGGGTCGAGGAAATCGGGCGGCGCGGGTAGCGCCAAGTCCTCCAGGTCGACCGCTTCACCGCGGACCGCCAGCAGCTTTCGAATCGAGACACTCGTGACCAGATAGGGGACCGGCTCGGCCTCTCCTTCGAGCTGGAACGCGAGTCCGAAGAGCGAGCCGTCGGGACCATAGGCCGCGGCGCCGCCGACGATCCCTTCAGAGAGCGCGAGGAAGTCGGGCCCGCGCAGCGAGAATTTCTCCAACACCTTCGTCGCGATCCACTGCGGACCGTCGCCGGTCGGGCCGCGCACCAGCAGCAGCTCCATCCCGATCCGGTAGGTCGGATCTTCGCTGACCGCGAGCGCGAAGGGCGGGAGTCGATCGAGACCGAGCAGCGCCAGGTTGACGTCGGCTTTGAACGCCACGATCTGATCGGAGGTGGCGCGGTAGCCGTCGACGCCGGTGAGGCGAACCCGCGCGGCGTCGCGGAGGAACGTGGCGGGGACGATCAGACCGCCGGAGACCACCACCGCGGTCGAGGTCCGCAGGAGATCGCCCTCCTTGTCCAGATACTCCGCAGTCAGCGCTGGCGCGAAGAAAGAGCTGTCCGGAGTCTGGCCCTGAGCGGGCGAGAGGGAGAGGGCGAGAGCCAGGCCCGAGAGCAGCGAGGCCGCCGCCGAACGAGCAGCGAGGTGCGCGAACATGCGAGGGAACATAGCCGCTCGCTCGGGCGTCGGCTACTCTGCGCCCCTGTCCAACAACCGGAACACCGCAAGACGAGGAGGAAAATCGATGTCGATCCGCACCGCCAAAGCCCGTTGGGAAGGAAATCTCGCCGAAGGGAAGGGGAACGTCGCGTTCGGAAACGGCGCCTTCGACGGCGCCTACTCGTTCCAGTCGCGCTTCGAGGAGGGGACCGGGACCAACCCCGAGGAGCTGATCGCCGCCGCGCACTCCGCCTGTTTCTCGATGGCGTTCTCGGCCGGCTTGGCCAAGAACGGATTCACTCCGACCAGCGTCGAGACGACGGCGAAGGTGTCGCTCGAGAAGGTGGGCGAGGGCTTCACGATTACCGGCATCACGCTCGACACGGTCGCGCATGTCCCCGGCATCGAACGCGCGAAGTTCGACGAGATCGCCGCCGGCGCCAAGACCGGTTGCCCCATCTCGAGGGCCCTCTCCGCCGTACCGATCACGCTCAATGCGGAGTTGAAGTAACCGAAGAACCGCGCCCCGCGGTTCTTCGGTCTCCCTCTCTTCGAATCCGCCACCAGCCCACCCCAAGCCTTGGAGGAGCGCCCCTCGTGTCACCCCGGTTTTTCCCTGCACTCCTGATCCTCTCCGCAACTCTCTCTCCCCCCGCGCACGCCGCCGGTCGCTTCGAAGGCGCCATCGGCTTCCTCGTCGGCACTCCCCAGGGCGAGTTCGAAGATCAAGTCGACCAGACCGGTTTCGGCATCGACCTGGACGGCGGATTCAGGCCGGCGGAGAGTCCGTTGGTGATCGGGGGCCGCTTCGGGTTCATGAGCTACGGCAGCGACTCGCGCCGCGAGCCGTTCAATCCGAACATCCCGGAGGTCACGATCGAGGTCGAGACCTCGAACAACCTGCTCTTCGGGCAGGCGTTCTTGCGACTGGAGCCGAAGCATGGAGTGGTGCGGCCGTTCATCGAAGGACTCGTCGGCTTCAACTATTTGTTCACCGAGAGTTCGGTCAAGGATGAGCGCGACGGCGAGGTTCTGGCCGGCTCGACGAACTTCGACGACACGACGATCTGTTACGGCGGAGGCGGGGGATTGAAGTTTCGCGTCTGGCGCAACCTCGATCGTCCGAAGGGGCCGATCAGCGCGAACATCCTCCTGCGCGCCGACTACGTGAAGGGCGGTGAGGCGCGCTATCTGAAGGAAGGTTCGATCAGCGTGCAGAACGGCCGGGTGGTCTACGACGCACTGCAGTCGGAGACCGATCTACTCACGTACACGGTGGGCGTGTCGGTTGACATTGGTCAGTAGCGCCTCGCGCCGCGCGAGGCGCCTCTTACTCACCCTCCACCTCGATCGTCACCTCATGCCTCTCACCGCCACTCTCGACCGCGATCCGATGCCGCCCGATATCCAGCGGCCAGAAGAGCCGCTCGCCCGGAGCGGCTTCCCCGAGATGTAGTCCGTCGACGCTCCAAAGGAGCGTCGACGGACTCCGCGAACTCGCCTCCAACGCCACCCCCTGCTGTCCTCGCGACAAGCTCGCATCTAGCGCATAAACAGAGCCGTGGATGGGGTGGGTCACGCGCAGCGCCTGCCCCACCCCATCCACGGCTCTGTTTATGCGCTAGATGCGAG
>CAZVYN010000035.1:0-38662 GCA_964631125.1 uncultured bacterium | reverse complement strand
GTGGGCGACCTCGTCATCTTCGGTGCGGGCTTCTCGGGCGCCAACACCTGCCCGTAATCTCGGAAGTCGTGCGGACGACAGCCTGACTTCGACGGCTTCGGAGAGCCGAACGGCCGGCGGATCTCGGATCCGCCGGCCGTTGTCGTTCCGTCGCGACGAGGCTCGTGCGCGGGATCCAGCGGCCAAAGGTCGGAGTCTTGACGTAGGTTCTTCGTCGAGACTACGTTGCCAGCTACGCGCCGAGGACAATCGCCAAGGAGACGGACAGGAAGTGAACGCGATCCCGATTGCCGCGCTTCCGACGGGCGGACCGACTCTCGCCCGCGAGGGCCTTTCCGCCTACCGTGGACATCCGGTCCAGCTGGCATCGTTCGAGGGGCCTCTCGATCTCTTGCTCCATCTGATCCGCAAGGACCAGATCGAGATCTGGGAGATCGAGATCTCACGGATCACGCACGAGTACCTGCACTACATCGCGTCGTGGCGTGCGATGGAGATCGAGGTCGCCGGCGAGTTCCTCGTCATGGCCGCGACGCTCATGCGGATGAAGAGCCAGCTCCTGTTGCCGCGCCCGTCGTTCGTACCGTTGGCGGATGAGGACGACCCCCCGCTGACCCGGGAGCAACTTGTCTCGCGCTTGGTCGAGTACCGCACGGTGCGCGAGGCAGCGCAGTCGCTCCGTCGCCGCGAAGTCACCGAAGGGCAACGGCACGCACGCGGCGCCACGGTTCAGCTCGATCCCGACTTCAGGTTGCCTCTGAAGGAGCCGAAGCTGCTCGATCTCGTGCGGAGCTTCGAGCATGTGCTCCACCGCAAAGAGGCGACGCCGGGGCATCAGGTGCAGCTGGAGGCGTTCCGGCTGGAAGATCAGATGGACTGGGTTCGGGCGTGCGTCGGTGAAGAACAAGAGCTCGAGGAAATCCCCGGTCGTGAGGAGCGCGGGATGCGGTTCTCGCGTCTGCTTCGTCGCGTCGATTCCAGTACGGAAACTGTGGTGACGTTACTCGCGGTCCTGGAACTGAGCCGATTGCAGCGCGTGCGCTCCTGGCAGGAACGCGCGTTGGCGGAGATCTGGCTCACGGCGCGCGAAGCAGAAGTCGGCGGTTTGCCAACGGATGGCGGACCTGGGTTGGAGCAAGGAGGCCAGTCATGAACGATGCTTTCGACGGAGCCGCGTCCGCGCCCGAGTTCGCCGTCGCTGACGGATCCCTCGACCTCGCACCTGTCGCGCCGCTGCGCATGGTCGCCCCGATCACGATTGCGGACTCGCCATCGCTCGAGAGCGTGTGCGCCGCGATCCTCTTCGCCGTCGATCGCCCGGTCACGATCGAGCAGATCCAGTTGGCCGCGCCAGGGCGGTCGGCGCAGGAGGTGCGTGACGCGCTGGAGCAAGTCGCGACTTCGCTCCGTGACCTGGGTCTCGAACTGCGGGACATCGGCGGCGGACGACAGATCCAGACGGATCCGGCGTTCCACGTCTATGTCGAGCGCTTCCTCGTCGGGAAGCGCAGAGCCCGACTCTCACGTGCGGCGCTGGAAAGCCTCTCCGCGATCACGTATCGGCAGCCGATCACGCGCGGCGAGTTGGAAGAGCTGCGCGGCGTAGATTGCGGGCAGGTTCTCCATACGTTGCTGGAGCGCAATCTGATCACCGTCGTGGGACGTAGCGCTCAGCTGGGCAAGCCGCTGCTCTACGGAACGACGGAAGAGTTCCTCGCCTACTTCGGTCTCGCGTCACTGGCCGACCTACCGAGCCTGGAGGAGTTCCGTTCCCTCCAAGGCGACGATGTGTGGGAGGATCCGGAGGTTCGCGAAGCATTGGCCGAGCACGGCTTCCTCGAGGAAGAGGCGGCGGAGCCGGTCGAAGCGCCGGCATCGAATCAGCCGATATCGAATCAAACAGAGTCCGAGAGAACGGCTGGGGAGGATCGGTGGCTGCTGGGCAACGAGGAGAACGGAAGCGCGACTCCTCCGGTCTGAGGCCGAAGTCGAAGCCGGCGCGCGAACCCGGACTGCGGTTGGATCAGTTCCTGGCTTCCGCCGGGCTCGGCTCTCGACGTTCCTGCAGCGACTTGATCCATGACGGCAGGATCGAGGTCGGGTCCGAGGTGGTGGATTACCCGGGGCATCGCGTCGATCCGACAAAGGACATCGTTCGTTGCGACGGTGAACGCGTTCGTCCGCCGAAGAAGAAACTCTATTACGTGATGAACAAGCCGTCCGGCTACGTCACGACGCGCGCGGACGAGCGCGGGCGCGCGACGGTGGAGGAGCTCCTCGGACGGTTGCGCGGGAAGATGGCGCCGGTCGGGAGGCTCGATCGAGCGACCGAAGGGTTGTTGCTCTTCACCAATGACGGTGAACTCGCGCATCGATTGCTCCATCCGCGCTTCCGGCAGCCGCGCACCTATCTCGCCTGGGTCTCGCCGATGCCATCCCTCGCCGCGCTCCAGCGGATCCGAGAGGGACTGCCGATCGGCGATGGGGAAGAGTCCGGCCCGGCTCAGGTGAAAGTCGGAGACCGCAAGCGGCAGAGCGCCCGTGTTCGTATCACCCTGCGTGAAGGAAAGAACCGCGAAGTGCGGCGCATCTTCCGCGCCGTCGGCTTGCGCGTGCTCGCCCTTCGTCGCGTCGACTATGCCGGGATCCTGCTGGGGGATCTGCCGGTCGGCGCGATCCGTCCACTCGCCGAAGAGGAGCGCGCTTGGCTCTCCGCCAAGACGAAGCTCCCGCTCTGAGACCGCCTTGGACGAATCAGGCTTGGACGAACTAGGAAATCTCCGCCGCCGCATCGATCGGATCGATCGCTCGTTGGTCGATCTGTTGGCGGAGCGGTTCCATCTGGCCGGCGAGATCGGGACGGCCAAGCGAACCGAGGGGCAGTCGGTCTACGACCCGAACCGCGAGCGGCGGGTGCTCGCGCAGGCCATGGCGGCGGCGGGGGACCGCTTTCCCCCGGAGCGGCTCCAAGCGATCTTCCGCGAGATCATCTCGGCGAGTCGCTCCGTGGAATCGGGCCACTCGGTCCTCGTCCACGGCGAGCTCGGGGGTCTGGCCCACGAAGCGGCCTACCGTCGCTTCGGCTCGGCGATCGAGATCGAGGTCGTGTCCCGAGCCGAGGACTTGCTCCGCCGCGTCGATGAGCGGCGGGTCGATTTCGGGCTCGTGACGTTGGAGGGCCGATCGTTCGAAGCGAGCCTCGATCGACTCGATCTGTTGCTGCACACGGAAGTCGGCATCTCCGGTGAAGTGCATCTGCAGCCGCGCATCCTGGCCTGGTCGAGCGCGGAGCAGGATGAGCCGGACCGCGCGAGTCCGATCTTCGCCACGCCCGCGATCCTGGCGCGAGCGTCGCGCTGGCTCGCGGCGCAGACCTCGGAGCGCGAAGTGCGCGCGACTTCCTCGACCGAACATGCGGTGCGCGCCGCCGCGGAGGCGCGCGGACTGGTGCTCGGTCATCCCGTCCTCGAGTCGATTTTTCCGCTGCGGCCGGTCTCGACCGAAGTCGACGACGGGCGGGAGGAGTGGCGTCGCTTCTTCCTCTTGTCACGGCGTCAGAGCGAGCCGACCGGGAGAGACAAGACGACGGTGCTGCTCTTCATCCCCGATCGCGCGGGCGCGCTGCACCGTGTGACCGGCGCGCTCTCGCGCCACGAGGTGAACCTCTGTTGGCTGGAGCCGAAGGCGACGGCGCTCGGTCCGTGGGACCACCTCTTCGTACTGGAGATGGAGGGGCATCGAGAGGATCCTCGCCTGCGCGAGACGTTGGCCGAGCTCGAGGGCGAAGTCGAGATGCTGCGGGTGCTCGGATCCTACGCGGATGAAGGTCCCCGCTCACCGTCCGCCGGCGCCGTCCGCGCGGGCGGGGCGCCATGAAGCGCCTCCTCGGCAGCACCCGGGTCGTGGCCGACAAGTCACTCACCCACCGCGCCTATCTGCTGGCGGCGTTGGCCGAGGGGGAGAGCCGGATCGAAGGCGGCAATGACGGAGCGGATTGCCGGGCGACGCTCCGCGCGATCGGTCGCTTCGGCCTTCCGATCACGGCCTCCGGAGGATCCGTTCGCATCGAGGGTGGGCCCACGCGTTGGCGCGAGCCCGAGGATGTCTTGGATCTAGGCAACTCCGGGACCGGCATGCGCCTGCTGGCGGGCGTGGCGGCGTCCTTCCCATTCTTGTCGATCGTGACCGGCGATGCGTCGTTGCGCGCACGGCCGATGGGGAGAGTGACCGCGCCGCTGCGAGAGATGGGCGCGCGGATCGAGGCGCGAGCCGGGGAGCTCGCCCCTCTCGCGATTCGCGGCGGAGAGCTGCGACCGATCCGCCACGATTCGCCCGTGGCGAGCGCGCAGGTCAAGTCGGCCCTCTTGCTGGCGGGGCTCGGACTTCGCGGCGGGGAGATCACGATCCGCGAACCCGAGAGATCGCGCGATCACACCGAACGCCTGCTCCAGTGGTTGGGCGCCCATGTCGAGGTGAGGGATCGTGAGGTGACGCTGCGCGCGGCTTCGCGTCTGCGTCCGTTCGAGTGGCGCATCCCGGGCGACTTCTCCGCCGCGGCCTTCTTCGTCGTCGCCGCCGCCATCCTCGAAGGGAGCGACCTGACGATCGAAGATGTGGGGTTGAATCCGACGCGCACGGGGGCGCTCCAGGTGCTCCAACGCATGGGGGCGGACATCTCCGTGAGCCCGTCGTCGACGGACGGCCCGGAGCCGGTCGGGACGATCCGGATCCGCGGAAGTCGGTTGGTCGCGACGGAGGTCGGCGCCGGAGAGATGCCGCGATTGATCGACGAGGTCCCGATCCTCGCGTTGGCCGCTTCGCAGGCCGACGGTGTGACCTGGTTTCGCGGCCTCGCCGAATTGCGGATCAAGGAGTCGGACCGATTGCGCGGCAGCTGTGCGCTGCTCCGCGCGCTCGGCGTCCCCGTGGTCGAAGAGTCCGACGCCTTCGCGGTGCGAGGGCCCGCGCGGCTCCGAGGCGGCGCGGTCGAAACCGCGGGGGACCACCGTCTCGCGATGACCGCGCTCGTGGCCCGACTGGCGGCCGACGGTGTCGTCGCGATCGATTCGCAGGCGATGATCGCGACGAGCGATCCCGACTTCGTGGAGCGGCTGGGCGCGCTCACCACCTCGGGCGGATGAGGGATGGGCTCGAGCCGACCAAGCGGAGGGCGAGAGAAGCGCGATCGGCTGCACCCGGTCATCGCCATCGACGGCGGGGCGGGGACCGGCAAGACGACCAGCGCGGCGTCGGTGGCGCGTCGACTCGGATTCTCCTACGTCGATTCGGGCGCGATCTATCGCTCGGTGGCGCTCGCACTGCGTCAGGCCGGCATCCACGAGGATGACGACACGGCGCTCGACGCCGCGGTGGCGCGGCTCGATCTGAGCGTCGAACCATCGGCCGAGGCGTTTCGCGTCTATCTGGACGGGCGCGAAGTGGCGGACGAGATCCGCACGCCGGCGGTCTCCGCTTTCTCGTCGCGAATCGCCACGCGGCCGACGGTGCGCGCGCGGGTTCGCTCGCTCCTGCGGGCGGCGCGAGCACTCGGGCCGCTCGTCGTGGAGGGCCGGGACATCGGCACCGTCGTCTTCCCCGAGGCGTCGCTCAAGGTCTTCCTCACCGCGTCGCTCGACGTGCGCGCCGCGCGACGACAGCTCGATCTGCAGGCGCGCGGAATCGAGCAGGAAGCGGAGCGCGTCGCTTCGGAGATCGCGGAGCGTGACGCCCGTGACTCGACTCGCGCGGAGTCGCCGCTCGTCCGAGCGGAGGATGCGATCGTGGTCGACACGAGCGATACGACCATCGAGGAACAGGTCGACGTGATCGTGGCGGCGTGGCGCGCGCGAACGGGCGGGAGTGATCACTCTGAGGAGGTCGATCGATGAGCGACGTTGCGACAACGCCGCGGCGCAGACTTCGCTACCGGGTCGAACAATGGCTGATCCGCAATTTCGTTCGGTGCGTCTTCGGCCTCCGTTACTCCGGGGTCGAAAACTTGCCGGCGACCGGGGGGGTGCTGCTCGCCGCGAATCACAAGTCGTACCTCGATCCGCCGATCGTCGGCGCCGGTCTGTCGCGCGAGCTGCGCTACTTCGCCAAGCGACAGCTCTTCGAGATTCCGATCCTCGGCGCGATCATTCGCGACAGCGGAGGTTTCCCGGTCGACCGCGAGGCCTTCGATCGCCGCGCGGTGGCGACGGCGATGCAGATCGTACGCTCCGGCGGGGCGCTGCTCGTCTTCCCCGAAGGGACGCGGATGCGGATGCCCGGGTTGGGCGAGCCGAAAGAGGGAATCGCGCTCCTCGCGCTGGAATCCGGGGTCCCGGTGGTGCCGGTGCATGTGGCATCGGCTTGGGAGCCTCGGCGCACGCTCTTCCGGCGGATCCCGATTCAAGTGCGTTACGGGCCGCCGCTCGTCTTCGAGAGTCTTCCGCGTGGGAGCGCGCGCCGCGCGCAGTACTCCCATGTGTCGCAGCAGATTTTCGCCGCGATCGCCGCGCTGGCGCCGCCGACGCCGCCCGAACTCTCGGATTGAGTCGCAAGCTGACGCGCGTATACTCCCCGTTCCGTTCCAGCAACCGGGAAGTACGCTCTGTTCTTCCCATTCGTCTCGCGACCCGAAAAGGAAACCCACACACCCATGTTCGAAGAGCGCCCCGACAACTCGCATTCCCAACCCGGTCCAGGCCCGCGCCGCGGTGATCGCGGTGAGCGCGGCGATCGCGGTGACCATCGCGGCTACGACGGTCACCGCAGCTTCGCCGAAGGCGGCGGCGCCATCATCGAAGACGCGCCGGATCCGACGCCGTCGACCCGACCGGCGGCCATCTCCATCATCGTGAACCAGGACGACGAGGACGACCGCGACCAAGGCGCCATCGACGACATGCTCCACATGTACGAGGAGTCGATGAAGAACCTGGAGGAGGGCGAGATCCTCCGCGGGCGCATCCTCCGCGTCGACGCCAGCGAAGTCGTGGTCGATATCGGATTCAAGTCCGAAGGCGTCATTCCTCTCTCGGAGTTCACCGACCTGGACGCGGTCAAGGTGGGCGATGAGATCGACGTCTTCCTGGAGAAGATGGAGAACCAAGACGGTCTGGTCGTGCTCTCCAAGCAGCGCGCGGACTTCGTCAAGGTGTGGGACAGGGTGCGTGACGCGGCGGAGAAGGGCGAAGTGGTCCCGGGCCGGATCCAGCGGAAGATCAAGGGGGGCGCGGTCGTCGATCTCTTCGGAGTGGAGGCGTTCCTCCCCGGCAGTCAGATCGCTCTCCGTCCGCCGCAAGCGGTCGACGGCATGCTCGGTCAGACGCTCGATTTCAAGATCATCAAGCTGAACAAGCGTCGGCGGAACATCGTCGTCTCGCGTCGTCTCGTGCTCGAAGAGGAGCGCGCCACGGCGAAGGAAGAGATCATCCGCACGCTCCAGGTGCAGCAGATCCGCTCGGGCTATGTGAAGAACATCACCGACTTCGGCGCCTTCATCGATCTCGGCGGCATCGACGGTCTCCTCCACATCACCGACATCTCCTGGGGACGGATCAAGCATCCCTCGGAAGTTCTCTCGGTGGGCGAGCGGGTCGACGTCAAGGTGCTCTCATTCGAGCCGGAGCGCGAGCGGATCAGCCTCGGTCTCAAGCAGCTCGCGGAGTACCCGTGGGAGCGAGTCGAGGAGAAGTTCGCCGTCGGTACTCGGGTGACCGGCCGCGTCGTCTCGATCACCGAATACGGCGCCTTCGTCGAATTGGAGAAGGGGGTCGAGGGGCTCATCCACGTTTCCGAGATGTCCTGGACCAAGCATGTCCGCCACCCGAACAAGATCTTGGTCGAAGGCCAGGAGGTGGAGTGCATGGTCCTCAAGGTCGACAAGGAGAACGAGAAGATCTCGCTCGGCCTCAAGCAGGTCGAGCCCGATCCCTGGTTGACGCTCGACGAGAAGTACCCGCTCGGGCTCACGATCAAGGGGAAGGTGCGCAACCTGACCACGTTCGGCGCCTTCGTCGAACTCGAGGACGGCATCGATGGACTCGTCCACATTTCCGACCTTTCGTGGACGCGCCGGGTCAACCATCCGTCCGAGATCCTGAAGAAGGGTCAACAAGTCGACGTCAAGGTGCTGAACATCGACAAGGACAACCGTCGGATCTCGCTCGGCCTGAAGCAGGCTCAGGAAGATCCGTGGCCGCGCCTGGTCGAGAAGTACCCCGCCAACTCGGACGTGCAGGCGAAGGTGCTCAAGGTCATCGACAAGGGCGCCATCGTGCTCGTCGACGAGGAGGTCGAGGGATTCATCCCGGCCGGCCAGATCGGCATCGAGAACATGGCGCACCCGGGAGAGCACTTCCAGGAGAACGATCTGCTCGACGCCAAGCTCACGCGCATCGACCTGGCGAACCACCGCATGGTTCTCTCGGTCAAGGCGTGGCTGAGCGAGCAGGATCCGACCGTGAACGAAGAGTTCGTCGCGAAGTACTCTCCGAAGCGGGCGACGGTGCAGCCGGAAGAGGGTTCGACCGATCCGACCAAGCCCAAGGCGAAGTCGCGCAAGGACGGCGACGAAGGAATGGACGAGCCCGACGCCTGAGTTCGACGTCAGGCCGGGCTGAATGGGTTGGCGAATGGTTCGAGCAAGAGCGGGACTCCTCACGGAGTCCCGCTCCGTCTACATGTCGCCGGGGGCGGAGCGAGGGGGCCGTACGAGAGAATCGATCGGGGCTCCGCGACCGCGACGTCTCGCGGCGGCACTCTGCTTTTCACTGCTCCTCCTGGGCTGCCTCTCGCTCGACTCCATGGGGCAGGAGGCCGTCGAAGAGCGTGTCTTGGAGGATGCCTCTCCATCTGGAGCGCCGCCGCCGCGCGAGGGACTTCTCCGCGGATTTCGCGACGCTCTCCTGCCCGACACACCGGCCGAGGCGTTCGAGGCCGCCCGCCGGATCGGGGACGCCGACCAGGCTCTCGCCCGGGTGCGGGACGTCGCGGAAGATCGGTCGGATCCCGAGATCCAGGCGCGCGCCTACCTCTGGCTCGGCCAGTACCACTACGGGATCGAAGCGTACCGAGAGGCGTCGGAGTTCTTCGAGGCCGCCCGAAACCTCGCGGCGAGCCCCGAGACGCGCGCGCAGGTCCGATTCTGGATCCGGCAGTGCCGCAATCTGCTGGAACTCGAACCTCTTCCACTGGATGACCCTGATCTCGCCTCGTCGACCAGCGATGTCCTGGCGCTCTTGGCCGAGGGCGACTCCGATCTGCGCCGTGGGAACCCGGCGCAGGCGTTGCGGCGCTACCTGGCGGCGCAGGGGGCGGCCGAGCGGCTGCGTTGCCTCGCTCCGGTCTACTACCGAGTCGCCCTGGTGCTGAGTGCTTCGGCGGAACTCGGGGGTGGGCTCGGTCTCGACTGGAGGACGGTGCGGAGTTGGGAGCCGCGGATCTCCCGGAGCGCGGAACGAGCGCTCGTCGCCTCCTGGGATGCGACCGATCGACTGGACGGCGAGCTGACCCCCGAAGGCGCCGCCCCGGGCCTGTCGCCGGCCGATTCGGCCGCCGCCGCCGAGGAGCGAGCGGCGGCGGCGGCTCTGGAGGCGCTCTCCGGCGAGGACGGGCCGGGATCGGGCGCCACGCGAAGGTCGGTCGATCGCACGACGTCGCCCGCGGCCGCAGCGGGAGAGGCGCGAGTCGATGCCGCGCCCTACTTTGTCGTGCAGTTGGGCGCGCATCACGAACCGGACCGCGCGCGGAGCGAACTCGAGCGACTCGTCGAGCGCGGGTTGTCGGTGCGCATGGAGCGTGGCGAGGATGCGCGGGGACGTGAGATCTATCGCCTCCGGCTGGGGCGCGAGGCGACGAAGGAAGCGGCCGAGGAACTGGCCGAGCGACTCTGCCGCGGACTCGACTACAACGTCGTGAAAGTGGATCCCGCGTCCGCCGGTGACGGCCGGTGATCGACGAAGCCGCGCGACCCCGAGGAAATCGGTCGAGATGAGCGAGCGGTCGGGCCGGCGATCGAAGACGTCGCCGTCCGAGTCTCCGATGATGGTGCAGTACCACCGCGCCAAGTCGGCGCACCCGGGCGCGGTCCTCTTGTTCCGCATGGGCGACTTCTACGAGACCTTCTACGACGACGCGAAGCTCCTCGCGCGAGAGACTGGTGTCGCGCTCACCTCGCGCAACCCTGCCGACTCGGATCCGATCCCGCTGGCCGGATTTCCGTGGCACGGGGCCGAACCGTACATCGCCAAGCTCCTGCGCGCGGGACATCGCGTCGCCGTCTGCGAACAGGTCGAAGAGTCGGCGCCGGGCCGCAAACTCCTGGAGCGAAAAGTAGTCGAGGTCCTGACTCCCGGCACCGCGCTGGGTGATTCGCTGCTCTCGTCGGATGAGAACAACTTCGTTGTGGCGCTGCGGCCCGACGGCGCGCGCGTGGGACTGGCCGTGCTCGACATCTCGACCGGCGAGTTCCGCGTGGGAGATCTGACCCGCGAAGACGCCGCACTCGAGTTAGAGCGATGCGCGCCGTCCGAAGTGGTCTTCGCCGAGGGCGATCGCGAGTGGTCGGAGACCTTGGCGACAAAGGCGGGGCTCTCGGCCCGCGTCTTCCGCACGTCGCTCGACGCCTGGCGATTCGCACGCGAGCGCTCGGAGCGACTGTTGCTGGAGCACTTCAGAGTCGTGAGTCTCGAGCCGTTCGAATGTGACGACCTGGGGCCGGGCGTGGCGGCGGCCGGCGCCCTCTACGAGTACGCGCGAGAGCAGAAGCAGTCGGCCTTCGGCCATCTCCGCCCACCGGTTCGCATTCGGGTCGAGAGTCACCTGGCTCTGGATGAGGCGACGTTCCGGAGTCTGGAGATCCTCGAATCGATGCCGGGAGCGCCGCGAGGCGCGACGTTGCTGGGGGTGTTGGATCACACCGTGACTGCCGCCGGGGGCCGACGACTGCGCTCGGCGCTGCGGCGGCCGTTGGTGGACCTTTCCGCGATCGAGGCGCGACAGTCGGCGGTGGAGGCGTTGCGCCGCGACGCCTTTCGCGCGCCGTTGCGCACGCTCCTCGGTTCGACCGGCGACGCCGAGAGGATCCTGGCGCGGCTGCACTGTGACCGCGCCACCCCGCGCGATCTCGGCGCGCTCCGCACCACCTTCGCGGCGGCGCCGGAGCTGGCGCGTCTGGTGCTGGTCCACGCTGGCGAGTCGGCGCTGCCGACTCCCGATCTCTCGGCCATCGCGCCCTTGCATGACTTGTTGCAGGCGGCGTTGGTCGATCAGCCGCCGACGTCGCTGGTGGAGGGAGGCGTGTTCCGCGACGACTGGGATCCGGAACTCAGCGAGTTGCTCTCCCTGGCGCGCGACGCCAAGGGATGGATCGCGCGGCTGCAAGAAGAAGAACGCGCGCGAACCGGGATCGCGACGCTCAAGGTCGGATTCAATCGTGTCTTCGGCTACTACCTGGAAGTCTCGCAGTCGCAGGCGTCGAAGGTGCCTCCGCACTACCAGCGCAAGCAGACGATCGCGGGGGGGGAACGCTACCTGACGCCCGAGTTGAAGGCTTTCGAACAACGCTTGCTCAGCGCCGAGGAGAATCAGCAGCGTCGCGAGCGCGCGCTGTTCCTGGAGCTCTGCACTCGCTTGCGGGAGGCGACCGCCGCGATGCAGGAGCTGGCGCGGACGCTCGGGGAACTCGACTTCCTGCAGACTCTGGCCGAGAGCGCGGCGCGCCACGGCTGGGTGCGTCCGCGTCTCACCTCGGGCGACTCGATCGAGATCCTGTCGGGGCGACATCCCGTGGTGGAGGCGGCGGTCGGCCGCGATCGATTCGTCCCCAACGACACGCGGCTCGATCGCGGAGAAGACCAGTTGATCGTGCTGACCGGACCCAACATGGCGGGGAAGTCGACCTACCTACGGCAAGTCGGGCTGCTCGTGGTCTTGGCGCAGCTCGGCTCGTCGTTGCCGGCGGAGTCGGCCGAGATCGGTCTCGTCGATCGCATCTTCACCCGCGTCGGCGCGCAGGACGCCTTGGCGCGCGGTCAGTCGACTTTCTTGGTCGAGATGATCGAGACGAGCCGGATCCTCAGACACGCGACCGCGCGCAGTCTCGTCCTGCTCGATGAGGTCGGGCGCGGCACGTCCACCTACGACGGCCTCGCCATCGCCTGGGCAGTGACCGAGGCGCTGGCCGATCCGGCGGGCGCGCGGCCGCGCACGATTTTCGCGACGCACTTCCACGAGTTGGCGCGGCTCGCGACTCCCGGCGCCGGCATTCGCAACCGCAACGTCCTCGTCAAGGAATGGGGCGACGAAGTGGTGTTCCTCCACCAGATCGGCGAGGGGAGCGCGGACCGCAGCTACGGGATCCAGGTCGCTCGTCTCGCGGGTGTCCCTGAACCGGTGGTGGCGCGAGCGAGGGAGGTCCTGGCGAGTCTGGAGCGAGGGGCGTCCCAGACGGCGCCTTCGGCGCCGCCCGGCCTGGTTCCGGACACGGCTCCGATCGACCCTTCGACTGGGCCTTCGACTGGGCCTTCGACCGGGTCAGAGCAACTCGATCTCTTCGGTCGGCCCGAGGGCGCCTTCGTGCGCGCGCTTGCCGACTTGGAACTCGACCGGATGTCCCCCTGGCAAGCGCTCGCCCTCCTCCACCGGTGGCGGGAGGATCTGGCCGGAGGACATCCGCCGTCCCACCGCCCGGATTGACCAAGGATGGATCGGATCGCGGCTCCGGTTGGTATGCTCCGCCGGTAGACGCGCGCCGGGGGGCGAGAACCAGAGAGGCGGACGACATGTCGACTCAGCGATCAGGCGAACGAACCCGAGCTTCGGTCCAGGCGACGCCGGTCCTCGCACTTTGCGCCGCGTCGATCTGGATCGCTTCCGCGGGCTGCGCCACCTCGCTTCAGATGTCCAAGGAAGATCTCACCTCCGGAGACTCGCTGGACAAGGCGCGGCTGATCACGACCGACGGTCTCGAGTACTCATTCGACCATCTGCGCGTCGACTCCGACAGCGTCTACGGCGAGACCGTCTATCAAATCGAGCGCGAGGATCCAGGCTCCGGCTCGATCTCTTTCGAGGAGCGGCGTCGTGTGCGTTCCTTCTCGCGCGAGCGCGTCGATCACGTGGAGATCAACCAGCGCGATCCCGGCAAGACCTTCCTGGCCGGCGCCGGCGTCGCGGCCTTCGCCCTTTTCGTACGCGGACTCTCCGAGACCGAGGCGCAGAACTCGAACCCCGGCGGTTCGTACACCAAGCCGGATCCGCGGCGCTGATTCCTCCGCTAGGTCCGCGCTTCCCGCGCTTCCCGCGCTTCCCGCGCTGCACGGCGGCGCACGCGCCGGGATGGCTGGCGGCGTTCGTCTTCGCTTCGTCGTCGCCGCCCGATTCGCTCGGCTGGCGCCTGGCCCCGGTCGCTCGCGTCGAGATCGTCGGCCTCGAGCGAACCCAACCCGAAGTCGTCCGTCGCGAATTGACCTGCACGGAGGAAGAGCACGTCGACACGCTGGCGATCCGCGACGATCGGCTGAGCCTGCTCGATCTCGGTCTCTTCTCCTCGGTGGAGTTCGAGATCCTGCGGGATTCGCTCTCGTACGCGCCGGTCATCCGTTACCGACTGAGCGAGCGGCCGACGCTGCTCCTCCTGCCGCTGTTCGAGCTCGACCAGGACAATCAACTGGTTTACGGAGCGTTTCTGCAGGAGGAGAACTTTCGCGGTCGCCACGATGCGCTCGGGATCTCCGCCCGCTTCGGTGGTGAGACGGTCGCGGATCTCTCCTATGCAGCGCCTTGGGTGCAGGGTCGACGACTCCGTTTCTCGGGCGCCGTCTTCGTGAGTGAGCGGAAGAAGTCGACCGAGCGCATCCTCGATCGCCGCGGCGGGGTCGCGCTGAGCATCGCGCCGGGCGCCGCGCGGGGGGAAGGGGTGCGCCTCAGCCCCGGATGGGAGCGAGTCGAGACCGAACCGCTGTCTCGCGACGATCCCGATCCGCCGAGGCGAGAGCGAGACGATCACCGCTGGTTCGAGGTCGGGGCCTTCCGCGACTCACGCCTGTATCGGGCGCGTCCGACGGGGGGAGTGCGCACCGCCGCCGCCGTGACCCGGCACGGAGGGCCGCTCGGCGGCGACACCGATTTCTGGCGCGCTCAGCTCGATCTGCTCGGAGTCCTGCGCACCGGAGAGAAGAGCGGCCTCACCGCGGCGACGCGCGCCACCTGGAGCGAAGGGCGGGTGCCGCTCTACCTTCGGCTCGCGCTCGGCGGATCGAGCACCCTGCGCGGATACCCGAGCGGACGCTTCGGCGGCGACAGCCGATGGATCGCCTGGCTCGAGCACCAGTTTCCGCTCCTCGCGCCGCGGCGCTTCACGCTTCCGGGGAAGCGCGGTCAGGTCGACGTCACGGTAGACGGCGCGATCTTCGCGGACTTCGGCGCGATCTGGAACGGCGCCGATCTGGCTCGGGGTCGAGTGCGCGGCCACGGCGGCGGCGGAGTCGGGTTGCGCGTCGTCCTCCCCTTCGTCCAGGTTCTCCGCCTCGATCTGGCGACGGATGGCGAGACAGTGCGGTTCGATGGCACGGCCGGAATCCGGCTCTGATCGCAGCGAAGGGGAAGGGATGCTGAACGAACTCTCGCTCTTCTATCCTCTCTACAACGAAGAGGCGAACATCGAGGAAGCGACCTCCCGCGCGCTGCGAATCCTGCCTCGGTATGCGCGTCGGTTCGAGATCATCCTGGTCGACGACGGCAGCCGAGACCGCACCGGGGAGCTGGCCGACCAACTCGCCGAGCGACACGCCGAGGTCAGGGTCGTCCGCCATTCTCGCAATCGCGGCTACGGCGGGGCTCTCCGCTCGGGGCTGAGCGCCGCGCGGTTCGATTGGATCTTCTATACCGACGGCGACAACCAATTCGATTTGGAGGACCTCGCTCTCCTCGTCCCCTTGGTCGATCGATTCGACATTGTCACCGGCTATCGACGCGACCGAAAAGACTCCGCTCAACGCAAGCTGAACGCCTGGGCGTTCAATCGGCTCGTCCACGCGCTCTTCGCCTTGCCGTTTCGCGATGTGGACTGCGCGTTCAAGTTGTACCGAGCGGAATTCGTGCGCGATCTACCGCTCCGTTCGGAAGGCGCCCTCATCGATGTCGAGATCCTGGCGCGCGCCAGGCGACGCGGCGCCCGCATCGGCGAGGTCGGCGTCGGGCACTTTCCGCGCCTTCACGGCGCCGCCACTGGCGCGAATCTCGGGGTGATCGCGCGCGCCTTCCGCGAACTGTTCGCACTCTCGCGCGACATCCGCGGATGAAGCGCCCGCAGCCTCCCGGTATCCTGCGGCTGGCATGACCAAATCGACGCGACATCCGACCCATCCGAGGCCTTGGTTCGAAGCCGCCTTCGACGACGACTACCTCGCGCGCTACGCGCACCGAGATGAGAGCGAAGCGGCCCGTCTCGTGGCGGCCGTGGACCGCGCGCATGGTTGGGAAGGGCCGGTCCTGGATCTGGCCTGCGGCGGCGGACGGTTTCTGCGCGCGGCGCCTCGATCGGTCACCGCGGTGGGCTGCGATCTCTCGCTCCCGCTGCTCTCCGCGGCTCAGGACGCCGGGCGACCCCTGGTCCGCGGCGATATGCGACAGTTGCCGTTTCGCACCCGCTCGCTCCGTCGGGTCGTGCTGCTCTTCACCAGCTTCGGGTACTTCGAGACGCGTGAAGAGGACGCGGTCGTCCTCTCGGAGATCGCGCGCGTGCTCGGTTCCGGCGGACTCTTCGTCCTCGACTTCTTCGACGCGGTGCAGGTGCAGGCCGGCCTCACCCCTTCGTCGTCGCGTTCGGTGGACGGGGCGCAGGTCGCTGAACGACGCTGGATCGATCCGACCGGGCCGTTCGTCATGAAAGAAGTCTCGGTCACTCGGGGCGTCAGCACACGTCGACACTTCGAACGAGTGCGGCTCTACTCGCGGGACGAACTCGTCGGGCTGGTCGAGCGGGCGGAATTCACCGTTCGGTCGATCTGGGGGGACTACGACGGTGGTCCGTTCGTATCGGGTGAGTCGCTCCGGTGCCTCGTGCTCGCGACGCGAAGGGAATCGATGTGAGACGCGCAATCTGGTCGCAATCGTCGGCGGGCCACACCCTCGGGATCCGAGCGAGGGACGCGCTTCGCCGCAGGACGGCGGTTCTCCCGGCGGCCGCGGCCGCGGCCGCGCTGACCGCGCCGAGGGCGCCGAAGTTCGCGCTGCCGGGGGAACTCGGCGGCAGTCTCTTCGAGTGGAACTCGCGGTTGGGCGCCGACCCGGCGATGCGCGCGCGCTGGGATTCGATCCTTCGCGGCGACGGTCAGGTCGTGGTCACGGGACAACAACCAGCGCTTCTGGGCGGTCCGCTCTACACGATCTACAAACTGGCCAGCGCGATCTCCTTGGCGGGATGGTTGGAGCGAACGACGGGGCGGCCCACGTTGGCGATCTTCTGGCTGGTGGGAGACGACTCGGATTTCGGCGAGGTCTCCGGCGGTTGGTGCGCCCGAGGCGATGGACGTCTCGTCTCGGTGCGCGATGACGCGACCCCGCCGAGCGGAACCTGTATCGGCGGGCTCGACGCGCGCCGGCAGTCGCTCGCGCTGGAGCGGCTCGCGGCTCTCCTCCCGCCGGCATCCGCGAGTCGCCTCGCGGCGGCGACGGCGCCGGTCGTGGCCGCCGCTCGCGACTGGGGAGAGTTCCAGGCGGCGCTTCTCCATCGACTCCTCCCGGGTCGGTCGTTCCTCTGTCTCGACGGTGGGTCGGAGCCGGTGCTTCGCGCGGCGCAGCCGTTTCTCCGTTCACGCGTGTGGGAGAGCGTGCTGCCGCGGCTGCTCGAGGAGGGCGCTGTCGACGCGATCGCACACGGCGCCGAGCCGGCGTTCGAACCTGACGTCGGATTGCGGGCGCGTTTCATCGTGCGAGACGGCCGACGTGAGCCCCTGGTGGGCGTCCCCGAGAGGAGTGATCTCCTGGCGCCGAACGCGGTGCTCCGGCCGGTGCTGCAGGATTGGTTGCTGCCCAATGTTGCGACCGTGGGCGGACCATCTGAGATGCGCTACCGCGCGCAACTCGGCCCTGTCTATGCGGTGGCCGAGGTCGCCGAACCGATCTCTTGGCCGCGGGCACAGCTCGTCCTGCTCCCGGCCGCGGTCGCGAGTGCGATGGGCGCTTCGGAGACCGAGCGAGCAGTGGGGGACCCCGACGCGTTCGTCGCATCCAGGATCACCGCCGACGCCGAATCGCCGCTGCTGGAGGAGATCGAGCGGTTCCGAGCGGCCCGCAACGAGGAGTGGCTCCGCCTGGCCGAGCAACTCGCCGCGGTCGACCCGAGTCTGGTGCAACTGGCCGAGTCGGCTCGCGGGAAAGCCGACTACCAGACGCAGCGCCTCCGCGAGGGACTCGAGTCGAAACTGCGCCAGCGCGCGTTGCGTCGAACACCGTGGTTGGCCAACTGGCGGGACCTGGTGCGTCCGCGCGAACGCGGGCAGGAGCGGGTGCTCTCCTGCGTGACTCCATGGTCGTGGGGAGCGGATGGATTCGCCGACGCGCTCCTCCAGACGGCCGATGAAGACCTGGCGCGTCGACTGGCGGACGGGTCGAACGCGACGGCGATCCTGTCGCTCGAGACCAATCCGGAGGAATGATGGCGGCGCGCACGCTCGGAATCGTCTGTTACCCGAGTTCGGGAGGGAGCGGCATCGTCGCGACCGAGCTGGGCCTGGCGCTCGCCCACCGCGGCTGGAAGGTCCACTTCATCACCTACGCCCTGCCGGTGCGCCTCAAGGGGTACGAGGAGAATGTCTTCTTCCACGAAGTACAGACGGAGAATTATCCGGTCTTCCATCACCCGCCCTACACGCTGAGCCTCGCGGTCAAGATCACCGAGGTGGCCGAGACCCACGGACTCGACGTGCTCCACGCCCACTACGCCATTCCGCACGCCACCGCCGCCTTCCTGGCCCGCGAGATGTTGGGTCCGCGCCGGCTCGCGACGGTCACGACGTTGCACGGGACCGACATCACGCTCGTCGGGTCGCATCCGTCGTTCCAGAAGGTGGTGCGCTTCTCGATCGAGAAGAGTGATCGCGTCACGACGGTCAGCGGTTGGCTGCGCGACCGTACGATCGAGTCGTTCGCGGTCGAGCGCGAGATCCAGGTCATTCCCAACTTCGTCGACACCGAGCGATTTCGTCCCCGTGAAGCAACGAGCGGGCGTTGCCATCTGGCGGGGCCCGACGAAAAGATCGTCCTCCATGCCTCGAACTTCCGTCCGGTGAAGAACATCCCGACGGTGATCGAGACCTTCGCGCGGATCCGCGCTCAGATCCCGGCGCGACTCGTCTTCGTGGGCGACGGGCCGGAGCGCTGGCCGGCCCAACAGGAGGTGCGTCGGCTCGGCCTGGAATCATCGGTCTCCTTCCTCGGGTTGCAGGACCGGATGGAGGAACTACTCGCCGCCGCCGATCTGGTCTTGCTCCCGAGTCAGCATGAGAGCTTCGGACTGACCGCGCTGGAGGCGATGGCCTGCGGCGTGCCCGTCATCGCGACGTCGCATGGCGGCACGGTCGAGGTGATCGAGCACGGCGTCTCCGGGTATCTGGTCGATCCCACCCAGGTGGAACAGATGGGGCTGCTCGGGATCGGTCTGCTCGCCGATCCCGGGCTCCACGCGAAGATGGCCGCCGCCGCGCGCCGCCGGGTGATCGATCACTTCGCGCAGGATGTCGTGGTGGCGACCTACGAGCGACTCTACGAGGACGTGCTCGGAGCCGCGTCGCGTTGATGCGCCCAGGCGATTGCGGCCATCCGGCCGCAGGGGAACCCGTCCCGGCGGTGCGAGAAGAAACGCTCCCGTTCACACGAGGTGCAAGCCGCGGAGACGGCGATCGCTTCGTCCGGGAGTCCGGCCTCACGCAGTCGATCGCGCAGGTCGCCGCGCAGGTCGAGGCGCGCACGTCCCGATGCCGGGTCGACCGTGAAGGCGCGCGCCGAGAACTGCGTGGTCACCTCGGGACCGACCTCGTAGCAACAGGCGCCGATGCCCGGTCCGATCCAAGCGCGGATCTCGGCGGGGGAGAGTTCGGCCGCGTGCGAGAGCGCCGCCGCCGTCGCTTCGGCCAAGCCGGCCGCCGCGCCGCGCCAACCGCAATGCGCGAGCGCTCGCCACTCGCCCGCCTCCAGCGCCACGGGGTAACAGTCGGCCACCGTCAACCAGAGGACGAGCGACGAATCGGAGGTCATCAGCGCGTCGGCGGGTCCGTGCAGTCCCGGATCTCGCACCAGAAGGATCTGCGCGCCGTGTTCCAGACGGAGGCGAGCCACGCGATCCTCCAGCCGAAGCGACGCCAACGCTCGCCGTTCGTTCTCGGTCACCCGCTCGGGATCGTCCGAAACCGATCGTCCGAGATTGAGCGATGCGTAGGGAGCGGGACTGACGCCTTCGCGACGCTCGGTCACGGCCGCGCCGCTGCGCGCGAAGTGTCCGGGCGGCGACGATTCGAGACGCGCGAGGGTCGGGGTCGGTTTCATGGGCGGCAGTCTAACAGCCGATCGCGCGAGAGTTGACCTTGGATGGCCTGGAGCGATTCGACGTCGCGCTCTTCCGACTGATCAACGACGGATGGCATACTCCGGCGCTCGATACGTTCTACCTGTTCCTCTCGCGACCGCCCTATCGCGCGACCCTCTTCGCCTTGTTGATCGGTCTGCTCTGTTGGACCGGGCGGAGGCGCGGGCGTGAGGCGACGTTGGTCGTGATCGTGGCGGTGGCGCTCGCCGATCAGCTCAGCTCGAACCTGCTGAAGGATCTGTTCGATCGCGTCCGTCCCTGCTTCGCACTCGAAGACGTGCGGTTGCTCTGGCCCAGGCAGTCTCACAGCCCCTCGTTTCCCTCCGGACACGCGGCGAACTCGGCGGCGGCGGCGACCGTCCTGTGGCGCGTCGGTGGTGTCTGGCGCTGGAGCGCGCTGGTCGCGGCGGTTCTCATCGCCTATTCGCGTATCTACATCGGTGTGCACTATCCGCTCGACGCCGTCGGCGGCCTCGTGGTGGGGGGCGCGTGCGGTCTCGCGGCCAACTTCCTCTGGATCCGACTGTCGCAAGGCCGTCGGAAGCCGCCTGGGCAGCAGCCGGAACGGGCCGAAACGCTTCAGATTCGGCCCACCGCGGCCGAAAACCCCAAGAGATGGCAGAAGTGGTGGGCGAGACTCTTCCCGACTCGGGCGGGATCCTGGCACGGCTGTTCCCGCGCTACAGCGAGAACCGTCGGCTGCTCTACTACGTCTTCGGCATCGTCTCCACCGGCCTGGGAATCCTGATCTGGCAGGGACACGGCGCCGTTGCGCTCCTCAGTTGGCCGTTCCTCTGGTGGCTCTGCTTCAGCCTGGCGGCCGAATTCCTCTGGCTCGAGACCACTTCGGGCGCCGCCACCGAGAGCATGGCGACGACCACGAACCTCGGCGTGCTCTGCCTCTGGCCGCTCGGTCTCTCGCTCTGGATCGTCGCCGTCTCCGTCGTCCTCGCCACGCGCTACATCCAGAAGCGCGATGCAGTTCGCACGCTCTTCAGCTTGGGTCAGATGGTCTGGACCGCATTCCTCAGCGGAGGCGCCTGGATGCTGCTGCATCCGGGCCCGACGACGACGGAGTCATTTCGCTCACCGATGACGGCGCTGGCGATTCTCGTCGCGGCCGGGACCTACTTCTTCGTGAACACGTTCCTCGTGACCGGAGCGGTGTCCCTGGAGCGTGGGCTGCCGTTCTGGGAGACCTGGCGGAACAATTACGCGTACCGCAACTCCGTCATCTCGTCGGTCGCGCTCTTCTCGCTCAGTCCGCTGCTCATCGTGGCGTTCCTCGGTGTCGGGTACGTCGGCGTCCTGTTCTTCTTCCTGCCCCTGCTCATCATCAAGAATCAGAACTTGGAACACATCAAGCTGCAGAAGATGCATCAACAGATGATCGCCACCGAACGACTGGCCGCGGCGGGTGAGATGGCGCGGCGCGTGGCGCACGACATCAACAACTTCCTCATGGCGATCTCAGGGCGCACCCAACTATTGCAGGCGAAGGCGCAACGGATCGGAGAGACCTCGATGACGAACGACGCCACCTTGATCCAAGAGCAGGTCCATCTCATGAGTTCGTTGGCCAAGGATCTCCTCGACTTTACACCGAAGGAGACGCAACTGGCGGCGGCCGATCTCAACAAGCTCGTGACGAAGGCGGTCGACTTCGTGCGAGCGTCGAGGGTCTTCGCCGATGTCGCGCTGGAGATGCAGCTCGATCCCGAGTGCGGGGAGGTCGACTGCGACTCCGACCAGATGCACCGGGTGCTCTCGAACCTGTTGAAGAACTCGGCGGAGGCGATGCTCGATGCGAAGGATGGCAGGACTGAACCGGCCCGCATCGTGACGCGAACCGCGCGGGCGCCGCAGGGGCTCGTCCGAATCGAGGTCGCCGACAACGGACCAGGGATGTCGCGCGCGATCCAGGAGAAGGTCTTCCAGGCGTCGTTCACGACGAAGAAATCCGGCCATGGTCTCGGCCTCGCGACTTGTCAGCGCATCCTGCAGAACCATGGGGGCCGACTCTGGGTGGAGTCCGAACCAGGGAAGGGCGCGAACTTCATCCTCGAGTTCCCGAAACGGTCGAAGTCATCGACGACGAAATCGAACAGCGAGGCGAAGGGCTCGAACGCCATTCGAGCCGATGGGGCGATCGAGCCCCACGGCGACTCTAGAGAGCCCGAACGAGGGGCCGCGTGATCCGAGAGACGGTGAGAGCCAGAGGAATGAGAGATTGACCCATTTCCTGCCCGCCTCTAGTTTGCACACGGCGCGCGCCCGAGAAGGCAGCATGGGGCGCCACGGTCAGCAAGGGGCCGTTTCGCACAGCTGCTGGGGAGGACCCCATGGATGACGGTAGTACCGCCGACGAATCAGCATTCGAGCAGGCCTCGGCCTGATCAGATCCGTTCCGCGTCCTTCGTTCCGCGACTGCTGAGACGACGCCTGGCCTGGTGGACGTTGGGTCTCGGTCTCGCCGTCGTCGCCTCGTTCCTGGGGCGGAGCTCCGATCACAACGCGCGACCCGAATGGGCGGAGGCGGATCTTGCCGCCGAAACCGAACCAGTGTACGTCGCGGCCTCCGACACCGTCCGCCGCGGCGATACCTTCTCCGCCGTGCTGATGCGCAACCGCGTCTCCGTCCAGGAGATTGGTAGGATCCTGGAGGCGAACCGTCGCATCCAGTACTTCTCCCCTCGCAATCTCCAGCCCGGACAGGTGGTCACCGTCACTCGCGATGAGTACGGGCGATTCCAGAAGCTCCGCATGGAAGTCTCGTACGACGAAATCTACGTCTTCGAGTCGCGCGACGATTCGATGCTCGCCTACCCGGAAGATATCGATCGAGAGATCCGGCTGCGCAAGCTCGGCGGCGAGGTGCACTCCACCTTCGACGAAGCGCTCCTCGGCGCGGGCGGCGACTATCGGTTGTCGCTCAAGCTGGCCGACCTCTTCGCCTATGACGTCGACTTCTACACCGACGTCCACCGCGGGGATCGCTTCGAGGTCTTGGTGGAGGAACGCTATGCCAACGGGCGTCGCGTCGGATTCGGTGAGATCCTCTACGGTGAGTACGTCGGCAAGGAGGCCGCCGCCGAGGCGGTCTGGTTCAAGCTCGATGGAAGTCGCAAAGGCGCCCACTACGACATGAAGGGACAGGCGCTGCGGAAGTCGTTCCTCAAATCGCCTCTCAACTATCGGCGCATCAGTTCGACCTTCGGCAGTCGCTTCCATCCGATCCTGAAGAAGTGGCGCCCCCATCATGGCGTCGACTATGCCGCCGCCGCCGGTACGCCGGTCGTCGCCGTTGCCGACGGCTCGGTGCACTCGGCGGGTTGGAAGGGCGGCTACGGCAAGGCCATCACCCTGCGTCATGCCGGCAAGTCCGAGACGATCTACGGCCACCTCTCGAAATTCGCGAAGGACGTCCACTCCGGCGCGCGCGTGCGGCAAGGACAGGTCATCGGATACGTCGGGCAGACCGGGCTCGCCACCGGACCACACCTGCACTACGAGTTGATCCAGGATGGCAAGCGCATCGATCCGCTGAAGGTGAAGAACCTCCCGGCGGAGCCGATCCCGCCCGCGGATCTGGCTCGATTCAACGCATGGACGCGACAGATTCGTGATCTCGACGAGAGCCTCGCGACCGGCGCAGTGCTGGATCGGTTCGATCCGCGGCAACTTCCCAGCGCATTGGCGCAAGCCCATGGCGAGGTCGACCCGGCCGTTCGTTGACACCTCTTCGAGAGCGGTGCTAGCGTACGGCGTCCTGGGTTCGTCGTGCGGGTCGCGCCGCTCTCGCGGCTCGCCCACCCGATCCGTTGTCGAGAAGGGGGAGAGGCTTGTCGCAGTCGAACCTGGAGTTGTTCCTCAGGTCGGTCGAAGCGGATCTCCCTCTGCGCGCATTCCAAGAACCGGTCGAATCGGACCTCGCGCGTGTCGATGAGATCATCCGGGGCTTCTTCGAGAGCCCGATCGGGTTGGTGCAGGGGCTCGCGTCCCACCTCGGTGGTCTGCGCGGCAAACGCTTCCGGCCGACGCTGCTCCTCCTCGTCGCCCGCATCGGCGCGATGTCGGCGAGGGTGTCGTCGGGTTCGACGCCGACCCTTACCCCGATGGGGACCCCGATGGGGACCGGCGGCGGCCCGGCGCTCGACGGCGCGCTGAACGCCAACGCGGTCTTCGGCGCCAGCATCATCGAGTTGATCCACACGGCCACGCTCATCCATGACGACACCATCGACAAGAGTCTCGTCCGGCGCGGGCTGCCGACGATCAATGCGCTCTATGACGGGTACGTCTCGACCATCCTGGGCGACTTCATCTACACGAAGGCCTTTCTCGAACTGATCGAACGCGGGCTGCCGAAGGTCGTGCATGTCGTCGCGCGCACGACCTATCGCATGTCGATCGGTGAGATGCTGCAGATCGAGCAGCGCGGCGATCTCGACATCGACGAGGATGACTACTTCCGCTTGATCGACGAGAAGACTGCGTCGCTCATGTCCGCGGCCACGCAGATCGGCGCGTTGGTCGCGGGTCTGCCGGACGACGGCGTCGAGCGGTGGCGTCGGTTCGGAGAACTGCTCGGTCGGGCCTATCAGATCACCGATGATCTCTTCGATTACATCGGCGACCAAGGGCGGCTCGGCAAGGGCACGCGCTCCGATCTGGTCGAAGGGAAGATCACTCTACCGTTCATCCACGCCTATGCCCGGGCCAACGCGCAGGGGCGCGCCCGTCTGCGTGAATTCGGCGAGCGCCGCACCCTCGACGCCGAGCAGTGGGACGAACTGCTGGGACTGTTCACCACGACCGGGGCCATCGAGTATTGCCGCGCGCGCTCGAGCGCTCTGGCCGAAGAAGCCTTCTCCCAAGTCGACTTCGATCTGCTGCGCGCCTCAGCGACACCGGGTGAGGCGCGCCTCCTCGATGCAGTCGAGCGCGCCGTCGCCTACGCCGTGCAACGTGATCATTAGGCCGAGAAAACCGTAGAGTGACTCCACGAGCAGTTGAACCTGGCCGAAAGAAGGCGGCGGCATCCGGCGGCGCCAAGCGCGCCCCGCGTCGAAAGCCGGATCCGCCCCGGCAAGAGAGCGAGGCGTTGGCGCGTCGCGTCGCCGATCTCATGCTGGAGAAGAAGGGGGTCGACGTCGTGCTCCTCGACCTGAGGAACCTCTCTTCGGCCTGTGATTTCTTCGTCATCTGTTCCGGCGGCAGCGACGTCCAGGTGCGCGCCATCGCCGAACACATCGAAGAGACCCTGCGCGCGGAAGGCGAGCGCCCCTGGCATGTCGAGGGACGGGCGCAGCGCAAGTGGGTCCTGGTCGACTACGTGCACGTGGTCGCCCACGTCTTCCTGCCGGAGACACGCGACTACTATTTGTTGGAGCGTCTCTGGGCGGATGCCCCGCGCGAGGAACTCCGCGATCGGCTCGAACCGAGCGGCGCGCCGACTCCGTGAGCGGGTCCACGCTACCCATTCTCGTCGTCGGCTCGATCGCGCTCGACACGGTCCGCACCCCGGCCGGCGAAATGCACGACGGCCTCGGCGGCTCCGCCTCATACTTCGGCCTCGCGGCGGCGCACTACTGCCCGGTCCGAATGGTCGCGGTGGTGGGGGATGACTTCCCGAAGGCGCATCTCGAGACCTACCGGGAGCGCGGGCTCGATCTGCGCGGACTGCAGACCGTCGAAGGGAAGACGTTCCGGTGGGAAGGCGTCTACTCCGAGGACATGAACGATCGTGAGACGTTGCGCACCGAGTTGAACGTCTTCGAGGGCTTTCACCCTGTGCTGCCGGAAGACTATCGAGAGACGCCGTGTGTCCTCCTCGCCAACATCGACCCGCTCCTGCAGCTCGAGGTGCTCGGGCAGATGAAGCGACCGAAGCTGGTCGCGCTGGACACCATGAATTATTGGATCGTCTCGCGCCGTGAGACGTTGCTCGAGGTGTTGGCGCGCGTCGACCTCTTCTTGCTCAACGACTCCGAGGCGAGACTGCTGACCGGGTGCTCCAGTGTGTTACGCGCCGCCGAGGGGATCCGGATGTTGGGCCCGAGCGTCGTGGTCATCAAGCGCGGGGATCACGGCGCGCTCGTGCGCACCGAGGACGGCTGGTTCTCCATTCCGGCCTTTCCGGTCGAAGAAGTGAAGGACCCGACCGGCGCGGGGGACGCCTTCGCCGGCGGGCTCCTCGGCTGGTTGGCCCGACACGGCGGTTCCCTCGAAGAGGCTACACTCAGGCGCGCCATCGCGCACGGTTCCGCCGTAGCATCGTTCGTGGTCGAGGAGTTCTCGGTCCGAGGATTCGCCGGTCTGGAGCCGACACGAGTCCAGTCGCGCGTCGAGGCGCTCTGGCGCATGACGCAGTTCGATCCCCGCCCGCGTACCGACGAGGGGAAGTGAGGCAGCTATGGAGCGCGCTCGGATCGATTCGATCGAGAGCGACCTACAGCGGATCCCCGGTGTCCGCGCCGCACGACTACGAGTCGAAGGGGAGAGCGTGCGGGACGTCCAGATCGGGGTCTCGGATTCCCGCCGCGCGCGGGCGATCGTGCGCGACGTCGTCACCGCGCTCTTCACCCGCCACAGGATCTCCCTCTCGCCGACCTCCGTTCTCCTACTGGGCCGGCCCGATCTGATTCGGGAAGAAGCGCCGACGCGAACCGTCGCGCGTCGGGACCCGTTCCAGTCGAGCGACGAGGCGCCAGGAATCCGGCTACGATTTCGTAGCGTGAACATGCACCGCGAGGGCGGCATCGCGGAGGCGCAGGTCGAACTCGAGCTCGGGGCTCGCGTCCTGATCGGGGTGGCGCGCGGCGCCGCGATTCGAAGGCACCAATTGCGACTCGTGGCCCGGGCGACGCTCAGCGCGATCGAGCGTCTCTTCGCCGCCGAGACCGGCCCCGAGACAGTGAGTTGGGAGTTGCTCGGGGTGGAGCGTCGACGCCTCACCGGTCGGGCCGTCTTGATGTGCCACGTCGCGTTTCTCGAGGGGTCGCGCGAGGCGCACTTGATCGGCACGGTTTTCGAGTCGGGCGATCCGCTGGAGGCGATCGCGCTCTCCGTCCTGGACGCGACCAACCGGATCTTGCCGAGACTGCACGAGGAGGATGCGATCGAGTACGACGTCGACGATTCCTGGGACGCGGGGGACCGCGAGGCCTGATTGAGTTGGACGAGACTGGGTTGGCCAAGACTGGGTTGGTGAGCGTGGAGGGGACCTTTGGTGAGCGCGACGGCGGGGGACGGCGGGTCGAGATCGGCATACCGAGCGGCGGGGGTTGATCTCGTCGAAGCCCAAGCGGCGCTGCGTCGCCTCTTGCCCATGGTCGAGAGCACGCACACCGAACGAGTTCTTCCGCGGGCGGGCGCGTTCGCCGGGTTCTTCGCCTACCCGGCTCCCGATTCTGATCGGCTCCTCGTCGCCTCGATGGACGGCGTCGGCACGAAGATGCGGATCGCCTCGATGCTCGGTCGATTCCGCGGGGCCGGTTACGACATCGTCTCGCATTGCGTGAACGACATCTTGGTGCATGGGGCAACGCCGCTGTTCTTCCTCGACTACATCGGAACCGGCCGACTCGCCGCGGTCACCGTGGGCGAGTTGGTGGACGGGATGGCCGGCGCGTGTCGAGAGTCAGGCTGTGCGTTGCTGGGCGGCGAGACCGCCGAGATGCCGGGAGTTTATGCGCCGGGCGATTGGGACGTGGTCGGTACGATCATCGGCGAGGTGACCCGCGATCGGTTGGTCGACGGCGCGCGCATCGTCGCCGGCGATCGGATTCTCGCTCTGCGCTCCTTCGGTCTCCACACGAACGGGTACTCACTCGCGCGGCGCGCGATCGGGCTGGAAGAACGACCCGCCGTCCTGCACGAGCTGGTGCCCGAGGCGCAGCAGACCTGGGGCGACCTCCTGCTCGCGCCGCATCGGATGTATCTCCCTTTCATCCGTCCGCTGCTCGGCGACGCATCGCTCCACGGCATGATCCACCTGACCGGAGGCGGCATCCCCGAGAACGTGCCGCGCATCCTGCCCGAGGGATGCCGCGCCGTCTTCGATCGCTCCACCTGGACCGTCCCGCCGCTCTTTCGCGAGCTGCAACGCCTCGGGGCGGTTGACGACGAGGAAGCGCATCGCGTCTTCAACATGGGATTGGGGTATCTCCTCGTCGTCGCGAACGACGCCGCCGACCGGATCTCGGCCGCGCTGACCGAGCTGGGCGAGACTCCGCTCTCGGTGGGGTGGATCGAGGAAGGCGCGCGCGAGACGCGCTGGTCGCGGTGACCGCCCGCCCGCCCGGGGCGCGGCGATGAAGATCACGCTCCGTCCCGACGCCGATCCACAGCAGGTCCAGCAGCTGGAACGTCAGCTCATGGGGCTCGGTCTGCGCGTCCACCGGGTGCCCGCCGCGGGAGACCGCGTGCTCTGCGCGATCGCGGGCGGCGAGCCGGTCGCCATGAACCGGCTGCGCGATCTGCCGGGCGTCGCGACCGTCGAGGCGTTGCCGCACGAGTTCAAGCTGGCCAGTCGCGCGCTCTGTCCGACTCAGACCCGCATCCGCATCGGCGAGCTCGAGCTGGGCGGAGAGGAAGTGCTCCTGATGGCGGGGCCGTGCGCGGTCGAGAGCGAGGAGCAGGTCTTCCAGGTCGCGCGACGTGTGCACGCGGCCGGCGCGCGCGTGCTCCGCGGGGGAGCGTTCAAGCCGCGCACCTCGCCCTACAGCTTCCAGGGACTCGGGGTGGCGGGACTGAAGATCCTGCGTGCGGCGGCGGACGAACTCGGGATGGCGGTCGTCAGCGAGATCATGGATGTCTCGCAGTTGGACGACTGCATGCGGTACGTCGACATCCTCCAGGTCGGAGCGCGAAACGTGCAGAATTTCACGCTGCTGCAAGCGCTGGGTCGCGTCGATCGACCTGTCCTGCTGAAGCGCGGACTGGCCTCGACGATGGACGAGTGGCTCATGTCGGCCGAGTACGTCATGTCCGGCGGCAACCATCGCGTTCTCATCTGCGAGCGCGGGATCCGGACGCACGGCAGCTATACTCGCAACACGCTCGACTTGTCGGCCGTCCCGGTCGCCCGGGAATTGACGCACCTGCCGATCCTGGTCGATCCCAGCCACGCGACCGGCGTCCGCTCGATGGTTGGGCCGATGGCGCTCGCGGCGGTCGCGGCGGGGGCGGACGGACTCCTCATCGAGGTCCATCCGATGCCGGACGTCGCCCTCTGTGACGGGAAGCAGAGCCTCTATCCGGATCAGTTCGACCAACTGGCGGCCCAACTCCGCGCCGTGGCCGCCGCGGTCGGACGACGGATCGCCGCTGGGCCGACGCAAAATGAATCGCGCGTTGACACTCCGGGGGTCGGTTCCTAGACTGCCTCTCCCAGTGGGGTTTGGAAGGGCGATTAGCTCAGCTGGTTAGAGTGCTTGCTTGACATGCAAGAGGTCACTGGTTCGATTCCAGTATCGCCCACCATCTACGCTGCCGGTTCGTGTGACGATAAAAACTGGGAAGACAGCGGAACTGGGAAGACAGCGAAGAATGACATAGAGCCGTGGCTCCGACCCCTCACCGGGCCGCCGCCGCGGGGTGCAGCAAGTAGAAGCTCGCTTCTCACCTGACGCCGGCCCGATCCCGCAAGCGATCGAAGCCAGGCAACTCAGGTCGACGATACGCACCGACGACCGAATACGCCGATCGCGGCTGTTCTCGGGCTCCGGCCAGGGGATCGCTCGCTGAGGGGCTTGCGGTCGCGTGCGCATGGTTGGAGGAGCGGCTCGAACGGCCGCTCTATTTTTTTGGCGCCCGTCCATGGGTGGCCATGAATTTTCGGGGCGGGCAGAACACCAGAACTGGGAGGAAGACGCTATCTCGGGAAGAACCGAAGTCCGGGTCAACGACCGAATCCGCGTGCCGATGGTGCGTGTAATCGGCGCGGATGGTGATCAGCTCGGCGTCATGGCGATCTCCGAAGCCCTGAGGACTGCGCGTGAACTCGATCTCGATCTCGTCGAAGTCGCTGGCCAGGCCCGTCCTCCGGTCTGCCGGGTCATGGACTTCGGCAAGTACAAGTATGAGTCGGCCAAGCGCGAACAGAAGGCGAGGAAGAAGCAGCATCAGTCCGTCGTGAAAGAGGTGAAGCTCCGACCCAAGATCGAGGAGCACGACTTCGACTTCAAGATGAAGCACGCGCGGAACTTCCTGATGGAGCGCGACAAGGTGAAGGTCACCGTGATCTTCCGTGGTCGTGAGCTCTCGCATCCGGAGTTGGGTTACGCCCTCTTGGAGGACGTGATCCGCGCACTCGAGGATGTCGCCAACGTCGAGCAGCGCCCATCCCAGGACGGTCGAGCGCTCGTCATGATGATCGCGCCGAAGCCGGGCCTGAAGGCGCCGCCCAAGCTGGGCGAGGAGGACGACGACGCTCCCTTGGCCGAGGTCGGACCGGACGGCGCGACCGCCGAGCTGTCGAAGAAGCCGACGGGACCGACCCCGAAGAAAAAGACAGCGCTTCTCCCCGAGCTGGAGGATGAGTTGCCCGAGTGAGTTCTCGAGTCCGCGCCAGCAGTGATCCGGTGAAGTGGCCCTGTGAAGTGAGCCCGTGAAGTGAGCCCGTCGAAATCGAGTCAGAGCAATCGAGGAGAACGATCGTGCCCAAGATGAAGACCAATCGAGCCGCGGCGAAGCGGTTCAAGTTGACTGGCACCGGAAAGCTGAAGCGTCGGCATTGCGGCAAGCGGCACCTCAACTACGACAAGGCGCCCAAGCGCAAGCGCCGCCTGCGTGAATCCGGGCTCGTTGCCGCCTGCGACGTGAAGCGGATCAAGCGAGTCTTGGCCCTGGCGTAGGCCGGTCGGTCAGAAAATTCTTCGCGTGCCGGCTCCGGGATCGGGCGATTGTGTCCATCCTCCGTCGCGCACGACAACTCGCGGTTCCGAGACCTAGTCTCGGGGTCGCCTTCCAGGAGTCCGATCATGCCAAGAGCAAAAGGAGTCGTGCCCGGGCACGCCCGCAAGAAAGCGATCCTCAAGGCGTCGAAGGGCGCGTTCCAGGGGCGGCGTAAGCTCTACCGGGTTGCGCGTGAGAACATCATGCGCGGGCTGCAATTCGCCTACCGCGACCGCAAGGTGCGCAAGCGGCTCATGCGCCGACTCTGGATCCAGCGGATCAACGCAGCCGCGCGTATCAACGGCATGAGCTACAATCGATTCATCCTCGGCCTGAAACTGGCGCAGGTGGATGTCAATCGGAAGGCGCTGGCCGATCTCGCGGTCCGAGATGTCGTCGCCTTCGCGCAGGTCGTCGAGTTGGCCCGCAAGCACGCCGATTCCGCCCCCGGTTCCGCCCCCGGTTCCACCGTCGGTAAGTCTTGATCGCTGGGCGTTAGAACACTCCTCGTCGGCGGTCGAGACCGACCAGCGGGCGCGGAGATGGAGAATTGATGGAGCCTACAGCTGCGACGGAGGCGTCGCGCTCGACCGACATGGAAGTCGATCTGTTCTACGAGCTGGAACTGCTCGAAGAGCGGATCCAGGAAGCGGCGCGTCGCATCGAGGTGCTCCTCTCCGAGAATGCACGACTCATGACCGAGGTGGAGGAGTCGCGCCGTCACGGCGAAGAGTTGGAGCGAACCTTGGCTACCCTGCGGGAGCGCGAAGGGGACCGAGGCGCCCAGATTCGCAGGCTGGAAGAGGAGAGGGCGGAAACCGTGCGGAGGCTCTCTCGTTTGGTCGAGCGGGTCGACTCGCTCGGCGTCGGTCACTGACAGGTCGGGCAGGAGGCGGGAGTCGTCCCACGATGGCCGCAGACGAACACGTCACTACCGTCCGCATCCTCGGCGACGAGTACTCGATCCGGGGTGCGTCGCGAGAACGGATCACCGCGTTGGCCGCCATGGTCGACGCGCGTTTCCGCGAGCTAGCGGCGAAGCCGGGCGCAGGGGTGGATCTGAAGCGACTCGCGGTGCTGACCTGTTTGAATCTGGCCGAGGAAATCGAACAGACGCGTGAACGCGGCGAAGGGGTGACGAGACGCACACGTCGCGAAGTGACGCGGATGCGCGCCCGGTTGGAAGAGGTGTTGCAGGCGCCCCACTGAGGGGCCGAGAATCCCCGACGGCCGGCTTAGGTCGGCCTCCGCGGGCGAGGGTTGGGACGAGCCGCGACCCTGTGGGTGATGAGGACAGGCTTCTCGAGCCAACAGTCTGAACGAGGGAACCGACGCTCCCTCCCTAGTTGAGCCTCCGCAAGGGGGAGGACGACGGAGGAAGCCAGGCGCCCACCTGGCGACGCCAGGTTCGAGAGCCCTTCTCACACCGCAGATTCGAGTGGCGGCTCTTTCCAGGCCTCGCCCTTGTCGTTTCTCCACGGTTTGGCGACCGTGCGCCCGGAGTCGTTGATCCGCCGATCGGAAGGACCTACATGCGGCTGCTCTTCATCGGCGACATCTTCGGCAGTCCGGGTCGTCGCGCGATCACGAGACTCGTGCCGGCGCTCAGACGAGAACTCGAACTCGACTTCGTCATCGCCAACGGCGAGAACGCCGTCTCCGGCGCCGGGCTCAATCCCGCCTCGGTCGAGGAGATCCTCGGGGCCGGGGTCGACGTGATCACGGGCGGGAATCACGGCTTCGACAAGGCGGAAGGGATTCCGGTCATCGATCGCGAACCGCGCGTGCTGCGCCCGATCAACTATCCGCCGGGCACTCCGGGCCGCGGCGTTGGCGTCTACCTGGCGGGCGAAACCAAGATCGCGGTCATCTCCGTCATGGGGCGGATCTTCATGCAGCCGCTCGATTGTCCGTTCCGCGGCGTCGATGCGGCGCTCGAAGAGATCGGCGACCGCGCCTCGATCGTCTTCGTCGACTTCCACGCCGAGGCGACCTCCGAGAAGATCGGCCTCGGCTGGTACCTCGACGGCCGAGTCAGCGCCGTGGTCGGCACACACACGCACGTGCAGACCGCCGACGAGAAGATCCTGCCGCGCGGAACCGCGCATCTCACCGACGCCGGCATGACCGGTCCGCACGATTCGATCATCGGCACCCGCAAGGAGCTCGCGCTGCAACGGATGTTGGCGCAGATGCCGGTGCGCTTCCAGCCGGCCGAGCGGGATGTCCGCCTGCACGGCGCCTTGATCGACATCGATCCTGAGAACGGCCGGGCTCGCTCCATCACGCGGATCGCGCGCCTGCTCACCGAGGAATGAACTGAGTTCGAGGAGGGATCCGAGGAGTGGCGCAGGTTCTGGACGGAAAGGGACTGGCGGCAGAAATCCGAGCCGTCCTCGCGCGGCGCATCGAGAGTTGGGTGAACGCGGGAGGGGAGAGGCCTTCCCTGACGCTCTTTCGCGTCGGCGATGATCCCGCCTCGGTCGTCTACGTTCGCAACAAGGAGAAGGCGAGTCTCGAGGTCGGGCTCCAATCCGATGTCGTCGTGCTGCCCGACTCGACGAGCGAGTCGGAGTTGCTCCGCCGCATCGATGAGGCGAATCGTGATCGGCGCGTCTCGGGCATCCTCGTGCAGCTTCCGCTCCCGAAGGGCATCCGCGCGGAGGCGGTGGCCGACGCGGTCGATCCCGAGAAGGACGTCGACGGACTCCACCCATTCAATCAGGGGAGTCTGGCGCTCGGTCGACCCCGCATCGTCGCCTGCACGCCGCTCGGCGTCCTCGCGCTGCTCAGGCGTCACTCGATCCCGATCTCGGGACGTCGCGTGGTCATCCTCGGGCGCTCCTCCATCGTGGGAAGGCCGCTCTCGTTGTTGCTGAGCATGAAAGCGAGTTGGGCCGACGCGACGGTCACGGTCGCCCACAGCCGGAGTCGCGGCCTCGATTCGATCTTGCGTGAGGCGGAGATCGTGATCGCGGCGATGGGGCGGGTCGAGGCGCTCCGGGGGGAACAGCTCTCCGACGGCGTGGTCGTCGTTGATGTCGGTATGCACCGGGCCGACGATCCGACGCGGCCGGGCAAGACCCGGCTCCTCGGAGATGTGCATGCGCCGTCGGTCGAGCCGAAGGCTTCGTGGTTGAGTCCGGTGCCTGGTGGGGTCGGGCCGCTCACCGTCGTCATGCTGTTGGCGAATACGTTCGCGGCGCACCGCGCGGCTCGCGGGGAGGCGACGACACAGGTCTGGGACGACGCGGAGATGATCTCGGCATGAACGAGGCGGTCTGGAGCGTCGGCGACCTCACGCGAAAGATCCGCGATCTGCTGGAGATCGAGATGGAGCGCGTCTGGGTGCAGGGCGAGATCACCGGCTGGAAGGTGCAGCGACCGAGCGGCCATGCCTATTTCGCGTTGAAAGACGAGCGCGCGTTGCTCAACTGCGTGCTCTGGGCGCCGAACGTGCGCAGGCTGCAGTGGGAGCCGCGCGACGGCGTGCGGGTTCGCGCGCTCGGCGGGATCACCGTCTACGAACCGCGCGGCAGCTATCAGCTCAAGGTCGAGCAGCTCCAGAAGGACGGCGAAGGCGAGCTGCAGGCGCGATTCCTGGCGTTGAAGCGCAAGCTCGAGGCGGAAGGACTGTTCGACCCCGCGCGAAAGCGGTCGCTTCCGCCCCTGCCGGGTCGGATCGGCATCGTCACCTCGGCCAGCGGCGCCGCCGTGCGAGATTTCTTGCGCATCATCGGCAATCGTTGGCCGCTCGCCGCAGTGATCCTGCGTCCAGCGGCGGTGCAAGGCGCGGGCGCCGCGGCGGAGATCGCGCAGGCCCTCGCCGATCTCGACCGGTTCGGGCGATGCGATGTGTTGGTCGTGGCGAGAGGCGGCGGCTCGTTGGAGGACCTCTGGGCCTTCAACGAAGAAGTGGTGGCCCGCGCCATCGCCGCCGCCAACGCACCGGTCGTCTCCGCCGTCGGTCACGAGGTCGACTTCACGATCGCCGACTTCGTGGCGGATGTTCGCGCCGCAACTCCGTCGAATGCCGCGGAGCTACTCGTCCCGGATCAGGAGGAGATGCGCGCTCGTCTGCGAAGGGATGCGCGCGCCCTCCGGCTGACGACCGAAGGGATCGTCTCCCGCGCCGCGCTGCGGGTCGCGCGTCTTCGCCAAGCTCGCGGTTTGCGGCGTCCCGAGGAGATCCTCCATCAGCGGTCGCAGGATCTCGACCGAGTGGCGGAACGTCTTCGCAGCGCACTGAGCGGGCGGATCGATCTGGCGCGCCGGCGCCTGGCCGCGCTCCAGACCGGACTCGACCGGCGGTCGCCTGGCGTGCGCTGCGCCGAAGCATCAGCGAGACTCCGCGCGGCCCGGCTCGCGTGGGCCCGCGGCGGCGAAGAGACGCTGCGCCGTGTCCGCGCGCGACTCGAACTCTCGCGCGCGCAGCTCTCCGCACTCTCACCCGACGCGGTGCTCGAACGCGGCTATGGGATCGTGTCGGACGCAGACACCGGCGCGATCGTCCGTGATCCGAGGCAAGTTCAGCCGGGAGCGCGCGTCGATGTGCGGCTCGCGCGTGGGCGATTGATCTGTCAGGTCGAGGAGCGCATCGCGACCGATTCGAGAGCAGAAGGAGAATCGTCATGAGTCTGCGTCCGCCTTCATCCACCTTGGCCGCGCCGGCGGGCTCCGCGCCCGAACCGGGATTCGAGGAGGCGCTCTCCCGTCTCGAGGCAGTCGTCCGGGCCCTGGAGTCGGGGGATCTCCCGTTGGAGCAGACGTTGGCGCAATTCGAGGAAGGACAACGACTGCTCGGCCTCTGTTCCCGACAATTGGCGGCGGCCGAGCTGAAGGTGAAGGAGCTGCTGAAGCAGGCGGATGGCGGATTCGGCGAAGCGCCATGGCGGGGCCAGGAGGGGAGCGATGCCGCGCCGTGAGCTCCCCGCGGGGGCGTGGAGCGCGTTCCTGCAGACCGAGTCGCCCGCGATCGAGCGTGCGCTCGAGGAGATGCTTCCAGCTTCGACCGAGTCGCCGCGTCGGCTGCACCGGGCGATGCGCTACAGCGTCTTCCCGGGAGGCAAGCGGATCCGACCGGCGTTGGCGGTGCTCGGCTTCTACAGTGCCGGTGGGCGGAGCGCCGGTGGGCGGAACATGCGCGGCGGGCTGGCGCATCGACTCGGCGGCGCCATCGAACTGATCCATACTTTCTCGCTCATCCACGACGATCTGCCCTGCATGGATGACGATGATTTCCGGCGGGGACGACTCTCTTCCCATCGGAAGTTCGGCGAAGCGATCGCCGTACTGGCGGGAGATGCGCTCCAAGTGCTCGCTTTCGAAGCGTTGGCCGGGCTGCCGCTGGCGGTCGATCGTCGCCTGGCGGTTTTGCGTGAGATCTCACACGCCGTCGGAACTCGCGGGGTGATCGGCGGGCAGGTGGAAGATCTGGAGTCCGAGGGCCGCCGTATCTCGGAAACGAAACTAGCGCAGATGCACGCGCGAAAGACCGGAGCGTTGTTGCGCGCGTCCCTCGTCTCGGGCGCCCTCGCCGCGGGCGCTCCCCGCGATCGTGTCGAGTCGCTTGCGAACTTCGGAGGCGAGTTCGGACTGCTGTTCCAGATCGTCGACGACATCTTGAACGAAGTCGGCTCCTACAGCGCGCTGGGGCGTCGCCGCGGCGGCGATCGTCAGAATGGGAAGGCCACCTATCTCTCCGTCCTGGGACCCGACCGAACGCGCGTCCGCTTGAGGCGACAGGTGCTCGCCTCGCGCGGCGCCGCCCCGCCGGCATCTTCGATCGGAGGGCGGCTCCGCGCGGTGTTCCTCGACCTGATCGACGCGGTGGTCGGACGTCTGCCGCAGGAGTGGTCCGAGTCGGCGCTCGCGACTCCCGGAAGTCCGGCATGAATCGACGCGTCGTGGTCGTGCCCAACCTCGCCAAGGCGGGCGTGCGACATTCTCTCGACAAGCTGACCACCTGGTTGGCGAAACGCGACATCGACGTCGTCATCCCGGCGGAATTGGGCGCGACGGCCGGACGCGGAGCTTCGGTCGAACCGGCCCGACGCGCCCTCGACCGCGCCGAATTGGTCGTCGTCCTGGGAGGCGACGGCACGATCCTCTGGGCGGCGCGCATGGTCTATCCGCGGCGCGTCCCGATCCTCGGCATCAATTTCGGCACGCTCGGTTTCCTGGCCGACACCTCGATCGCGGAGATGCTCCCCGCCGTGGGGAAGGTGCTCGACGGCGAACACCGCACCGAAGCGCGTCTCATGTTGGAGGCGACGATCCTGGATTCGCACGGCCGCGCGGAGTCGACCATCTGGGCGCTCAACGACGTCGTCTTGCGCGAGTCACGCGGACGGGCCATCCACGTCGAGACGTTGCTCGCCGACGCGCCGCTCGGCCGTTTCCGCGGCGACGGCATCATCGTGGCCACCCCGTCTGGCTCGACTGCGTACTCTCTCTCGGCCGGGGGGCCGATCGTCGAGCCGACGCTCGATGCGTTGATCGCGACGCCGATCTGTCCGCACTCGCTCACTTTCAGGCCGCTGCTCTTTCCGGCGCGGCATGTCCTGGAAGTCCGGATCCGCGACCACGACAAGACCGCTCAGTTGGTGGCCGACGGACAGACGGTGCTAGAGTTGCGCTCCGAACTGCGGGTGCGCATCTCGCGTGCGCCGCGCCCCGTCACCTTCGTGGCCGGCGAGGGCCGCTCTTTCTACGAACGACTCCGCGCCAAACTCCGCTGGGGAGGCGAGTAGGGGCTCACGATGCTGCTTCGGCTCGCGCTCGAAGACTTCGTCATCGTCGAGTCGGCGGCGCTCGAATTCGCGCCTGGCCTGAACGTATTGACCGGGGAGACCGGAGCGGGCAAGTCGATCCTGCTCGACGCTCTCCAACTTCTGGCCGGCGGCCGCGCCGCCAGCGAAACCGTGCGCGCCGGCGCCGAACGGCTCGCGGTCGAAGGACTGTTCTCCTTCCTGCCGGGCGAGGCGCCGACGTGGGACGCGGAGAGCGCACCGCCCCTCGACGAAGACGGCGCGCTCCTCGTCGTGCGCACCGTGCAGGCCGATGGCCGCGGGCGCGCCGTGCTGGCCGGCAAGACGTCGTTGGTCGCCGCACTGCGGCAGGCGCTCGAGCCGATCCTCTGGATCGTGACGCAAGGAGAGACGCGCGCGCTGGAAGAGGGGGTGTCGTTGGAGGCGCTCCTCGATCGCGTCGCGGGCGAAGAGCCGCTCGCCTTCCGCTACCGTGAGGCGCGCCATCGTTGGCGGCGAAGTCACGAGCAAGCGGTGCTGCTCCGCGACCGGCGCGCGGCGTTCGCGCGCGACGAGGAATGGTTGCGGTTCCAAGCGCGCGAGTTCGACGAGGTCGATCCGCAACCCGATGAGTACGAGACGTTGGCGCTCCAATTGAAGACGACCCGCCAGGACTCCGCGCTCCAGCGTGAACTCGCTCTGGCCCGAGAGCGATTGGTCGACGCCGACGGTTCCGTGCTCGATCAGTTGGAGACGCTGGTCTATCGCTTGCGCTCACTGGCCGAGGGATCCCGCGCGGCGTGGTACGAGCGGCTGGTCGACGCGACGTCGCGTTTGCGCGAGTTGGAGCGGGACCTCCCGCGCGCGGGCGATGAGGCGCAAGAGGAGTTGGCCCGACTGGAAGAGCGGCTGGCGGCGCTGGATCGCTTGCGCCGAAAACACGGCGGAAACGATGAGGCGGTCCTCGCGGCGCGCGCCTCGATCGACGCGCGGCTCACGGCGGCGCAAACAGACGCGGCCGTGTTGGTCGAGCTCGAGACGGAAGTGGCGATGTTCGCCGCGGAGTGCGCGGAGCGCGGTGAGGCTCTCTCGATCGCGCGTCGCGCGGCCGCCGCTCAGCTCTCCAGCGCGGCGGCGCGCGAGCTGGCCGAGCTCGGCATGCCGGGCGCAGGGCTGGCCTTCCAGTTCGATCGCACCGAAGGTCCGCACGGGATCGAGATCGACGGGCGGGGGATCGTGCCGGGCGACGGCGGCCTCGATCGGATCGGGCTCCGTTTCCGCAGCCACTCTTCCCAGGCTTGGGGGCCGCCGCATCGAGTCGCTTCGGGCGGCGAACTCTCGCGCATCCTCTTGGCTCTGCATGTCTCCAGCAGCCACGCATCTTCGGACGACGGCAGGCGGCGCGGGACATGGGTCTTCGACGAGATCGACGCTGCCGTCG
>CAZVYN010000034.1:0-39214 GCA_964631125.1 uncultured bacterium | reverse complement strand
GGCGGGTCGGGCGCGCGGCTTGCGTTCGCGAAGCCGCCGAAGCCGGAGCAGGGAGACCTCGCGCTGGGGGTGTTCCAACTCGCCAAGGAGCGCGGGGCGCCGCCTCCGGTCTACGCGCAGCACTGGGCGGCGGCGATCTCGGCGGAGTTAGGGCGCGAGGGCGGGACGCTTGGTTCGCTGGAGATTCCGGTCGTTTCAGTCGGAGTGGCTGGGCCGTATGTGAATTTGACGTTGGAGGCGGAGGGGCTCGCGCGGACAACGTTGGGTGAAGTTACGGGGCATGGGGATCGGTATGGATGGCGGAGGCTCGCGGACGAGGACGTCCGCGAACTAGTCATGGTCGAGTACTCCGGTCCCAACACGAACAAGCCGCTGCATCTCGGACATCTGCGAAACAACGTGCTCGGGATGGCGATCACCAATCTGCTAGAGGCGGGCGGCGCCGAGGTGATCCGCGTCAATCTCGTGAACGACCGCGGGATCCACATCTGTAAGTCGATGCTCGCCTACGACCGTTGGGGCACGGGCGAGACGCCCGAGTCGACCGGTGAGAAGGGCGATCATCTGGTCGGGCGGTACTACGTCCTCTTCGATCAACACCTGAAGGCGGAGCGGACGGCGTTTGCGCTCGAACGCGACTACGACCCGACGCGCGCTTCCAGGGAGACGCTGCGGGCGCTGAGCGATCCCGAAGAGGTGAAACGGCGCGAGGCCGAGGCGGAAGCGTTCGAGCACGACTTCGAGAAGCAGTCGAAGTTGCTGGCCGACGCGCGCGATTACCTGTTGCGATGGGAGGCCGGCGACGAAGCGACGCTCTCGTTGTGGCGTCGCATGAACGATTGGGTCTACGCCGGATTCCGCGTGACCTACGCGCGGCTCGGCTGTCGATTCGACAAGTGGTACTTCGAGAGCGAGGTCTGGCAGCGCGCGAAGGCCGAGGTGCAGCGCGGGATCGAGCTCGGCGTCTTCTATCGGCTGGAGGACGGTTCGGTCTGGGCGCGGCTGTCGACATTGGGACTGCAGGATCGTGTCGTGCTGCGGTCCAACGGTACGACCGGGTACCTGACCCAGGATCTCGCCACCGCCGCCGAGAAGTTCGAAGACTATCGAATGGATCGGTCGATCTACGTCGTCGGCAGTGAACAGGATGTCCACTTCCAGAATCTCTTCGCGGCGCTCGAGCTGTTGGGATATCCGTGGGCCCAGCGGGATGAGCGGGGTGAGCGGCCGCGGCTGCACCATGCGTCGTACGGCTTGGTCACGTTGCCGCGCGGGATGGGCAAGCTCAAGTCGCGCGAGGGAACGGCGGTCGACGCCGACGAGTTGCTCGACGAGATGACGGCCGAAGCTCGCGCCAAGATCGTCGAAGGAGGCTTCGCGGAGTCGGAGGCGGATGTCGCCGTCATCGCCGAACAGATCGGTCAAGGCGCGCTGAAGCTGTTCCTCCTGCAGGTGAGCGCGGAGAAGAACATCCAATTCGATCCGCGCGAGACGATCGCGTTCCAAGGCGACACCGGCCCGGCCGTGCAATACAGCCACGCGCGGATCCATGGGATTCTGCGCAAGGGGCTGGCGACGGAGAAGGTGCGGGAGGAAGAGCTCACGCCGCTCGGCGGTGCGAGCGGCGGCGGTGCGAGCGGCCAGCGATTCTTCCGCACCGAGTTGGTGGACGCGGCGCTTCTGCGCGAGCCGCTCGAACGTGAGGTCATCCGCAAGGTGGCGGATTTCCCCGGCGTGGTCGCGACGGCGGCGCGGACGTTGTCGCCCTCTCCCGTGGCGAATTTCCTCTTGGACCTGACCAAGGCGTACGCGCGAATGTACCACGAGCATGAAGTGCTGCGAGCCTCCGATCCGGCGCTCCTGCGCGCGCGGCTGCAACTCGGGCTCGTCGTCGCGCAGACCTTGCGCAACGGTCTGGCGCTGCTGACCGTCGACGCGCCGCAGCGGATGTAGTTTGTGAAAGTGAGCGCAACTCGCCCCGTGCGAGTTGCGCCCGAATTCACGAGCCGGTTCGCGAACCGTCGCCCTTGTGAAAAATGGTGCAACTGTTGCCGGCAACAGTTGCACCATTTTTCACAAGGATCTGGGGAGGCGCGTGGAGCGGCGGGCGGAAGCGCGGGAACGCTGGCGGCCGCGAAGCTGGGGCCGGAACAGAGACAGAGAGACCGAGGAAGTCGCCTTCCCCGGTCCTCGTGCTGCTGGTGTGCAGTTGCTGTTTGCGAGCCGAAGCCGAACTCAGTCCTCGGAAGCGCGGGCGGACGTATCGCCGACGCCCCCTCCTCGCGCGTCCTCGGAGTTGGCGGAGAGACGTTCGGGCGCTTTCGCCGTCCCGCTATCCGACAACGGACCTGCGCTCGCAAACCCGCTCGCGACGGGACGCGGGCGGTTGACGATGGGACGTCGGACACGACCGAAGTCGTCGCCGGATCGACTCGGAGGCTCACTCGAACGGGGCGACGCGGTTTCGTTCCCGCGCTCGGATGGACGCTCGGATGCACGCTCCGAAGAACGCTCCGAAGAACGCTCCGAAGAACGCTGCGCGGCCGTCGTGAACGAACCTTCGCTCGTGAAGGCCGCGGGCTCGACCAGCCGACGCACGGGGGCGCCGGTATCGAACAACTGCTCACTCGACTCGGCGAACGCTGGGCCGGATGCCTGACCGGAATCAGAGTCGTCACCCGACCCCGCTCCCGAGCCCGACCGCGAACCACCGTCTGGTCCACGACCGCCGCGACGACCGCGGCCGCCTCGGCGACGGGAGGACGGAGAGTCGTCGCCTTCGTCCGCGAGCGGCGCGTCGTCGGGATCCAGCGAAGTCGAGGCGCCGAGTGCACCCTTCGATTCCCCACTCTCGCCGCGACCGCCACGCCCACCACGCCCACCACGACCGCCGCGACCACCGCGACCACCGCGACGACCTCGCGTGCGGTCCTCGGTCTCGCGATCCGAATCGAGCGAGGTCTCTGCGGGCTCGCCTTCCGATGTCGGCCGTCCCTTGAAGTCGCCCTTCACGACGACAGCCAACGAGCGAGGCTTCACCTCGCCCGTCGCGCCGGGGAGTTCCGCACGGTCACCACGGTCACCACGGTCACCACGGTCACCGCGATCACCGGGTTCGCCACGATCGCTGCGATCGCTGCGATCGCTGCGAACGCTACGATCACCGCGCTCGTTCCGCTCGTTCCGCTGCATGCTCCGCGCCGGTCGACCGGCATTCGGCGGAGCGCCGGAAGCGCCGATCGCGCCGGATTCAACCGAGGCCCCCTGAGCTCCCGAGCCTTCCTGTCCCCGAGCATCACGCCGCGGACCACCGCGTTCGCGGCGTTCGCCGCCCCGCTTCCGGTCCCGGCCGCGATCGCCGCCCCGATCGCCGCCCCGTTCACGGTCTCCTCTGCCTCGGCGTTCGTCCGACCCGCGCACCGGAGCGCGATCTCGCGAGCGCTCGGCGCTCTTCGTGGGCAAACGGAGCGTGCGGACGGTCGACGGCTCGTTCATGGCCAAGTAGCCGAATGCGAGTAACGCCGCGCCGCGCAGGCCGTCGACCAAGAGGAATTCCCACCGTTGGAAGGCGACGAACGTCGCGATCGAGGAGAGGACGAGGTACCCGCCGAACGCCATGGCGACGACGTTGCCTTCGATCTTCTCGCTGCGAGCCCAACGGAACGCGAGGAGTTGGAGCCCCGCGACGAACAAGAGGAGCCAGGCCAAGACCCAGCCGATGAGTCGGGGACCAACTTGGTGAGCGGTCTCTCCGCTCATGGCGAACTCGCCCTTGAACCAGAAGTCCGCGAATGATCCCCAGGACGCGCTGGCCCACGCCCCCAGCGCGATGTCCACGAGCGCCGAAATCACCAGCAGCACCAAGAGTGCTGTACGCATACGCTCCTTTCTTCGAGTGATGGATCTCGAGTTCGACTCCCTCCCGGTACGTGGGAGCGTTGCCGAGGGGGGTCGAACCAGGCGCGCCCATGTTCTGCGGCTGACCGGGCCAAGTCAACGAGCGTCCGTGGCGCCCGGCGAGATGCCGCGGCGGCCGCCTCTCCTGTTAGGATGCCGCGCCATGCGCGAACCACGCACTTCCGAACCACGCACCCGCAAGTCCGCCGCCAAGAATCCCCACCCGCTCCGTCTCTTCGGGGGATCGGCCAACCGGCCGCTGGCCGAAGCGGTCGCGAAAGCGCTCGGAGTCGCGTTGGGACGCGGCGTCACCACGCGCCTCCCCGATTCGGAAACCCACGTCGTGCTCGAAGACCACGTCCGAGGAGACGACATCTTCTTCCTGCAGTCGTGCAGCGCGCCGGTCAACGAGCATGTGGTCGAGATGCTCCTCTATATCGATGCGTTCCGGCGGGCGTCGGCGCATAGCATCACGGTTGTCACACCTTATTTCCCCTACGCGCGGCAGGAGCGGATGGCGCGCGGACGTGAGGCGATCAGCGCGAAGGTCGTCGCGACGATGCTGGAGTCGCTCGGCGCGTCGCGGGTCGTCTATCTCGACATCCACTCGCCGGCGATCCAAGGGTTCTTCGACATCCCGGTCGATCCGCTCAGCGCGGTCAACGCGTTGGCGGCGCAGTTCAAGGGACGTCGCTTCCGCAACGCGGTGATCGTCGCGCCGGACGAGGGTCGCGTGAAGATGGCCGGCCGCTATGCCGAGCTGCTGCAACTGCCGCTGGTGCTCATGCACAAACGGCGGATCAGCTTCGACAAGACGGAGACCAGTCACGTCGTTGGCGAGATCCGAGGACGGATCCCGATCTTGATCGACGACATCATCGCGGGCGGGAGCGTGCTCGATCAGCTCGACGCGCTGCTGCGCGGCGGCGCGCTGCCGGAGATCCACCTGGCGATCACGCACGGGGTGCTCACGCCCAGCGCGCTGAAGCGGCTCGAGCGGCCCGAGATCAAGGCGCTCTGGATCACCGACACGATCGCGCTCACGCCGGAGCGGAGCCATCCGAAGATCCGTGTCTGCTCGGTGGCGCCGCTCCTGGCCGAGGCGATCGACCGGATCCACCGCGGCGAGTCGACCGGCGCGCTCATCGGACGGGGTTGAAACGGGGCCATTTGGGCCTGCGCCGTCCCAGATAGCGGAGATTGTGGGTTACCGTGGACGCAGCAACGGCTTAAACTCGAGGGGTTCCGATCTGTCGTCCCCCCCGGTTTCGACGCGCGCGCCAGCGTGACGCGTATCACCGACCTCTGTATCGACCCACGAGGAGACAACTGATGATGAAGCGTCAAACGGCGTTGGCCGCACTGCTGGCGGGCCTCGCGCTCACGGCGTCCGACCGCGCATCGGCGGCGCCGCTCGAGGCAGGGACGGCCGGAGTCACCACCCGTGAGTGGATCGAGTCGTGGAACGAACACTTCGTCGGATTCAACCACCGCGATCGGGAGACCCGTCGCGGCAGCGGCTTCATGCAGTTCAATCGTTACGCCGACTTCGTCCAGAAGCGGTTGGGCGAGGACGGCAACCTCCCACTCGGCGCCCGACCGACCGCATTCGCCGACCTCAAACAGATGGAAGCCGAGCACGGCCGCGCCGGCGAGACCTGGTTCAACATCGGTCCGGCGAACGTGGCCGGGCGTTGCCTCGCGATCGAAGTCGATCCCAGCAACTCGAGCGTAGTCTATGCCGGATTCGCCTCGGGCGGCATCTGGAAGACGACCGACGCGGGCCTGACCTGGACGCCGATGGGCGACGCACTCCCCAGCATGTCGGTCAGCGCGATCGAGATCGACGCGAACGACACCGACCATCTCTGGATCGGCACCGGCGAAGGCTGGGGCAATATCGACGCGGTGCACGGCGTCGGAGTGCTCGAGTCGACCGACGGCGGAGTGAACTGGACACCGACCGGGTTCAGCTACGCGATCAACGGCAACGGCAACAACATCGACGTTTTCGAGGTCTGCCACAATCCGACGACCGGCACGCTCATGGTCGCCGCGCTCGGCGGCCTCTGGCGCTCCACCGACGGCGGCGTCACCTTCACCGAAGTGATGACGGCGGGACATTGGAACGACATCGAGATGAAGCGCGGTTCGAGCAGCATCATGTTCGCCTGCTCTCGCTCCTGGGCCGAGGCCGGATTCAACTACTCGACCGACGACGGAGTGACCTGGACGAAGGCGACCGGAGGACCGGCGGCGCTGCAGAATCACCGCTTCGCCCTGACCGACGCCGATCCGAACATCGTCTACTGGGCGACCTGGTCGAACGCGGGCAGCCAGGAGCTGTACAAGTCGACCGACGGCGGGCTCAACTTCGCCCAGGTCTTCAGCGGCAACCACTACCTCACGCAGGGTTGGTACAACCTCTCCATCGACGTCTCGCCGACCAACGCGAACACGGTGTTCTCCGGCGGCGTCGAATTCTACCGCTCCACCAACGGCGCCACTTCGTTCGCGCAGATCGCGGGCAACGTGCACGTCGACCATCACGCGACCGAGTGGGATCCGAACGACCCGAACGTCTTCTGGATCGGATCGGACGGCGGCGTCTACCGAAGCAGCAACGGCGGGACCACCTTCGTCGACCGCAACGACGGCCTCGTCACCATGCAGTTCTACGCGATGGGACAGTCCGAGACCGTGGCGACCCGCGCGCTCGCCGGCACGCAGGACAACGGGACCTGGATCTACAACAACAGCACCGACTGGGCGAGCATCTTGGGCGGCGACGGCTTCCAGTGTGAGATCGACCGCGGCAACACCAATACGGTCTACGCCGAGTTGTACTACGGCGACCACCGTCGCTCCACCACGGGCGGCGGCGGCATGATCTCGCGGAACATCGGCATCACCGACGACGGTCCGTGGGAGACGCCGACCTGGATGGACTACTCGAATTCGCAGCATCTGTGGACGATGCACAACACCGTTTTCTATCGGTCGACGAACCGCATGGACACCTGGACGACCGTCACGCTGCCGGCGGTCGCCGGGGCGGGACGCGCGATCAGCCAGTGCATCGGCGCCACGAGCAATCTGGCGTTGCTCGGCAACGTGAGGCTCATGGTCTCGACCAACGGCGGGACGAGCTGGGTCGACCGCACGAGCGGGCAGACCTTGGCCAACATTTCGCAGGACGTCGCGTTCCATCCGGTCGACCCGAACATCATGTATGTCGCCTGCGCGACCTACTCGACGACGACGTCACAGCTCCGCAAGACGACCGATCAGGGTCTGACCTGGTTCGCGATCGATGCCGGCCTGCCGGATGAGCCGATCAACTCGATCGAGGTCGATCCGTCGAATCCGGAGTGGATCTTCGTCGGGACCGACAGCGCGGTGTATGTCTCCTTCAGCGGCGGCGCGGGCTGGGTCCCGTTCAACGCGGGCCTGCCGTACGTGGTGATGGAGGACCTGCAGCTCCACAACAGCGCGCGGATCCTGCGCATCGCGACGCACGGTCGCGGCATGTGGGAAGTCGACATCTCCGACCTGACGGCGACCGCGGTCGACGAGAGCGAGCTGACGATCCAGCCGATCGCTCTGCGCGTCTTCGGCAATCCAGCGTCGGATCGCACGACCCTGCGGTTCAGCCTCCGTCGCGCGGGCGAGATCGATCTCGCGATCTTCGACGCCACCGGCCGTCGGGTGAAGACCGTGAAGCAAGGACTCGTCCATGCGCAGGTCGACAATGCCGACGTCGACGTGAGCGACATGGCGGCCGGCGTCTACTTCGCCCGTCTGACCTCAGCCGGCGCGACGGTGAACGCGAAGCTCGTCGTTCGGCACTAGTCGATTCGACTGGACACGCACGGTCGTAGCTACGCTCCGTAGCTAGGGTCGAGCCTCTCTCGAGGCCGCGGGGACCTCAGGTCCTCGCGGCCTTTCGCTGTCCGCGCGGCACGGTTCTCGCTCCGTCCTCCTCCAGGCGACGAAAGGAGGACACTGTGCAATTCGCGAAGCTCGGCCGGTCGGCCATGGGGACGGGCGTGGCGCTGCTGCCGTTGGCGCTGCTGCTCGGCTGCGGGGAGTCTCGGCCGTACCGTCCGATCCCCCCGGACGAGCCGAGCGCGCAGTGGATCTCCCCCGCGGACGGCGACACCGTGGCGGGGACGGTGCGACTGGCGCTCGATGCGAAGTCGGGACCGGAGGGCCTCCTGTTGACGGTCGCCGGCGCGACCATCGACACGGTGCCCGGCTCCCGGTACCTGCCGCGGGCCTGGCGCGGCGTCTGGCGCTCCCCCCGCGTGCGGGCGGCTCGACCGGCGTTGCTCGAGATCCGACGGCCCGGTGTCGAAATGGCGTTGGACGCGGTCTCGGTCTGGGTGGTCCCTGATTCGATTCCGGACGTGCGCCTGGTGGACACGGGACGCTCCGTCTGGCGGCCGCGCACCGAGGAGCATCGGCTCCACGGAGGCGCGTACGACTTCGAGGATGGCGTGTTGCCCGAAGACTCTCTCGAGTGGCGCTTCGATGGCGGCGCGGAACCGGGCGCGCGCGGCGGCTCGATCGACCTGGCCATGCTCTCGGAGGGGAGACACGAGATCCGGTTGGAGGCGCGGGACCGCAGAGGGCAGGTCGGCGTCGCGTCGATGCCGGTGGTGCTCTTCACGCCGCTCGAGCCGCTGACGCCCGAGGGATGCGTCGGAGCGCTCGTCCAGTCGATCGCCGCCGCGCGGGCGGCGGAGGCTGAATCACTGCTCGCCGCCGGCTTCGTCTATGTCCCCTGCGGGGCGGTCGTCACCTGGGATCGCCAGCGGTTCGTCCGAGCTCTGCGCGGCTGGCTCGGCGACCCTGATCTCTCGCGCTTCGACTTGGTCGACCGCATCGATCGCGTCTCGACCTGGACCTTCGAGGGGCAGACACGCGCCTTCGCCGAACTGTCGTTCCCGCGAATCGCGTTCTCGCGCGGCGCGGGCCAGTGGTACGGCGCGGGGGAGCAGCACGGATCGGGAACGCTGCTGCTGGGTGTCGGCGCGGCGCTCACGATGGAGCTCGACGGGGTCCGGTGGCGGATCGTGTCGTGGCAAGAACGCGCGCCGCGCGCCGGGCGCACGCTGGGCGACGTGCTCGATCAGGCGAGACGCGGCGCGGGCGTCGTCTCGTCGAAGTCGCCGAGCACGACCACCGCGAATTGCTCGGGGTGAATGTGACGACGCGCGGCGGCGTCGAGATCGGACCGGGAGAGAGACTTCATCCGCTCCAGGTCTCGCATCCAGAACTCGTCCTCGAGATCGAAGAGCTCTTGCTCCAAGAGATAGGTGGCGAGTTGATCGTTCGTCTGGAACGAGAGCGGGAGACTTCCGGTGAAGAACCGCTCGGCCCACCGCAGTTCGTTGTCGGTCACTCCGTCTTGGAGCAGGCGGTCGACCTCGCGGAGCACCTCGCGCAGCGCCAGCTCGGCGCTGTCTAGAGAGGTCTGCAGCCCGATGCTGAAGTGACCCGCTTCGCGACGCGCGCTGAAGCCGGAGTAAACGCCGTAGGTCAGGCCGCGCTCTTCCCGGAGGCTGCGCATGAGCCGGCTGCCGAAGCCGCTGCCGCCCAGGATGTAGTTCACCAACTGGAGCGCGGCGTAGTCCGGATCGTTGCGGGCGATCGAGAGGCTGCCGGCGCGAATCGTGGCCTGGACGACCCCCCGCTTCTGGATCGTCTCGATCCCGCGGACCGTGCGCGGCGCCGGCGGCGGCGGCGGCGGTGCAGGAGCGGCGCGCTCGGGCCAGACGCCGAAGGCCGCCTCGATCCGGTCGATCAGTCGGGCCGGTTCGATGTCGCCCACGATCGCCAAGACGGAGCGACTCGCGACGAAGACGCGCTCGTAGAACGCGCGCACCAACCCGGGCGCGAGCGCCGCGACCGTCTCGGTCGAACCGAGGCGTGGATTGCGATAGGGATGTCCGCCGTAGAGAGTTCCGGCCAGGCGATTGCGGACGCGATCGGCGAGGTCGTCCTTGCGTCGTTCGAGATGACTGAGGACATCGCGGCGCTTGCGCTCGACCTCGTCGTCGGCGAAGGCGGGCTGGAGCGCGACCTCGGCCAGCAGGCGCAGAGCGGCGTCGAAGTCACGCGCCAGGGTGGCGAGCCCGAGCGAGAGGTGGTCGTAGTCGGCGTGCACGCCCAGGCTCGTCCCGAGCGACTCGACCTCTTCGGAGAGCTGCAGCGCCGAGCGGGAGCGGGTCCCTTGCGGGAAGGTCACGGCGGTCAGATGCGCGAGGCCGGCTTCTCCCGAGCGCTCGGCCGCGATGCCGTCGCGCACCAGGAGCGTGAGCGAGACGATCGGCAGCTCGCGGCGCGGCACCAGGAGCAGTTCGAGACCGTTGGAGAGGCGATGACGTTCGACGTGGATGCGGAACTGGGTCGGAGTCTCCTGGCTCACGCCTCCGCCTCCACCGGGACCTGGACCTGGACCGGGACCGGGACCGGCTCGCGGCTCCGCTCGGGGCGCGAAGGGCTCGGCGCGTCCGGATCGGGGACGAGGAGCCCCACCGTGCGCCGCGTCGGACGGAAGATTTCGCCGGCGACGCGCAAGATGTCTTCCGCGGTGACCCGCAGATTCAGTTCGAGCGACTCCACGCAGGCGCGCCAGTGACTGCGGCAGGCCTCGGCGCCGAGATTCTGGGCGATCTCGTAGTTGCTCTCCTGCGAGAAGACATAGTCGACCTCGATCGCGCGGCGGGCGCGTGCGAGCTCGACGGTGGTAACCGGTTCGCGCGCGAGGCGGCCCGTCTCTTCGTGCAGCGCGTCGCGCAGCGTTTCGATCGAAACGCCCGGGCGAGCCGAGGCGCGGAGGGTGAACATCGAGGGATCGCGTCGCGTGTGCATCCCGCCCGAGACATCGGTCGCGAGTTGATCGCGGTAGATCACGCGCTGGTAGAGCCGGCTGGAGCGACCGTGCAGCAGGATGAACTCGAGGACATTGAGCACGGTCGCGTCGAAGTGGGTCGACTCGGGCGCGCGGTACGCGATGAGCAGACCGGGGAGCTGCACCGCCTTGTGCACGCTCACCGTTCTCTCGCCCAACTGCTCCGGCTCGCGGATGAGCACCGGAGGGATCTCCGGACCGCGCGGGATCTCGCCGAAGTACCGCCGCGCCAGCGCGAGGACATCCTCGGCCCGGCGATCGCCGACCACCACCAGCACCGCGTTGTTCGGGCGGTAGAAGTCGCGGTAGTAGCGAATGACATCCTCCAGCGTGATCGTCTTCAGGTCGGTCATCCACCCGATGACCGGCCAGTGGTACGGATGCGCCGTGAAGACCGAGGCGTCGACTAGTTCGGAGAGCAGGCCGAAGGGAGGATCCTCGCGCGTCTGGCGCCGTTCTTCACGGATCACGGCCAACTCGGCGCGGAACTCCTCGGGGTCGAGCAAGAGCCCCTGCATCCGGTCCGACTCGAGCTCCATGGCCAGTTCGAGGCGATCGGCGGCCATGACCTCGTAATAGGCGGTGAAGTCGTGGCTCGTGAAGGCGTTGTTGGTCATCCCGTTCTCTTGCAGCAGCCGGTCGAACTCCCCCTTGGGATAGCGCGACGTCCCCTTGAACATGAGGTGCTCGAAGATGTGCGAGACGCCGGTGATCCCCGGACGCTCGTGGCGCGACCCGACGCGGTACCAGAGTTGGAGCGTCGCGGTCGGGCTGGCGCGTCGATCGACCGAGAGGACCTGCAGTCCGTTCTCCAAGACGGTCTCGTGGACAGGGGCGGTCAACACCGAAAGGGCCTCCTTGCGTGCGCTCGCGAGCGTGGGCCGGAGTGTAACCCGAGGGGTCTCCTTGACCTCGATGAGAGAGATCGTCGATTCTTGCCGCCATGCGTAGATACACGAATCAGGCCACGATCCTCTGGATGCTCGCGTCGGCGACGCTCTGCCTCCCCCACTGGACGACCGCGGAGGCGACCGCGGAAAAGACCGCGGAAAAGACCGCGGAGACCGCTCCCCCCACTCCGTGCGCCGGAGCGGACGCCTATCTCGCGAAGCAGACCGGCGAAGCTCGAGGCAAAGCCGCCGTGCTCTATCTCCAGGCCGGCTGTCGGCCCACCCCCACCTCGGTGACGAGTGTGTTGCGGATGGGCCGGTGGCTCGATGGATCGGCCACTTCGCACGCGACGCGGGTTGATCTGCTGACCGCGTCGATCGCGGCGCGGGGGCCGGAGACCGACAGCTTGGCCGTCACGCTCCTGGAGACCGGCCGCTGGCCGGACGGCGCCCTGCTCGAGATCCAAGACGGCGCGCGCGTCGTCTCGGCGCTCGCTCCCGCGCTCACGCCCTATCGCTCGCGCCTGCTCCTGGACATCTTCGAGCAGTCGAAGAACGAGACGGTCAAGCTCGCCGCGATCCAGACGCTGGAGCGCGCGAAGGAACCGTGGGCGCTGCTGCCGGCCATCCACGCGGTCTTGATGCAGCCGAACACACCGCTGTGGACGGCCGGCGCGCACGCGATCGGTCTGAAGCACGCCAACGTCGAGGCGGCGTTGGTCGACGTCATCCTGAGCGCGCCGGAAGGCGCCATCCTCGACTGGGCCGCGAATCTCGCCGACCTGCGTCTCGAAGAAGGCAAGAAGGACCCCGCCCTCGTCGACGCCCTCTATCGGCGCGGCCGCTGATCTCATTCGTTGCATGAGTTCCGCGCGTCCCTTCTACGTCACCACTCCGATCTATTACGTCAACGATGAGCCGCACGTCGGGCACGCCTACACGACGATCCTGGCCGATGTCTTCGCGCGGCATCATCGGATCCACGGCGGCGCGGTCCACTTCCTCACGGGCACGGACGAGCACGGACAGAAGGTGCAGGAAGCGGCCCAGAAACGCGGGCTGACTCCGCTGCAGCACTGCGACGAACTGGTCGAGCGGTTCCGGGCGCTCTGGGTGCGGCTGCAGGTCTCGAACGATGATTTCATCCGCACGACCGAGCCGCGCCACGAGAAGGTCGTGGCGGAGTTCCTGATCGAGCTCCAGGCGCGCGGCGAGATCTATCGCGAGCGCTACGAGGGGCTCTACTGCACCCCGGATGAACGCTTCTGGACCGCCAAGGATGTCGTCGACGGAAACTGCCCGCTCTGCGGGCGCCCGGTCGTGACGTTGACCGAGGAGAACTACTTCTTCCGGATGAGCCGGCATCAGGAGTGGCTCGTCGACTACATCAAGACGCACCCCGAGTTCATCCAGCCGAAGACTCGGCGCAACGAGGTGCTCGGGTTCCTGGAGAAGCCGCTCGGTGACCTGTGCATCAGTCGACCGGCGGCGCGCCTGCACTGGGGGATCCCGATCCCGTTCGACTCCGAATACGTCACCTACGTCTGGGTCGACGCGCTGGTCAACTATGTGAGCGCGGTGCGCGAGACCGAGTTCTGGCCGGCGTCACTGCATCTGATCGGCAAGGACATCCTCACGACGCACTGCGTCTACTGGCCGACGCTGCTGCATGCGCTCGGACTTCCGATGCCCGAGACGATCCTGGCGCACGGTTGGTGGCTGCAGGGCGAATCGAAGATGTCGAAGTCGGTCGGCAACGTCGTCAAGCCGCTCGCGCTGGTCGATCTCTACGGCGTCGACGCGTTCCGCTATTACCTCATGCGCGACATGGTGGTCGGGCAAGACGCCGAGTTCTCCGAGAAGCATCTGGTGCAGCGGCTGAACTCGGATCTCGCGAACGATCTCGGCAACTGCCTCAATCGCGTCGAGCGGATGATCGGGACCTACGCCGAGGGCCGCGCCCCCGAAGTGCGCGGCGAAGACGACGCCGATCGCGAGCTCGCGCAGACCGGGAAGCGAACCGTCGTCGCGGCGCAGGAGGCGATGCTCGCGAGGCGGCCGCACGAAGCGATCGAAGCGACGCTGCAACTTGTGCGGGCCACGAACCGTTATCTCGAGCTCAAGGCGCCCTGGAAGGCGTTCAAGACCGACGGACCGACGGGCGTGGCGACGGCGTTGTGGACGAGCGCCGAAGCGCTGCGGTTGGCGGCGGTGCTTCTCGCGCCGGTCATTCCGGCCAAGAGCGGAGAGATGCTCTCTCGATTGGGAGTGGCCGATTCGCCCGAGGTCTGGTTTCCGCGGCCGATCGTCGACGATGAAGGCGGCGCGTTGCCGCCGGCCAACGAGACGGCCCAGGGGGCGCTCGCCGCAACCTGGGGCGCGTTGCCGCCGGGGACCGAGATCCGGCCCGGGGCTGCGCTCTTCCCTCGAGTAGAGACGACGACCGAAAGTTAGGCCCCAGGAGACCACGATGGAACCGACGACCCAGTTCGACCCGACTCGCGTCAACGTCCTCGTCCTCTTCAGCTTCTTTTCGGCGGTGGTTCTGTTCTACATCTGGAAGGCGCGGCAGGGCGGCGAACTCTTCATCCGTCGGATCGCGGGACTCAACGCGATCGATGAAGCGGTGGGACGCGCGACCGAACTCGGCAAGAAGGTGCTCTTCGTGCCGGGGATCCAGTCGCTCGACGAGAACCAGACGATCGCGGCGCTGGCCGTCTTGCAGCATGTGGCCCGAACGACCGCGCGCTTCGGCACCGAGCTGGACGTCCCCAACAAAGACCCGCTGACCTTCGCCGCGGCGCGCGAGACGGTGCGCGAGGCGTACCTGCAAGAGGGTCGGCCCGATCTCTACAACGACCGGATCGTGCACTACGTGACCTACGACCAGTTCGCCTACACCGCCGCGGTCTCCGGAATGATGGTGCGCGAGAAGCCGGCGGCGAACTTCCTGGTCGGCTGTTTCTACGCCGAGTCGTTGCTCCTCGCGGAGACGGGACAGGCCAGCGGCGCGATCCAGATCGCAGGGACGGCCGAAGTGGCGCAGCTCCCCTTCTTCGTCTGCGCCTGCGACTACACGCTGATCGGAGAGGAGCTCTACGCCGCGGGCGCCTACCTCTCGCGCGAGCCGGCCATGCTCGGCAGCATCAAGGGCCAGGACGTGACGAAGGCGGTGGTCGGTTTGGCCATCGTCGTCTCGACTCTGGCGACGACGTTCTTCGGGTGGGACGCGATCACGCGCGCGTTCCGCATCCAGTGAGGGCCCCATCGTGTTCCTGAAACTGAGACTTCCGCTCGCGCTCACGTTCCTGGCGGGGCTGATCCCGATCGTGGCCTTCTTCTTCACGGAGAAGGCGACGTGGATCCGCACGCCGAACTCGTGGCTGGAGCAGGACATGGTGATCATCGCCGGCTTCGCGCTGCTCCTGGGCGTGGTCAACGTCATCCAGGGAAACGTACGCAAGATCGAGCAGCGCTCCAGCGGGTGGATCTACGCCGCCACGCTCTTGACGGGACTCTTCGTGACCGGGTTCTTCGGGATCTTCGGCGCGATGAACTTCGGGCCGTTCCAGGGGATCGCGCTGCGGCCGGACGGGACGCCGACGCCGTTCGCCTGGGTCTCGCTCTATGTCTTCACGCCGCTGCAGGCGACCATGTTCAGCCTCCTCGCCTTCTACGTCGCTTCGGCCGCCTTCCGCGCCTTCCGCGCGCGCAACACCGAGGCGACGATCCTGCTCATCGCGGCGGTCATCGTCATGATGGGGCGCATCCCGATCGGCGAGTCGATCTTCGGCGTCTTCGGTCGACCGTTCGGGAACGAGCGCTGGTTGCCAGATCTGACCGAATGGATCATGCAGATCCCCAACGGCGCGGCCCAACGGGGCATCATCATCGGCGCCGCGCTCGGCGCCGCCTCGCTCTCGCTCCGCGTCATCCTCGGCATCGAGCGGTCGTACCTCGGATTGGAGCGGTCGGAATGAGCGACTCCACGATGAAGACAGTGAGGCCGGGGAACACTCCGTCCGGCAAGACCTGGCTGGAGCGATTCGAGAAGATCGATCGCCGGTGGATCTTCCTCTTGGTCGGACTCGGCACGCTGATCCCGATCCTCTTCCCGATCGGTTTCCCCGTCTCGGTCACGCCGCCGGTGAAGTCGATCTACGAGAAGATAGAAACGCTGGGGCCGGGCGACGTCGTCCTCTTCTCCTACGACTACGGGCCGACGACGGCGGCGGAGAACGCGCCGATGATCGACGCCGTGCTGCGCCACTGCCTGCAGCGGCGGATCAAGGTGATCGCTCTCGCGCTCTATCCGTTGGGCGGGTTCACCGAGACGGCGCGCTCCCTCTCGGTGGTGATGGCGGAGTACCCCGACCGCGTCTATGGCGTGGACTACGTCAATCTGGGCTACAAGGATGGCGCGCAGGCCGCGATGCGGCAGATGGCGGAGGACATGCATGCCGTCTTCCCGACCGACTCACGCGGGACTGCGTTGTCCGAGATCCCGCTCATGCAGCAGGTGCGCAGCCTGCGCGATGTCGACTTGGTGGTCACCGTCGCGACCGGCATCATCGGCGAGTGGTGGGCGAACCTGATCAATGCCCAGTTCGGGATCCCGATCGCGCTCGGCTGCACGGCGGTCTCGGCTCCCAAGTACTACGCCTACCTGGACGCCGGTCAGATCATCGGGTTGATGGGCGGCCTCAAGGGCGCCTCGGAGTACGAGCGGCTCCTCATCGACGGCTATCCGTTGGCCGCCACGATCTATGAGGACCCGTTGCTGCAATCGGCCATGAAAGGGATGGACGTCCAGACGGTCGACCACGTGATCATCATCGGATTCATCCTCCTCGGCAATGTCGCCTTCTTCATGTCGCGTCGCCGCGCCCCGCGGCGCTAGGAGAGATCGTACTGATGGAGCCGTATCAATTGATCGGGACCTGGGTGGCGGCGGGGCTCACGCTCTGTCTCTTCAGCTTCCTCTACAAGGACAATCCGTTCTTCCGCTTCGCGGAGGCGCTCTTCGCCGGCGTCTCGCTCGGTTACTACATCGGGATCACGCTCTCGCAGACGATCAAGCCGAACTTGATCCTGCCGCTGGCGCAGGGGGTGACCTGGGACAATGCGCACCTGCTCTTCGCCGGACTGGTCGGCATCAACCTCTACACACGCTACATCCCGAAGATCGCCTGGTTCGCGCGGCTCTCCCTCGCGATCTACGTCGGCTACTTCGTCGGGATCAACATGGTGCAGAAGCTGCAGGGCGAAGTGTTGCCGCAGAGCGCGGACGCCATGGTGAACCTGCTCCCGCCCGCGGCCGGCGGCGGCATCGACTGGTTCCCCGGTTCGTTCAACGCGCTGCTCTCGTTCGTCGGCGTCGTTTCGGTGCTCGTCTATTTCTTCTTCTCGGTCGAGCACAAAGGGATCGTGCGGCCCGTCAGTCGCCTCGGCATCTGGTTTCTCATGCTCGGCTTCGGCGCCGCCTTCGGCTACACGGTGATGGGGCGCGTCTCGCTCCTCATCGGCCGGTTCAACTTCCTCGTCATCGAATGGATCGGCGGGACGATGCGCGCCTTCGGCGGCGGCAGCTAGAGGTTGGTGGCGCCCGATCGGACGAGCGAGTCGGGGGCGGCGGCGACGCCTCGGCCCGAACGGGTCGTCGTCTTCGACGGCGTCTGTCCTTTTTGTGTGGGATGGGTCCGTCGCGCCATCCAACTCGATCGCGCCGGCCGCCTGCGCTTCGCGCCGAAGCAGACCGAAGGGGCGCGCCGAAGATTGCTCGCCGCGGGGTGTGATCCGGACTTGGTCGAGAGCATCGTCCTGATCGAGGGCGACCGCGTCTGGACCCAGAGCGACGCGGCGCTGCGCATCATCGGCTGTCTGCCGTTCCCTCACTCGCTCCCCGCCGCGCTGCGCATCGTCCCGCGCGCGCTGCGTGACTTCGTCTATGGAGTCATTGCGCGAAATCGATTCCGTTGGTTCGGAAGACGCGACGCCTGCTACATCCCGAGCGCGGAGGTCCGTTCACGATTCGTGGACTGACCGGCGCCCGTGGCGCCCGTGGACGCGGACGCTATCGCCGGCCAGAGCGCCCAGACGATCGGGATCGCCAGCAGGCCCGTCGCGATCCATCCCTGCGTCTGGAACCAGGCCCCCTGCGCGCCTACGAAGGGCGAAACGACCTGCGCCCCGATCGCCGCGTAGGCGGCCAACGCGTAGCTCAGGAGATTGTCGCGTAGGACATGACGCGCGAGGAGCCACGCGACCAAGGCGCGCGCCAAGGCGATGAGGAACCCGCCGAGGAACGCCTCGCGCGAGTGCGCATCGATGGGCGTGGCGGCGAGCACGAGGAGCAAGAGCCAGAGGAGCGAGCGACGGCGGGAGTTCGACTCGCCGGTGTAGACGGCGATCGCGCCGGCCGCCCCGACCAAGACCATCAAGGTCTGCCGCCAAGTCTGGTTCACCATGCTCATCCAAGGGAAGAGCGCGCCGGCCTGCGTGGGTGTGTTCACGTCGGGCGTCGGCGCGAGCGTCGGGTGCGCGCGGATGAGCCATCCCTGGAGATGTTCGAGCGAGAGGAGCGCGAGGAGCGTGATGAAAGCCGCGAGGAAGGCGGGACGACCGAGCGCGCGACGCGCGTCGGCGCCGACCAGACTCCAGATCCCCGGGTAACTCGCGCCCACGAGAGCGAGTCCGCAGGCGGCGAGGACGTACGGGAGGGCGACGCCGAGCGCGAGACCGACGCTCGCCGTGACCAGATAGAGATTCCACGGCAGTTGCGTCGGATAGCTGGCTTGGATATCGGGCCACGAGCCGAGGGCGGCCGCGGCGCCGAGCAGTCCGAACGGAACGGCCCAACGAAAGGCGCGACGCCACGGCACGGCCCCGGCGCGGTGCTCGACGACGAGTCGCCACAGCAAGTAGCCGAGCGCGCCGCCGCTCACGCCGATCGCCAGGATGACCCGCAGCGCGCTCCAGACCGTCTGTTTGTCGTGCTCGCGCAGCCAGGCCTCCGGAAGTTCGAGTCCGCGGTGGATGCCGGCGAACTCGTCGCCATGCCAGGTCACCCCCAGGCGATAGTGCGCGTCGCCGGGGTTGCGGGCGTCGCCGTCCGGCGCCTGCCAGAGGAACGATCGATCGACGCGCGCCGGTCGGATCTCGCTCTTCGCCTCGATCCGCTCGAGTCCGACCAGCCCGAATCCGAATCCCTCGGCGCGAGCCCGGCCGAGCGACTCGGCGGCCGCCTCGCTCAGCGCCCCGCGCGGGTCTGCCTCGGCCAACTCGCTCTCGTAGCGCAGCAGCCCGCCGGTCTCGGGGTCGATCTCGATCGTCGCTTCACGTGGAGAGAGCGGCCGGTAGAAACGAGTTCTCCAGCGGAAGGCGAGGTCGAGTCGGGAGACGTCGTCGATCCAGCGCTCCGCGCCGCCGTGATCCAAGATGTAGCGGCCCAGGGCCTCGTCGTAGGGCGCTCGCCAGGTCGTGGCGGTGCGGAGCGAATCGACCGGTAGCCCGATCATGCGCGCGATCTCGACCGCGCGCGTCTCGGCCTCGCCGCGGGAGAGCTGCAGCCGCTGCGCCCTTTCCAGCTTCGCGGTCGGCAGCACGAGCGCGAAGAGACTGATGACGGCGAAAGCCAACGCGGCCGAACGCGCCGGCCGGCTCCAGGGCGTGACGGCCACCTCGGCCGGCGCCGCCTCCGGTTCTCCCTCGGTCGGCTCGACCGAACCGAGATCCGCGTTGCGCAAACCGGCGGGATCCTCGAAGCCGCCTCGCTTCCAGTAACTGAAAACGGCATAGCCGAGCGGCAGCAGGATGAGCCCGCTCGCGATCGCGGCGGAAACGATGTAGTAGGCGTTGCCCGAGCGGAAGAGCAGGACCGACGTGTAGAGCGCGTCGACCGTGAAGTGCCAGATGAGCGTCGCGCCGATGTTCACGCGCAGCATGACGAATCCGATGAGCACTCCGGCCAGTCCGACTTCGAGTCCGCGGATGAAGAACGGCTGGTTCGGATAGTTGGAGTGCGCGAACCCCCAGATGAACGCGGGGATCAGGACCGCGAGCCAGCGCGAACGGGTCAGCGATTGCACGAACGGGATCGAGAACATGCGCGAGAGGAACTCTTCGCTCACCGCCGGCAGGAATCCGATCAGGAGGACGAAGATCCAGGGGAACGCCGTGTTGAGGAGATCGGAGTACGGCACGTCGAGCGGCGCCCACGCCCCCATGGAAAGCGCGACGGCATAGAAGACCTCTTGGTAGGCGAAGAAGAAGCAGGTCAGCGTGAGGCCGAGGACCGACGAGAGGAGGAACCGACGGGTGCGCAGACCGCGCAGCGAGAAGAAGCCGTCGAGGGTGAGCTTCTCGGGATAGGCGCGCCGGTAGAGCGACTCCCCCGCCGCCGCCGGCACGAGGATGAAGACCCCGATGCCGAGACCGAAGCCAAGCGCGCCGAGCAGTTGGAGCGAGAGGAATCCGCCGAACGACTGCGTCGTCTCGTAGCCGAAGAGTTGGTTGGGGAGCGCGTTGAGCATGGAGAGCATGGCGAGCACGCCGCCGACGACGGCGAAGGCGGCGGCCACGTTCCAGCGGATGTCGCCCGCGCGCATCCGACGGACGGTGACCACGACGGTCGCCGCCAAGGTGAGGAGCAGCAGGCCGGCGGCCACCACGGCGGCCGCGTCGTTGCGCGCGCGCAGAGCGGAGTACTCGCGCGTCCACGCTTCGGGCGCCTGCACCCACTCGCGATAGGCGCCGATGGCGTCTCCCTGCACCCGGACCTCGCAGCGCGCGGTTCCCCCGCGCCAGTCGACGGCGCGCTGCTTCCAGACGAAGCGGTGGTCGGTCCGCGCCTTTCGCTGCTCGCTGCTCTGATCCAGCAGCTCGAGCCCGGTGAGATCGAGGCTGATCTGCTCGCGGAGGAACGACTCGGCCAGTGTGCGCGCCGCGGCCAGTTCGAGGCTCGCACCGGGCGCGTCTTCGGCGATGGTGTGCTCGAAGCCGACTCGTTCGCCCGTCGTGGCGATCTCGACCCGGAACTCCTCCGTCTGGAGCGGCCGGAACCAACGGTTCGACCAGCGCCAGAGACGCACCGGCCCGTCGACGGCGTCTTGGAAGCCCTCGAGTCCGAGCGTGCGCTCGAGGAAGACCTTCGCTTCGTCGTCGTAGGTGAACTGTCCGGCGTGTCGATACCCCTCGACCGAGTGACCGAGATCTCGCAGGAACGCGCTCGCCGCCTGCTGCGCGTCGGCGCGATCGACGCCGAAGCGGATCGACGCCTCGGGATTGACGCGCGGATAGAGCCAGAGGCCGACTGCGAGCGAGGCCGCGCCGATCAACAGCGCGAGCCAGAGGAAGCGGCGATCTCCGGAATCGAGGCGACGTTCAGGGACGGTTCGAGTCGGTTCGATCTCCACGGGCGACTCCCTTCGCTAACCCTCCCGCGGCGCCGGCTCGTCGAAGAGCGCGCGCTCCACCCACTCGCAGATCAAGTGGCCGATCAGCTCGTGTCCTTCCTGGACGCGAGGCGTGTCATCGGAATCGACGCCGATCCAGTGATCGGCCGCTGTCCTGGAGAGACCGCCGCCGCGGCCGGTCAGCGCCATGGCGATCAGTCCGCCGCGCCGCGCCGATTCGAGCGCGCGGACGACGCTGCCCGAGTTGCCGCTGGTCGAGATGCCGACCGCGACGTCGCCCGCGCGCGCGACCGCCTCGAGCTGCCGCGAGAAGACCTCGTCGTACGAATAGTCGTTGGCGATGGCGGTGAGTGCGGAGGTGTTGACCGTCAGCGCCGTGGCCGGGAGCGGCTTGCGATCGAGGTAGAACCGGCCGGAGAGTTCGCAGGCCCAGTGCTGCGCGTCGGCCGCCGACCCGCCGTTGCCGAAGAGATAGATGTGGCCGCCTCCGCGAATGCTGTCGGTCCAGATCTCCGCCCACGCACGAATGTCGTCCTCGCGCAGGAGCAGCGATTGATGGATGCGCACCGACTCTTCGATGCGCCGGCGAATGCCGTCTTTCGCCAGGATCGTGGCCGTGGGGTCGTCGGTCGTTTTCATGGGTGCGCCCCTGTTTCCTCTATTCCTCTGGCTCGCCTCGAACCAGCGTCTCGACCGCATCGGCCATGCGCGCCCAGGAGTAGCGCTCCTTCTCGGCGCGGATGGCGGGCGTGAAGCGCGACTCCAGATTCTCGCGGTAGTAGCGGATCATCGCGGCGGCCAGCGCCGCGGGATCCTCGGGTGGAACGGTCAAGCCCAACTCGCCGTCGCGCACGATCTCGGGCAGTCCGCCGACCGCCGTGCAGAGTACCGGCCGCTCGAGATGCCAGGCAATCGGCACGATGCCACTCTGGGTGGCCGAACGATACGGCAGCACGACGGCGTCACAGGCCGAGAACCACAGACCCACCTGCTCATCTGGGACGTAGTCATCGCGCACGACCACCGCGTCACCCAGATCCAAGGCGCGGATGCGCGCCTCGATCGGCGCGCGGTCTTCGTAGAACTCGCCCAGCACGTAGAGACGGATCGGCAGTTCGCGACGCGCGAGCGCGAGCGCTTCGATCAGGAGATCGAGTCCCTTGTAACGACGCACGAAGCCGAAGAAGAGGACGATTGGTTCGTTCGGGTCGAGGCCGAGGATCCTCCGCGCGTCGGCCTTGGGGCGCGGGTCGCCGAAGATCGGGTAGACGGGATGCGGGACCTCGAGGAAGCGGGCGCGCGGGACCAGACGGAGGAGGTCTTCGCGGACCGACGCGGATTGGACGATGTAGGCGTCGGTGACGCTCGTCATCCAGCGGGTGAGGGAGGCGTCGAAGGGGCGGTGTTCGTGGGGGATCAAGTTATCCAGCACCAGGACGACGCGGGGATTCGGTGCGTGCGGGAGTGACGGTGAATGCGCTGCGCGCATTCGCCGTTGCAGACTTCTCGCAATCCACCCGAACGCTGGCGCGAAGAACGGCATCCAGTACTTGAAGACGAGTCCATCCGGCCGAAACTCCGCCAGATGCTTCGCCGCGCGCTCCCAGGTCCACGGAGCGACCGTGTCGACCAGAGCCGTCGCGGGATAACTGAAGGGGGACTTGGTCGTGTCCATCTGCGTCTTGCCCGGGAAAAGGAACGCGGGGTACTGGCGGGTGAAGGAGACGAGGTCGACTTCGTGTCGTTTCGAGAGTTCGCGGGCCAGGAGGGCGTTGTATTGGGCGATGCCGCCGCGCATGGGGTGGGCGGCGCCGACCATGGCGATGCGGAGGGGGGCTCGCTCGCTGCGCGAGCTCGGCGACATCACTCCGTCACGACCCACGTCTGCAGTCCGCGTCCTTCGAAGGCGAACGGGACGACCTGACCGCCGAGCGCGGTGAGCGCGCGGGCGATGGCGGGACGGCGCTCGAAGGGCGAGAAGCAGAGGAGGAAGCCCCCGCCGCCGGCGCCGAGGATCTTGCCGCCCGTCGCTCCCTCCGCGCGCGCCGCGGCGTAGAGCGCATCGATCGCGGGCGTCGTGATGCCGGAGTCGAGTCGCTTCTTCTCCTCCCACACCTGGTGCAGCGCGAGTCCGAAGTCGGAGACGCGTCCGCGCAACAGGAGCGCCTTCATCTCCAGCGTCATTCGCTTCATGGCGTCGAGCGCGCCGACCACATCGGAGTGTCCTTCGCGATAGTTCTTCGTCTGGCTCTCCACGATGTGGGCCGAGGCGCGCGTCACGTTGGTGAAACAGAGGGTCAGCGCGTACTCGAGTTCGTTCCAGGTGTCGCGCCGCAGACGGAGCGGATTGACGACCGTGTGGTCGGCATGGAACTCCATGAAATTGAATCCGCCGAAGGTGGCCGCGTACTGGTCCTGTCGACCGCCCGCCAGCCCGAGTTCGATCCGCTCGATCTGATACGTGCGTTCGGCCACCTCGTACGGCGTCAGCGGCCGCCGCAACCATTCGGAGACGACACCGACCAGCGTCGTGACCAGCGTAGAGGACGAGCCGAGACCGCTCCCGGCGGGCGCATCCGACTGCACATAGATCTCGCAGCCCGACGGCAAGGCGCCGCTCTCCCGCCGGAAGTGATCGAGCACCCCCGTGACCAAGTCGTGCTCGCCGTCCTTCGGAAACGGCGCGTCGAGCGAGTAGACGTGGTGGAGACCCCGGTCCAACGCGTGCACGCGCACCTCGCGCGCTTCGATCGGCCGCAGCGAGGCGTGCGCGTACTTGTCGACCGTGGCCGAGAGCACCACGCCGCCATGCTCCTCGGGATAGGGCGAGACGTCGGTCCCTCCGCCGCAGAAGCTGATGCGCAACGGCGCCTTCGCACGGACGATCACCGGACGATCCTCCTCGGCGGATGCTGCGTGAACTCGACGCGCGCCGCGGCGAGCCGTTCGGGTGTGCCGATGTCGCGGAAGTAACAGCGCTGCGGGGACGCGTAGAGCCGCGCCTCGCGCGCGAGGCGCGGGAGGAGTTCGTGCTCCAGGCTACTCGAGCCGCTCGGGATCTCGTCGATCACGGCGCGATCGAAGAGGTAGATGCCGGCGTTGATATAGCCGTCTGAATTCTGGCCTTTCTCCTGAAAGGCCAGAACCGCCGCGGGTCCTCCCGCGGCGGCAGCAAGTTCGATGCCCCCATAGTCGCCCCGTTCCTCCTCCCAAACCGCCACCACCGTCACCATTCCTCTATCAACTGCGCTCTCGCCTACCCCTGGCGCCCGATCCCCCGCCTGCAAATGCGCCGCGCCGAGCGCGGCCCAATTGCAGGCGGTATACGAGTCCGCGTTCACCACGAGCGTCACTTCCCCCGCATGCTCCCGCGCATTCCTGATCGCGCCCCCCGTGCCCAACGGCGAATCCTCTCTCGTCCAACTCACCATCAACTCCCCCGCGAGGCCCGGCGCCGCTGCCACGATCGCGTCGGCCCCGACCCCCACGAGAAGATGCACGCGCGCGAACCCGATCTCCGCGAGTTGATCGAACAGATGGCCGAGAAACGGACGACCGGCGACTTCGACCAGCGCCTTCGGCCCCGGCTCCACGGTGCGCAGTCGTTCGCCGAGCCCGCCGCAGAGGATGAAGACCGGCGTTTTCCTTGGCTCCCATCCCTCGTTGCGATGCGCCATCACAGCGCCCCGAATCGCGCGCCCACGTCGACCGGATCGGCGTTGCCGCCGCTCAGGATCACCCCGACGCGCTTGCCGCGGACATCGATCTTCCCCTCGAGCAGCGCCGCGATGGGGAGCGCCCCGCTCGGCTCGGCCAACAGTTTCATCCGCATCCAGAGGAACCGCGTCGCCTCGAGGATCGACCGCTCCGAGACGGTGACGATGCCGGCGGCGCGCGCACGCAGGATCGCGAAGTTCCGTTCGCCGATGAAGCGCGTGCGCAGACCGTCGGCGACGGTGGGCGGCATCTCCAGCAACTCGACGATCACCCCGGCGGCCAACGAACGCGCGGCGTCATCCGCGATCTCCGGTTCGGCGCCATAAACCCGCGGCGCCGGATCGCCCAGCGCGGCCGCGAGACAGCTCCCCGCGAGCAGTCCGCCACCGCCGATCGGCGTCAGGAGGAGGTCGAACGGCCCGAAGTCCTCTATCAACTCGAGCGCCGCCGTCCCCTGCCCCGCGATGACATCGTCATGGTCGTAGGGCGGAATGATGGTGAGCCCGCGCTCCTCGGCCAACCGATGGCCCACCTCCTCGCGCTCCGCCGGCTCGCACGGGATGATCTCGGCGCCGTACCCCTCGACCGCGGCGCGCTTGAAGGCGAGCGCGTTTTTGGGCAGGACCACCGTGACCGGCGTCGTCAGGAGCTGCCCCGCCGCCGCCAGCGCGGCGGCATGATTCCCCGACGACCAGGTCAAGACGCCGCGCGCGCGCGTCGCGGCATCGAGCGCGGAGAGCGCATTCCAGGCGCCGCGGAACTTGAAGGAGCCGGTCCGCTGGAACATCTCCGCCTTGCAGAAGACCTCGGCGTCCACCTGTGCGTTGAGGACGCGCGAAGTGAAGACGGGCGTACGAGTGGCGGCGCCGCGCAGCCGCTCGGCCGCGACGCGCACATCCTCGGGCTCGGGAATTCTCATGCGGCGGATCCTCCGGGGCCACATATTGCACCAAGTCGCCCCGCCGACCGCGCGTCAGATTGACGACCTCGGGAGGGCAATCGTAGCTTCGCGCCCCGGGAGGACATCGACTGCCGCCGCTCACCCACCTGATCGTCGCCTTCGTCACCGCGATCGTCCTGCTCCTGCCCGGCGCGCTCGTCGCCCGACGTTGGGGTCCGCTCTGGCGCAACTCGGCGAGAGACGAACGCCAGTTGCCCTCGCTGCTCCTCGGCGCCGGCGTGCTCGGCCTGGTCTACGGGTTGACGTTGGCGCTGCGCCCGACGGTGACATTCGCGCTCGGCGCCTGGGCGGGCGCCACCAGCGCGCTGGTCGTCTCGGCGCTCCTCCATCACTTCGCGTCGGCGCGGCGCGCGCGCGCGCTCGGACGTCCCGCCGATCTCGGAGGTCTCGCCGAGGTCGCGCATCCCTGGAAGCCCGATCCTCTCGCCCGCCGGGTCGTCTACGTCTCCGCGCTGCTCACGCTCGTCTGGATGTGGTTCGACGGAGGAAGCCTCGGCTACATCCATGACTCGCTCGACTACGTTGCCTTCGTGCGGCGCATGCTCGCGACCGATCGCGTCGATCTGCTCTCCGGAAGCTACCTGGCGACCGAAGGGCTCACGCCCGATCCGCGGCGCGGCGCGTTCCACCTGGCGGGAGCGATCGTCTGCCGCCTCACCGGCCAGCCTCCCGATCTCTTCTGGCGCGCCTTCCCGATCCTGGCCGCGCCGCTCGCGATTCTCGGACTGTTCGCGCTGACGCGGCGTCTGCTGCAGTCCGAGCGCGCCGGGGCCGGCGCCGCCCTCGTCTTCGTCATCGTCGGCGCCTTCAACGCCGACAACTATCTGAACAACCTCGGCTACGCGAGCCGCCTCGGTTGGATCATCTCGTGGGGAGGACTCTGGGCCGCGGCCTGCCTGGCCGACGCGAGCGATCGCCGCGCCTGGCGCGCGGCCACGGCGCTGGCGGCTCTGGCGGCGCCGATCCTGCTCACCATCCACATCCTCTCGGCGCTGCAGTATCTCGTCGCGCTCGGCGCCCTCTGCCTCGCCTGGGGATGGGTCGTGCGAAGGGACGCGATCCACAACGCCGTGGCCCGCGGCACGCTCGTCGCGCTGCCGATCTTCGCCGTGATCGCGTTGGCGGCGCCGCTCGCGCTGGTGGTCGCCCGCAGCTACACGAGCGCCAATCCGCTCTTCGATCACGCGCAGGGGCTGCTCTATCTGGCCGGCGGCTGGGCCATCCTCGGACCGGCCCATCTGAGCGAGTGGTTCGGGGCGCCGGGGCTGCTCGGGATCGTCCTCTCGCTCGCGCTCCTTTCGCGCGCGCGTCGAGATCGCGCGGCCGCCTACCTCTCGATCTCGACGCTCGTGACCCTGCTCATCGTGGTGAATCCGTTGGCGGTCGCGCTGATCGAGAGGGCCGGCGCGCACTCGGTGCTCTTCCGCATCATGTGGACCGCGCCGTTCTTCGGCGCGTTGGGTTGGGCGGTCGATCGCGCGCTCTCGAGTCGACGCTGGACCTCAGCCGCCACGCTCCTCGCGGTCGCGCTCGCCCTCGGCGCGCATGTGATGGGCGGCATCCGTTTCTGGACCGGGCTGCGCAGCGCACGGACGAGCTACGAGGAGAACGCGCCGCTCCTGGCCGCGTTCGATTTCCTCGAGCACCGCGCGCCCGACCCGGAGGTCGTCGTGGCCGACCCGATCACGAGCTACCAGATCCCTGCCTACACCCGGCACTACGTCATGGCGCCGTTCAACCAACACTCCTCCCCCGCCGATGCGCTGGCCATCGAACGGATGCAAGACGCGCACGCCATCCTCAATCCGTGGGTGAGCCACGCGCGCACGCAGGAACTGCTGGAGAAATACGACGCGGAATACGTGCTGCTCAACCAGACCTATCCGCGCTCGACCAAGGCCTACTACAGCTTCGTGGGACCGCTGAACTACGCGGCGGAACGCGCCAAGTTCGCCTCCCGGCCCGACCTCTTCGATCTGGTGTATGACGCAGGCGGCGTCGTCATCTTCCGACGGTACGATGAGTCGCGATTGCCCGGCGTCATCGAACTCGGCGTCATCGACCTCGGCGCCGCTGTCAGTGACGCCGACACCATCCCGCCGAGGCCTTTCCGCACGCGGGTGATCCCGCCGACGTCATCGAACAACGCGTCCCTTGTCGCGCGCGCGCTGCAACTCGACCTCCACCTGCAGCACAAGTCGTTCCCCGCCGTCGGAGGCGTCGAGTTGCTCGGTGTCTTCGGTGACTCCTCTCTCGATCACCACCCGTCCCGCGAGATCGTGCTCCCCACCTTCCGACCCGGCGAGCCGTTGCGTCTGGTCACATGGTGGAGGCGCACCGGCGAGCCGATCACGCTGCCGGTGGAGAGCTACATCCGCGTCGAGTGGGACTCACTGCCCGCCGACGCGCCGTTCTCCAAACTCTCGCGACAGTGGCGCGAGGCGCGCACGGGCGAGGTGCTGCGTTTCGGTCGGCTGCACCAGCCGGTGGGGGCGTATTTCCCGGCCTATCTCTGGCAGCCCGGCATCGCCTACGAAGACGAACTCCAACTCTGGATCCCGCCGCTCGCGCGTCCAGGGATCTATCGCATTCGAATGCTCCCGATGATCGTCCCCTATGCACCGCTGTACTCCCTCTCGGACCTCTGGCGGGACGACGACTCCCTGACCGGCCCGATCGTGGCGCGTATACGCATCGCGCCGTAGTCCGTCCGGGGTTCATCCATCGGATGAAGGTTCACGCCAGAACCGATTACAGAATGGCGAGTTAGATCCGTTCGAACAGGCGGCGGTTTGAGTGAGGAAGTCACTCAACTCCTCGACTGCACGCCTTCCGGTCCGCTCGCGCCTTCCCGCCACAATTCGATGAATTGCTCGATCGAACCCGGCGCGAAGCCGGCGTAGTGGTTGTTGAAGTAGGCGAAGACGTCGAGATGACGGTTGAGCAGATCACGGATCGCGGGGATCCAGCCGCGCATCTCCGCTCGACGATCGACGAGGAGCGCGTCCCAGTCGCCCTGTCGCTCCCCCTTCTCTCTCGCCTGGGCGACGGCCAAGTCCATCGCGTGATGGTTGCCGAGGAATCGCACGTAGGCGAAGTCGCCGGTGATCGGATCGAGCGGACGACTCAGCAGCACCGGCCCCGACGGCATCGTGTAGTAGTCGACGAGCGCGAGCGAGACGCCGTGCTGCCGCAGCAGATCGTAGAGCGGCGCGCCGAGCCACTTCTCGTTGCGCACCTCGACGACGTACTTCCCTCCGGCCGGTAGCTGCGGCGCGAAGGCGGCGAACCTACGTCGGAAGTCCTCGCCGGTCGCGTACTCGTGCGCGTCCTTCCCCTTCGCGACGTATTGGAACTGGAAGAGGATGGGACCGCGCTTCTCTCCGAACGGCTCCAGGGCGGCGAAGAACTGCTTCCACTCCTCCTCGCAGTCCTGCAGGTACGACTCGTGCGTGATGATCTTCGGCACCTTGACCGAGAAAACGAACTGCTCGGGCGTCTTCTCCGTCCATGCCTTCACCATGCGAAGCGACGGCATCACATGCCAAGTCGCATCGATCTCCACGGTCCGCAGTTGGGTCGAGTAGTGGCGGAGGAAATCGCCCGCCGCCATGGTCTCGGGATAGAAGACGCCACGCCAATCGGCGGCGCTGAAGGACGACGTCCCCACATGCAGGCGCGGCGGCAGGCTCGAGACATCGAGACCAAGCATCGAGACGTCAGCCGCGAGCGCGCGCCGCGGCGCGCAGGCGCACGTAGTCGCGCGTCTCGACCCAGAGATAGTTGGAGACCATGCGGATCTCCTCTTCTTCTTGCGGACTCGGCCCGCCGCCGGCCGCGGCCAAGGCGAAGAGGGCCTCGATCACATCGACCCGCTGGTGCATGTCGGTGATGCGGTTCAACTCGGCGCTCAGCCGTTGGCGCCCTTCGGCCGCCGACAAGCGCTGGTGCGCGACGACGACGACTCGCTCCACTTCCGACGGCGAGAACCCGAAGCGCGATCCGAGCAACTCGCGCATTTTCGCCTCTTCCGCAGGAGAGACGACGCCGTCGGCGAAGGCGACGCGGTGGAGCAGCGCCCCGAAGAGCGTGACGTATTCCTCGCGCGGGCTCTGCTCGGCCGCCGCGGCGGTTCCGAGACCGAGCGATGCGCCCAACGCCCGCGCGTGGTCGCGCGCCGCCCGGAAGACGCCGAAGAGTCCCTCGCTCCGGCTCGCGCGGGCGGGCGAGGCGGCCTCGGACGCCGGCTCGGTCAGCAACTGGCTGCGCAAGATCTGCAGGTACTGGATCTCGCTCGGCGCCCGCTGCGCGTCGGCCCCGATCAAGCGCTCGACCTGTTCGATCAACGCGCGGCGCTCGGCCGGGTCCTCCACCCGTTCCTCGAACTCGGTCGCCTGGCGCGTGAACTCTTCGCGGGAGACCGGCGTGCGCAAGAGCGCCGTGACCGCGGCTCGCTCCTCGGGACTCGCGCCGCTCTCGTCCAACAGCCGCGCGAGGAACGCCTCTTCCGCGGGCGAGACCTGCCCATCGGCCCAAGCGACCGCGGCGAGAAGTCGGAGGAACAGCCCGAGGGAGGACGACATCGCGGGCCAGACTACTCGCCGACGGCTCCGCGCGCCAGCCGCCGAGCGCGCGTGAAGATCTCGTCCAGCATCGCGGAGGTGAGTCGTCCCGTCTGCGTGTTCTGCTGGCTGGGATGGTACGAGGCCAAGACGGACGGCCAGCCGTCGCCGATGGCGTAGAAGGCGCCGTGCGCGAAGCGTGGACGGGGCCGTCCGATCTGCATGCCGTGCTCCTCGAACGCGGCCCAGATCGAGTCGAAGGCGATGGCGCCGAGCGCCACGAGGACGCGTCGCCGTGAGAGGAGCGACAGTTCGCGCGCCAAGTACGGCAGGCAGGAGGTCAGCTCCGCCGGAGTCGGTCGATTGTCGGGCGGGGCGCAGCGCGCGGCCGCGGTGATCCAGACGTCGCGCAGCTTCAGGCCATCGTCTCGATGTGTCGACGTCGGCTGATTGCACAGCCCCGCGCGATGCAGGGCGGCGAAGAGGAAGTCGCCCGACCGATCGCCGGTGAACATCCGGCCGGTGCGGTTGGCCCCGTGCGCTCCGGGCGCCAGGCCGACCAAGACGATCCGGGCGGCCGGATCCCCGAAAGACGGCAGCGGCCGGCCCCAGTATGACTCTCGCCGATACGCGGCTCGTTTCTCTGCGGCGACGCGGGCGCAATGCTCGCGCAGCCGCGGGCAGCGTGCGCACGAGACGACGGCGCGCTCCAACCCCGCGAGCGTCCGCAGCCGGTAGATCGCGCTCCGTCGCGCCGCGGCCTCTCGTTTGCCGCTGGCCGCGGCGTGCGGCGGACCGGTAGCTTTCGCCGTCGTTCTCATGGCCCGGAGGATGGGGCTGCAGGCGCGTGTGAACAGGGAGGCTGCATGTCGGGGAACCTCGGGTCTCGTCGCTTCGCGTTCGTCATCCTCGCGCTCTCGATGCTCGCGGGGGTGGTTGCAACCGGCATCCTCTCGGCGCAGCCGCGGGCTCTCGAAGTCATCCTCGCCACTCCGCGAGGCGAGCGCGACGAAATGTACTCGATCGAAGTGAGCTTCTCGGCGCCGATGGTCGCGCTCGGCTCGCGCGGCGCGAAGGCGTCTCGCTCGATCGTGCGCTTCTCGCCGGAGTTGAAGGGAAACGCGACCTGGTTGGGGACGTCGGTCTATTCGTTGCTGCTCGAGTCCCCTCCTCCCGCGGGCGCGCGGATCACCTGCACGATCCCCGCCGGAACCAAGAGCCTGAGCGGCGCGAAACTCGAGCGCGACTACGTCTGGACGATCGAGTACCGGCGACCGCGTCTCATCGCTTCGATCCCCGCGCTCTGGGCGCCCCAGGACAAGCCCGAGACCGAGCCTCCCGCGAGTTTTCCCGAGGACGAGCCGCTGCTGCTCGCGTTCGACCGACCGGTGTCGCGCGACGCCGCGAAGCGCATCCAGCTCTGGAGCGGCGCCGAAGCGCTCGAACTCGCGCCCATCGAAGAACTGACCTACGAGCAACTCGACGAACTCGCGGTGCGAGCGGGCGTCGACTCGCTGGCGCCGGCTCGAGTGATCGCGCTGCGTCCGAAACGCCCGCTCGCGCCGGACACGATCCATGAGCTGCGCGCGCCGGCCGACCTCGGCTTCCCGGGCGCGGATCTGCCGTTGCGGGCAGAGACGCGCCTGCGGTTTCGCACGCTGGCCGCGCCCGGCATCGAAGGGGTGGAGATCGATCCATCGGAGATGAGGATCCGCATGCGCGCGCCGGTCGACGCCGAGTCGTTGCTGGCGCATCTCACGTTCGAGCCGCGCCCGAGGCGCCTCACGGCCTGGAGCTACGACCCGATGCAGATCGCGATCCAAGGCGCGTTTCCGGCGGACCGCGGCGTGCGGATCACGCTCACGCCGGGACTGACCGATCTCTACGGGCGCCCGTTTACCGCGCCGTTCACGACCGAGGTGCGGACCCCGCACGCGCCGATGACGCTGTCGCTCGCGCCGACCAGCGGCGCGATCCTCCCCGGTCCGAACGAGTTCGTGCGACTGAGCGTGGAGAACTCGGGACCGGTGACGATTCGCGCGATCTGGCTGATGAGCGCCGAACTTCCGATCGCGCTCTCGCGCGAGTACAGCGACCAGCCGTACCTCGCCGATGACCGCGCGTCGTGGCCCTTGGGCGGCGCGGGCCGCTGGATGTCGTGGACCTGGGAAGCCCCGCCGTTGCACGCCGACTCGCTCCTCGTCTGGGAGAAGAAACTCGACGAGTTCGGACAGCCTCCGGCCACCGCCGTCGCGCTCTACGTCGAGGCGAATGCCGTTGGACTGTTCCGCCGACCGGAAGACGAAGGACCGGAGCGCGCGCGCGCGCTGCTACAACTCGTGACGATCAGCATCACTTCGCGCATCGGCGCGGAGCACGGCCTGCTCTGGGTGACCGACCTGAACTCCGGCCAACCGGTCCCGGGCGCCGACGTCGCGCTCTGGGCTTCGCCCGACAGTCTCGGCCGCCCTCCGTCGCGTCCGCTCTGGAGCGGTCGCACCGATACCGATGGCATCGCCTGGTCGCCCGGACTGCGCACGCTGGCGCCCAAGGGGACGCCGCAGTTCGCCTACGCCGAATCGAGCGGTCGTCGCTGTTGGCTCGAACTGTCGACTCGATGGGGCTGGGGCGAGTCGATCGCCGAACCGGCGAGGCCGGCCGCGTTCCTCTTCACCGATCGGCCGCTCTATCGGCCGGGCGAACGGGTCGAGTGGAAGGCGTATGTCCGCAAGGCCGACGCGAAGGGATTGCAGCCGGCCGACCGCATCGACCTCGAGGCGGTCTTCGAGCGCGAAGGCGTCGTGCTCGCAACGGAGCGTGTGCGGCTCAACGCGCTCGGCAACGCAGCGGGAAGTTTCGTCCTCCCGGCCGACGCGGCGCCCGGCTTCCATCTGGTCTCGCTGCGCGAGGTCTCGCCCACCGGGGACGGGGCGATGCTGACCGCGAGCGGGATCTCGGTGGAGTACTTCCGCGCCCCGCGCTTCCGCGCGAAGGTGACGGTCGCACCGGATCAGATCACGAGCGGCGGCTCGGTCGCGGCCGAAGGACAGTTCCACTATTTCGCCGGAGGCGCGCTCGGCGGTCAACCGGTCGAGTGGTTCCTCTCGCTGGCGCCGACCTACTGGCGACCGCGCGGCTGGGAGGAGTTCTCCTTCCAAGACGACCCGCCGCGCCTCGCGCGCGCCGGCGAATCGCTCCGCGCGCGCGGCCGACGGGCGCAGAGTCCGTGGGCTGGTTCCGGACCGACTTTGCTGCGCGAAGGCGCCGGACTCCTCGATCGCGACGGACGTCTCCGCGTCGACCTGCCGGTCACGCTTCCCGCCGAGCTCAGCGATTCGCGCGCGCTCTTCGAGATGGGGGCGCGGGATCTCGCCGACCAGTCGGCGTTCGATCGCGCGTCGTTCGAGGTCTTGCGCGGACCGATCCGCATCGGAGTGAAGCCGTCGCCGCGCGATGACGGGGAGCGATCGAGCACCGTCGCGTGGCAGTGGGTCGTGACCGACACTTCCGGCCAGCTCGTTCCCGGCCGCGCGGTCCTCGCCGAGCTGTACCGGCAGGATTGGAAGACGGTGCGCATCCGCCGTCTCGGCGGCGTCTTCGACTACGAGAACTATCCGGCCGACACCTTGATCTCGCGGGGCGAGTTCGTCAGCCTCGATCGAGCGTTCGAGCAGCGGGTAGAGGTACCTGGCCCCGGGCAGTATCGGCTGCGTCTGCTGCTGCGCGACGATCCGCAGATCGCCGCCGCCTCGACGCAATGGGTCGCGGGCCCGGAGGAGAGTTCGGGCCAGCGTCCGACGAGCTGGTGGATCGAGATCGGCGCCGATCGCGAGCGCTACGCCTCCGACGACACCGTGCGGCTCGTCGTGCCCGCGCCGACGAGCGGCGCGCAGGCGCTGGTCGTCTTGGAGAGTGGAGATCTGGTTCGCGCGCGGCGCGTCTCACTACGCGGCACGCCGGAGGTGTTGGTGCCGCTCGGCGGACTCGCGCCGCCCGACGCGACCATCCGAACAACGTTGGTGGGGCCGGATCGCGTGCCGACCGCGGCCGGCGACGGTCCCCGGCGATTCCTGCCGTATCACGCGAACGCGGCCACTTCGGTCACGATCGAGCGCGGCCGCTGGCAGGCGCAGGTCGAATTGACGCCGGAGAAATCGACCGCGGCGCCGGGAGAAACGCTCGGGGTTCTGATCCATCTGCGCGATGCGAACGGAGAGCCGGCGGCGGGCGAGGTGACCCTCTGGGGAGTCGACGAAGCGGTGCTCGCCTTGACCGGCGATTCCCCGACCGACCCGCTCGGAACGCTGCTGTCGTATCGCGGCTCGGCGACGATCGGCGACGACCTTCGTTCGCAGTTGGTCCTCTCGCCCACGCTCGACCGCGGCAAGGAGTCGATCGGTGGAGGCGGCGCCGAGTCGGCCGGCTTCCCGGTGCGCCGCAACTTCCGTCCGACCGCCTACTGGAATCCATCGATCCCGATCGGTCCCGACGGCGTCGCGCTCGTGCGCGTCCCGCTGCCCGACGATCTCACGAGCTACCGCTTCCGCGCCGTCGGCGTCACGATGCAACACGCCTTCGGCTCGGCCGACGCCTCGGTGCGAGTGTCGCGTGATCTCGAACTCGAGGCGGCGCTGCCTCGCTTCGCGCGCGAAGGCGATCGCTTCACGGTCGGAGGGATCGTCCGCAATCGCAGCGACCGCCAGCTAGAGGTGCAGGTCGACTGTGAGGTCCGCGGCGGCAAGCTGTCGGGTTCGTCCAAGGCCAAGCGCAAGCTCGCTCCGGGCGAAAACTGGCGATCGGATTTCACCGTCGAGACTCCCGCCGAGGGACAGCTCGAGGTCACGCTGCGAGCGACCGCGACCGGACTCGCGCTGAGCGACGCCGTCACGCGTACGCTGCCGGTCGAGGCGCCGTTCTTCCGCGAAACCGAGATCGCCTTCGGCCGTGCGACGCCGCGCGGCGACGAGCTCCTGGACACGTCACGCCTCGGCCTCGAATCGGGAGCGCTGGAGATCTCGATTTCCGCGTCGCTCCTGAGCGGACTCGAGCCCTCGGTCGACTATCTGCGCGACTATCCGCACCTCTGCCTGGAGCAACTCGACTCGCGGCTGGCGGGCGCCCTGGCGAACAAGAGCCTGCACGATCGGTTCGAGTCGACGACCGTTCCACCCGCCGAGCTGGACGCCGAGATCTCGGGGCTGCTCGGCCAGATCGCGACGCGACTCACGCCCGATGGATTCGCACTCTGGCCGGGGGGGTCGGGCTCGCATCCCTACCTCGATGCATACACCGCGTGGATCCTCTCGCGGGCCGAAGCGGCGAAGGCGGCCTCGCCGCCCGGCCTCGTCGACGACGCGATCTTCTTGATCGAGGAGGCGCTCTCCCGCGATGCGCAGGAGGCGCGCGATCGGCGCGGTGCGCGCGATCGGCGCGATGGGCGCGCGCCCGTGATCACGCCCGCCACGCGCGCCTTCCTCTCCTGGATCTGGTTGGAGGTGCGGGGCGCGGAGGCGGGCGTGACCGAGAGCGACCTCGAGGAGATCCTCACGCAGGAAGAACAGCTCGGCACGGTCGGGCGGCTCGCGCTGGGCCTCGCGCACGACCGCTTGGACCGCGCGGAAAGCGGCGTCCGCGGCCGACGTGGAGGCGGCGTCGACGCGCGCATCCTCGCGTTGGTCGAGGCGGCGGCGGCCACGGCGAATCGCACCGCCACCCATGTCTCCTTCGGCGAGACGCTGCCGCACGCGATCTCGACCTATGCCTCGGACGAAGAGGACGGAGTCCGCGCCACGGCGATGGCGGTGCTCCTGCTCGCGCGTCGTCAGCCCGAGAACGCGCTCCTGCCGGTCGCCGCCCGTTGGTTGCTCGACCAGCGCTCGGCCGGACATTGGGGCAACACGCATGAGAACGCCTGGGCGCTCATCGCACTGGAGGAGTACGTGAGCGCGGCGGAGAGCCTGCGCCTTCCCCTCAACGCGCGACTGACGCTGGGGACCGCGAATCCGAAGCCCGTGCGATTCGAGACCGGGAAGACGGCGCCCCGCCTCTTCCGCTTCACGCGGGACGAATTGTTGGCGACGCCGCGCGGTGACCGAAAGAGTGCGACCATTCCGACCACGGTCGAGAGCGAAGGGCCGGGTCCCGTCTACTACGAGATCCGCCTCGATCGTATCTTCCCGGCGATGGACCAGCCGGCGCGCGAAGAAGGTCTCATCGTTTGGCGCGAGTATGTTTCCGCTCGCGGCGCGCCGAAGAAACTCGACCATCTGACGCGCGGAGAACCGGCGCTGGTGCATCTGGCGGTGGTCGTCCCGCGCAGTACCTCGTATCTGATGCTCGAGGATGTCCTCCCGGCCGGCCTCGAACCGGTGCACCTGGAGTTCCAGACGACGAGCCGCGTCCTCTACGCCGCCGAGGAAGCACCGACCGATTCGACGCGTCTGCCGGTGACCTACAGCGAACGCCGCGACGGCCGCGTTCGGTTCTACACCGAGGAGATCCCGGCCGGTGTCTACCACGTTTTCTATCCGGTCACGCCGACGACATCGGGACGCTTCCGCACGCCCGGGGCGCGGGTGGAGTTGTTGTATGCGCCCGAGTCCTACGGGCTCTCGGAGCCCGTCGCGATCGAAGTAAAATGACGCCGCGCCGCGCGGCGTCATTTCGCCTTTTCGCACTCGCCGCCGCGCTCGTCCTGCTGGCCGCGTTGGCCGCGAGGATGTCTTCTCCACCGATATCTCTGTCTGATCCGCTCCCCTCCACCCTCACGGAGATCCACAACCGCCGTGGCGATCGCATCGCTCTCGTGCGGCATGGGGACGTGCTGAGACAGTCGATCCCGGCGGCCGGGATCGACCGTCGACTTATCACCTCCACACTCTCGGCCGAAGACCGCCGCTTCTTCGCGCATCCCGGGATCGACCCGCTCGCGGTCGCCCGCGCCGCCTGGCAGAACGCGTCGTCCCGCCGCATCGTCTCCGGCGGATCGACCCTCACGCAGCAGGTCTGTCATCTCGGTCGCAGCGACAACCGAGATTCTTCGCGCCTCCTCGCGAAGCTCCGCGAATCCTGGGAAGCTCTCATCCTCGAGGCCCACTACTCCAAGTCAGAGATCCTCGCCGCCTACTTGGATCGCGCCCCCTACGGCGCCGCCATCGAAGGGGCGCAGGCCGCGTCGCGCCTCTACTTCGGGCATGGCGTCGAAGCGCTCTCCTGGGAGGAGGCCGCGCTCCTCGCCGCCTTGCCGCAGGCTCCGACCCGCCTCGACCCGCGCAGACATCCGGAGGCGGCGAAGCGCGCGCGCGACCGCGTGATCGCGCGGCTGCCGTTGCCCGAAGAGCAACGGATCGAACTGGCGTCGCGGCCGCTCGTCATCCACACCGAGAGCCCGGTGACGCCGCGTTCGACCGACTGTCCCCATTGGATCCAGGCGGCGATGAACGCCTGGCCCGAGGCGAGCGAGATCCGCTTGCCGATCGACGAAGAGATCCAGCGGACGGCGGTCGCGGCGGTGAGCGGCGGGCTGCGTGAGCTGCGGGGACGGGGCGTCGACGCCGCGGCCGCGATCGTGCTCGACACACGCAGCGGCGAAGTGCGCGCCTGGGTCGGCTCGCCCGACTTCGATCATCCCATGCACGGCCAATTCGACGGCGCCTCCGCGCGACGCCAGCCCGGCTCCGCGCTCAAGCCGTTCGCCTACGCACTCGCCTTCGAACGGGGATTGCGTCCGTCGTCGCTCCTGCCCGATCTCTCGAGCGCGTATGGCGGCGAGGAAGGAGTCTTCGCGCCGGGCAACTACGCCAATACCTGGCGAGGCCCCGTCCGCGCGCGCGTCGCCTTGGCCAACTCGTGGAACGCGCCGGCCGTCGCGCTGCTCGATCGCCTCGGTCCCGAAGCGTTCTTGGGTCGCCTCCGCGATCTGGGGCTCACCAGCCTGTCGGCGCCGCCGTCGACGTATGGACTCGGACTGATCCTCGGAGTCGGCGAAGTGTCGCTGCGCGATCTGACCAATGCGTACGCGGCGCTCGGTCGGGGCGGGCGGGCGCGGGCGCGCGTCGATGTGCTGCGGGTTGGTGACGGGACCGGTGCGTCGTTGGCGGAGAGGGTTTCGATTGGCGGGATGGCGGAAGGCGCCGACGAGGACGTCGGCGCGTCACAGGGCTTCACGCGCGAAGCCGCCTTCATGGTCAACGCGACGCTCGCCGATCCGCGCGCGCGCGCGATCGCCTTCGGTCGCGACGGTCCGTTCGAGTTCGAGTTCCCCGTCGCGATCAAGACCGGCACCTCCAGCGACTGGCGCGACAACTGGGCCTTCGCGTACGACGACCGTTGGACCGTCGGCGTTTGGGTCGGCCGCGCGGATGGCGAGCCGATGGATCGGGTCTCCGGGAGTGAAGGCGCGATCCTCGTCCTGCGCCGTCTGCTGCCGCCGCTCTTCGCCGCCGACCGGTCCGATTCGCTCCGCTGGAATCGAGCGCGGCTCTTCCCGCGTCCGATCGCGTCGATGGAGAAGCGATCGGTCTGTCCTCTCTCCGGTGAGGCCGTGAGCGACGCCTGCCCCGGTCTGCTGGAGGAGTGGTTTCCACGCGACGATCGCGCGCTTCCGAGTTGTCGTTGGCATCGACGGGTCACGGTCGATCGTGGGACTGGGCTGCTCGCGCGGGACTGCACGCCGCAGGTACGACGCGAGGAGCGCGTCGTGACGGCGCCGCCGACGTCGGGAGGCGGGATCGTCGTCGGTGGCGTGTTCAGTGTGGTCGATGCGTGGCCGGTGAGTCTGTGGCGGAGGTGGGCGCGAGATGAGCAGTGGGCGGAGGGGCCGAGGATGGTGGGGGCGTGTGTTTGTGGAGAGGCGG
>CAZVYN010000033.1:29787-39889 GCA_964631125.1 uncultured bacterium | reverse complement strand
CCCCCAACAACTTCGCCCCCAACAGCAACACCCGCGCCGAGAGCCCCACTTCCCACCAAGCCGACGACTCATAGTCGAAGAACCCGGTCGAAAGCTGATGTCGAACGAGGTACTCACAGACGGCCCGGAGATACTCACGCGGCGCGTCAGCGCCGGGTGGATCGAACCCCGCCACCAACGCCTCCGCCGCCCCTCTCGTCACCTTCCCCAACTCGATCTCCGCGCCGTCCGCCCTCTCGATGCGCACGCTCCGCACGCGAACTCTCCCTCCCACGCGCGGCGCGACGAACAGCGCCAGCACCGAATCCGGGACCATCACGTCCCCCGACCAAGGCGCACGCGGCGACCACCCTCGCGCGAGGATTCCGCTCGGACCGATCAAGTCGAAGCGGTCGGTCGCGCCGGAGTCGCAGTCGACGCGCACCCGGTGCAACCCCGGCGCGATCGCGACCTCGACGCGCACGCAGCGCCCTTCGACGGCGCGAGTTGGAGGGGGACCGGACTCGATGACGACGGTCCTCAAGTCGACGCCGCTCCACAGCAGTGCGGGGGACGCGAGGATCGGCGGGACTCTCTCGCCGTCGATCATGACGCGATCGGGAACGTCGACGTGGATTTCGAGCACGGAAGCGGAGGCCGTGGGCGGGGCGGCGAGCGTGAGCGCGAGTGTGAGTGTGAGCGCGCACGTCGCCGCCCAACCCAGCGCGCGCGTCAGCGTCGCCAGCGTCGTCAGCGTCGTCGCCCTCTCATGCGTCAGTGGCCGCTGGGTCCCGAGAGCTCCTTGACCAGCTCCGACACGAACACCTTGGCGTCGCCGAAGAGCATGAGGGTGCGCGGCATGAAGTAGAGCTCGTTGTCGACGCCGGCGAAACCGGCGCTCATCCCGCGCTTGATCACCATGACCGTACGCGCCTGATCGACGTTCAGGATCGGCATGCCGTAGATCGGGCTCGTCTTGTCGTGGCGCGCCGCCGGATTGGTCACGTCGTTGGCCCCGATGACGAGCGCGACATCGCACTGCGGGAAGTCGGGGTTGATCTCGTCCATCTCGATCAGCCGGTCGTACGGAATCTCGACCTCGGCCAGGAGCACGTTCATGTGTCCCGGCATGCGGCCCGCCACCGGGTGGATGGCGAAGCGCACGTCGACGCCGCGCTTGGTCAGTTGATCGGTCAGCTCGCGCACGCGGTGCTGCGCCTGCGCCACGGCCATGCCATAGCCGGGGACGATGATCACGCTGCTGGCCATCCCGAGGATCTGCGCCGCTTCCTCGGCCGAGGCGCTGCGCACCGAACGGGTCTCCGCCACGCCGACGGCGCCCGCCTGCACCTGTCCGAAGGCGCCGAAGAGCACGTTGGTGAACGAGCGGTTCATCGCCTTGCACATGATGATCGAGAGGATGAGACCGGAAGATCCATCGAGCGCGCCGGCCACGATGAGCAGTTTGTTGTCGAGGACGAACCCCATCGCGCAGGCGGCGAGGCCGGCGTACGAATTGAGCAGCGCGATGACGGTCGGCATGTCCGCTCCGCCGATCGGCATGATCAGGAGCACTCCGAAGAGCAACGCGAGACCGATGAAGACCGGGAAGAGCCAGGTCGTTTCCGGATTCAGAACCAGATAGACCCCGACGCCCAACGCGAGCGCGAGGATCGATAAGTTGAACACGTTCTGTCCGCGGAAAACCATCGGCCGTTGCGGCAGGAGATCCTGCAGCTTCCCGAAGGCCATCAGACTGCCGGTGAAGGTGAGTGAACCGAGCAGGACCTCGAGCGAGAGGGCGCTCATCGTGAAGGTCGAGACGTGGTCCTTGCTCAGGTAGTACTCCGCGATCCCGACCAACGCCGCGGCCATCGCGCCGAAGGCGTGTGAGAGCGCGGTCCGCTGGGGCACCGCCGTCATCGGCATGAGGTACGCCATCGGCACACCGACCGCACTTCCCACCACGAGCGCGATCGCGATCCAGGTGTAGTTCACGATCCCTTGGTGGAGCAGCGTCCCGACCACGGCGAGCAACATGCCGGCGGCGCCCGCCCAGACTCCGCGCCGGGCGCTGAGCGGCGAACTCAACCATTTGAGCGAGAGGATGAAGAGGGCGGCGGAGGCGAGGTACGCGATGTGCAGGAATGAGTCGTTCATCCCTTACGCTCCGGTCGCTTGAACATCTTCAACATGCGATCGGTGATGAGGAATCCGCCGACGACGTTGATCGCCGAGGCGCAGACGGCGATCGTGCCGAGGACCGTGCTCAACGTCGATTTCTGCTCGCCCGCGATCACGATCGCGCCGACGATGGCGATGGCCGAGATCGCATTCGTGAGCGACATGAGAGGTGTGTGCAGTAGCGGCGAGACCCTCCGGATCACCTCGAGACCCACGAAGGTCGCGAGCATGAAGACCCAGAGGGAGACTTCGAGCGTCTCGGACATCGATGCCCCCTTCCATTGCCGACGCCAGAACCTATCACGGCTCGCGCGTCGACTCGACCGCTACGCTGCGCCCAACTCGTAGTTTCTATTGCAGACTGTTATCTCTTCGTTTCCGCTCTGAGGCCCGCCACGAGCGCCTCGGCCAGCGCTTCGTACTGGTCCGACGCGTTGTACAACTGCGCCGAGATCCGCACCACGCGCCGACCGCGCCCGGGTCCGGGCCGCGGCGAGATCGGAACCTCGATCGCGTGTTCCCGCCAGAGAAACTCTTGAAGGGGACCGATCTCGTTTGCTTCTCGTGATGGGAGCAGCGCGTTCTCCACCGGCTCGTCGGGCAGCGGAACGCTCGCCATCGAACCGAGCATCTCCTCCGGAGACGGGACCGTCGTCGCGCGACCGGCCGCCGAGTCGAGGGCCGCGTCGAGCGCCGTGTCGAGCGCCGCCTGCACCAGCCGTCGCCCCTCGATCACGAGCGCGTGATTGCGCGCCCGGATCTCGGGCCATGCCCCCGGAACGAACGACGCCATCGTCTCGAGTGCGGCCGGCACGCAGAGGTACGGCGTGGGGTCGCCGGTCCCCGTCCAGTCGAAGTTCAGATGGAATCGGGAGCGATCGGCGCGCGTGGAGTTGCGTCCGTGACTGGTCGAGAGCGGCGTGATCTGCGCACGCCGATCGCAGCGGACGAAGAGGAACCCGGCGCCCTTCGGCGCGCAGACCCATTTGTGCAGATTCCCGGTGTAGTAGGTGACGCCGAGCGCGGCGAGTCGATCGAGATCCAGCTCGATCGTGCCGGGCGCGTGAGCCCCGTCGACCAACAGGTCGACTCCACGGGCGGCGCAGGCCGCCGCGATCTCCGCCACCGGCAGGATGAGCGCCGTCGGACTCGTCACGTGGTCGAGCAAGAGGAGCCGCGTGCGCGGACCGAAGGCGGCCAGGATCCGCTCGGTCACGACCTCTGGTCCCGCGATCGGGAACGGGATGGTCACGACCCTCACGACTGCGTCGGCGCCTTCCGCCACCGCGTCGAGCGCATTGCGACAGGCGTTGTACTCGTGATCGGTCACGACCAGCTCGTCGCCCGGCGCGAATCGGAGCGACCGCAACACCGTGTTCACGCCAGCCGTCGCATTGGGCACGAAGGCGAGTCCCGCCGGATCTGCCTGGAGGAACCGAGCGAGCGCCGTCCGCGCCTCGTCCAGGAGCGGCTCCATCTCGCGAACGAAGAAGCGCACCGGCTCCCGCTCGAGTTGCGCGCGCAGTTCCGATTGCCGTTCGAGCACCACCCGCGGGCAAGCGCCGAACGACCCGTGATTGAGGAAGGTGACCGCCGGGTCGAGCGTCCAGTGCGCCATGAACGGCGAACCGCGTCGCCGGGACGATTCGAGATCAGCAGCGCTCGAGTCGGGCGAACTCGGCCTAGAACCCATCGGCCATCCAGGTCTCTGGACCGGCGAAGATCGCGTCCGCAGCCGTGATGCTGTCGGGATCCGCCTCCAACCAGCCCAGGTCCGCCAACGCTGTCGCGTTGAAGTAGCCGGAGAAGAGGGGCGCGAGCCCGCGCGCGTCAATGCGCATCCGCCCCTCACCGCCGGAAGTGACCTCGCCTTTACCCCCCGCGACGCGCAACCGCCAGCGCCCGGAGTTCTCGGGCAGGATGTCATCGCGCACTTCGAGGTGCAGTTCCGCGGTCGTGGATGGCGCGTAGCCGCGCCCTCTGAAGGCGGCGGCCACGTCGACGATGCGCAGCATCCAACGCTCGGCCTCGCTCACCTTCCAAGTCTCCTCGGCGAAGAGCGCGAAGCGCGGATCGGTGTGCGATCCGTAGAAGTAACTGGTGCGCGCGGTCGAACGATGATCGCCGAGCAACGAGAAGATCGTCGCGAGCGCGCGCGGGGTCGCCGCCACCAGATCGCGCACTTCGATTTTCTGCGGGCGCCCGATTCCGCCGTAGTGCTCGAAGACGACGTACCCTTCGGGCTTGCTGGGTTGCCCGATCGTGTAACTGACGATCGGAGCTTCCATCGTGCGCAACACGCGATTCCAGAGCCCGTCGCTCCGATCGAGTTGCCCATTGGTGCGACGCGCCCACTCCAGATAGATCCGACGGAAATCGTCGGACGCCACGGCCGCCACCGGCTGCGCCGGCAATCGCTCGCGTGTGCGCGGGAAATCAGCAGTCGCCACCCGGTAGAGGACGCGCGAGCCGGCCTGCTCATAGCCGACCTTGCGATAGACCCGCTGCGTCGAGGCGAAGAGCGCGGCGAGGGGCGTGCCGAGCGCGCGCAGTTCGCGCAGCGAGGCGGCCATCATCTCGGCGGCGATGCCGAGCGCGCGCTCCTCGGGCGGGACTCCGACCACCGCGATGGCCGCCATCTCCAGCCGTCGTCCTCCGAAGAACTGGCCGATGCGATAGACGCCGTAGCCGCCGACGATTTCTTTGTCGCGCCACATCCCGCGGAAGTTGTCGCGACCCATATTCGCGACGTACGGCTCCCAGTAGGAGCTGGGAAAGCGAAAGCACTGCTCGGAAATCGCCTGGAATCGAGCGAAGTCCTTCGGATCATCGATGGGGCCGTGCCGCAACACCGTGGACATGGGACCTCGTCGGGTTCTGGCGTCCTCGATCAGAGTCGGAGCGCGCACACTAACACGGGGTCCGGACGCAAGAACGGCCCGGACGTCCGCCGACGCCCAGACCGCTCTCTTTCGCCGGGGAGATGTCCTCCTCGGCGAACCTCGTTCCTATCGTTTCCGCGACGCGCCCAACCCCGCACCGCGTGGGATCAGTTCCAGGACCGCGTCGAATCGCGTCGCCTGCTCGGGGGTGAGCCCGGCGCGGATCTGGTCGGCCAGCCGTGCTTCGAGCTGCGTGACCTCGTAGGCGACGTCCTCGGGAGCGCGGGCGCCGTCTTGCAGCGAGCGGAGGAGGTCGGCGCGCATCGGCGCGGAACTCTGCAGGATCTGCGCGACCTGCGCTCCGCCGGCGTCATCCAACGCCAACACCTTCGAGAGGTGATCGGCGCGCCGCTCCAGCCGGTCGTCGAGATGCTCGATACGTCGCTCGACCGACTGCGTCACCCGCTCGCGGCGGAACTCCTCGGCCTTCTCGAACTGCTCCGCGCTGAGGATCTGCTGCGCCTGAGCGCGCACCGCCTCGCGTTGCTGCTTCACTGCATCTCGCGCTGCTTCACGCGAGATCGAGCCATCCTCCAACGCGCCCAGCGTGGCGCGGATGCTCTCTCCCGTGCCTCGCAGCGCGTCTCGGAGCTCTTCGCGCTGCGCCTTCTCCAGGCCGAGATGCTTCGCCGCGCGTCCCATCCGCAGGTCCATGAGCGGCTCGAGCATCGGCTCGCTCCACTCCCGTAATTGCACTCGACGCTCGGCCATCGCGCCTGCAAGCAGCGCGAACTGTTGCGGGTTCAGGATGTCGGCGCTCTTCTCCAGGAAGGTCACGAGCGGCGGCTCTTTGTCTTCGAACGGACGGCGATTCCCCGGGGCGCCACGGTGCTTGCCGCCGCGTTGCCGGTGCTCGCGACGCTCCTGCCACATTTCCGCGCGGGCTCGCGACAGATCGTCGAGGGCGGCGCCGAGGCGGCTCTGCTGGTCGGTGGTCAGCTCCATCTCGGCCGGTAGATCCGAGAGCGAGAGCGACGCGGGCCCGCTCCCGTCTCTCGCCTGCTCGAGACCGCCCTCCATCGGTGCGGCCACCACAAGGTCGTCTGCTTCGTTGCAGCCTCCGCCGATCGCCGCGAGCGCGAGCGCCGCGAGGAGCGCGAGCTGACTTGTACGAAACTTGGTGTTCATCGGGGTCCTCCTCCATTCAACTCGGTCGGGTTCATGCCCCTGGGTCGAGCAATCTACCCGCGAGTCACGGCAGAAGTGTGGCAGGCGGATGGCGAATTGAGTCGGAACCGCCGATGGGGATCTCGAAGTCGATCCGCGCCCCCTGCGGGAGGTGGTTCTCGGCCCGCACCTCGCCGCCATGTCGCCGCGCGATCTCCCGCACGATCGCCAATCCGAGGCCGCTTCCCCCCGCCGCGCGCGCCGCGTCGGCTCGATAGAACCGATCGAAAACATGCGGCAGGTCGCTCGAGGGGAAGCCCGGGCCGTCGTCCTCGACTCGCAACCGGGCGACCTCGCCGTGGGCCTCGATCGAGACCGAGACCGCACCGCCGGCGGGGACGTAGCGCAGGGCGTTGGACAGCAGGTTGTCGATCACCTGCTCGAGCCGACGCGCATCAGCGCGCACGACGATGCCGTCGGGAGCATTGCCGCCGGGAGCGACGCCGCGCGGGTCATCGCGCCAACGCAGCGTCAACGCGCTCTCGCGAAATCGGTGCTCGAACCTGCGCATGGCGGCGCGGCAGAGTGCGGTCCAGTCGATCTCTTCGGGCTCCAGCATCGCTGCGCCCGCCTCCAAACGCGCCAGGTCGAGGACATCCTGCACGAGGCGGTCCATGCGCGCCGCTTCGTCGCGGATCGCATCGAGCGCCGAGTGGCGCTCCTCCGCGGACATCGGAACGGCCGGGTTCAAGAGCGTCTCGGCGTAGCCCCGAATCGAAGTGAGCGGCGTCGCCAACTCGTGCGTGACGTCGGCCAGCAGACGCCGTCGCGTGCCGTCCGCCTCTTCCACGCGCAGGCGCGCCTCGGCCAGCCGCGCGGTCATCGCGTTGAGGCTGGCGCCGAGTCGACCCAACTCATCGCTCCCGGGATCGGCGATACGGGCCGAGAGATCGCCCGACGCCACGCGCTCGGCGTGGTCCTCCAATCGACGCAGTCGGCGAGAGAGCACACGGAAGAGCGCGAAGCCGGCGCCGCCGGCCACGAGCGCCGCGACCGGCAGGAACAGAAGGCCGGGCCGGGGCAGTTCCATCGGCCACTCGATCGGCCAGGCGAAGATCCGCGGATCGCGCGCCACCGCGAGAACTTCCCAACTCATGCCGTCGGTCGTGACGAGCGGCGCGCGCGCGACGACGTGCAGCGCCGGGCCGCGATCGATGCGCTCGTTGCGCTCGCCGCTGGCGCCTGGTTCCCCACGTTCGCCCCGCTCGCCACGCGCGCCGGGACCTCTCGGGGGAGTCGGCGCCGACGCGATGTCCGCTGAACCGATCCGGTAGCCCTCTTTCGCGAGGTCGATCGCAACCCGCCGCCGCCACCGGAGCAGCGACCGATCCGACGCCACAATCTCCCCGTCCCGCGCCACGAAGAGGAGCACGGCGCCGCGTCCGCCGGTCACATCGATGAGGGCGGCGCGCACTTCCTCGGCGTTCCCGGCGGCGGCCGACATCCCCAGGGAAGCGCCGCCGGGAGCGGGATGCGCCGCGCCCTCCGCCAACACCACCGCCGCCCGCGTTGCGAAGTCGCGCGCATCGCGCGCCACCCACTGGGCGGTGACCGGACGCACCACCGCCAAGACAACGAGTCCCTGCAGCAATCCGCCCAGCACCAACGCGACGAGGAACGCGCCGGCGAACGTGAGGAGCAGACTCGGCGAGCGGGGGAAACGCACTCAGTCTCCGTCCATCCGCTCGGCGAAGCGGTAGCCGGTCCCCCAGACGGTCTGGACGTACCGGGGCGTCGTCGATTCCGGCTCGATCCGTCGGCGCAAGCGTCGCACGAGGCTGTCGATCGAACGTTCGTCGACAACGCGATCCTCGCCCCAGACGTGCGAGAGCAGTTCGTCGCGACTGAAGACGCGCCCCGGCCGGCGCGCCAGGAAGTAGAGCAGATCGAACTCGAGCGTCGTCAGCTCGATCGTGGCGTCGCCGCGTTCGACGACGCGGCGGCCCGGGTCGATTCGGAGATCGCCGCGCACCACCACCGCTTCTTCGGAGCGGGGGCCGGCCCGGCGCAAGAGCGCCCGCACGCGCGCCATCAGTTCGGCGACCGCGAACGGCTTCGTCAGGTAGTCATCGGCGCCCAACTCGAAGCCGAGCACCTTGTCGGCCTCCGACCCACGCGCCGTCAGCATGAGGATCGGAACGTCACTCGTCTTGCGGAGCCGTCGGCAGACCTCGAGGCCGTCGATCTCGGGGATCATCAGATCGAGGAGCACGATCGACGGCGCGCGGCGCGCGCATTCCGCCAACGCCGCCGCGCCGTCGCGCGCGATCACACAGGCAAAGCCGGCCGCCTCGAGGTTCTTCTGCACCAACGTGGCGATCCGCGGGTCGTCTTCCACGATCAGCGCCGTTGGGGTCATGGACAGACATTCCTCCCGGCCGACGCGACCGCGTCGTCAATCCAATCCATCCTCCGAGACAGACACGGTGATGCGCAGCGGCCCGCGATCGTAGCCGACCGGCCAGGCGAGGTTGACCTGCAGGTGCGAAGCGCGGCCGGTCGCCTCCAGGCTCTTGCGTACGCCGAATCCGACGTTGCCGCGAATTTCCTCGGGACGCGGACCGCGGAAGCTGCTCGGAGACGTGAAGCCTTCGCCCCACGCCGCTCCGACTTCGGCGAACGGAACGAGCGCCACTCCGAATCGGCGGAGAAGCGGCGCCCTCGTCTTGCGATCGAGGTGGCGGCGGTACTCGTACTGGACGCGAGTGGCGAACGAAGCGTCGCCGATGAAACTCCCGGGGCGATAGGCGAAGAGTCCCGCCTCGCCGCCGAGATCGAATCGCGCCTGCTGCGGCGCTCGCCCGCCCAGGCTGCCGCCGGCGAACGTGAGCGACCAGGCGTCGTCACTCTGCAGTTCGAAGCGGCGGAAGAGCTGGGTCTCGAAACGCGCGTACTCGCGCTCTCCGCCGAGGAGTTCGCCGCCGTAGTAGGCCGCCAGCGCGTTGGCGTAGACCTCCTCGACCACGACGCCCTTCGGGAACGGTGCGCGACGACGCAGTTCGAGACGCACGCCATTCGTGACGAAGCGATCGGCGTCGATGTTCGTCGCCATCCAGATGTCGTCGCCGAAGAGATGACTCTGCTCGACCGCTTCGAGCGGCGATTGCTCGAGTCGTTGCAGGCCCAGCCTCAGTCCTGTGCGATCGCTCGGGCGGGCCACCAGGTAGACAACTCCCGAGCGCTCCAGCCCGTAGCCGCGCGCGTCGTAGCCGCCCAGCAGCGTGAGCCAGGCGTTGGCGAAGGGATCGTGGCGCGTCGTCGCGCGCGCGCCGCTCCATCCCTCGATCTCGAACGCGACGCTGGCAGGCGAGCCGGGCAACTCGATCTCCGGTCCGCCCGGCCCCAAGCGCAGACGTCCCGCCGCGGTCGGCTTCGCACGCTGGAAGTCGTACCCCCCGCGTAGCTCGATCCGTTCGAGGATGCCGGCCAGCGGGCCGAACGAGAGGCCCCCTTCCGCATGGATCCCCTCGACCTTGCTGTAGCCGAACCCGACGATCGGCTCGAGCTTGGTCCGCTGCTCGCTCGCGATGCCGCGGTCGAACGCGGTGAAGACACTGTCCCAGTCGGTCGCGTCGAAGTCGGGTGCGGCGGCGTCGAACGGCGCGTCACCCGGCTCGTTCACCGGCTCCTCCGCCTGGCCGTGGGACGGCGTGACGAGTGGCGGAACGAACGGCAAGGAGAGCGGGAGGATCGCCGCGAGCAGGACGGAGAGCGGGAGCGGCGCCCGCATCGGTAGAGATCTCATGGAACGCATCATCCGAGACGGATGACGGCGACACAACGGTCGAGTGCGCGAGCGGCGGGGCGCCCTGCGAGCGCCCGGGAGCGCC
>CAZVYN010000033.1:3312-29687 GCA_964631125.1 uncultured bacterium | reverse complement strand
GAGCGCCCGGGAGCGCCGAAAGGCTGTGTTAGGCTGCGGGAATGAACCCATCACTGGTCGCTCGTGCGGTCGCGAAACTCCCCTCGACGCTGCGTTTCGAGGGGCGCGTCTTGTTCCTCACCGATGACGCCGAGGTGCTCGACGCGCAGCTCGCGGGGCAGGATCCAAAGGTCGACTGGGACCGTGTGGCGCGAGAAGGGGCCGCCGCGCTGCCGTTCAAGCTGAGAGATGACATCTCGACCGACGAGATCACGCCCGGCTGGGTCTGCTTCTACGCCGACGAAACGCTCGGCGAGTTGGTCTATGTCGGGCTCCGCTCCAGCGACCGTTTTCCGATCCAACGCGGTTCGATCCGCGGACATGGCTTCGTCGCCGCGGTCAGCGGCAAGCGGCGCGGCAAGGGATCGTCGCGCGAGCAGTCGCCCTACGCCGAGCGCGCGGCCGGCATCCGTGTGGTCATCGCGGAGAACATCGAGCGGATCTATCGGCAGAACTGCCAGAACCTCGGCGTGCTGGCCACGACCGACTTCACGATGCTCTCGCGCATCGCGCGCGGCGAGGAGATCCCGCTCGCGGCGTTCACGGCGGGCGAGGATGAGATCACGCGACAGATCATCGAGTACGGCGGGCTCTTCTCCTTCAACGTCGCGCGCTACCAGGGAAAGGCGAGCGTGCCCGCCATCACGACGGCGGCGCGGCCGATGACGCTGGCCGAGAAGATCTTCGCGCGCCACATGGTGACCGATCTCGCGTCGGGCGCGGTCGGCGTGGCGGCGGTGCGGCCCGACGACGCCGGTTTCGCGCGCGCTGACATCCGGTTCAGCCACGAGTACGTCACGCCGATGGCGGCCGGATTCTTCGAAGAGGCAATGGGCGCGGACGGCCGGGTGACCGACCCGTCGTCGATCTACTTCTTCCGCGATCACCTCACCTTCCTCGATCAAGTGATGACGCCCGAGCGCAAGAAGATGGGGCTGCTCGATGCGGCGAACGCGCTGAAGGACAAGCAGGAGTCGTTTGCGCGCGCCCAGGGGATCCGCCTCCACGGCGAAATTCCCGAATCGGCGCAGGGCGCCCGCGGTTCCGAAGCGATCTGCCACTCGAAGATCCTGCAGGACTATGCGCTGCCCGGACAGCTCGTGATCGGCACCGACTCGCATACCCCGCACTCCGGCGCGGTCGGCTGTCTCGCCTTCGGCGTCGGCACGACCGACATGTTCAACGCCTGGGTGACGAAGGACGTGCGGGTGCGCGTGCCGGGCAACCTGCTGATTCGCGTGAACGGCGTGCGACCGGCCGGGGTGGCGGCCAAGGACTTCATGCTGGCGATCTTGGCCCATCCCTACGTCAAGGGGGGCTCGGCCATCGGCAAGCTGATCGAGTACGCGGGCCCCGCGGTCGAAGCGCTGCAAGTCGACGAGCGCGCCACCATGACCAACATGGCGGCGGAAGTCGGGGCCTTCACCGGAATCATCCGTCCCGACGAGAAGACCGCGCGTTTCCTGCACGAGGTGCGCGGACTGCCGAAGGACGAGGCGGAGCGTCTGTGTTCGGGCCACTTCAGCGACCCCGACGCCGAGTGGGAGCATGTCATGGAGATCGACGCGTCGTCCCTGGAGCCGATGGTCGCGCTCCCCGGAGATCCCGGCAACGGCGTTCCGATGAGTGAACTCGTGCGCTCTCGCGGAACTGTACAAGTCGAGATCGCCTACGGCGGATCTTGTACAGCCGGCAAACGCGAAGATATGGATATGTACGCCGCGGTTCTACGCGAAGGGCTCGCGCAGGGACGTCGGGTCCATCCGCGCGTCACCTTCTGGATCCAGTTCGGCTCTCAAGAAGTGAAGCAGTATTGCGAGAGGATGGGTTACCTGGAGACCTTTTCCGCCGCCGGCGCCCAGGTGATCGAACCTTCCTGCGGCGCCTGTATCAACGCCGGCCCGGGCGTCTCGTACAACAAGGACCAGGTCACGATCTCCGCCATCAATCGCAACTTCCCCGGCCGCAGCGGTCCGGGACAGATGTATCTCGCCTCCCCGCTCACCGTGGCGGCGTCGGCGCTGGCGGGCGAGATCGTGGCGTGGGCGCCGGAAGAGGTCGGCGCCTCCCGCGGTTGACCGCGCCGACGAGCTTGACCTTCAAGCCGGCAAAGCCAGATCCTTCCTGTTCGCGCGGTCGGGCCGGCGCCGCGGCCGAAACAGGAGATCTCCAGATGGTCGAGCGTCCCGAGCGGTGCCTGCTCTGTGAGGCGCGCACGAACAATCCGGTTTGCCAGTTGCCCACGCCGAGCGTGCTGAAGTTCGCCGAAGTCGCCCGCAATCTCAGCTTCCACCACGGACAGCCGATCTTCCAGCAAGGTGACCCCGCCGGGGATGTCGTCCTCATCCGCTTCGGATCGATCAAACTCACGCATGAGCACGCCGACGGCGCTGAGCAGATCTTGCGCATCGCCGGCCCCGGCGAGACCCTCGGGATCGGGATGTCGGTCGGTTCCACGCTCCTTGCGACCGCCACCGCGCGCGGTTCGGTCTCGATCTGTCGCATCGCCCTGCATGAGGTCGAGCGAATCGTCAAGGACGATCCCGAGTTCGCGCTCGCCTGGGCGCACCTTCTGATGGATGAGATCCAGCGCGCGCGCACCTCCGTCCTGCACCTCGGGCCGCACCCGGCCGGCGTCAGACTGGCGCGTTTCCTGGTCGACTCGCTGGAGCAGACGAAGCCTCGTCGGGACGCCGTCGTCCCCACGCTGTATCTCACGCACGCCGAGATCGCATCGACGATCGCCATCGCGGAAGAGACCTCGACGCGGTTGCTGCGAGACCTGGAGGAGAAGAACATTCTCCGTCTGGCCCGCGGCCGGATCGAGATCATCGACTTGGATCGCCTCGTCGCCCTCGCCGGCTACCGCGGCACTTTCTCCGATCCGCTGCTCGCTTCCTGAAGGACAGGGGCCGCTTCTTCGGTCGGCCGCACGGTCAGGACCGGGCAGGGCGCGGTGCGCACCACCTTTTCGGCGATCGAGCCGATGAGCGCATGCTTGATCCCCGTCCGCCCATGGGTCCCCATGACGATCAGGTCGCAGCGATACGTTCGCGCGAACTCGATGATCTCGGAAGCCGGCGCTCCCTGGAGGACCCGAGTCTCCACCCGATAGGCCCCGGCCGCCTCCGCCTCGTGCTTCGAGGCAGCGAGATTCCGCTCGAACTCCACGAACATGTCGGTTAGCTGTGTGGCGGTGTAGGCCAGCGCGCCTTCCGGCAGCATGTAGACGAACGGTTGATACACGTACACGAGCGTCAGCGGCGCCTGGTAGTGCTTCGAGAGATCGGCCGCGACCCGGATCACCCCCGCCGACTGCGCGGAGAAATCCAGAGGCGCCAGGATCTTGTTGAACGGTTTCATGATCGACTCTCCGTTCTCACGACTCTCACGACGACGGTCGGCGTGATCGCCGACAGGGCCGCCGACGATGCCCCCGCCGACGATGCGGGCGCGGGCGGCGCCGGCGGCCATGAGGAGGATCCCAGGTTCGCCGAGCACCGAAGGTGACGCCGGTCATGGAGCAGGCCGATTTGCGCACCAAGGCGTTGCGGCAAGGTTGCGATCGTGACGGGAGGCGCCGATCGGGAAGGCAATCTGCCTCCTCCTGACGCGCGCTTCTGGGAGATGGACACGTCCCACGAGGCTCAGGTCCAGCGCGTGTTCACATCCGTCGAGAACGAGTTCGGCCGCCTGGACGTGCTGGTCAACAACGCGGGCATCTCCGGAGTAGACCCAGCCGACCCATGCATGACTCCCTCTGTGTTCCCACGTGCGCCCTTCCACGGCGCCCGTTGTGGGCGCTCGTCGTGGGCGCGCGCCGTGGAGGCACAGATTTCGCTACTCGATCGGTCGAGGTGTCGAAAGTGCGGGTGGTCATGCGTGCCGGCGGGACGCGCGGTCTCCAGCGTCCTGATGCTTGTGAAGTTCGACGCGCGTCGCCTCTATCGCGCGCATGCGTGCGCGTCGCTCTTCACGTACTGCGCCCAGGTGCTCCATCTCTCCGAGCACGCGGCGTAGAGTCGCATCGGGGCGGCTCGAGCCGTGCGGCGCTTCCCGATTCTGTTGGATCGCCTGATGGAGGGGTCGATCCATCTCTCGACGGTCGTGCTGCTCGCTCCGCATCTGACCGACGCCAATTGCCTCCAGCTCCTCGACCAGGCCTCCCACAGAAGCACCCGCTACGTGGAGCACCTCGTGGCCTCGTTGAGGCCGCTGCCGCCGATCGCGGACATGATCCGACTACTTCCGGTCGCGCGGATCGCTGTCCTCGACTACCTCCCCGCGGGGACGTCCAATAGCCGGAGCGAACCTCCGAGCATCGCGGCCGGCGAATCGGAGGGGCTCGACGGCGGTGCTGCTGTCGGGCCGACGGAGCGGGTTCCTTCCGGGACCGGCGAGGATTCGCAACCGAACAACTACGTACTGACGCGCGTACCCCCGCCGCCCAGCGCCGCATCGAGACGAATCATCGTCGCCCCGCTCTCAGCCGATCGGTACCGCATCCAGTTCACCGCCAGCGCCGACGTCTACGCGAAGCTCCGGCGTGCGCAGGATCTCCTCAGGCATCAAGTTCCCGACGGGGACCTGGAGTGGATCGTGGATCGGGCGCTGACGGCGCTGCTCGACCGCGTCGAACGCGTGAAGTTCGCCAAGCGTCGGGCGGCGCCGTAGCCGCGCACCGACTCTCACGAGGCCGCCCCCAAGGCGCCACCCGACCTACACTCGCCGACAGAAACAGGACGCCTTGATCTTCACGTCGGCTCGCGCCCAGACCTCGTTGAAACGCGCCGTGACGCGAGCCGCTTCAGCCGTTTCACCCCGGCGCTCCAGACACTCCGCGAGCCCCTGCAGCGACCAGCCGTTCTCGGGGTGACGGCGCAGGTCCTCTCGATAGACCGCTTCGGCCTCGGCGACGCGCCCCTGCTCCAGGAGCAGCGCGCCCAGGGCGTGCCGCACCGGCTGGAACCATCCCCACGGCTCGTCATAGCGGAGCGAGTCGTCCATCACGACGGCGCGTTCCAGGTGCGCGAACGCCGCGTCGAAGTTGCCGCGCCGGAACTCCCACTCGCCGTCCAGCATGGTCCGCGCGACGGTGAGCACGACACTCGACGGGTTGTTGCCGATGTACGACGTCTCGGGCACGCGCTCGAGCTCGGCCAAGAACGCCTCGCGCTCCCGCGTCGCCTCCTCGACTCGGGCCAACGCGCAGAGCGCGATCCCGCGACCGTATCGCCAGAAAGCATGGGTCACCGGCAGATCGGCCGGCGGCTCCGGCTCGGCCAGCATCTCGCTCCACTGACCGAAGCGCACCCGCACGTGATACGGCGTCGCCAAGAACCCATCGAGGAAATCGGGCAGACCCCGCACGACCTCGAGCGGCATGACGTCGAGCAGTTGTCGTGCGGCGGCCCCCGCCGCGCGACTCTGCCCATCAAACATCGCCGCATACACCAGGAAGTGATAGTTATGCGCCCGATACACCGCATAGAACCCACCCGCCCCAGCCCTCTCCACGCGCCCACGATCGATCGCGATCCCCCGCTCATTCGCCGCGATCGCGTCGGCGTAACGTCCGAGACGGATATCGATGTGCGCCGGCATGTGCACGAGATGCCCGGCCGCGGGAATACGCGCGCGCAAACGATCGGCCGCCGCGATCCCCTTTTCCGGGTGGGGCGACGCTTCGATCGCATGGATATAGAGGTGATTCGCCTGCGGATGATCCGGATACAGTTCGAGCGTCCGCTCCAAGATCCCGACGATCTCAGGCGTCTCGGGTCGCGGCTGGCCGTCTCCGGTCCAGAGGTCCCACGGACGCAGGTCCATCATCGCCTCGGCGCAGAGCGCGCCGACATCGGGATCCTCGGGGAACTGGCGATAGGCATCGCGCATCGCCTCCGCGAAGGCCAAGTCGAGCGAACGCCGATCCTCGGGAGGCGGCCAGGCGTAGCGACGAGCGACCGCCTCGATCAACGCCACCTCGACCTCGCTCGCCTCGGAGCGCAACGCCATCGCCTTCTTCGACGCCTCGTGCGCCGAACGGTTCGCTTCGTCGTCCATGAACGGATTGTTGATGTGCGGACCGGCGGCGAACGCCATCCCCCAGTAGGCCATCGCGCAGCTCGGATCGAGTTCGGCCGCGCGGGCGAACGATCGGATCGCCTCGGCGTGATCGAAGCCGTAGGTGAAGACGAGCCCCTGGTCGAAGAACTGCTGCGCCTCGGGCACGCGCGTGATGATCGGTCGGTGGAACTCGCCCCGTTCGGCCGCCGGCAGCAGCCGGATCGGCTCAACAGTGACCGGTTGCGCCGCCTCCGCGCCTTGCGCGGTCGACTGCGCGGCGTCCTTCGCCGACGGTCGCGGCGAGCACGCAATTCCCGCCACGGCCAGGATTACGGTCAACAACCACGGGGAACGGGGAGAGCGAACCATCTCGACCTCCATCTCGACCTCCATTTCGGCTGGAACACTCGGACGGCTTCGGAGGTTACCCTCTGGCCGCCGTCCGGCCAGCCGCCTAAACTGCCGGGGGCGCGCTCCCATCCCGCGAGAGGCCGACTGGCCCGAGCGCCCGTTCAACGCAGACACGTCACTTACAGGAGGAAGACACGGATGAAGCCCATCCTCATGGGCCTGCTCGCCGCGAGCGTCGCCCTCGGCTCTCTCGGTAGCCCCACGATCACCGCCGCGGCGGACAGCCCGACCACCACTGGAGACAAGGCCGTGAAGGCGATCGACGATTTCATCGCGAGCCAGAAGATCGACAAGACGAAGGCGAATTGGAAGAGCAACCTGCCGAAGCCGCCGGTCGCCGCGTTCGACGCGAAGCACAAGTACGTCGCGACCGTCGTGACGAACAAGGGCACGATCAAGATTCAGCTCAAGCCGGATGTCGCTCCGATGCACGTCTCGAGTTTCATCTACCTGACGCGCCTCGGCTTCTACGACGGGATCTCGTTCCACCGCGTCATCCCCGGCTTCATGGCGCAGGGCGGCTGCCCGCTCGGCACCGGCACGGGCGGACCGGGCTACCAGTACGACGGCGAGATCAACCCGAACGTCAACAAGCATGACAAGGGCGGCATGCTCTCCATGGCGAACGCCGGTCCCGGAACCGACGGCAGTCAGTTCTTCCTCACGTTCGTGCCGACGCCGTGGTTGGACAAGGCGCACACGATCTACGGCGAGGTCATCGAGGGGAAGGATGTCCTCTCGACGCTGGAGAAGTTCGGCAGCGCGCCGGCCGGCAAGACGACCGAACCGCTGAGGATGGAGACCGTAACCGTCGAAGCGCTCTAGTTCTCGACGTCTCGATCGAGCGCGCGGTTCACCGCGCGCGACCCGATGAAGGTCGCCCGCCTACTCCAGGCGGGTGACCTTTTCATTTGCGGCGTCGCCGGCCGCTTCGAGTCGGCAGTAGTAGATCCCGCTGGGAAGCAGTCGCCCGCCTTCGTCGCGTCCATCCCACGAGGCTTGGTAGACGCCGGCGCCGACGACTTGGTCGACCAGTTCACGCACGCGACGTCCCGAGAGATCGAAGATCGAGAGGCGCACCGGACCTGCTTTCGGAAGCGCGTAGGAGAGCGACGTCGCGGCGCGGAACGGATTGGGCGCGGGCGCGCCGAGCAAGAGCGCGACGGGGACGACCCTCGACGTACTCCCGCCCGAACCGGCGAGATACCAGAACCCGATCAGCCCGCCACCGCCCGCATCGCGTCCCGATCCGAGCACCGTCTGCCCGACGGTGACCCGCGCCACTACCTCCCCGTCCGTGCTCAGAGTCCCGCCGCTGGAGAAGACGCCGTACCCGATCCGCTCGCCGACCGCGTCGCTCCTCGCGGGCGCCAGGCAGGTACCGGAGACCGACAGCGCGGCGGCGGCGACCAGCGCATGGACACGCGCATGGACAGGCGCGCGACTCATCGCGCCGACTCCAACGCCGCGAGGCGCGCCTCGAGCTGCTCGAGCTGTCCCCGCAGGACGGTGTTCTCTTCATCCAACTCCTTCACCGCGGCGAGGAGCACGGTGGAGAAGCGGCCGTAGTCGAGACCTCGGATGCCGCCGGCGTTGCGCACCAGTTCCGGAAACACCCGCTCGACTTCCTGAGCCAGGAGCCCGATCTCGCGCGGGCGATCGGCGTCGCCGCGGCCCGAATCGCGCGTCCAGGCGTAACGCACCGGCCGCACCTGCGAGAGCAGGCCGAGCGCGCCGCCCAGCGGTTCGATCTCGGTCTTGAGCGTCTCATCCGAGAACTCGACAAATGACTCGGCGCGCACCGACCCGTTCACGTCGACCGCGAAGTCCTCCTCGGGGTTACTCGTGCCGATTCCGATCGAGCCGTTGCGCGTGATGATGAAGGTGCCGTCCTGCTCCCCGGTCTGGCTCACGTAGAAGTCGGGGTTGCCGGTCCTCTCGATTCCGACATGCCAACTCCCATGAGGGGCGCGCAGCTCGAGCGTCTCGCCGTCGCCGTCGGCCGTGTTGGCCTCGCCGCTCCCGATGATCGCGTCTCCATTCACATCGAGCGGCTCCCCCGGGCTGTTCGTGTTGATGCCGACGCCGTTCTCCGCGCGGATGACGAACTGATTGTCGGCCCCGGTGGCGAAGGAGGCATTGCTCGAGGCGTCCGCGAAGACGAACGCGCCGGTGTGCACCGCTTGCGCCCGCCGCCCGAAGGAAATCGCCGCGTACGGTTCGAGTCGCACCGCCTTCAGGTTCTCGATGCGGATCTCCATCGGAGTGGCGTCCAGGGTGCCGAGGAACTCGAGCGCGGGATCGGTGCCGCTGTTCCCGGAGCGGTCCCAGCTCTTCGAACTCGCCCACGACGCCAGGCCGACCGCGTCCGAGGTGAGGACGCGGCCCAAGGCGGCGCCGCTGGGAAGCCGGAAGGGGCCGTCGACCGTCAATCCATCGGGACCTTCGATCGAAACGGCGCCGGCGTCGGCGACGATCGTGCGCCCGGCGCCGGGGCCGCCCTGGTCGTACGCGCCGTCGAGCGTCACACCGCCGGAGACCGCGAGGGCCGAGATCCTGAGGACGCCCGCCGCCGGTTGGTCGATCGCGACGTTGTCGCCCGCCGCCAACGTGACCGCGTCGGCCAACCCGTTGAGCGACCGCACGGCGACGCCGTTGGCCAACTTCGTAGAGGTCACGGCGTTGGCGGCGAGCTTGCTCGCGGTCACCGCGTCGTCGCCCAGTTTCTCGCTGGTGATCGCGCCGGCCGCGACCTTCGTCGAGACCACAGCACTGTTGGCGATCTTGCCGGGAACAACCGCGCCATCGGCCATTTGCGTCGATCCGATACCGCCCGCGCGGACGGCTACCGTCACCGTCGGACCGGTCGGGTTGGTGATCGTCAGAGTGTTGTCGTCGTTCGCCAGGGCTTGCACCCCGTCGCCTCCGCCATCGCCCGAGATCACGATCTGATTCCCTTCGACTGTGACGGTCGTCCCGTTCTCGCCGACCATCGTGACGGTCCCGGAGAGCCCGTTCAGTCGCTTGACCGCCGCGTCGGTGGCCAGGTCGGTGGTCGAGACAGCGCCGTCGAGGATCTTCGCGGAAGTGACCGCGCCGTCTCCCAGCTTCGCGGAGACGACCGCGCCGGCCGCGAGCTCGTTCGCGGTGACGGCATTATCGGCGAGCTTCGACGTCGTGATCGCGTCATCGGCGATCTTGCCGCCGGTGACCGCGCCGTTGGCCAGTCGAGCGTTGTCGACGGCGTTGATCGCCATCTTCGGCGTGGTGACCGACCCATCGCTCAGCTTGGTCGTGAGCACCGCGAGGTCGGCGATCTTGTTCGAGGAGACGGCGAGCTCGCCCAACTTCGAGTTGCCGATCGCGGCGTCCGCGATCTGCGTAGGGCCGATCCCACCCGTGCGAACGCCCACCGTGACGGTCGGACCGGTCGGATTCGTGATCGAGAGCGTGTTGTCGCTGTTCTGCAGCGCCTGCACGCCCGCCTCTCCACCGCCGCCGCCGGGCGCGGAGATGACGATCTCGTCTCCATCGACCGTCACGCTCGCGCCGTTCGCGCCGACCAACGAGACCGATCCGGCGAGACCGTTCAGGCGCGTGACCGCCGCGCCTTCGGCGAGATCGGTCGTCGTGACGGCGCCATCGAGAATCTTCGCGCTCGTGACGGCGCCGTCGGCGAGTTTCGCGGAGTTGATTGCCGCGTCGGCCACCTTGGGCGTCGTGATGGACGCGTCGGTGATCTGCTCCGCCGTTACCGCTCCCGGCGCGAGGAACTGAGTCGTCACACCGCCGGGCGCGAGCGCCAACTCGACGGCGCCGGACTCGCCGCCGCCGGTCAATCCAGAGCCAGCCGTCACTGCGGCGATGTCGCCGGTTCCGCTCGGGACGTCGGCCGAGAAGACGAGGGAGTTCGCGGTCTGCTCGATCGACACGTTCTGACCCGCGATCAACGTGACCTCATCCTTGAGCGAGTTGAGGCTGGTCACGACCTGTCCGCGCGCGATCTTCTCGATCGTGACCGCGCCGTCGGCGAGCTCGAGCGACTGGATGCCGCCGGGGCGCACATCGAGCGTGACGGTGGGACCGACCGGGCTCGTCACTTCGAGCGTGTTCCGCGTGCTCTGGATCGCCTGGATCCCGGAGGCGCCGCCACCGCCGCTGGACGTGATGACCAGGCTGTTTCCTTCGGTCGTGACGGCCGCGCCGCCGCGCCCGATCAGGAGAACCGAATCGGTCAGGCCGTTGAGCCCACGCACGACTTCGTTGTTGGCGATCTTCGTCCCGCCGACCGCGCCTTCGCCCAATGCACTCCGACCGACCACTCCGGGTGCGATCGCCTGCGCGGTGACAGACTGCGCCTGGAGCTGCGCGACGCCCACGCTGCCTTCGCCCATCGTGCGCTGAGTGACGGCGCGATCGGCCAGGTTCTCCGTCTGCACGCCGAGCGGCGCGAGTCCGAGCGTGACCGGTCCCGCCTCGCCGCCGCCGGTCAATCCGGTCCCAGCGACGACGGCCGAGATGTCCCCCGAACCGCCGCCGAGGGGCGAGGCCGAGATGATGATGGCGGCGCCGTCTTGTGTGATCTGCACGTTGTCGCCCGCCACGAGCGAGACCGAATCGCTCACGGCGTTCAGACTCGAGACGACTTCGCCGGGCGCGAATGACTTTCGCGTCAGCGATCCATCCTCCACCGCCCGCGCGCGCAAGCTGTACGCCGCGGAAGTGAGCTGCACGCGCGGCGTCATCTCTTCGCCGTCGCCGAGGGTCGAGCCGAGCCAATACGGCCGGTCGAACGGAACATCCAACGGAGTGCTCGATCCGAGGACGGCGTCGAAGACTCCCTGCGTCACGGCGAGACTCTGCACTTCCGTCCAGAGAGGATCGCCGTCGGTCTCCGCCGAGTAGAGTCGGAAAGTGAACTCGTAGCGGCCGTCCGCGACGATCCTCCCGTCCGAGCCGCTGAGCACACCTTGATAAGTGAGTGTGGCCGGCACGTCGGCGAACGTCGGTTCGATGCGCCAAGCGACCAGGGCCCAGAGGACGAGCCCCGCGCAGGTAATCCGCCGTCGGGTGGACAGAGGGAGAGCGTTGAGCCAGCGTTGCATTGATGTGCCTCCAGCAGAGTCGGGCGCTCGCGGGACCCGAGAGGGTCGGGTCGCAACGAAGTTGGGGGACCGAGGAGGGGCGTCCAGAGAGACTGGGGTATGGTGCGTACTCAGACTAACACGGGTTGACGCGAGAGGTTGGCAGTCGCCGACTCAGGCGCGAAGAGTGGAATCGGCCCATCGACACGCCGATAGGGGAAGGGATGTCCTCACCCGAAACGCGCCCCGAGGCGGCCGACTGGGACGACCTGGTCGATCGACTTCTGCCGGAGACTCGCCCGCGCGAGCGTCTGCGCGCGACCCCACCGCTTCCGCCCGATCCGCGCACGCCGACGCAGCGGCAGCGCGCCTGGGTCGCCGCCCGCGCGCCGTTCGCAGCGACGCTCGTCTTCTCGATGCTGCTCGCGCTGCTCCTGGGATGGGTGGCCACCGCGCCATCGCCGGCCGTGTCGCCGGACTCGATCCAATACCTGAGCGCTGCTCAAAATTTGGCCAGCGGTCGCGGCGCGGTCACGACGATCACGAGCCTCGAGCTTCCGCAGAACAGCGTGCCCTTCACGACCTGGCCGCCGCTCTTCCCGCTCTTGCTCTCCTGGGGAGTCGAGGAGGGCCGCGCGCCGATCGCCTGGGCGCGGACGCTGCAGCTTCTCATCCTCGTTCTCTCCTTCTTGCCGCTCGCGATCCTCTCTTGGTGGGTGGCGGGGCCCCGCTGGGCTTGGCTCGTCCTCGCGATCGCGGCTTGCTCGCGCCCCTGGCTGCAACTCAGCTCGTTCGTCTGGTCGGAGTCGCTCTTCCTGGGACTCACTCTGGTCGCGCTGGTCTGTCTCGTCCGCGGTGTGGCCGCGCCGCGCACCGAACGGGAAGCGCGCTCCACGCTGGCGTGGCTCTTCGCCGCGGGACTGTTCGTCTCGCTGGCCACACTCACGCGCTATCTCGGCATCGCCTGGATCGCCGTCGGCGTCGCCGTCATCGTCGCGCGCTGTGACGACGTTCGCCCCCGCCGCGCCGTCGCCTGGCTGGCCGCCTTCATCCTGCCCGCGTCGCTTCCGATCCTGGCCTGGTGCGCGCGCAACGCCTACCTGACCGGCGCGCCGTTCGGCGAAGAACGCTCGGGACCCCAGCCCTCGCTGCCGCAAGTGCTGCTCGATACGCTGCGCACCCTCACGCACGATCTCGTCCTGCCGCCATTCCTCCCCGAAGGCGCCCTGCTGCTCGGATTCCATGTGGCGGGCATCGTGGCGGTCGGCTTCCTCGCGCTGTGTCTCGTGCACCGCTTCGGCCCGCAGATGATGGAATCCGGCCCTCCGCAGCGCATGGTGGCCGGCACCGCCCTCGCGCTCACCGCGATCGTCTATCTCTTGGCGGTGGTCGGCTCGAGTTTTCGATTCGCCGTCGACCCGATCAACACGCGACTCCTCGCGCCGCTCTATCCCGCCGTCTGGATTCTGGCCGTGATGTGCCTGCGCGGCATCTGGTCAACGTCAGGACCGAAGCTGCGCGCGGGCGTCGCTCTCTCCGCTGGATTCCTCATCGCGATGAGCGCCGCGGCCGGCGTGCGCTACGCCACCGCGCCGCGTGAGACGCGTGACCTGACCCAGCCGTATTGGCGGACGGTGCTCTGGAGCCAACCGTCGGAGACCGATCGCTCGGAGTTGGAGACGTTGCGGGGCCTGCCAGAAGACGCGCTCGTCGTCTCGAACGTCTGGGAGCGCGTGGCGCTGAACACCGGACTCGCCGTGAAACCGCTGCCGGGAGACGAAGCGAGAGACTGGCCGGGGAGCCTCTTGCAGCACGAGAACGCGTATGTGTTGGTCGATCTCGAGGCGCGGCCTGAACGGAAAGGCGCCTCGGATCTCGAAGCGATCGGACAGCTCCCGCCCGGCATCGTGCCGGTGGCGCAGTGGAAGAATGCGAGGTTGTATAAGGTGCGATCGGATGGTTTTCACCGCGGGGCCGCCCCGCGGTGAAAACCATCCGATTCGCTCTGAGCTGCATCACCCTCCTCCTCGCCCTTGGAGCCAAGACCGACGTCTCCGCCCAAACTTCCACGTCAGAACTGATCTCAGCCGCCCGCGCGGCGGCCGCGCGGGATGATCACCCCTCCGCCATCACCGCCTACCGCGAAGCGATCGCCGGCCAGCCTTCATTGCGCGATTCGCTCGGCCACGCCCTGGCGTCGCAGCTCACTTGGGCCGGCCGGTACGACGAAGCGATCGAGGAGTTCGAGTGGCTCCTCGCACGCGATCCGCACCGCGCGGACGCGCGGCGGGCACTTGCCCTCGCTCAATCCTGGAGCGGACGCACCGAGGCCGCGCTCGCGAGCTACCGCACGATCCTCCAGCAGCAACCGACCGAGGTCGAAGCGAGGCTCGGCGAAGCGCGCATGCTCGCCTGGCTCGGCCGCACGACCGACGCCGTGCACCACTACGAAGCGATCCTGCGCGATCACCCGAACCGCCCCGACGCCAGCCTCGGACTCGCGATGGTCCACAACTGGCGCGGAGATCATGAGCGAGCCGCGCGCCTCTTCGGTCCGTTCGCCACGGCCGAGCCGCCACGCGTCGACGCGATGGAGGGATTGGCCTGGGCGCGTCAGTGGGGCGGCCGCTCCGACGCCGCGATCGCCTCGCTCGACGACCTGGCGGCCCGCGAACTCGAGACGCAGGCGTCCCGAGAGCTTCGCTCGGTCATCGAGAACGACTGGAGCCCACGCGCCAACGGCGCCGTCGATTGGTCGCGCGACAGCGACGAGTTCGAAGCACGCGGCTATCGCGTCGGTGTCGACTGGCCCGTCCGCTACCGCGCACGCCTGCACGCCGCAATCTTGCGCAACGAGTTCCGCAAAGACGGCAGCGACGACGTGAACGACGCCTGGTTCCTCGCCGGCGTCGTCTCGCGCGTGCTTCCGCAATTGCAGGCGTCGGCCGCGATCGAAGTCGCCGTCGATCCGCCCAAGGGACAAGAGGACGGCGACCTCGCCGGCGATGTCGGCCTCGCCTGTTTCATGCACGATCGCCTGCGGCTCGACTTAGGCCTCGCGCGCCAAGCGCTCTTCACCTACGAAGCGTTCCCCGATCGCGTGAAACTCGACTTGGCCACACTCGGTGTGGCCTGGCGGCCACAGCACCAGACGACGCTCCTCGTAAACGTCGACCACGGGAAGTACCTCGACGTCCCGCATGCGCCGCCGCCGTTTCCGGAACGACAATCAGGCGGACCCGACATCGACCGAACTAACATCCGCGCCCGCGTCCGCTACGCCGCATTCCCCCGTCGTCCGAAGCTCGCCGTCGAGCTGGGCACGCAAGTCCTCGACTGCAGCCTCGACCAAGACGACGGCCTCTGGACCCCCGACTACTTCCGCAGCTACTTCGCCCGCGCCGAAGCCGAGATCCAACCCGACCGCCCGGTCACTGGACTGCTGTGGCTCGAAGGCGGCTGGGGCAAGGAGTACCCGCGTCCGTACGACCCGTTCATCGCCTACGGCGCCGGCCTCATCGCACGCCCCGGCCCTCTCCGCATCGATCTCCGCGCCGGGTATTCCGACTCCAATGCCGAGATCGAGCGCGGATATCGCAGGAAGTTCGCGTCGGTGGGCGCGACCTGGAAGTTCTGAGCAGGTGAGCGCAGAGTCTCTCCGTTCACCGATACGGCGGTGACGGAGCGCGCAATCCACACTTCGGACAAGGATGCGGCTGCCAGTTCGGCAGGTCGGTAGATGAGCACCACGATCCACCTCGGTTAGCGAGGGCGTGCAGGCCGCCAGGGCCGCTCAGCGAATTGGCCTCAGCACTAGCCGCCCGTACGCGATGAACGCCATAAGGAGGCCCAGCACGCCGCTCATGATGATGGGCGGGACCTCGCGGTACCTGACGTGCACCCAGACGAAGACGAGGCTCTCGATCGCCAGGACCGCCGCGGCCGCCACCGTGAGCGTCGGCCGCCAGTGGAAGACGCCCGGTGCGATCAGCCCGACCACGCAGACCAGTTCGATGATGCCGAGGATCATCCAGACTTCCCGCGGCAGGGCGCCGAACGACTGCACCCCATCGCTCACCTTGTCGAACATGAAGACCTTCATCACGCCCGACGCTCCGTACAAGAGCGCGGTGAGTCCCTGCAGGACCCACAACAGGATGTTCATCACGAGCCTCCCCGATGGCTACGTTCTCGGTTCATATCGCATCGCCACTGCCCCCGAGCCGAAATCCAGCCGGTCCACGAGCTTCAAGTCGACATGCTTCGAGAGCCCGGCGAACAACGTCGGCCCATGGCCCGCGAGCCGTGGGTGCACCACGAACTCGTACTCGTCGATCAATCCCAGCTCGGCCAGCGCCAGCGGGAGTTTCACGCCTCCCGCGAACAGTCCTTTCCCCGACTCCCGCTTGAGCTGCTGAACGGCCGTCGTAGAGGACGACGCCGGCGACGAACCTCGCACCAGCGGCGTCCCTGAGCTTGCGCAGACCTTTGAAGTCTTCGTCTCTGACCGTTGCCCCCGCCTTCACCTCCACGCCCGCGACTGCGGCCGCCCCTTGCTCCAACACGATGTCGACCTCGAAGCCGTCACGGTCCCGGAAGTGAGAGAACTGGATCGGTAGCGTTCGCCAGCTCGCCTGGCGTCGGAGTTCCTGGAGCACGAAGGTCTCGAGCAACGGACCGAGCGCGCTTCGATCACTCCGAAGGGACTTCGCGTCGAACTCGAGCAGGGCGCACGCGAGACCGGTGTCGGTCATGTGGAGCTTGGGCCGCTTCACGAGCCTGCTCAGACGGTTCGTATGCCATGGTGGTAGGCGTTCCAGAAGGAACACGCGCTCGAGCGCAGTGACATAGGCCTGGATCGTCGGTCGGGAGAACTCGAAGGGCGCCGCCAGTTCGACCATGTTGGTCAGCTGCGCCGTCCCTGCAGCCGCGGCCGCCAAGAGCTTCCACGAGCTCTTCTCCGAGACGTTCGTGGATGCCCGTCCGAAAGCGACCACGGAACAAACTATCCAGGAACCGAGGGCGCCGCTGTTCCCACTCGGAGTGAGCGAACGGGTGCAGGCGAAGGAGGCCCATGCGGCCAGCGAGCGAGTCCGAGAGCTTCGGCAGCAGGAGAACGTTGGCCGAACCGGTCAGGATGAAACGACCCGCTCGTCGATCCTGATCGATGGCGATCTTGAGCGAACTGAAGAGATGAGGAACATGCTGGACCTCATCGAGAATCGTCTTCGTCGGCAGCCCGGCTACAAAACCAACCGGGTCGTTCTCCGCAATCCTCCGGACGTTGTCGTCGTCGAACGAAACGTAGCGGTAGCCCCGCGGCTCCCCCACCATCCGGGCCAGCGTGGTCTTGCCGCACTGCCGCGGACCATGGATGAGCACCGCCGGCGTGTCCGCGATCGCCTCACGCAGGCGCGGAACGAGATACCGAGGAACTGGCTTGGCGCTGGGCATGGGCGCTGGGCATGGGCGCTGCAGAAGCTAAGCCTCCGCAGCGACTGAATGCGAGAGTTGGAGGCGGCTGAATGCAAGAATCTCGGTCGGCTGGATGCAAGACCAGTCGGCCGCGAGGTCGTCCAGGACGGCGACACTCAACCTTCCTCCCGAGACCGGCTGCACCCGCACCCCTGGCGTCTCTGCACGCGGGACGTTGTCGCGATCGAGGACGAGCAGCCGGCGCACGAGCGGGATCTCGTCGAGGAACCAGTGGACCATCTCGCGTCCGCGGAGCGCCGGGTGCAAGCGGTAGAACTCCTCCAGCGGGAAGCCGAGTTGCTCCACCTCGATGTCGGCCAGCCGATCGTCGTCGAAGCCGATGCAGATTGCGCGCTCGGGCGGCAAGGTGGAGCGACGCTCGTCGAGCAGCTGGTGCAGATACGTCGTCTTCCCCGCCCGCCGCATCCCGATCTCAGAGTGCGCCCTTCCCGGCACGGCTGGCAGCCGAACGTCACGCCATGCCAGCAGATCGTGGAGTACGAGGAACTCATCGCGACGACGAATGACGGGTCGAAGAGCAGCTCGAGCGGGGTCGCAGCGCGTGCCATAGGTCCCAGTCCTGCTGGAGTCCCAGCCAGAAGTCGGCGTGCTCATTGTCGTTTCGTGATGTCGGGCGCGGCCATGGTACGCCATGGCGCTGAAGACCCCCGCCGCCCCTAGAATCCCCCGTGCCGCACATCCTCCATGTGATCTCGACGCTCGAACGGGCGGGCGCGCAGCGTCAGGTGGTGACGTTGCTGCGGGCGATCGGGGCGGAGCATCGCATGTCCTTGGCCTACCTGTGGGGCGACGCGCCGTTCGCTCGTGAACTCCCCGAATCGGTTCGGCTGGTCGATCTCTCGAGGCACGGTCGCTTCGATCCGATCTCTCCGCTGCGGCTCGCGCGTTGGGTCAGGCGCGAGCAAGTCGACCTGGTGCATACGCATCTGGTGCATGCGGGGCTGGTCGGGAAGCTCGCAGCGCGGTGGGCTCACCGACCGGTCGTGACGACGCGGCACTACGCGCGCGAGGCGAAGGAAACCAGTTGGCCGTATCGGCTGGAGGACCGGTGGACGCGCGATGCGGCGGCGGTCATCGCCGTGTCCGGCGCGGTTCGCGAGCATCTGGTGACCCGGGGAGCGTGTGCGCGAGAGCGGGTGCATCTCGTCCCCAATGCGGTCGATGGTCGGTTCTTCGAGGCGGCGAGGCTGAGTGGCAAGACCGGTTCCGCGGGCGAGCGAGTCGTCGGTGCGGTCGGGCGCCTGCACGAGCAGAAGGGGTTCGATCTCTTGTTGGAAGCGTGGGCGTCGATCTCGGCGGGGACTCGCGCAGGTTGGAAGCTGGAGATCGTCGGCGAGGGGGACCAGCGAAGGGCGTTGGCGGCGCGGATCGTGGAGCTTGGGCTATCGGGTGAGGCGCGGTTGATCGGGGCGATCGTCCCCGAACAGATGCCGGAAACCTACCTGCGTTGGGGCATCGTCGTGCAGCCGTCGCGGTGGGAGGCGTTCGGATTGGCGGCGGCGGAGGCGATGGTGATGGGGCGATGCGTCGTCGCGACGAGCGTGGAGGGATTGCGCGAGTTGATCGTCGACGGGGTGAGCGGGCTGCTCGTCCCGGCCGAGGATCGGGAGGCGTTGGCGGCCCGGCTCGCACGAGCGATCGGAGATCCTGACTTGCGCGATCGCCTCGGACAGGGCGCTCGCGTCGCGACAGAGAGATTCCGTCCCGAAGCGAACGCGGCGGCGACCTTGGCGGTCTACAAGGGCGTGCTGGAAGGCCGGTCGGCAGGCACTTCGGGCAGAACGGCGGGCCCGGTCGCGCGCGGCTGACGCGTCCGCCACCAGATCGTTCCCTCGATGATCCCCAGAACGATGACCAGGACCGCGGCCCAGAGGAAGGCGTAGAGGCCGACGGCCGGGCGGATCGTGGCGAGCGGGACCAGTCCGAACAGCTTGGTCGGGGCGTGCCGGATCATGGAGAACGCAGCCAGGGCGACCGCCACCATCAGGAAGCCGCTGGCGATGTGGACCATCGCCGCGAGGTCGCGGCGGCGGCCGCGGGTGGCGGCGGCGACGCTGGCGCCGACCATGGCGGCGAGGGTGACGGCGACCAGCACCGCGGCGCCGGGGCTGCGAGAGATTCCCCAGACGAGCAGGGCGCGGCCGCGCGCCCAGGGTTGCGTGAGCGACCAGGTCGCGAGCAGGAACGCCGGGACCAGGCCGATGAGCGGGAGCCAGGAGAAGGCCGGTCGGGCCCGCTCGTGCGCGCGCCGCAGGGCCTCGCGAAATCTCTCCGGACTCACATCAGATCTGTTCAGTTTCCCAACCAGGGGCCGATTTCCTCTGTGGTAGGCTGCCGCTTCTCCGCAGCCGAAACACCGCTCGCGAGCAACACCACGAGGCTCTGAATCGCATGCCGCCCGACCTTTTGAATAGCATCTCGCGGCCGATCGAGGGCCCCGGGTTCGAGTCCGGCCTGACCTACAAGAAGGCCGACCTCCACTTGCACTCGAGCTACTCCTACGACGTTCTGAATCTGCCTCAGCTCTCGCCGCGCGCCCTCTACGACAAGGCCGTGCGCGAAGGGATGGGCTTCTTCACGCTGACCGACCACGACACGATGCGCGGGATCCTCGCGCTCGAGCAAGAGCTGCGCGAAGAGTTCGGCGATCAGCCGCCGATCCCGACGATCCGGGGGATCGAGATCAAGGTCAAGGACCGGACGGTCGGCCACACCGTCCATGTGAACGTGCTCGGTCTCGATGCCGCGCAGTGGCTCGACCTGGCGCGGAGACGAAAGAGTCTGGATGCGTTCCTCGAGTTCTGCCGGGAGCACCGGCTCTACCACGCCTACAACCATCCCTTCTGGTTCGAAAAGGGAGAGCGAGGATCGCTGGAGAAGGTGACCGAGTTGATCGCGCGGTTCCCGATCATCGAGCTGAACGCCGGGCGCATCCCCCAGTTGAACCACCGAACGGCGACGTTGGCGCGACGCTTCGGCAAGCAGATCGTCGCCACCTCCGATTCGCACACCGGGCAAGTCGGCAAGGGACACTCGCTCGCCCCGGGCGCGACGCCGGAGGAGTTCCTCGACAATCTCCTCCGCGGCGTTTCGATCGCCGCACCGCAGAACGCGACCTTCTCCGAGTTCATGGAGGAGGTCCGTCACACGATCGAACTCGTCTTCGGCGATCAGGACGCGTTCCGCATGAAGCCGACCTTCCTGCGGACGAACCCGGTGGCGCGCGCCATCGCCAGCGCGGCGGTCGGCAACGACCTGTTCATGCGGCCAGGGCGGATCAAACGGAGCGTCTGCCGAACGCTGCAAGTCATCGCCCACGGCCCCGCCTATGCCTTCATCCACCAGCAGAAGCTGATGCACGCGCGCCTGGGCGGGTTCGAGACGATGGAGCTGGTCGCGCTCTAGAGTTCGATGCGCAAGAGCACTTGCGCATCCGACCGCGCGCGATGTCTTCTCTCGCGGTGCGTTTTCTCGCCGGGCATAACCTGATCGAACGACTGGAGCAGACGCGTGCGGAGCGCGGCGCCGCCGTTGCGGCCGCCCGACTCGCGCTGCTGAAGCGGCTGGAAGGCGCGGTCGTTGCTGATCCCGCGGAGCTGTTGCGCTTCCACGACACGTTGTTGTTCCTGCGGGCGTATCCGGACGATGCGGGGGTGCTTCGGGCGGTCGAGAGGGCGCTGCAGGAGTTCTCGCGACGGGTGGCCGGGGCGACGAGTGGCGAGGGCGGCGCCGCGGGGGCCGCGGCGCTACGCGACTCCGGTCTGGCCGGCACGCGCAACATCTACACCTATTCGTGGGCGATGGTGCGGCTGCTCGTGCGCCAGCATCCTGGGGATCTCGAGATCGCGTGGGAGGAGTGGGACGATTCCTCGGGCTTCTACGCGTTGCTCAGCGCGGTCTCGGTCTACGGTGAGACACCGGGGATCGACGACGAGCGGACGGACGGCGCCGCCTGGCTGGATCGGGCGCGCGCGGGTCGCAAGCTGACCGATCTCGAACTGTTGCTGGAGATCCTGGAGACTTCGCCCCATGCGCCCGAGGCGCGCGAGGCGCTCTATGACTCGCTGAAGATGCCGGTCGAGTGGCGGCTGCGAGGGGCGGGGGCGACGAGGGCGACGGGGGCGGTAACGGTGACAACCGGGGCGACGACTTCGTCGTACTTCCGACCGCGCCGGACGCACTTTCATCCTGAGGCGTGGAGTCGCGCAGCGCCGGAGTTAGCGACGCACGCGGCGACTCCGCTTCCCAGTGTCGAACGCCTCTCTCCGCGCGACGCCGAGGCGGCCATCGCGCTCGTCACGGCGGCCATGTCGGTGCGCAATCGCGAGATCTATCCGTTGGCCCATCCGGAGACGCGAGACGTCACGCGCGTGACGCTCGACCGCGGGCTGGAAATCTTGGTTTACGGCATCGCGCCGAGGCGTCGCCTGCTGATCGAGACCGCGCACGGACACCTCGTCCTGAAGAACGGCGTGCCGGTCGGGTACGCCGTCTCCAGCGTGCTCGGCTCGGCCTGCGAAGTGGCGCTCAATGTCTACGAGACGTTTCGGCAGGGTGAGAGCGCGCTCTGGGTGGCCGAGTTGTTGCGCGTCTTCCATCAACTCTTCGGGCCGGAGTTCTTCTTCGTCCCGCGACGGCAGTTCGGCTTCGACAACGAAGAGAGCATCGCCACCGGCGCCTACTGGTTCTACGACAAGCTCGGCTTCCGTTCGATCGATCCGGGATTGCGGCGTTTGGCCGATCGCGAGCGCGAGAAGATCCGCGCGACGCGCGGGTATCGCAGCTCGGCGGTGACGTTGCGCCGGCTGGCAACCGAGGACTTGGGCTTCGCGCTGCGCGCCGGATTCGACGCGACGTCGATTGTCCCCGTCGCTTCGATCTCGCTCGCTGTAACCGATTGGATCGCGCGGCGGTACAGCGGCGATCGCGCGCGCGCGCAGGCGGCGGCGGAGCGGCTTGTGGTGCGTTGGTTCGGACTCGAGGCTGATGGCGCGTCGGGAGGTGGCTCGCGCGGTATCTCGCCCGAGGTCCAACTCTGGCTCACTCGTTGGGCGCCGCTCATTGCGCTGATTCCCGATCGCGTGAAATGGAGCCGCGACGAGCGCGCGGCGCTGTTGAGCATCGTGCGCGCCAAGGCCGCTTCGTCCGAGAGCGTCGCCATCGGAAAGATGCGACGGCATCGACGTTGGATGCTGTATCTGAAAGGCGCTGCACAGAAACCGAACGCGTTTTGAAACGTGTTGATCGACCAACACCGGCGCCGTTCCGGTCCTTGTCCGTGGACGAGGGGATCGAGGGAAGATGAAGTCCGCGAGTTCGACACTTCGACGGGCCCCTTCCGTCGCTTTCCACAGACGCTCAAACCACTAGCGCACGAGACGGGGCTCTTCATCGAAGAACTAGAGCCCGACGACCTTCAAGCAGCGGACACTACTTCTTTCGGCTACGGCGTCCATGCAAACGAGATGTGGGAGAAGGACTCGTCCACCTCCGGCTCCAAGTTCTCGAAGTGCCAGCGCAGTTCCTGTCCGGAGCGTGACGTTGGCGTTGGGTCCACGTAGAGCAGCGAGTCCGGGTGAATGCCTTGCAGGGTCACCACGATCTCCCCGCAATCGTGAAGCATTGACGCACGGTCATGATTCCTCCCGCATACATCACGTTACCCCCCGATCGTCGCCAAGAACTCCCGTGCGGAGATCGCGCCGGGATTCCACGAGAGCGCCGATCGCGCGGCCCATCTCGCCTCATCCAGCGCGCCGTCTCGCCGGGCGAGTTCGGCCAGCTCCATCCAGATGCGATCGTCGACGGGATAGAGCCGGAGCGCGGCGCGCAGTTCGCGACGGGCGCCCTCGAGATCACCCGCCGCCGCCAACTCTCGTGTGAGCGCGCGGTGGATGTCGAAGATCGTGGCGCGCTTCTGCACGAGCGCGGTGAGGTACTCGGGCTCGCGTGGACTCGGCGTCGCGAGGCGGGCGGCGCCGATCGAGTCTCCCGCGGCGGCGAGCAGGGACCGCGCGTCATCGAGTGTCGGCGGGAATCGATACGGAGCCGGCGGCGCATCGATCCCTTCACGTTTGTACGGCCAACGACCATGGAGCTGCGCCAAGCGCGCGTCGGCGAAGGCGAGGTCGATCCGCGTCAGGTCGGAGCCGCGCCACCACCGCGCGAGATCGTCGCGGGTGGGCGCGCTCGCGTGCGGCTCATCCACGATCGCCGAGGCGACGGTCGCCGCGATCCTCGCGTTGCCGGCGAAGTTGGGATGGAGGTGCTCGGTGAAAGATTCGCGGCCAAGTGTTCGCTCGGCATCCGACGCCGAGCGAAAGACGGAGTCCAGCTCCACGAACCGAACCGAAGCACTCGCCGTCGTCGTGGTACCCGTCGCCTGCGCCGCCGACTTCGTCGCCGCCTCCCGCAGCACTTCGTTCATCCCATCCGGCGCGCGAAACGGCACGGTGTCCAGATTCCGCGCGGCGCGGTAGTCCCCGCTAGTGAAGGCGACCGCCGCGCTCTGCGCGGGGTCGCTCGAGGACCCGAAGGGATACAGATCCTTTTCGTTCGAGACGAGCTCGCAAAGAAGCACGGGGACACCCGCACGGTCGGCGGCCCGCAGGATGCTCTCGAGGTGCTTCTCGAATCGTTGCTCCGCGCGGAGTCTCGCCGGGTCCCCCGGCGAGACTACTGATCTCTCCGCCAACCTCTCCATCAACGTCCCCGGCTTCTTCTCCGTGTTCTTGTCGTCACTCCCGGCTGCGCTCGTCCCCGCCACGGCCGACTCCAACACGCGGTACATCCGCAGACGACGCAGCGCGCCCAAGACATCCGTGAGCGGCGAACTCCCGATCACGCCACCGACGCCGTAGAACTCGTTGTGGCCGAGGTAGATGACGAAGAGATCGGGCTTTGCCTGCAGGTAGTCGGGCATCAACTCGGCCACGACTTGGCTGGAGATCCCGGTTAGTCCGCAGTTGACGACCTCCCAACGCGTCGCGCCGGCGCCCGCACGCTCCCCGAGGATCTGCTCCAAGAGCGCGGGGAATCCGCCGTGGACCGGAAACGGGAATCCTGCGGTGGTCGACTCGCCGAGGCAGAGCACGCGTTTCAGGCCGGGCGGTTTCTGCAACGCGAAGACTTGCGAATTGGGCGCGGGGATGATCGCGCCGAGTGATTTGGGGAAGAAGCGTTCGCCGATGCGCGGGTTGCTGCGGAGGAAGATGCGGTCGCCGGAGCGTTCCTCGAGGAAGTAGCGCGGGGGGGCGGCGATGGGGGTGAGGCGGAGGACGAGTTCGACGGACGCGAGGAACAACCAGGGGATGAGCCAGAGGGTCAGGCGTGTGAAGCGTGGCAGGCTAGACGGAACACTCGCGCGCCGGGCGCGCGAGCGTGTCACTGATGCACTCCCGCGGCCTCGCTTCCGTTGCGGTCGGCCCACTCGCCGTATGTGCCCATGAACAAGAGCGGCGGTTCCGCTGGGAGCGCTGGAACGGCGGAGGCGTCGCTCGGTCGCAGCTCCAACACTCGATTGCTCAGTCCACGCAGGAACATCCGGTCGTGGCTGACGAAGAGCATCGTCCCTTCGAAGTCATGGAGCGACTCGACCAGCATCTCCTTCGTCTCCAGATCCAGATGGTTCGTCGGCTCGTCGAGGATCAAGAAGTTCGGCGGATAGAGGAGCATGCGCGCCAAGACCAGCCGCGATTTCTCGCCGCCCGAGAGCACGCGGATCGGCTTGTCCACGTCGGAACCGGAGAACTGGAACGAGCCGAGCGCGTTGCGCAGGACGCCCTGGTTCTCCAACGGGAAGTCGCGCTGCATCTGTTCGAACACCGTCAGTTCGGGATCCAGCAAATCGAGCGACTGTTGCGCGAAGTATCCGACCTGCAACGAGGCGCCTAGGCGCACCTGTCCCGCATCGGGCGCGATGGCGCCGGCGACGAGGCGCAGGAGCGTCGTCTTGCCCGCGCCGTTGCGGCCCATCACGCACCATCGCTCTTTGCGGCGCACCACGAAGTCGAAGTCGTCGTAGATCACCCGTTCGCCGTACGCCTTGCACAGGCCGCGCACCTCGACCACGTCGTCTCCCGATCGCGGCGGTTGCCGGAAGCGGAACTCGACCACCTTGCGCTGCTTCGGCAGCTCGATCTTCTCGATCTTGTCGAGCTTCTTGACGCGGCTCTGCACCTGGGCCGCCTTGGCCGCGTGCGCGGCGAACCGCTCGATGAATCGCCGCTCCTTGGCCAGCATCGCCTGCTGTCGCGCGTAGGCCGCCTCGCGATTGGCGGCCGTGAGCGCCCGTTCGCGCACGTAGAACTCGTAGTCGCCCGAGTAGTTGGTGAACTCACCGCCGTCGATCTCGAGGATCCGATCGATCACGCGGTTCATGAAGTCGCGATCGTGGCAGGTCATGAGGACCGTGCCCTGATACTCGCGGATGAACTTCTCCAGCCACAGGATCGACTCGAGGTCGAGATGGTTGGTCGGCTCGTCCAACAAGAGCACATCGGGCCGACCCAAGAGGATGCGCGCCAGCCCGACGCGCATCTTCCATCCGCCGGAAAGCGCGCCGACATCGCCGTCGACCTGTTCGTCTTCGAAGCCCAGCGCGTGCAGCACCTCGCGCGCCCGCGCTTCGAGGTCGTAGCCGCCGCCCTGCTGGTAGGTCTCCTGCACATGTCCGTACCGCTCGAGCAGCGACTCCATCTCGTCGATCCGCGCGGGGTCGGCGAGCGCATGCTCGAGGTCGGCCAACTCGTGGTGCAGCTCGCCGACGGGGCCGCTTCCCGCGATCGCCTCGTCCAGCACCGAGCGCCCCGACATCTCGCCGATGTCCTGCCGGTAGTAGCCGATCGAGATGCGCCGCGGGACGATGCAGTCCCCTTCGTCGGGCGACTCCTCGCCGACGATCATGCGAAAGACGGTCGTCTTGCCGGCGCCGTTGGGGCCGACCAGGCCGACGCGTTCGCCCGCGTTCAACTGGAAGCAGGCGTCAACGAAGATCACCTGCTTGCCGTACTGCTTGGAGACGTTGTCAAAGACGATCATGGGTTCGGCAAGGTAGCAGAAGGGGCGAGCGAGTCGCTCGCAAGCCATTCGGCCAGCGTCTCGCCCGCCACGCGATGCCCGACCCGATTGAAGTGGGTGTCGTTGACCAGGTAGAGGCGTTCCGGCCGAGCTCGCAGGACCGGAAGCAGGTCGAGCGTCGGGACCCCCTGCGCCGCGGCCCAGGCCTTCAATCGCCGCTGCGGCGCGTCCCAGTCGAAGGCGGGGTCGCGGTCGTTGTCG
>CAZVYN010000033.1:0-3212 GCA_964631125.1 uncultured bacterium | reverse complement strand
GTCGCGGTCGTTGTCGCCGCGACCGAGCGCTGCGAGCACGCGCTGCCGCACGTCCCGATCGATCTGCAGTTCGGACGGAATCAGGACCAGACGCCACGGCGTGTCCGCTTCTCGGCAGAGATCGTCGAACGTCTGGAGACACGCCTCCACTCGACGCCACGCACGCGCGGTCCGCGCGTCCGGCGTGCGCGCGAAAACCGGAAGCTGACCCCGGGTGGTGAGGAGATAGCTCGCCGCCAGCTCCATGGTATGGGCCGACGAAGCGGCCGATTCGGTCGACCTCGCGCTCCCTCCCGCCTTCGGCACGTCACCTTCCTCTCTCGAACCGCCGCCGCCTCGACCGACGAGCAGCGCTGCGGCGCGTTCACCGCCGCGAGCCAAGAATGCTTTCTCCAGGACCAGGAACATCTCCGACCGCCTGAGCAGCGCGCGGGCCGGGCTGGCGGAGCCCTGGTAGTACAGCTCGCCGCGCAGCACGCGTCCGCGCACGGCGATCGACGTGATGTCGTTCCCCACGTAGAGGCAGAGGACTAAGCCGTCGGCGTCGACTCTCGGAAGCAGCGAACGAAGCACACCGACATAGTGCTCCGGGGAGAACCCGCCCAGGCCCGCGCGGAGGAGGTCGATTCGGGCCACGGTCCCCGCCATCGCCGAATCGAGTCGCGCCTCCGCCACTTCGGGAAAGTTCTCTCCGCGCGGCGCCGTTCCGAAGACGAACGAATCGCCGATCGTCAGCACCCGGTAGGTATGCGGCAGCTTCTGCGCGGTCCATTCCCGGTCACGGAATCCGAAGGTGTTGACCGAGTCGGAGGGATCTCGACCGTCTTCCCAGAACGGTCCGGGCCGGAGCTTGTAGTCGAAGTCCGGATCGGCCGCGTACGGTGCGTCGGCCGGCGGAGGCGTCGCGCGCAGGCAGATGCGCGTGACTCCCTCGGCAGCGAGTAGGCCGAAAAGTGTCGCGGCCACTGCGACGCCGAGACGCGACCAGCGTGACGAGTAGCCCGCGCGGCTAGTTGCACCATTTTTCACAAGGAACGACGCGTTTACTCCCCGCAGAGCAACGAGCGCAGCTTTCGACGGAGCGCGACCGCACCGCGTTCACTATTGGCCAACAGTGTCAGACGAGCACCGGTTCGTGGAAACAACGCTGAGTAGAACTCGACTCCCGGATCGCCGCCGATCATGAAGACGGCGACGGTCTCTTCGCCTTGGAGAGTCAACCAGAAGCCGCGTCCGTAGTGCGTTCCGTGGTCGGTCTCTCCCGTCGCGGTCAACGGCTGCTGCATCTCTCGCTGCATCGCATCGCTCACCAATCGACCCGCGGAGAGCGCTACCCAGAAGAGATCGAGATCGCCCGCGGAGACGAAGACTCCGCCATCCGACCCGCCGACGATGGGGACCGCGAAGAAGTTGGTGCGCCACCCGCGAGCGCTCTCGTCCGGATCCTCGATGTACCCCAGCGCCACTTTGTCCGGCAGTCGGTCGGTCTCGAAGTATCCGCTCGCCTTCATGCCAACCGGAGCGAAGACGTTCTGTACAACGTACTCGTCGAACCTCATGCCGCTCGCCTGCTCGACGATCAAACCGAGGACGATGTACCCCGCGTTGTTGTACGAGAACTGATCACCCGGCGCGTCCTTCATCGGCGCCTCGCGAAACAGCGGCAGGAAGTCGTGCAGTCGTTTGATCGAATACATCGGACGGTCGCGCCACAGCTCCTCGTAGTCCGACATGACCTCTTCATCGAAGTAGTCGGGCATTCCCGACGTATGTTGCAGTAGTTGCCGCACGGTCACGTCGGTCGACGCCTTCGGAAAGTCGACATCGAGGCAGTCCCTCAGTCGCGTGTCGAGGGTCAACGCGCCCCGCTCGACGAGCTGGCAGACGGCGACGGCGGTGAACGTCTTGGCGCCGGAGGCGATCGCGAACCGTGATTCGGCCGTGATCGGGATCCCGCGCGCGCGGTCCTCGTGCCCGAACGCGCACACGATCGGCTCGTCCGAGCCCACCCGGGCGGACACCACCCCTGAATACCCGACCTCACGCGCCGTCTCTTCGATCACCGCGGCCAATTCGTGCGAACTCATCTCTGGATCTCCCTCGGTCTCGGCGCAAAGCAGTGCGGGGAATTCGAGCCCGCGCGCATGGTTCTGGCCGTCGATGCCATGGAGCCCACCGACCCTGGCCGCTCACGCCGACCAACGGGTCCTCGGCTCGATCGCGATTTCACTCCTCATCGGATGTTCGTCGCATCCCCAAGTCCCCGTGAGTCCCACTCCCGCCGAACGCTCCGCTCCGTCACAGGACGCACTCGTCTGGCAGCCGATCGCCGCGGGCGAACGGGCGCGACTTCACCTCCGAGACGGGACTCATTGGGACGTGCGATTGCTGAGCGGTGATGACTCCGTCTTGGTGGTCGAACGCAGCGCGCCCGGCGCGTTCCGCTCCGAGTCGCTGGACACGATCCCGCGCCTGGCAATCATCCGAGTCGAGCACCAACTCGGCGTCGCTGGCAACCCGTCCAAGTTTCCGATCGGACTCGCCTTCGGATTCTTGATCGGCATTGCGGTCTGCCTCACGACCGTGCACACGACCAACTTCCATTTCTGACGAGTCCCGACTCCCTGTCTACTCCGGCCGCACCAACTCCCGATGCTCGCGCCGCAGCACGGACGGCAACTCCTCGTCGGCATGCTCCGCCGCCAGCGCATGGATGTCCGGCAGCGCGTGCGCGCCACCGTTCGCCGCGTCTTTCGCCGCGTCTTTCGCCGGCGCCAACCCCGCCTCGGCCCGCAGCTTCTCGTGCACGTCGGTCGAGATGCGCATCGAGCAGAAGCGCGGCCCGCACATCGAGCAGAACTCGGCCGTCTTGAAGTGATCGTGCGGCAGCGTCTCGTCGTGCTTGGCGCGCGCGGTCTCCGGATCGAGTGAGAGCGCGAACTGCGTTTGCCAGTCGAACGAATAGCGCGCCCGCGAGAGCGCGTCGTCCCGGTCCCTCACTCCCGGCCGATGCCGCGCCATGTCGGCCGCGTGCGCCGAGATCTTGTAGGCGATGATTCCGTCGCGAACATCTTGCAGATCCGGGAGCCCGAGATGCTCGGCCGGCGTCACGTAACAGAGCAGCGCTGCGCCGTACCATCCCGCCATCGCCGCGCCGATCGCGCTCGTGATGTGGTCGTAGCCCGGCGCGATGTCGGTCACGAGCGGACCGA
>CAZVYN010000032.1:35707-39915 GCA_964631125.1 uncultured bacterium | reverse complement strand
GCCGTGCGCCGTGCGCCGTGCGCCGTGCGCCGTGCGCCGTGCGCAGGACGTGCGCGACCGCCGCTGAGTCTCGGCATCGGTCGGTCAGATCGTCAGATCGTCAGATCGTCCGGTGACGCGATCCGTGCGACTCCAACTGGGTCCGGACCCAGTTGCGAAGGCGAGGTCTGACTCGTACTGGTTGTGCGCCCGACAGCGCAGTTGGATGTTCTCTATGCACTCGTCCCCGCCCCGTGCGTACGGCATCACGTGATGGAACTCCAGGAACCCGCGAGCGCGGCACGGGCGGCCCTGCTCGCCGACATACGCACACACGCCGGCATCCCGCCGCCAGACCTGACGCCTCACTTCGGCGGGGATGCGACGGCTCCGCTTGGCTGGAACTAGGGATCGGCCCGTCTGCGCCACGGGAGACTCTTGGGTCTGCGGAGCGGTCTGCGCGCCGAGACGCGCATGAGATCCAGATGCGCTCCGCGGCGCACGCCGCGGGATCGTCGCCGCGACTTTGGATCGCATCAATTGCTCAACGAGCGCGCTCAACGCCCGATCGAAGACGCGATCGAGATCGCCATCGGGTAGCTGATGCCGGAGGAGATCCTGCGCGAGACGAAGCTTCTCCAGTACATCCGAACTCGCCGTGAACTGTACTTTCCAGCGTTCACCGCCGAGCGGCTCCACCCCTGAACGGCGCGCGGCCGGGCGCTCCGTTCGGACGGATTGCGTGAGGCGCGACTCCGCCGACGGCGCTCTCGGCCCCTCGGGACAATCTGCCGCGGTGGTCTCGACCCCATCCGCGGGTGGCGACGCGCTCGCCTCGCGCGCTACCGGCGGCGAATCGTGAGACGCGCGCAGCTCAGGAAGCCTCCGGATCGCGTCCGAGACCGTCGGACGCGGCCGCAGGTCCGCCGCCATCCGTTCGATTTCTCGCTTGGTCTTGTGGCGGGCCGCGGTCAGTAGCTCGAGATGATTCTTCGGCGTCAGGCAGGGCGACAACAGTCCGATCCCCGAGAGATGGATCTCGCCGCGCCTCAACATCTCCAGGACAACGGGGAATCGCCGCGCGACCCGGGCGCCTTCGATCCGCGCATACGCCTCGCACTCCGAGAAGTGAAGCACCTGTACGCAATAGGCGAACATCGAAGAACAGCCTTGGCCCAGATGGAGGCGCCGGGCCTCCAGCTCGGCCAGATGGGCGACCAGCGCCGCGGTAGCCGAGCGTTCGCGAGAGACGAGCGCTGGAATCCGCGAGAGCAGTTCGCGATCAGTCAGTGAACTCGGACGGGCAGTGTCGAAAGGAGCGATTGGCTTGGGATCTATGTGATTGTTCATGAACTGTTTATATCACGCGACTCAGGGACGTCACAGGAGCCCGCGGGGGCGACGATCCTCAGGCCGAATGTCTGATCAGTCCAAGTCGACTTCACGCGCGTAACTGAAGCTCGCGGATCGCGTATACAGGACTCCTGGCGCGACCGATCTCGGTCCTGATCTACAGTCTGCAATATACTGTCAACTAATATATTCTCGATTCACCACTTTTTATGACACGACCCAGTTCGCCCACAACGCGTCGCCGGACGTCGCGCTGAGCCAGACGCCGCGCCAAGCCAGACGCCGCACTAAGCCGCACGCCGCACCACGCGCCACCGTGCGCCCGCAGGTCCGCCCCGCACCGCACCGCGCGCGCCGCCCGCACACCTACACTCGCCCACAGCGCCCACAGCGCCCACTTCCTCCCGCCCCAATCAGAACTCCACCGCCTCCGCCACCGCGAGCGTGACCGCGACCTTCCCCTGTCCGATCGAGTCGTGTGCGCCCAGCCCTTTCAGTGCTCCGTTGAAGTACTCGACGCTCTGGACCGCCGTCATGAATCGATTGTCACAGGCGCCGTGGCCGTCGCTGACCAGAGTGACGTCGAAGCCTCGGCCGATCGCCCCGCGCACACCTGCGTCGATGCAGTGATCGGTCTGACATCCGGCGATGATCAGCCGCTGGGCGCCCAGCGCGCGCAGTTCCGACTCCAGCGGCGTCTCGAAGAACGAATCCCCCCAGGCCTCCCGCATGCGAAGATCCCCATCGCGCGCCCCCAGCTCCGGATGCAACTCCCACTCCGCATCGCCCACGACGCCGACATCGTTGTCCTGCACATACACGACCGGCACACCCGCCGCCCTCGCCCGATCGGTCAGCCCGCGGATCCGTGCGACGAGCGCCTCGCCATCGTGGATCGGCGGATCCTCGTGGAACAGCCCCGTCTGGACATCGATCACCAACAACACGCTCTGCCGCGCGCCACCCGAACTCCGCGAACTCTGCGCGCTCGCTGCGTTCGCAGCGCTCCCCGCGCTCCCCCACTCCTCCTCGGACATCAACTTTCTGCTCCCGACAATCGCTTGACGAAGACCAACTGGGTCTTCGCGCGTGTGAACTTCTCGCGTTCATAGAATCGGTGCGTCCGCTCCCGCACGACGTTGGTCCGCACTCGCAGGACTTCCATCCCGCGCTCCCGTCCCCAATCCTCCGCCGCCTTCACCAACTGCGCGCCGATGCCCCGGCCGCGCACCGTCTCGTCGACGACCAAACCTCGCAGCTCAGCGAAGGGCTCGGCCTCCAGTGAAACCACCGAAGCGACGTGCCCCCATCCGACGACGCGCCCATCCACCTCCGCGACCAGGACCTCGCCACCGCCGCCGCCACCACCGCCACCGCTGCCGCCGCCGTCACTCCCGCCATCCCCCGCCGCGATCGCTTCCAGTCGACGCGTGATCTGCTCCGCGCTCGCCGGATACCCGAGCTGAGTCGCCAGCGCCGCCAACCTCACGCACTCCTCGTGATCGCCACGCCGCGCCGATCGGATCTTCATACGCCCCCCTTCGCTCGGGCCAGACGTCCCCCGAGCCACGCGGCCGGCAAGAAGAGCAGCACCGCGACGATCGAGAACCAGAGCGGGTGCGGCAGCATGATCAGGTTGGCGATCCCGGCCAGCAGCAGCATCGCGCCGACGATCAGCGCGCAACGCATCGGCTGACGTGGGGCGAGGCGAGCCGCCACGAGGCCTCCCACCACCGATCCGATCGCCCAGGCCACGAGCACCACTAGCAGTGCGCCCATCGAGATCGTCTCCATTGCGCGTCGGATCGATTCGGGGTCCCTCGGATCGATCCCGGCGGGAGGCGGGTAGATCTGGTGTCCCACGAACTCGACCACGCCGATCACGACCGAGCCGAGCACGAGCCCGGCGAGACAGGCCAACAAGCTGCGTCCCACGGCGGTCCTCCTCTACTGGCTCTTCTGGCTCTTCTGGCTCTTCTGGCTCTCTCCGGTCTGGATGGATCGCGAGCGCGGCCACCCTACGCCTCGCGCGATGCGACTTCAGCCCTTGCCTTCGCATGCCGAACGATTGTATGGTAGACGGGCTCCAAGGAAGCAGAGAAAAGTCACGGGACGGATCCCCGCTGCGGAAACCGGCACCGACACGAAGGGCGCCTGAGCTGATGGGCGCGAGGGTCTCGTCGCATGACACCGCTTCGTCTCACTGTCCCCTGGCCCGGTATCCCCGTGCGCGATCCGGCGCGCATCCCCCCTTCGGTCACGCCGCTGCCGCGCGAACGGCGCGAGTCGACGACGGAGCGCGCCTGGAGTCTCGAGCGGCTGGCGGGGAGGATCGTCGAGTTGTCGAGTCCCCCGGTCGGCGCCAGCGCGGGGCTCAATGCCGCTGCGGTCTTGTTGGTGCAGGCGCAACTCCGCGGAGAACCGACCGCCTGGATCACGGCCGACGGCTCCTGTTTCTTCCCGCCCGATCTCGCGGAGTGCGGCGTCGATCTCGCGACACTTGCCGTCGTGCGCGCGGAGAGCGTCGCGATCTCTCTGCGCGCGGCCGATCGCCTGTTGCGTTCGGGCGCGTTCGGGCTCGTCGTCCTCGACTTCGGCGCAGCACCGCCCGCGCCGCTGCCGCCTCCGAGTCAGACGCGCCTGGCCGGGCTGGTCCATCGGCATCACGCGACGTTGCTCTGTCTCACGCGCAAAGGCGTCGACGCGCCGTCTCTCGGCTCGCTCGTGTCGTTGCGCGGTGAAGGAACCCTCGAGCGGACCGGCTTCGATCGTTTCACCTGGCGGCTGCACGTCCTGAAGGACAAGCGTCAGGGACCCGGTTGGAGCCACACCGAGATCTGCCGCGGCCCCGATGGACTGTGTTGACGTTGACGGCG
>CAZVYN010000032.1:16134-35607 GCA_964631125.1 uncultured bacterium | reverse complement strand
CGGCGGCGCAGGCGGCGGCGCAGGCGGCGGCGCAGGCGGCGGCGCAGGCGGCGCCGACCGCAGCCTCATCGGCTGTGTCGACCTCCCCGCGTTTCCACTGCAGATCGTGCTGCGACGGCATCCCGACTGGAGCGGACATCCAGCGGCCGTGGTCGACCGCGACACGCCCAACGGCTCGCTTCTCTGGGTCAACGAAGCGGCGCGCGATCACGGCATCCTCCCGGGGATGCGCTATGCGGCCGGCCTTTCCCTGGCCCGTGAACTGCGCGCCGATGTGATCGACGGGCCGGAGATCGCGCGCGAGATCGACATTGTGGCGACGTTACTCCGCTTCGCCACGCCCGACGTCGAACCGTCGCGTCGAGAGCCGGGTGCGTTCTGGCTCGGCGCCGACGGACTCTCGCTCCTGCACCAGTCGCTCGACGAATGGGCGCTCCTGGTGCACGGCGAACTGACGCGCGCCGGCTATCTCGCGCGCGTCGCCGTCGGCTTCTCCCGCTTCGGGACCTATGCCGCCGCGCGCATCGGTCCGCCCGGAGTGCTCACCTTCGCCGATCCCGCGCAGGAGGTCGCCGCCGTACGCGGCGTTCCGCTCGATCGTCTCCATCTGCCCGCGCAGGTGCGCGATCTCCTGGCTCGCCTCGCCATCCTGACGGTGGGCGGGCTCTGTGATCTGCCGCCCGAGGAGATCCAGCGGCGATTTCCGCGTGAGGTGATCGACTTCCATCGTCTCGCGCGCGGGGAGAGGACGCCGCGTCTGCAACCGGAGCGCGTCGAAGAGCCGCTCGCACGGCGCATCGTGTTGGATCACGCCGAGACCGACGCGGCGCGGCTGCTCGTGGGGGTCGAGGATCTGCTCGGGCCGCTCTTGGCGCGCGCGGCGGCGCGGGGCCGGTCGATCGCGGCGCTCACGCTGACGCTGCTCTTCGAGGAGACGCGCGGGGTGAGCGCGAACGCGACCGCGAACGTGAGCGCGGCTCGCCATGAACGCCTCGCCCCCGCCGAGCCGACGCGTGACCTCGCGCTCCTCTGTGGTCTGGTGCGATTGCGCATCGAATCGCTCTCGCTGCAGGCGGGCGTGATCGAGATCGGTCTGGAAGCCGAGGCGATCGACTCCAGTGTCGAACAGCTCGAACTCCTGGCCGAGCGTCGCGCGCGCGATCCGGCGGCGGCGCATCGCACGCTGGCGGCGTTGCGCGCCGAGTTGGGCGATCACGCCGTCGAATGCGTGGTCCTGCGCGATGCGCATCTGCCCGAGGCGCGTTTCGAATGGCGGCCGATGGTGCGCTTCGAGACGCCGACGCCGCGTCGCGTGCTCCTTCCGCCCCTCGTGCGCCGCATCTTCGCTCGTCCCCGCGCGGTGGCGACGCGTTCCCGCCATGAACCGGATGGTTGGCTCATCGCCGGTCTGGCCGACGGCCCGGTCGAAGAGACGATCGGCCCGTACATCCTGGCCGGCGGATGGTGGCGACGCTCGGTCCACCGCGAGTACCACTTCGTCCGCACCGCGCGCGGCCGTTGGCTCTGGATCTTCTACGACCGCGAGCGGAAGCGGTGGATGCAGCAGGGGGAAGTGGAGTAGGCGGAATCACCATGCTCATTCATCCCCGTGGGTAAAAAGGCGGCATTTTTACCCACGACCATGAAACCCCGAACAGACGCACTATTGTTCGGTATCTCCCGGTCTCGCCAAGAAGGTCCTCACGTCATGGATTCCTACGTCCCCCTCTGGACGCGCAGCAACTACTCGTTCCTCGAAGGGGCGAGTCATCCCGACGAGTTGATCGAAGAAGCATCGCGGCTGGGACTGCGCTCGCTCGCGCTCGTCGATCGCGACGGCGTCTACGGCGTCGTGCGCGCGCACATGGCGGCGCAGAAGCAGGGCGTGCACCTGATCCTGGGGGCGCAGGTCACGATCGACGACGGCTCCGAGATCGTCCTGTTGGTCGAAGATCGCCGCGGCTACGCGAACTTGTGTCAGTTGCTCTCGACCGGGCGACTTCGTTCGCCCAAGGGAGAGTCGCGCGTGGAGTGGACGGAACTCTGCGAGCGAGCCGAAGGCTTGATCGCACTCTGGGGAGGCGAGCGGAGTCTGCTGGTGCGCGAGGCCGATCCTCTCTTCACGGCGCGAGCACTACGCGATGCGTTCGGGCGTCGGCTCTATGCGCTCATCGCGCGCCACCATCGTCCCGAGGAAGTGCATGAAGAGCGACGTTTGCGCGAGCGCGCCGATCGCTATGGCCTGAAGACCGTCGCCGCCGTCGAGACGCTCTACCACACCCGATCGCGGCGAGCGCTGCAAGACGTGCTCACCTGCATTCGCCACGGCGTCACGCTGAACACGGCGGGCCGGCTGCTGCGCCCGAACGCGGAGCATGCGCTGGAGACGCCGCACGCGTTCGCGGAGCGTTTCCCCGATGACACGGCCGCGATCCGGCGGACCGAAGAGATCGCCGAGCGCTGTCGCTTCTCACTCGACGAGATCCGCTACCGATATCCGCTGGAGCGTCTGCCGGAAGGAGCGACGGCGCCTGATTGGCTGCGGCGACTCACGTTCGAAGGGGCGAAGGGGCGCTACCCGGACGGCGTCCCCGCGGCGGTCACGAAGCAACTGGAGCGCGAACTCGATCTGGTGCGCGAGCTCGAGTACGACGGCTACTTCCTCACGATGTGGGAGATCGTCCAGTTCTGTCGGCGCGAGGGGATCCTCTGCCAAGGGCGCGGCTCGGCCGCCAACTCGGCGGTCTGTTTCTGTCTCGGCATCACTGCGATCGATCCGGTGCGGATGGGGCTGCTCTTCGAACGCTTCCTCTCGCGCGAACGGGCCGAGCCGCCCGACATCGATCTCGATATCGAGCATGATCGCCGCGAAGAGGTGATCCAGTGGGTCTATGGACGCTACGGCCGCAGCCACGCGGCGATGGTGGCGAACTTCGTGCGCTATCGCTCGCGCTCGGGCATCCGCGACATCGGCAAGGTGCTGGGATTCGCCGAGACCGAACTGGACCGATTCGCGAAGCTGCTCCCGATGTACGGCAACATCACGCCCGAGGTGATGACCGAGGCCGGTTTCGATCCCGCGAATCCGCTGCATCAACTGCTGCTGCGCCTGGGGCTCGAGATCGAGGATTTCCCGCGGCATCTCTCGATCCATCCCGGCGGATTCCTCCTCGGACACGAGCCGGTCGGTGATCTCGTCCCGATCGAGAACGCCACGATGGACGACCGCACCGTCATCCAATGGGACAAGGACGATCTGGAGAACCTGGGCCTCTTCAAGATCGATCTGTTGGGACTGGGCGCGTTGCGGCAACTGCATCTCTGCTTCGATCTCCTGCGCGCGCATCGCGGGATCGAACTCTCCATGGCGGAGATCCCGGCCGACGATCCCGCCACCTTCGAGATGATCCGGCGCGGCGACACGGTCGGCGTCTTCCAGATCGAGAGCCGCGCGCAGATGGCGATGTTGCCGCGCCTGAAACCGCGCAACTACTACGACCTGGTCATCGAGGTGAGCATCGTGCGGCCCGGCCCGATCGCGGGCGGCATGGTGCATCCCTATCTGAGACGTCGACGCGGCGAGGAGCCGGTCGTCTATCCGCACGAGATCCTCCGGCCGGTCTTGGAGAAGACGCTCGGCGTGCCGCTCTTCCAGGAGCAGGTCATGCAGCTCGCGATCGTCGCAGCCGACTACACGCCGGGCGAGGCCGATCAACTGCGCCGCGACATGGCCGCCTGGCGCTCCACCGGCCGCATCGAACGCCATCGCGACCAACTCATCACGCGGATGCAAGCCAAAGGCATCCCGGTCGAGTTCGCCACGCGCGTTTTCGAGCAGATCCGCGGGTTCGGGGAATACGGGTTTCCAGAGTCGCACGCCGCCAGCTTCGCGTTGATTGCGTACGCGACGGCTTGGCTGCGCTGTCATTACCCGGATGTGTTCGCCTGCGCGCTGCTCAATGCACAGCCGATGGGGTTCTATAGTCCGTCGACCTGTATCCATGACGCGAAGCGTCATGGAGTAAACATTCTCCCAGTCTCGGTGACGCACAGTGACTGGGAATGCACCTTAGAAAAGACGTCGTCGTCCCCGACGACGACCTCCCCAACGCCGCCCCAGTCTTCGCTACCCTTGGAGCCCGAGCCCCCCCACCAAGCCGTACGGATTGGATTGCGCTACATCAAAGGCTTGACCGAAGGCGATGCGCGCAGAATCGTCTCAGCGCGTTGCGCTGAGACGATCACATCAGTCGCCCACCTCGCTCGCATCACCCGACTCGAACAACGCCAACTCCGTCGCCTGGCCGAAGCCGGCGCCTTCGACGACCTAGGCCTCGAACGTCGCGATGCGCTCTGGGCCGCGGCCGCGGCTTCGGGGTCGGCTTCGGGGTCGGAGCAGAAGGCGGCGTCTTCGAAGGCGCTGGCTTCGAAGCCCCTCCCGAACGAGCGCCTGGCGTTGCCCGATCCCACGGAACGCACCGCATTCCCGCCGCTCACCCTCTTCGAGACCGTGAGTTGGGACTACGACGCGACCCATCACAGCACGCGCGCCCATCCGCTCGGCCCGCTCCGTCTGGAGCTATCCGAACAGGGTCTCCCCGACGCGCAGACCCTCAGCACCTGGAGTCACGGCCGCCGCGTGCGTTACGCCGGCCTCGTCATCTGCCGCCAACGTCCCGGCACCGCCTCCGGCGTCACCTTCATGACCCTCGAGGACGAAACCGGCTTCGTCAACGCCGTCATCTGGCGCGACATCTTCCTGAAGCACCGCATCCTGGCGAAGACCGCGACGTTTCTGGGGGTGAGCGGGAAGTTGCAGGTCGAATCGGGAGTCGTGCATCTCATCGCGGAGAAACTGTGGGCGCCGGAGGTGCGGGCGTTGCCGGTGACGGCGGGGAGTCGGGATTTTCACTGAAATGTGAACTGGGTCCGGACCCAGTTGTGCACGGATTCACAAGAGACACGAGTGCTACGCACTCGCGTCTACATCACCAGATCCTCACCCGCTCCCCCGGCGCCCGATACATCGCATCCCCCGGCTTCACATCGAACGCATCATAGAACGCATCAACATTGGAGACGGGGCCGTTCACGCGCAGGAACGCTGGCGCATGGACGTCGGACATGATCATTTGGTCGAGATATTCGGGGCGTTGTTGGCCCATCCAGGCGAAGGCGTAGCCGAGGAAGAAGCGTTGGTCGGGGGTGAGGCCGTTGAGTTTCTCGCCTTTCTTCCATTGCTCGGTCTTCTTGAAGGCCTCGTAGCCGATGACGAGGCCGCCTAGGTCGGAGATGTTCTCGCCGAGGGTCGCTTCGCCGCGGACGTGACGGTCGCCGACCACGTAGGCGTCGTATTGGTCGATGAGTGTTTGGGCGCGCGCGGTGAACTGGACCGAGTCGGCGTCGGTCCACCAGGGGCGTAGGTTGCCGAAGGCGTCGTACTGGCGGCCATTGTCGTCGAAGCCGTGGGTGATCTCGTGTCCGATCGTTGCCGCGCCGGCATTGGCGTAGACGATGGCGTCGTCCATGAGCGAATCAGCGACGCCGGGCGCCAAGAAGACGCCGGCCGGAAGGACGATCTCGACGTTCGAGCCGCTGTAGTAGGCGTTGTAGGTCTGCGGCGTCATGTGCCACTCGTCGCGATCGACCGGCTGGCCCAACTTCGCGGCCTCGTAGCGGAACCACCATTCGTTCACGCGCATCTGGTTCGCGGCGTATGAGCTTCGGTCGATCTGGAGCTCGGAGAAGTCCTTCCACTGATCGGGATACGCCACCTTCTTGTTCACGCGGGCGAGTTTCGCGAGCGCCTTCTCCTTCGTCGGCTCGGTCATCCAGTCGAGGCGCTGGATGCGTTCGGCGTAGGTGGCGAAAAAGTCATCGACCAATCGTTCGTAGCGCGCCTTCATGGCCGGCGAGCAATGGCGCTTCACCCAGACCTGACCCATCAACTCGCCGATGGCGTCTTCCTCCGCATCGAGCACCCTCTTCCAGCGCGGGCGCGGGACGGTCCGGCCCTGGAGAAGCTGCCCGTAGAATCGGAAGTCTTGCTCTTCGAAGGGGCGGCTGAGCCTCTGGGCGAACGTGTTGACGAGCCCCCAGCGCAGGTAGTCCTTCCACTGGTCGAGGGTGGCGTGCGTGAGGAGCGAGTCGGCGGTCGCGAAGAACTCCGGCTGCCCGACGACCACGGAGTCGGGCGCGGGGATGCCCATGGTCCCGAACTGATCCGACCAGGCGATGGCGGGAGTGAGTTCGTCGAGTTGGCGGAGCGAGCGCTTGTTGTAGTTCGCGTACGGGTCGCGCTGCTCTTCGAGCGACCTCGACGCCTGCGCGAGCGCCGTCTCGATCGCGAGCACCGAACGGGCCGAGCGCTTCGCGCGTTCCTCGTCTTGACCCAGGAGCGTCATCATGGCCGCTATGTGCTTCGGGTACTCCTCGCGGATGCGGGTCGTCGTCGAGTCTTGCAGGAAGTAGTAGTCCCGATCGTCGAGACCAAGCCCTCCCTGCCAGAGGAAGACGACGTAGGAGTCGCTGTCCTTGTCGTCTTGACCGATGAACAGCGAGTGGAGCGCGCTCACACCGATCGTGTGGAGCGTCGCGATCTCGCGCCGCAGTTGGTCACGATTCTCGATCGCCTCGATCCGCTCGAGTTCCTCGCGGAGCGGCTCGGCGCCGAGGCGTTCGATCCGGAGTGAGTCCATCCCGGAGACCCAGAAGTCGCCGACCCGTTGTTCGCTGCTTCCCTTCGGAGCGTTGGCGGCCGCGCTCTCTTCGCAGATCTCCCGGAGTTGCCGGCGAACTTGATCGACGACGAGGCGCCCGATCCCCCAACTGTGCTCGCTCGCGGGAATCGGATTGCCGCTCAGCCATCGCCCGTTCGCGTGACGGAAGAAGTCGTCGCCCGGCCGGACACTCGGATCCAGGTTGCGGACCAAGGGATCGAGTTCGGCGGGCAGCGCCGGTGTCTGCGACTCGCCCATCGCCGATTGCGACGAACAGAGGAGGAGTGTCGTGAACAAGAGGCGCCATCGCCTCGGGATTGCGGCCACCATCGTCACCCTCGTTTCACTTCTTGCCCGATGCGCCGCCGACGGCGAGTCGCAACGAGTCCGCCTCGAACTGGGTCCGGACCCAGTTCGCTGTTCACGCTCGCGCCGCCCCGGCGCGCGCCTGCGCCGCCGCACGGACTCGCTCCATCAATTCCTCGACCGGGTAGCCCAGCGTCGGACAGTCGTTCGCATCCAACAGCCGTTCGACCAGCATTCGTAGCACGCGCTCCCCTTCCCAGCGAGTGCCGACCAGATAGCGGGGACGTGGATTCGCGGAGAACAAGGCATCGAGGACCGCGACCGCGACGATCTCGGGTGACGAAGGTTTGCGATTGGTCGCCGACTCGGGTTCGGCGGCGCGGCGCGCGGCTGCTTCGGCATCAGGAGGGGCGGCGGAGGGCGACATGGCGGATCCGGGCGATTCGAAAGCGGCGAGGAAGGAGCGCGCCTCTTGTTCGAACGGCGGCTGCGCTCTGCGCAGCCGCGATAATGTCCCCGCCATCCCGTTGTCGCCGATCGCACTCACGATGCCGCCGGGCTGGACGATGCTGACGCGGACGCCGTGCGGCCCGACTTCGTCGTCGAGCGCGATGGTGAACGCTTCCAGAGCGTGCTTGGTCATCGTGTAGGGGCCGTAATTGCCCATCGCGATCGAGCCGCCCTGCGAGCCGATGTTGACGATGCGGCCGCGCGCGGCCGTGAGCAGCGGCAGGAACACGCGGCTCATGCGCACCGGTCCGAAGACGTTGACCTCGAAGATCTCGCGGAGTTCCTCGTCGGTCCAGGCCGCGATCGGTCCCAGGCCCCCGAGCCCCGCGTTGTTGACGAGTCCGAACAGTCCGCGACCGTCATCTTCGATTCGCTTACGAGCACGCTCGATCTGCTCGGGATCCCGGACATCCAGTTCGATCGGCTCGACGCCGGGCAGAGCGGCCAGCGCCTCGAGATCGGCCGCACGCCGCGCCGTCGCATAGACCCGGTGACCCAGCCCGGCCAAACGTTCGGCAATGGACCGCCCGATGCCGCTGCTCGCGCCTGTCACCAGCACCGAATGCTGTTCCACTTTCATCGCCGTCCCTCCCGGGGAAAGAGCCCAACCGGCGAGGGAGAACCTAGCGGCTCGCAGACCGCCATTCCCACTCGGTCCCCAGTGTGCTTCACTCGCCAGTCTGCCCGGCTCGCGCGGGCTCGAGTGATGGACCGTCTCGGACGCAACCAGGAAGGATCTCGTACGCCCAGCGCTGCGCACCGACCCATGTCATTCGCCACACTCTTCCAAGCTTCGTTCGGTCCCGAGACGCGTTCCCGCGGGAGTTCGTACCAGCGCCAGGGTCGAGTGCGTCTGCTCTCTGCCCAACGCGAAGAGGTGATGGCGCGCGTGCGCGGCGCGTCGGTCTACACGGTGGTGATCCGTCGCGTGGCGAAGGTCTTGGAGGCGACCTGTACCTGCCCGGCCTTCGCGCGCCACGGCAACGAGTGCAAGCACGTCTGGGCGACGCTCTTGGAGATCAGCGCGGCGCTGGACTCGAAGATTCCGTCGCGCCTGGGCGAAGGGCTCATCGCGTTCGCGGCGGCTTCTCTGGCCGCGGGAGCGAACGGCGGGCCGAGCCAGGACATGGATGATCGCCGGCGAACCCACCAGCGTCACGAACCGGGTCGAGTTCCCACCGGTCGCGGCGTGGCGAGTGGCCCGACGGTGCGCGCGCCGCGCGGCGGTGGATGGCGCGAGCGGTTGGCGCCGCTCCTCTCGGTCAAGTCGAGTCGCTCCCCGAGCGCAGCGCCGGTGGCGGCCGTCGAGCGCGAGATCCTCTGGGTCTTCGATCTCGATGGTTCGAACGCCGACGGACAGGTCCGCCTCTGGATGGCGCACCGCGACCGTCGCCGCAACGGCGAGTGGGGCGCGATGAAGCGCCACGGGATCCTCGTGACCGAGTTGGCGCGTCCAGAAGCGCGGCTCGACGCGGAGATCTACGCCATCGTGCGCGGCGCGAGTTTGCACGGGGACGAGATCGGCTCGGAGTTCCAGATGTCGGGCGGATCGTTCTGGCTCTCGCGTCAACTCTTCGAGGTCGTCGCGCCCCGCATCTGCGCGACGGGACGCGCGCGATGGGCGCCGGAGCCGAACGATGCCGATCAGTGGTCTCCGGTGGAGTGGGATCCAGGTGGTCCCTGGACCGTCGAGTTGAGTCTGGAGAAGGCGAAGCGCGGGTACGAGCTGAAGGGCGAGTTCGTGCGCGGCGAAGAGCGGATCGAGCACTCGGCGCCGGAACGCATCCATCGCCTCGGCTTCTTCGTTCGTCAGGGAAAGCTGAGTCTCTACGGACCGACCGAGAGCTTTCCGTGGCTCGTCCCGCTGCGCAACGGAGGACCGATCCCGGTGCCGCGTCGCGAAGCGTTGGATCTCGCGACGGGGGTGCTCGGACATCCGCAGGCGCCGACCTTGCGATTGCCGCACGAGTTGCGGTTCTCGGAGTCGACGGTCCGTCCGATTCCCTGCGCGACGATCCGCCGCGAGGATCGCGCTTGGCACTACGAGGCGACCGCGGTCGCCGTCTTGGCCTTCGACTACGACGGCGCGCTGGTTCCGTCGGACGATGTCTCCGCGCGCGTGCCGATCGCCGCAACCCGCACCCTCGTGCGCCGCGACGAAGCGGTGGAGACGGCCGCGCGCGCCGCCTTCGATGCGGCGGGATTCCGTCGCGCCGCGCGCTACACGTTGCGCGAGGAGTGGCAGATCGCCGCGGCCAAGCTGGAGCGCGCCGTCACTACGCTCGCTTCGGCGGGATGGCGCGTCGAGGTCGAAGGGAAACTCTTCCGCTCGTCAGGTCGGCTGCAGCTCGCGGTCGAGTCGGGCGTCGACTGGTTCGATCTCGAGGGAGGCATCTCCTTCGACGGGCAGCGCGCCGGACTCCCCGAGTTGCTGCTCGCCATCCGGCGCGGCGATCGCACGGTGCTCTTGGCCGACGGCAGCTCTGGCTTGATCGACGACGACGCGCGCCGCCGCCTGTCGGTCTTCGCAGAACTGGGCGTGCTCGAGCGAGACCACCTCCGCTTCCGCTCGTCGCAGGCCACGATCTTGGACGCGCTCCTCGCCCTGCAGCCCGATGTCTCGGTCGATGAGACCTTCTCGCGCCTCCGCGAGCGGCTGCGCACGTTCGACTCGGTCCGCGCGATCGATCCACCGGCGTCGTTCCACGGTTCGCTCCGGCCGTATCAGCGAGAGGCGCTCGGCTGGCTCGATTTCTTGCGCGAGTTCGGCCTCGGCGGTTGCCTGGCCGACGACATGGGACTCGGCAAGACGGTCGTCGTGCTGGCGTTGCTGGCGGGACGTCGCGGTCCCGATGTCGCCGGCGAGACGAAGCCTTCGCTCGTGGTCGTCCCGCGGTCTCTCCTCTGGAACTGGCAGGCCGAGGCGCAGCGCTTCACCCCGCATTTGCGGGTGCTCGATCACAGCGGCGCCGGACGTGGGCTCTTGACGCCGAAACTCGAGCACGCCGACATCGTGCTCACCACCTACGGCACGCTCCGCCGCGACGTGGCGCAGATCCGTGAATTTGTCTTCGACTACGTCATCCTCGATGAGTCGCAGGCGATCAAGAACTCCGGCACCGATTCGGCCAAGGCGGCGCGCCTGCTACGTGGGACGCATCGTCTCGCGCTCAGCGGCACTCCGATCGAGAATCATCTCGGCGAGCTGCGTAGCCTGGTCGATTTCCTGAATCCCGGGATGTTCGGCCCGCAGGGTCGGGCGGCCGACGCCAACGCCTGGAAGAGCGCCGACGTCGAGACGCGCGAGCAGATCGCGCGGATGGTGCGGCCGATCGTGCTGCGGCGCACGAAGGCGCAGGTGGCGAGCGATCTCCCGGCGCGCAACGAGCAGACTCTTTTCTGCGAGATGGAGACGGAACAGCAGCGGCACTACGACGAGCTGCGGTCCCACTACCGCGCCGCGTTGCTGCAGCGCATCGACAAGGTCGGCCTGGCGCAGTCGCGGATGAACGTGTTGGAGGCGCTCCTGCGGCTCCGGCAGGTCGCCTGTCACCCGGGGCTCCTGGATCCGCAGCACACGATCAGCGCCAAGTTCGATCTGCTGTTGCCGCTGCTCGAAGAGGTCGTGAGCGAGAACCACAAGATCCTGGTCTTCTCGCAGTTCACCAAGCTGCTCGGCTTGCTGCGGACGCAACTCGACGCGCGCGGACTCACCTACGAGTATCTCGACGGCCGCACCCGCGACCGGGCCGCGCGGGTCACGCGCTTCCAGGAGGATCCGACGCGGCAGCTCTTCTTGATCTCGCTCAAGGCCGGCGGCGTCGGCCTCAATCTGACCGCCGCCGAGTATGTCTTCTTGCTGGATCCGTGGTGGAACCCCGCCGTCGAAGCGCAGGCCATCGACCGTGCGCACCGCATCGGGCAGACGCGGCACGTCTTCGCCTATCGCCTGGTCACCCGCGGCACGGTCGAGGAGAAGATCGTCGAGTTGCAGACGGCGAAACGCGAGTTGGCCGAGGCGGTGATTCGGTCGGATGCGGGCGGGGTCGGGTCGTTGACGCGAGAGGATGTGGAAGCGCTGCTGTCATGAAATCCTGAGACGGCCCCGTCTCAGGATTCCTACTGCCTCCACCCCGCCCGCGGCCGATACGCCGAGAAGTGCTGGAGAGGACAGTCGACCGCGTGCTCGGGCGCCACGTACTCACCGCCCATGTCCATCCACGCTTCTCCGACCGGATCCCACCACTCCACCGTCATGCCCGGAACATCAGCGTCGGTGCCGCTCAGGTCGATCGCCAGGCGCACCGGCGCGTCGAAGTGAAGTCCCTCGGGATAGAGAAGGCAGCGCAGATCCTCGGCATGAGGATCGACGACTTCGATCGTGCGCACGCCGGCGAACGCGCCCGGGCTGATCCGCAGGAGATAGCGACCGTTGGTGATCACGCCGCCGAGCGATCCGTCGATCACCTGGCTCACCACCGTCGGTTCTTCGTGGCTCGACGGCGGCGGATCGAGGATATCGAAGCGCGAACGGTCTTCGCCGCAGCCGACCCCGATCAATGCGACCAACGCACCGGCGCCGGTGATCCCAGTGCGCACTAGCTTCCCGATCGAGCCCATCCGACAATTCCTCCCCGCTCGTTCCACGCGAATCACCTCATCGACACGTTTCACGCCTGTCGATCGGCGTGCCATGGGAGGATCTCGTTGCCCAGCAACGGCGTGTCGGCGGCAGCGCGTCGCGGAGCGCGCGGGGACGCGTCAGTTCACCCGAAAACGAGCAGGCCACGGCGTGCAAGCCCGCGATTTCGGCGGGCGAATCCGGCCTGCGACGGGAAGTTGCGGAGACTCGGGGCGCGCTCGGCCGAAGCGCGCGGAAATCCGCAGTGCGGACTGCAACTCACCGCACGACCACCAGCCGCGTCCTGCGCTCGGAGACGGCCGTCCTCATGCGCACGAAGTACGTCCCTGTCGCGACTCGGTCCATCTTCCACGGCACGCGATGCGAGCCTGCGGGGTAGCTGCCTCGGATCGGCTCGGCCACTTGGCGGCCCGAAGCGTCGAAGACCTCGAAGCTGACGGCGCCGGCCTGCGCGAGATCGAAGGCGATCTCCGCCGCGCCGCCGCCGGCCGGGAGCGGATTCGGACTGACGCCGCGCAAGAAGTCGACGTGCATCGAGTCTCCCGCCAGCGACTGTACTCTCGGAATCCGCTTCGCGAGCGCCAGCGCTCCGATCGGAGTCCACTCGCCCATGAGCACTTCCTCGACGACGGCGGGGTCCGCGAGGAAGTGGCCGCTGAGGACGGTCGCGTAGAGCTGGCGGTAGTCGTGCTGGATGAGCAGATTTCCATCCCAGTCGAGGTTCGAGAGATCGGGGTTCGAGCCGTAGAGGCCGCCGCTGACGCCGGCGCCCAACATGAAGTGCGGCGCGGCGGTGCCATGGTCGGTGCCGTGATCGCCGTTCTCCTCGACGCGACGTCCGAACTCCGACGTGGTCATGACCAGCACGCGATCGGCGAGGCCCTGATTCTCCAGGTCCTGCAGAAACGCATCCAGCGAAAGCGCCAACCGGTTCAAGCGATCGGCGTGATCGTCCGGCTGCCACGTGTGCGTGTCGTATCCGCCGGTGGCCGTCAGATAGACCGACGTCTCCAGACCGCCGCTGACCAAGCGCGCCACGGCCTCGAGCTGCCGCGCCAGGTTGAAGCTGGGATACTCCAGGCTGTTCGAACCGGCGTTGGCCGCGGCTTCGATCGCTTCCGCGTAGAGAAAGCTCTCGCGATCGACCTGACGGACGTAGGCCAACTCCTCACCGCCGCGCCCAGGAGGCGGCGTGTCGTCGAACTCTCCCGCGTACGATCCGAGCACCAGTGAATAGAACGACTCGGGGCTGTCGACGATCACACCGCACTGCGCGCGGGCGCCTTTCAACGGGAGCCGCGCGCTGTCGCCCTGCTGCAGGCCGAACGGCGCCGTGGGCATCGTGCTCGGGAAGTCGGGATACATCACCTCGAAAAAGCGCGCGAGCCATCCCGTCTCGACGACCTGTTCGCTCGACGAACCGCTCGTCCATATGTCGGTCCCGCGGAAGTGCGAGAGGTCCATCGAGGGATAGCCGACGGCCTGCACCACCGCCATGCGTCCCGCTTGATAGCGAGCGAGAAGCGGCGAGAGCGCGGGATGCAGTCCGGTCACCGCCGAGAGCGGCGCGACGGCGCCGGGTTGGATCGCGATGGTCGGACGCACCTGGTAGTAACGCGGGTCGCCGAAAGGCACGACGGTGTTGAGACCATCGTTCCCGCCCTCGAGATTCACGAGGACGAGGACCTTGCCGCCGAACGGCGCGGCCATCGCGCCCGCGGCCCGCGCGCCCGCCGTCAGCGCGCCCTTCCCGTCGTATCCGTAGGCGACGCCGCGGCGCAGGAACGTCGGCACGATCAGTCCGGCCGCCGAGAACTGCAGCGTGCGCAGGAGGAAGTCTCTCCGATTCATCGTCGCGCCTCCGTTACTTGAGCTGGTAGTCCGGCAGGCGCACGGCCAACCGGAAGAGGTTCTCCAGGCGGCTCTCGGCCTCGGGGTAATAGATCGACCACTCCCACGGTTCCGCGCCCTGCAACAGTTCGTCGAGCAGTCGTTCGCGGACGGTTTCGGTCGGCGGCACGCCGAGGAGATGCAGCGCGACTTCATCGACGAACCGCACGGCGTCGTTCGGATCGGTGTATTGCTGCGCCAGCTCGAGGACATCGGTCTGCATGTCGATGTGCCAGCCGTCGACCTCGCCGTCGATCAGGCCCTCGTCGAGCGTCTTGCGCCAGGGCAGCGTGGTCGTGTTGACCCACGTGCGGTAGCCGGGCCAGCCGCCGACGTCAGGAGGCTCGAGCAGCATCTGTCCCTGCACGGCGAGCGAGAAGAGGGTCCAGTCGGCCTCGGCGCTGTAGTCGCCGGGGCCGTCGTCGAGCGGGAAGTCGATCCCTTGGACCTCGAGCGCGCGCAGAGATCCGATCGTGCGGTCGACGCCGTCGCAGAGGATCGAGCCGCGCAGCGTCGGGTCGTAGAAGAGGTTGCTCCGCAACATGTGCTCCAGGACCGGCTTCATCTCATAGTTGCTCGCGCGGAGGATGGCCGCCAACTCCTCGATCGTCGCCTCGTCCGGGTGCTCGTCGATGAACCATCTGTACAACTTGCGGCAGAGGTACCGAGCCGTCTCCGGCTGCTGGAAGATGATGTCGACGATATCGTTCGCGTTGAAGTTTCCCGTCTGTCCCATGAACGTCTTCGGGCGCGGATCGAAGTACTCCGGGACGAAGACGCCCTCCAGGCCGTCGTACGTGACCCATCCCGTCAGCGCTTTCGAGGCATTGACGACGTCGTCCTGCGTGTAGTTGCCGTGGCCGATAGCGAAGACCTCGAGCAGCTCGCGCGCGTAGTTCTCGTTGCGGTGGCCGTAGCGATTGTCGATTCCGTCCAGCCAGATGAGCATGGCCGGATCGATCGTCACCGCTTTGACCAGAGTCTTGAAGTTCCCGAAGGCGTAACGGCGAAAGAGCTGGTTCTGGACATACATCGATTGCGGTAGAGCGACCTTCTCGATCGAGGTCGCGAAGTGGTCGTGCCAGAAGAGCACCATCGACTCGCGCGCCGAGATCGGTTCGTCGAGCATCACCTGCGCCCACCAAAGTCGCAGCGGATCCCGGCGGTCCCAGTAGACCTTGGAGAGCGAGTCGATCTGGAAGGGGCTCCAGTCGGAGACGTCGGGGAACGGCTCGAGCGCCCACGGCGCCGGCGGGGGCGGCGGCGTGCGTTTGCGCAGGAGCTGATCGACCGACTCCTTCGGCCCACGCATCGCGTCGACCGCGTGGATCTCCCCGATGCGCGGTCCGACCATCGTGCGACGCAACAGGTGCGCCGCTTCGTCCATTTCCCACGGTCCGACATACGACGACCAAGAGAGCTTCCAGGTCGGGCCGGCGTCGGCGTCGGCGTCGGCGTCGCCTGCCCGCGGCGTGTACGGCGCCATCTTCTGCACCGGCGATCGATGCGGACCGAGTCGGTAATCCTGACGGTAAGCGCGGACGTTCTCCTGCTCGTTCTGCAGGAATGCTTGCAGACGTTTGACGCGGGCCTCGGCGTCGGCGTCCATCGCGTCAGTGTCCATCTCGCCGGCGTCGAGTGCCGCGCTCGACGACCCGCGCGGCCAAGAGTAACGCTCCGGCTCTTCATACGGCGTCCCGCGCGTTGGCGACGGGTGCGGCGCTGCGGCGACGGTGGCGGCGACGGTGGCGGCGAGCGCGATCGGCGAAAGCCCGAGAACGAACGCGCGAGACCAAGCCGAACGCTCGAACCAAGCCTGAATCGAACGACGATCCATCCTCATGATGAAGATTCCAGTCCGCGCCGATCGAACGGCGCAGGTTGTCAGCCCATCGGTGTGCTCCCGCCCCGCCAGAGTGATCGGCGGGGGCGGCAAAGCCTGAAGGGGGAATCGGAGGGTGGGTGAAGAAACTTACCGGTGAGTGCGCGAAGTTGGGCGCGAAGGCGCGGATCTTCTCGGTGATGTCGGCGCGATTGCTGCGTTGGGAATCGGCCGCGGAAGCGCGGGTGGTGCGGTCGGTCGCTTGTGAAACTGTGCACTACTGTTGCCGGCAACAGTAGTGCACAGTTTCACATGGGATGCAGTTTCACATGGGACAGTTTTACCTGTGATGCACTTCCACCTGTGATGCACGGCGACCTCGCGTACGTCCCGCTCAACGCAGTCGGCAACGCCCCCGCTCATCACCGACTCGAGTCTCAGATGAACCGATAGGTCAACGCGATCCCGAGGGTCTGCTTGAATTGGCCGGATTTGCGCACCGCGGAACGCACGAGCGCGGGGTCCGAGAGGCTGCCGTCTTCCCCGAGGCGCGGCGAGACGGAATTGTCGTACTTGTCGTAGACCCAGCGTGTGTACAAGTTGACCGAGATGATCTTCGTGATCTGCGTGGTGAAAATGTTCTCGAAGTCGACGTCCACGGTGGTCGAGAAGTCGGCCACCTCGGGGTCGAGGCCGGCCGCGATCAGCGAGTCCGGCGCGAGATCTTCGAGTTCGTCCTTCCCGGAATAGAAAAACGGCTGATAGACGCCGAGGCGCGAACTCCAGGCGACGCGCTTCTCCGCCAGCTTCGTCTTGTATTCCGTCACCCACTCCAGGCCGCCGTCGTTGCCGCTCTCCGACGCGGTGGCTTTCGAGAGCGCGTCCTCGATGAAGAACTTGCGCAGGCTCTGGCGCATCGTGAAGCCCAGACGACTGAGCAGCGAGCGATCCTCCAGATTGATGAACTGCCGCGCGACGCCGACCGACTCCTTGAACTTCATCGGGTTGAGCGAGAGCGTGCGGCCGAGCGGATCGGAAGCGTCCTGGAACTGGCTCTCGAAGTTGAACGCCGCGTACGGATCGACCAGTCCCTGCAGCGTGAACCGCAAGACGCTCTCCTCCGCGATCAGGTCGGTCGACTTGTCGGGACGGTCCCAGTTTCGCTCGCCGTCGACCCCGGACTTCTGCTGGTGCGTCTGCCCGTAGGCAAGCTTCAGCGTGTTCATCGAGTTGACCTTGGCCGAGAGCTGGTTCTCGGCGGTCGCGTTGATGTTGGCCACCCAGACGACGGAGCCCTTGTCGCCGCCGTTCCAGTTGTCGGAGTAGGCGCTCTGCGTGAGGGTCACGCCCCCTTCCATCGACGGGTACCAGCGACCGGGGACGAGGACGCGCTTCTCGTCGCCGTCCTTCGCCTCATTCGCCTCCTTCGCCGCCTCTTGGGCAACGGCGGGGCCCACGGAGAGCGCGAGCAGGAACGCGAGAAGGCGCGGGGCAACGATGGCGGCGGCATGCGTCGAGCGAAACTGCGACATATTCTCCGGACTCCTCCACTCGAGGCTGATGGTCGCGGTCGGTCTCCAGCGCTGCAGTTCTCCGCACGGCGCGGCGTCTTGTCAAGGAGCGCCGATTCGACGAAGCTGCACGGCGATGTTTCCAGGATCCGATCTCCTCGTGATGCCGGGGCGGCCCGGGCCGTTCGGCGCGATCGTCGATGAGACGGCTCGCGCCGCCGACGGGTATTGCCGCGCGCTCGAAGCGTTCTCGATGGAGCAGTTCATCGCGGAACGGCCGAGCCCGGACCCCGACACCACGTCGTTGCGCGCCCTCGCGCGTCATGTCCAGCGCGCGGCCTACGGCTACGCCAGCTACATCCTGGCCGCGCGTCAGATCGAACCGCCGGCCGAGATCGCCTGGAGAGATCGGACGATCGAGACGCCGGCCGACGTCCGGCCTCGCGTGCGCGAGTCGCTTCTCTTCACGGAACTGGCGCTCGAAGGTCTCTGGGACATCGACGACGCGGCGCTGAACGCGCTGAAGTTCAACGTCCGCTGGGGTCCCACCTACGATCCCGAGATGATGCTCGAGCACGGCATCTGCCACTTCCTGCGCCAGCGAAGGCAGATCGAACGCTGGGGTCAGTAACAAGCCGGCCGCCGGCCTGTCCCTGGGCGAACGCCCAACTGTCCCAACCTGGGCACTTCGCGACAAACCGCGACAAGACGTTGGTCGGGCCGACGCGACACCCAGGTTGGCACGCCACCTGCTCGTGCCCGGCGGTCCATCCGATCCACCCCGTTCCCAGGAGGCGCCCGATGAAGGCTCGACACGTGATCCTGACCGCCACTCTCTTCATGCTCCTCGGCGCCGCCGCTGCCGACGCCGGCCGCGTGAGGACTGTTCACAAGGGACCGCACGGACGGACGAAGGTCGTCGTCCACCGCTCCCATCCCATTCGCCGTCCGCTCCCGGTCGTCGTCTTGCGTCCCGCGCCGGTCGTGCGTGTCGCGCCGCGCCTGTTCCTCGCTCCCGTCTTCTGGACCGCCGCGGTCGTCGTGCGCCCCGATCGCGACCATCTCGCGTGGCAGGATACGGCGAGTCTCTCGGAGGACGAGGAGTGGGTCGACTTCACCCTCAACGCCGACGCCCGCGGCGAGGGGTTGTACCTGGAGGTCGCCGACGGCCGCGTCCAGTTCGAGTTCATCGAAGTGGTCTTCGAGAACGGCGACTGTCAGGTCGTTGACCTCGATCAGCGCACGAGCGGACCCGGCGTCTATCGACTGCTGGATTTCGCCGACGGTCGCAAGGTCGACCACGTCCGCGTGTTGGCGCGCGCGCGGACCGAAGCGGCGAAGGTCACGCTCTTGCTCCGGAAGTAGCGGTCGCTGAAGTAGCGGTCGCTAGGGAAAGAACTCCGTGATCGCCCCGAGGTGCGCCGCGCGAATCGAGACATGCGCGGCGGCCTCGATCTCCGGAGTCTTCGGATTCAACGCGATGCTGAAACCGGCCGCTTTCGTCGCCGCGACATCGTTGAGATTGTCGCCGACAAAGGCGCAGCGCGAGAGCGGCAGGCCGTAGCGATCGGCCAGCGCCTGGAGCGCGTGCGCCTTCCCTTCGTGGTCGAACGGCGTCGCTTCCCACGCGTGGAGCCGATCGTCCGCATCGAAGTGCAGCTTGTTCGAGTGGACGACATCGAACGGATGGCTCGGGAAGTGCTCCTCCAGCACGAGATCGAGCGTCCCGGAGATCACCGCCAACTTGTAGCCGCGTGACTGTAGACCGGCCAGTGTCTGGCGGGCGCCTGCGATGCGGCGAAGTTTGCGAACTTCCTCCAGCAACTGGGCGCGCGTGGCGCCGCGCTCCATCCAACCAGTGACATCCAGCTCGACCCAGCGTTGGTACTCGAGCCGGCCGGCGGCAAACTCGCGATAGCGCGCCTCGCCGATCTCGTCGGAGCCGTGGTAGCGCTCGTTCAGGAGCTGCCAGATGACGCGCCCGTCGGGATGCTCGACCAAGGTCCCATCGACGTCGAAGGCGATCAGATCGATGGCCCGTCCCGGCGAAGCGGTCACCCTGGAGTCGGTCAC
>CAZVYN010000032.1:0-16034 GCA_964631125.1 uncultured bacterium | reverse complement strand
CGGTCACCCTGGAGTCGGTCACACTGCGACCCGCGAGAGTCGGCGAAGCTTGGCCAGGTTGCGCGCATCGGCGCCGTCGTCCTTCGGCGTCTCCAGCACCATCGGCACCTTCCTGAACGCGCTGTCGGTCAGGAAATGTTTGAAGGCGTTGGCGCCGACGAATCCCTCGCCGATGTGCGTGTGGCGATCGACGCGCGAGCCCAGGTCCTTCTTCGAGTCGTTGAGGTGGAACCAGTCGACGCGCTCGAGACCGATGCGCGTCGCCAGTTCCTCACGGATGCCCGCATACCCCTCGGCCGCGCGGTAGTCATAGCCAGCGGCCAACAGATGGCAAGTATCGAGGCAGACCGTGACGCGCACATCTCCGTCGAGGTGCTGGAGCAGACGCTCGATGTGCTCCAGCCGATGCCCGAGGCAGCTTCCCTGGCCGGCCGTGTTCTCGATCGTCAGCCGCGTCCGATAGCCGCTCGTCGAAGCCAGCGCCTCACGCATGGCGGTCGCCACGCGCGCGAGGCCCGCATCCTCGCCCGCTCCCATGTGCGCCCCGGGATGAAAGACCAGCCGCGGAATCTGCAGCAGCTCGCACCTTTCGATCTCGATCACGAGCGCGTCGATCGACTTGCGCCAGAGCGTGTCGTCGGGCGAGCCGAGATTGATGAGATACGAGCTGTGCGCCGCCATCTCGAACGGCCCGAGCGTCTCGTTCGCGTCGCGGAAGAGCGCGATCGTCTCGGTATCGAGCGGCTTGGCGGCCCACTGATTCGACGACTTCGTGAAGATCTGCACCGCGCCGGCGCGCAGCCGCGCCGCCTCCTCGAGCGCCAGATGCAGTCCACCGGCGATCGAGTTGTGAGCGCCGAGGAGCGAGTGCGGCTGGTTCTTGGCGAGCGGTTTGGCCATGGAGGCGGCAGAGTACCTCACGGGCAGTACATCGCGGAGGGCGACGAGCGCGCGTGCGGTATCCTGCCGCGCCACAACGGCGGGAGGGCGGATCGCGTGCTGACACGGGTGCTGGAGCTGGTTCGAGACGAGATCGCGCGCGCGTTCCATCGTCCGCTTCGCCTGAGCGACGTGCGCCATCTCCCTCCGCGCGGTCTGTGTCTTCGCTTCGAAGGCGGCGGCGGCGAACTGAGCGTCGTCGCAGACCTCGACCCGTCGAACCCGACGCTCTATCTCGCGTCCCGCTTCGGCCCGTTCGAGGAGCTTGCTCCGGCGCACTTCGCCGCCGAGCTGGTCGGTCTGGGCGGGCGCGATTGGCGCGCGGGGGACGACGCGCGGACGGTCCTCGTCGACTTCGCGCCGACGAGTGGCGCGGTGGCGGCGCGTTTCCAACTCCGCTTGGAGTACTTCGGACGCGGTAGCGCGATCCAGATCCTGGATGCGGATGGACGTGTCGTCGAGGCGATGCCCAGTCGCGGGACAGTGGCGGCCGCGCCACGGTCCCGCTCCGTTTCTCGATCCACCAACACTCTCCAGGCGTTGATGCGTCGCGTCCCCCACCTCCCCCCTCCGATCGCCTTCGACGCCCTCTCCGCCGCCGCGGGCTGGATCGAGGACGCGGAAGCGATCGTGCGGCAGCGTCCCGAGTTCTCGGATGTCCCGCTCGCCGAACCGCCGTCTCCCCACCTCTATGTCTTCACTCCGTCCGCGCAGCTTCCGTCGGTCGTCGACGCGAACGTGACCGCGGGGGACGCGGGGTTTCCGCTGACGTGCCTGACGCTGGCGCCGCTGAGTTCGCTGGAGGCGTTTCGGCGGGCGTTGCCCGATCTCGGCGGCCAACGCGCTCTCAGTCGGGCGTTGGAGCGTGAGGCGGAGTTCGGTCGCGCGCGGCGCGCGACCGAACTACTGCGCCGCGAGCAACTCACGCTCCTGCGCACGGAGAACCGACGCCTCCTCCGTCTGCGCGCCAACTTGCTGGCCGAGCGTTCCAACGCCGAGGACGGGTCGCGACTGCGGCAGTCGGCCGAGGCGATTCTCGCGCACTTCGCCACGCTCCCGCGCGGAAGCACGGAGTTGGTCTGCGAAGACTGGACGGCGCCCGAAGGTCCGCCGATCCGCGTCGAGCTGGATTCGGCGCTGGGCGCGAAGGAGAACGCCGAGCGGTACTTCAAGAGAGCGCGACGTTGGGAACGCGGGGAGCCACATCGGGAGCGTCGTCTGACCCTGATCGATCGCGCAGTCGCGGCGCTCTCGTTGGTCGAATCGAAAGTCACCGCCGCCGACCAGCCGCCCAAGTCCGCCGCGTTGAAGCGCGACGTCGAGTCGGCGCTCGGCGCTCTCGGCGTGTCGGAAGCGACGAAGCGATTCGGCGAGGAGGCCGACGGCGCGGCGACGACTCGCGCCACGTCCGAGCGGGAATCGAAGAAGGGACCTGCCTTCGCTCCCGGCGCCGGAGGAGGAGGCGGCGGCGGCGCAGCGCATGCGGATCACCGGCGCAAACCGGATCCCTCCGCCCGCTTCCATCCGCGCGAGTACAAGACGCGCGACGGTTGGACGGTGATCGTCGGCCGCACCAACCAAGAGAACGACTACGTCTCGCACCGACTGGCGAAGCCCGACGATCTCTGGTTCCACGCGCACGGCTGCCCCGGGAGCCATGTCGTCTTGCGGCGAGACGGGCGGAAGGACAACCCGAGCGCGAAGACGATCGAAGAGGCCGCCGGGATCGCGGCGTTCTTCAGCAAGGCGCGCCATGCCGGCAAGGCGCCGGTCGTCTACACGCTGAAGAAGTACGTGCGCAAGCCGCGCGGCGGGAAGGCCGGGCTGGCCGTCATCCAGAGGGAGAAGATGATCATGGTCGCGCCGCGAAATCCCGACGAGGGGCGCGTGGCCGAGTGGATGGAGGACGAGTAGGCGAGGCGCAAACGCAGGCGCCGGTGCTTACTCCGTCGTCAGCCGCCGTCCCGCCAGGCGCAGATCGCCGCGGCGCTCGGTCCAGCCCAGGCGATCGATCAGCTCCAAGAGCGGCACGCCGAACTTGCGGGAAACGCCGAAGATCTCCTTCAAGTCGGCCACGCTCATCGTTTCGTGGGACAAGTAGTACTGCGCCAGCCTCTGGCGCAGCACCGCCAGAAGCTCCGCCGCCAACAAGAGGTCTCCCCCCAGCCGCAGCACCCGCTCCTCCCCGACCAGCAGTTGCAGCAACTCCGGCGCACTCTTGTCCGCCGAGAACATCTCCAACAGTTCCTTCTGCGTCGGCCCCGAGAACTCCCGCCCGCGGATCTCACCGAACATCCGCTCACGCAGCGCCGCGTCGCGCGCACTCAATTCCAAGGTGCGCGAACTGCGCCGCAACCGATCTCCACTGGCAAACAACCGCTCGCCCGCGATCTCTTCCTGGATCCAGGCCTCCGCCACTTCCGGATGCGCCTTCGCCTCGAGGCGACTCTTGATCTCGCTCTTCATCGGCCCGAAACGGAGCGGTTGCGCTCGCTCCTGCTCGAGGATCGCCTCGACCAACCGAACGCCGGTCTCCTCGAACGCGCCGCGCGTGACCAGACGCGACCGACCGACGCGCCGCAGGTCGCCGCTCTCGACCAACGAGGCCACGGCCTTCTGGATCTCCGCGGGCGGCTGCCCGAGCAACTGCGTCAGTTCCGCCTCGGGGAGACCCAGCCCGCCCCTCGCGCCCACGCGTTCGAGCACGCGCTCGTCGAGCGAGCCTTCCTCCGCGACCCGCAGCACCGCGAGGTCCTCCTGACGGAATCTCCGCCGCCGCGCCGCCGAGACATCAAGGACCTTCCCGCCGCCCAACGTGCGCATCGGCGAGAAGCTGCGCAGCACGAAGCGATCGCCGCGCTCCGCCACCACGCGTCCCTCCAGTTGGATCTGGGCGAGCGCATCGCCGCCCGGCGCGAGTTCGTCCGTGTCGAGCAGCACGACTCGCCCCATCACCTCGCTCGCCCCCAGGTAGAAGCGGACGCGGGCGCGGTGCTTGATCGGCTTGGGCAGATCGGGCAGCGCATGCAAGCGGACATCGACCCGGTCGACGGGATGCAGTTGCTCTTCGATCACGAGCCAGTCGCCGCGCTCGACCTGTTCGCGATCGACCGCGTGCAGGCAGACCGCCACGCGTTGGCCCGACTCGGCCGTGGCGACCTTGTCGCCGTGCACCTCCAGAGATTTCACGCGCGAGATGCGCCCGCTCGGCTGGACGAGCACGCGGTCCCCCTCATGCAGACGCCCGCTCCAGAGCGTGCCGGTCACCACGGTCCCGAAGCCGTCCATGCTGAAGACGCGGTCGATCGGCATGCGACCGAAACGGCCCCTCGCCGAGGCGTCGAGTTCATCGAGCGACCGGTCGATGGCGGCCAGCAGTTCGTCGCGCCCGCGGCCCGTGGTGGAAGAGACCGGGATGATCGGGGCGCCGCGGAGCGACGTGGCGTCGATCCACTCGCGGAGCTCCGAGGTCACCAGTTCGCGCCACTCCTCGTCCACCAGGTCGACTTTGGTCAGCGCGATGACGCCATGCTCGACGCCCAAGAGCTGCAGGATGTCCATGTGCTCGCGAGTCTGTGGCATGATGCCCTCGTCTGCCGCCACGACGAAGAGGATGACGTCGATGCCGCCGGCGCCGGCCAACATGTTGCGGATGAAACGCTCGTGTCCCGGCACGTCGACGACGCCGCAGCGCCGTCCCGAAGGCAGAGGAAGCGACGCGAAGCCCAGCTCGATGGAGATGCCGCGCTTCTTCTCCTCCTTCAGGCGATCGGTGTCGACGCCCGTGAGCAGTTTGATGAGGAGGGTCTTGCCGTGATCGATATGGCCGGCGGTGCCGACGATGGCCTGACGAGGCATAGGACACGCAGGCTAGCAGAGCCTTCGCGATGACCACACGTCTCTATCTGATCCGACACGGATCCACCACGTTGAGCGCCGAGGACCGCTTCGCCGGAGCGGTCGATGTGGCGCTCTCCGACGAGGGACGTCGCCAGGCCGCCGCGCTCGGGGCGAGGCTCGCGAGCGAGAAGATCGTCGCCGTCTACGCCAGCCCGATGCAGCGCGCGGTCCACACGGCCGCGGCCGTGGCCGAACCGCATGGGCTGACCGTGCAGACCCGCGACGGCCTGCGCGAGATCGGTCACGGCCGGTGGGAAGGGCTGCGGCGCTCCGAGGCCGAGGCGCAGTTCCCCGAGGAGTACGCCGCGTGGGAGACCGATCCCTTCACGGTCTCGCCCGAAGGCGGAGAGTCGGGTCTCGCCACCATGGCGCGGGCCCTCCCGGCCATCCGCGAGATCGTGCTCGCGCATCCCGGCGGGAGCGTCGCGGTCGTTTCCCACAAAGCGACGATCCGACTCGTGCTCGCGAGCTTGTTGGGCATCGACGCGCGCGGCTATCGGGATCGCCTCGATCAGTCGCCCGCCTGCCTCAACGCCGTCGACTTCCGCGATCCGGTGCGCGCGCGGTTGATGCTCTACAACGACATCTCGCACTACGCGGGACAACCGGAGCGGCCGACTCAGCGTCTGTCGAGTTGGTGGGATCCGCCGACTCCAGGGTGACGGAATGCCCGGGATGCAAGACCGCCTTCGCCCGAGACGAAGTGCGGCGCGTCCCCTTGAAAGCCGTCGAAGCCTCCTGGCTCTCGTCGCCGCGTCAGGCTGTGCTCGCGGCGCGCCTCACCTCCGACCCGGCTTGCCAAGACGATTTCTAGTCGCGTCTCGGGCTCGAATCGGTCGGCCCTGATCGTTCGCGACGTTCGCCGCTCCGACGGATCGCAGAAGGAGGATTGGGATGAAGCGGACTCGGGGACTGGTGATGATCGGCGGGATCCTCACGCTCCTGGTGGTCGCCTGGGCGTGTCAGGGGCGCGCCCCGCGCAACGGACTGATGGCGGCGGGCACGATCGAATCGAATCGCGTGGCGGTCGGCTCGCTGGTCGGCGGGCGAGTGGCGCGTGTGCTGATCGAGGAAGGCAGCGTCGTCGCGGCCGGCGACACGTTGGTCGTCTTCGAGACCTCGATGCTCGATCCGGAGATCAACGAACAAGAGAGCCGCTTGCAGGAAGCGGAGTCGCGGCTCGCGCTCGTGCGTGAAGGTCCGCGCAGCGAGCAGTTGGCGCGCGCGCGGATCGAGGCGGCCGCCGCGGAGCGAGAGCGGGCGCGGCTCGAGCCGCTCTTGGAGCGGCGCGTCGTCTCGCAGCAGCAGTTCGACCAAGCAGCGGCGCTGGCCGCGACCAAGCAGGAGACGAAGCGCGAGCTGGAGCGCGGCAGTCGCAGCAGCGAGGTGAGCGGGGCCGAAGCGGCGGTGGCCCGCGAGCGCGCGCGGCTGGAGCAACTGCGGGTGCGGAGAGACGAGTCGATCGTCCGCGCGCCGGTCGCGGGGATCGTCGAGACATCGCACCTCCGGCCGGGCGACCTGGTCGGCGCCTCGCAGCCGGCCGCGGAGATCTTGGAAGCGGATCAGACCTGGGTGCGTGTCTACGTCCCGGAGACGAAGCTCGGCTTGCTGCGGCTGCAGCAGGCCGCCTCGATCCAGATCGATACTTTTCCCGATCGACGGTACACGGGCCGCGTGGTCGAGATCGGCGCGCGCGCCGAGTACACGCCGCGCAACGTGCAGACGTTGGAGCAGCGCGGCGATCAGGTCTTCGCGGTGAAAGTCGCGATCGATCCGAACGCCGATCTCCGCGCCGGCATGGCTGCGCTGGTCACCTTGGACGTCAGCGGAGTGAAGGCGGGCGACCGGTGAGCGCGGCGGGCCTGCTCACGACGCCGGCGACCACCCCATCTGATCTCGGCATCGAGGTCGACAACATCTCGCGGGACTTCGGCAAGTTCCGCGCGCTCGACTCGGTCTCTCTCTCGGTGCAGCGCGGCGAGATCTACGGCCTGCTCGGCCCCAACGGCTCCGGCAAGTCGACGCTGATCCGCATCCTCTGCGGACTCCTCGCGCCCTCCTCCGGACGAGCGAGCGTCGACGGCATCGAGGTCGGCAAGGACAACGAGCGCATTCGCAGCCGCATCGGTTACGTCTCGCAGAAGTTCTCGCTCTACGAAGACCTCACGGTGGAAGAGAACCTCGACTTCTTCGCGCGGATCTACGGCCTGCACGGCGCCCAGCGAGCGGCGCGCAAGCAGTGGGCGATCGAACTCACGCACATCTCGCCCTACCTCGACCGTTTCGCGGGCCGACTCTCGGGGGGATGGAAGCAGCGACTCGCGCTGGCGGCGGCGCTCATGCACGAGCCGCAGGTCGTCTTCCTCGATGAGCCGACCGCAGGAATCGATCCGGTGGCGCGGCGTGAACTCTGGAACTTGCTCTTCGAGATCGCGGCGCGCGGCGCCACGTTGGTGGTCACGACGCACTACATGGACGAAGCCGAGCGCTGCGGCACGGTCGGATACCTCTATCTCTCGCGCATGCTCGTGCAGGGGAAGCCGCGCGACCTGATGGCTCTCCCCGACGTCACGCCCGAGGGGATGCGCCGCGTCGAAGTGCAGTGTGAACGTGGAGCGGCGGCGCTGATGGCGCACACGCGAAAGCTCCCCTACGTGGAAGACGTCACGATCTTCGGCAACGCTCTCCATCTGCTCCTCCAGCCCGGCGCCTCCGACGCGGAGTTGAGGCGGGAACTGGAAGCCGCATCGCATGCCGCCGTACAGATTCGCGAGGTCACACCGACGCTCGAAGACGTCTTCGTCCGTTTGACCAAGATCCAAGCGGCGCGGGCCGCGGGAGGGGCTCGATGAACTCCGCCACTCGAAGCTCGAGGCTCACCGCCGCTCTCTGCGCTGTCAGTGCTCTCGGCGCTCTCTCCGCACTCGTGGTCGGCGGGAACGCCGCCGCCGAGCCGATGCGCCTGTCGATGCAGGAGGCGATGCGCCTCGCCCTCGACTCGGCGCCGGCCACGCAGATCTCCCAGTTCGAGATCGACGCCGCGGTCGCCACGCGCCGCGAGGCGATCGGCGCCTTCCTCCCCGCTGTCGACCTGACGCTGCGTCGCTCGACCCGCACGTTCAACCTGGAGGCGTCCGGGTTTCCGGCGCCTCCAGGCTCCGACGAGGTGATCGGTCCTTTCGACGGGTACGAGGCTCGGGTGCGGGTGCAGCAGCCGCTACTCGATCTGGCGTCTTGGTCTCGACTGCGCGAAGCGTCGCATTCCGCGGACGCGACCCGCAGTGACCGCGAACGCACGTTGGAAGAGGCGGCGCAGAGCGCGGCCCTCGCCTACTTGAGAGCGGCGCGAAGTTCCGCCACGCGCGACGCGCGAGATTCGGATCTTCGATTGGCGGAGGAGTTCCTCTCCGCCGCTCGGGATCGCGAGGCGGCCGGAACGGTCGCCGGCATCGAGGTGACGCGGGCGGAGACCCGAGTCACCGCCGCGCGGAGCGCCAGGCTCAGCGCCGAGCATGGGTGGGACCGCGCCCAAGTTACATTGGCGCTTACTCTTGGGATCGATCCTTCGTCTCGTTTCGAGCTGGCCGACGATCTCGATGTGACCGATGTGACCGATGCGACCGAGCAGACAGCGACCGGCGATGCCATCGACGGCGCCATCGGCGGCGCCGTCGAACGGGCGCTCGTTGCCCGCGCGGAGTTGGAACGCGACGAGGCGTCGCTGCGGGCGACCGAGGCGCGGATCACCGGCATCGGCCGTGAAGGTCTGCCGGCTCTGCGCCTGAGCGCCGACTACGGCTGGGACGGAATCGCGTTGGATCGAATGCACGCCACCGGGCAGCTCGCGCTCGAATTGACGACGCCGCTCTTCGACGGCCAGAGAAGGAACTCACGGCAGGAACGCGAACGCGCGCGCCTCGGCGCGCTCCAGAGCAGGCAACGCGCGCTGAGAGATCGCATCGCGGCGGAGGTGCGGTCGGCGGCCCTCGATCTCGCCAGTGCGAACGAGCAGGCCGACGTGACCGAGGAGCAACTTCGACTGGCGGAACTCGAAGTTGCGCAAGCGAGAGATCGATTCGAGAACGGGATCAGCGGCAACCTGGAAGTGATCGAGGCCCAATCGAGCCGGGTGCAGGCGCAAGACGCGCGCATCGACGCGAGGTTCCGCGTCGCCGTCGCCCGAGTCGACCTGCAGCGCGCGCTGGGGAGCCTGCGCGCCGATCTGGAAGAGAGCGTCCGATGAACGGTTTCCTCGCCATCCTCCGCAAAGAGGCAATCCACTTGCTGCGCGATCGCAGCGCGCTCGGCTTCGCACTGTTCATCCCGATCTTCCAGCTCATCCTGTTCGGGTTGATCGACACCAACGTGCACGACGTCCCGACCGCCACGCTCGATCTGAGTCGCAGCGCCGAGAGTCGCGAACTCCTGCAAGAGCTCGAGAACACCGACATGTTCGAGATCACGCTGCAAGTCGACTCGCAGCAGGAGTTGCGGGAGGCGATCGTGTCGGGACGAGTCTCGGTCGGCGTCGAGATCCCGACCGATTACGCGCGTCGTCGCCTGGAGGGCGGACCGGCCGACTTCCGCGTGTTGATCGACGGCTCGGACTCGAGCGTGTCCGGCCAGACCTTGGGCGCCGTGAACGGCGTGGCGCTGAGCAAGTCGATGGAGGAGCTGGCGCGTCGCGCCGGAGTGACCGAGACGCCGCTCCGCGCGTTCCCGCTCTTGCTCTTCAATCCCGATTCGCGCAGCGCGGTGCTGCTCATCCCGGGCCTCGTCGCGATCCTGCTCATGTTCTCGGGCACGATCCTGGCGTCGTTCTCGATCGTCCGGGAACGAGAGCACGGCACGCTCGAGCAACTGATGGTGACGCCGGTCTCGCCCATCGCAGTGGTGGTGGGAAAGCTGCTGCCGTACCTGGCCTTCGGCTTCGTGCAACTCCTCGTCATCCTGTCGCTCATGACGACGGTCTTCCGCGTGCCGATCCAGGGGAGCGTCCCGCTACTCCTCGGACTCTCCCTCATCTATCTCTTCGCGCTGCTCTCGCTCGGGCTTCTCATCTCGGCCAAATCGCTCACGCAGATGGAGGCGATCCAGCGCGCGCAGGCGTTCATGCTCCCTTCGATCTTCCTCTCGGGCTACGTCTTCCCGATCGCGTCGTTGCCCGAGTTCCTCCAGCACATCTCGAAGGTCCTCCCGGCCACGCACTTCATCGCGATCTCGCGCGGGATCATCATCCGCGGCGCATCGCTCCAGGATCTCTGGGGCAACGTGGCCGCTCTGCTCGCCATCTCGACCGTGTTGGTCCTGGCCAGCGCCCGCGCCTTCAAGAAGACGATGGCCTGAAGTCAGGGGTGGACGCCTCGTCCACCCCTGACTCCGCTTCCTCAGATCATCTCCTCACGACCCGCCTTCGCCCGCGCCGCGCCGATCGCGGTCTTCACATGCTTCTCTTCCTCGGGCGGAGGCAGCACCGCCGGCATGCCGAGCGCCTCGATCCACAGTTCGCGCGACCAACCAGCGGTGTGATAGAGGTGCTCGTCCTCCTCGTTCTCGACCTCGTCGTAGGCCGCGCGGAGAGCCTTCTCCATCGCGCCCTTCGCCTTCTTCGAGACCTGGCCGATCAGCGACCAGTTCTGGTGATCCTTCGTCTCGGCCAAGACGACACACTCGGACGCCACGATCTGCGCCGCCGCCGGGTCGCCGGCCTTCAGCGCCATCTCCATCGCCTCGACGAGCGAGTCCCCGATGTGCTTCACGATCTTCCGACCCGGCGTGATCTCTTCGGGATCCAGCTCGAGCTCGGCGAACACCGTGCGCACGATCTCTTCGTGGTGCTCCGTCTGCTCGAGGTACTCCTTCCACTCCTTCTTCAAGTCGGCGTTGACGGCGCATTTGACCGCCATCTTGTAAATCTTGACCCCGCCCATCTCGGTTTCGAGTGCCTGGAGCAGAAGTTCTTTCACCTGTTCGTTGCGCATGATCCCCCTCCGTGGCGATTGGAACGCCTATCTCGTTGTGATTCGCCACCCCTCGGTGGGGTCGCGGCGGGGTGTTTCGCAAGAAGGGCGCCGAATCAAGTTCGAGCTAGCGGATCAGCACGACGCGGGCGGTCTGCCGCTCGCGCCGCCCGCCCGAGATCACCTCGAGGCGTCCGAAGAAGACGCCCGCCGCCAGACGCGGCGCGCGATCGAGCGAGTACCGATGCCATCCCGCGGACTGCCGTCCGTCGGCGAGCTGCGCCACGCGCCGACCCCGGATGTCGAAGACGTCGAGTCGAATTTCCGCGTCGGCGGGGAGCCCGAGTTCGAACTCTGCCCCGCCGGTCGAGAGGGTGAGACCGGCGAATTCGGTTCGGGTCGGCAGCGCGACACCGGGAAGTTCGGGCGCGTCGATTCCCGTGGTGTCCTGGGCGCGGCGCAAGATCAGATCGGAGGCGTTGTACTCGACCGTGAAGGTGACGCCGACCGGGAATCCTTCGAAGGTCACGTTGCTGAACGTCCCGACGCGGGTCCCGTAGGTCGAGACGATGAACGCGTCCCCGAGGGAAGCATCGAAACTCGGCAGCGCGATGACGCGCAGCGTGCCTGCGAAGGTCGCCACATCCGCCACGCGCAGGACATCCCGCTCATTGACGTCGTGGTCGCCCAGCTCGATCTCGACCACTCCGGTCCCGAGATTCGTGAACGAAGCAGCGGTGAGCTCCCCGGCCGAGGCGCCCGGGGCCACGCTTCCACCGTTGGTCACGAGAGTGGCGACGGTGCCGGTCCCGCTCAGTCGATCTCCCACCGCCAGGATGACCGACGAGGTGTGCTCGAGTCGGCCGCCTGCGATCGTGGTGAGCGATCCCAACCCGACGGAGTCTCTGTCGCGCAAGGTCACGTCATGCGCGCCGACATGGAGCTGCCCATCGAGCACCACACCGGTGGACGACGCGAGATTGCCCACCGTGAGATCTCCGTTTGCCGTGAGGATCGATCCGGCGTCTCCATCGACGCGACACGCGATCGTCCCGGCGCCCAAGAAGCCTCCGCCGCCGAGGAAGTTCACCAACGTGCCCGAGATCCCTTGGCCGACGCCGGTGACCAGGCCGCTGAAGCGCAGCCCCGTTCCAGCCGCCGCGATCGTTCCGGAATTGGCCACCGACCCGTCGACCAGTCCGGCGCCGGAGAGTGTCTTTCCCGCGGCGAGCGTCGCGGTCTGCGCGAACTCGAGGATGCCGCCGCCCAGGCTCGCGTTGCCGAGCAGCGGTCCGTTCAGGTCCATCAGCGTGACGTGCTCGAGCCCGACGGAGAGCGATCCTTGATTGGCGAAGCCGGAGTTGCTGGCCCCGTTGCCGAGCGTGAACGGTCCACCTGTCGCGAAGATCGCGCACGTGGCGTCGTCCGCCAGGATGTTGGCGGCGACGACTCCGTTCCCGACGAGTTGCCCGCCCGCGTTGAAGTCGACGGTCTGAGCGTTCAGCGTCGACTCGTCGAGGGTGGCGATGCCGCGCAGATCGACCGTGCCGCTGGAGGTCAGCGAGGCCCCCGAGTAGAGATTCAGCGCGCCGGTCGCGTTCCAGATCCGCGTGTTCACGCCCGCTCCCGTCACGTGGATCTCGCCGCCGCCCATCGCGCTCAGGATCCCCGCGCCGGCCGGCGCGGCGGTGGTCCCGCCGATGTTGAGCCCCGAGGAAACATTCAGCGACGAACCGACCCCGAGGATGTCCGCCGCGCCTTCGCCGCCGACGGCGAGACCGAGCGAGAAGCTGGAGGTGTTGAACGTCGAACCGCCCTGCACCGTGATCGCGCCGACTCCGCTCGACCCGCAGTAGATCTGTGAGACCTCGTCGTAGGTCGAACCGCCGTCGAGCGTCATGTAGCCGATGCTCCCGGCATTCGCGCCGAGCACGGTGTTGCCGTTGGTGATCGTGCAGGCGGCGCCGTTCTGGATCTGGAGCTCGCCTTGTCCCGTCGTGCCGATCTGGAGCGCGCGAAACGGCGAGACGGACGAGGAGAGCTTCATCTCCGAGCCGTCGACCAGCTCGAGCAGGGGCGTGCCGGTCGTGCTGCTGATCACGAGCGACGTGCCCGGCGGATCGAAGTCGCCGTTCGGTCCGTCGACCCGGATCACCCCACCGCGAAAGTCCAGGATCGAAGTCTCGTCGTGGTAGCTGATGTCGTTGGCGACCAAGAGGCCGCCTTGATCCACCCGGAGCGTCGCATTGGCGAGCGAAGGATCTCCCACCATGACGACGTTGTTGACCGTGACGCGCCCCTTGTCCTTGATGTGGAGCAGCGCGACGCCCGCCTCGACTCCGATCGAGGACGAACCGATCTCGAGCGGTCCTTCCACGAAGACGTCCGAACCGAGGCTCGAGCCCTCGACTTCCATGGTCCCGGTCCCGTTCGTGCCGTGGGCGATGAAGAGCGATCCTCCGCAGGTCACGACCGCGCGCTCGAACACTTCGAGGATCGCGTCGCCGAATTCGCCGACCGAGAGGTCGGCGCCGGGGTTGGTCGTGAGCGTCGAGCCGGCGCCGGCGACCGAGATCCGGCCGATCCCGGTCGTACCGGACGCGATGATGATCTCCTGTGACGCGAGGACATCTCCCCCACTCAGGATGTCGAGCCAACCGTCGCCGCTCGCCCCGACCGTGAGTCCGCCCTCGCCCAGGCCGAGCCCGGTCATGCGGAGCGCACCGCCATTCACACGGATCGTGCCGGTGGAAGTAGAACCGCTCGCGATCAACGTCCCGCCTTCACTGATCGTGAGCGTGCCGGACGGAATGCGGAGCAGATTCGCGCCGGTCGCGCCGCCCGAGACCAGCAGTTGATCTCGGATGGTGTGCGGCGATGGGAGGCTCAGCGTGACGGTCCCGTCCGAATAGTGGTGCTTCCTCACCTGTGGGACCGAAGCGGAGAACGTGACGCTGTAGGGAGCATCGATCTCGAAGAAGAGATCGTCGCCCACGACCGGCACCTGGGACGGGTTCCAGTTGCTCGAAGTAGCGGCGCTGCCGCCGGCGGGGTTGTCCCAGAACAGGAACGCGGCTCGAGTCGGGTGCGCGCTGAACAGGATCGCGTTGAACGCCAGGGCCGTGATCATTCCTGCGCCGCTCCGCGCGTGCTGACGCTTGTGCTTCATGCGATGGCTCCTCCTTGGGGGTAACGGCGTGAACGCCGATGCCCCTGTTTGAGCAGCTCTCGCCATCTCCCGCGGAAACTCCCACGGAAATTCCGCGCGGTCGGGTCAGCGCACGAGCACGACCCGCGTCACGCCCGTGCGGGATCCGGCCGAACCGCGCAGGTAGTAGACGCCGGCCGACGCGCGCCGGGCGTGTCGGTCGTAGCCATCCCACACCACCGAGACACGCCGGGCGGGTCCGGACTCGAACCTCCAGTCGCGGAGGTTGCGCCCGTCGGCTCCGAAGAGTTCGACCCGCGCGGGCGAGTCAGCGGGAAGCTCGAACGCGACTCGAGTCGAACTCTGGAACGGACTCGGCGACGGAGGCTCCAGTCGGAGTCCCTGCGAGGCCAGCGGTCCGCCTTCGACCGCCGCCGGATTGGTCACCTGCACCGTGATGGTCAGCGCGTCGTTCGCGGCGTCTTCGTCCCCCGCGATCTCGGTGGACACCGTGAAGACGTATTCGCCCGGGGCGGCGGGGGTCCAGCCGGCGTGCAACTCGACCGAGGCGCGCTCGGCGAACGCGAGATCGAGCGTCACCTCGCCCGTGACCGGTCCGTCCAGATGCACGACAACGTCTTGGAGATCGTCGAGTCCGAAGTTGGTGACCTGAGCGGTGATCGGAATCGGCGCCCCGACCGGCCAGAGGATCTGTTGGCCGTCGCTCAATGACTCGAAGGCCAAGGTCCCGGCGTCGACGTCGTTGGGCTCACCGATCATGCGGACGACGCCGAACTTGGTCAGGTAACAGCTCACCCAGGACATGTCCTCGGTGTTCGGATCTTGCGTGGTGCCCTGGATGCCGCCGTCGTCATCGGCGTCGTCATAGGAGAGCAGTTGCCGCGTGAGGTTCTCACCGTTGGTGAACCACTGCGGGTCGCCGGTCACGTCGTACATGGCGAAGTGCGCGTTCAGATAGGCGACGTTCCACGAGTTGTCCCAGTCGAAGCTATCGGCGGGGACGTCGTACCAGGGCTGGAAGGTGTCGACCAACGCGCCGTTGCCGGCGATCCAGAGCGCGCCCGCGATCGGGTTGGCGCGGTAGAGCGAGTTGCAGATCCCCCAGACCATCGTGCCCGAGGACATCGCCCAGTTCTCCAGCGCGAGGTTCGCCGTCGGATTCGGATCGATGAAGCCCTTCACGGCCTGCGCGAGCGTGAGCGCGGAGTTCATCCAGCCGTTGTTCGAGCGCTCTTCGCCGTAGAGATAGAGATTGCCCGACGTCCAACCCTGCACGAACGCGTTCAGTCGTTGGCTCTGCGTGATGGTCAGGGGATGCGCCACGATCCAGTCGGCGGAAGTCTGCGCATAGGTGAGGAACGCGGTGTCGCCCGTGGCCTGTCGGTAGGCCATCTCCGCGGTGAGCGCCCAGGCGCAGTTGTGCGCGCGGTAATACCCGGCCACCGGCCCCTCTTCCAACCACGGCGGGAAGTTCTGAGAGTAGATCCACGCGTCGGCGATGTTCTGCAAGTAGGTCGTCCGCCCGGTGAGCTCGGTGTACTTCGACCACACCCAGATCGCTTCGAGCGTGTTGTCCGTCTGGATGACGCCGCCCAGCGGCCCCGCTTCGGCCTCGATCATCCCCCCGAAGTTCGCGCCCGGCGTGTCCTCTTGCCAGGTGTCCATGAACGCCGCGAGCTGATCGAGCTCGAACATGTAGTTGATCCGCGAGGTGGGCCACTCGACCGGACCGCCGCGTGGACCGGTCACGTTGGGCGAGGCATGGAGCTCGGCGTCGGGGAGAGGTTGGGTGGCGAGGGCGGTCGCCGGGAGGAACGCGATCGCGGCGGGAAGAAGAACCAGCAGGAGCAGAAGCCGAGGCACGAGCCGCGACGCGTGCGCGCGACTCGTGTGCGGGGATCGGGTGGTGGAAGTCATCGGTCGCGAGTCCTCCTGTGGCGCGGGTGTCGTGCTCCTGGCGAGAATCGGACGCACGAGAGCGTAGGCCGATCGGGCGGCCAGGTCAACTCGGAGCCTCTTCCAACATGAAGTGAGCCTGAAGGATGGGTCTGTTTCCAACATGAGAT
>CAZVYN010000031.1:0-39965 GCA_964631125.1 uncultured bacterium | reverse complement strand
GGCCGCGGCAGGTGGGGAAGACCACGCTGGCGCGGGCGATTGCCGGCGAACAGAAGCGAGGGGCGCACTACTTCGATCTGGAGGATCCGCAAGATCTGCAGCGTCTGGCGGAGCCGTTGACGGCGCTGGAGGAGCTGCGTGGGCTGATCGTGATCGACGAGATCCAGCGGCGTCCCGATCTGTTTCCGGTTCTCCGAGTGCTGGCAGACCGGAGGCCGCTGCGAGCCAGGTTCCTCGTACTCGGCAGCGCGTCGCCTGCGCTCCTCGAACAGTCCACCGAGTCGCTCGCTGGCAGGATCAGCTATCAGGAACTGCATGGATTCGACCTCGAAGAGGTCGGAGTCCGACGCGCGAATGCGCTCTGGGTCAGAGGGGGGTTCCCGCGGTCGTTTCTGGCCTCCTCTGTGGAGGTGTCGAACGAGTGGCGACGCGACTTTCTGCGGACATTTCTGGAGAGGGAGTTGCCGCAGCTCGGCGTCCGGGTGCCAGCTCCAACCATACGCAGATTCTGGAGCATGATCGCGCACTCGCACGGACAACTCTGGAATTCGTCCGAACTCGCGCGCGCGTTCGGAGTCAGCGACACCGCGGTGCGCCGATACCTCGATCTGCTGACCGCGACATTCATGGTGCGCCAACTCCAGCCGTGGCGCGAGAACCTCGCCAAACGACAGGTGAAATCTCCCAAGATCTACGTCGCCGATTCGGGACTGCTGCACACGTTGCTGGGGATCTCCGACGCACAGGGCCTCGAACAGCACCCGAAGGTCGGCGCCTCGTGGGAGGGGTTTGCGCTCGAGCAGGTCACACGCCGTCTCGGCGCGCGCAACGAGGAATGCTACTTCTGGCGGACGCACGCGGGCGCCGAACTCGATCTGCTGGTGGTGCGCGGGCGCCATCGGTTCGGTTACGAGTTCAAACGGGCCGATGCACCCGGCGTGACGCCTTCCATGCGTTCGGCGCTCGCGGATCTCTCGCTGGAGAGCCTGGACGTGATCTATCCAGGGAAGAAGAGCTACACGTTGGGCGACCGAGTCCGCGTGCTCCCCCTCGCGCAGATCCTCGATCAGCTCTCGCCGCTCTGATCAGCCCCCATCCGCCTGCGGCTTCGACCTACACACCCTCCATCGCCGCAATCACGCCGGCCTCCCCGGCGGCGTCGCCCAACTCCCGGTAGATCTCGAGCGCGGCGTTGTAGTGGTCGCGTGACTCAGCGGCGCGACCCGTCTCGCGTTCGAGCGCGCCCAGGTTCTCGAGCACGGCGGCTTCGAAGGGGCGGTTCTTGACCTCGCGGAAGATATGCAGCGCGGCGGCGTGGTGTTCGCGCGCTTCCTCCATTCGACCTTCGTGGGAGAGCAGCACGGCGAGGTTTCCCAGGACATTGCCCTCGACTCGCCGGTTGCCCAGTTCCCGGTGGATGGCGAGCGCGGCTGCGTAGTAGCGGAACGCCTCCTGATTGTTGCGTTGCTCGTGGTGGAGGTTGCCCAAGTTACCGAGCACGTTGCCCTCGGATGAGCGGTTGCCCACCTCGCGATGGATGGCGAGCGCCTCTTCGTAGTGCCGGAGGGCGTCTTCCATGCGGCGGTCCACCTGGTGGAACGCGCCCAGGTTGCCGATCACGCTCCCTTCCTCGCGTCGATTGCCGGACTCGCGGTGGATGGCCAAGGATGCGGCCAAGAGTTTGCGCGCCTCGTCGATCTCGCCGGCTCGCGAGCGAATGATGCCCAAGTTGGAGAGGGTCGAGCCTTCCGCGAACTTGTTTCCCACTTCGCGGTGGATCGCAAGCGCCTCTTCGGAAAATCGGCGCGCCTTCTCCAGTTGGCCTTGGTCCTTCTCGAGGACGCCGAGTAGACCGAGGACGGCGCCCTCGTCGGGCCGATTGCCGATTTCGCGGTGGATCTCGAGCGCAGCGTCATAGAGCTGACGCGCCTGCTCGACGCGGCCCTGCTCCCGATGGAATAGCCCCAAGGCGCTCATCAGGACCGCTTGTTCGCGTCGGTCATGCGCGGATTCACAGAGCTCGAGCGCGGCCTCGTAGTGTTCCCGCGCCTGCTGCATCTTTCCGACTGACTCCTCGGCCTTGGCCAGAAATTGGAGAAGACGAGCCGGAGGAGCGGACTGATCTGCGGAAATCGCGCTCAGGACTTGCTCGCCGAGCTGCATCGACCGCACGAAGGGGCCGACGAATCGGAGCACCGTGAACGCTGCGACGTAGGCGTTCACGGCGGTATCGTGGTCTTTCCGATCGGACGCGCGTCGACACGCGATCACGAGGTTGTCGATCTCGAGCTCGAGCGAAACGGCTCGGGCGACGCCGCCGTGACTGTCCAGGCGCTCGAGCGAATCGACGCTGCCCATCGCTGCGAAGTAGGCGCCGTGGCGGGCCTTGCTCGACACATCCCGGAGCTTCCCGATCGCATACTCCTGGACCGATGTATACATGTCGAAGCGCGGCGCCCCGAGCACGACCTTCCAGGTGAGCCAGCTCTTGTCGACCAGCGACTGGATGACATCCAGCACCAGGGGCGCGTCGGCGTAGTCCGATAGGTCGACCACGGCCTCCGCCGCCTCCAGCGTGAATCCGCCTGCGAAGACCGAGGCCTGGGCGAGCGCCGCCTGCTCCCACGGCGTCAGCAAGTCCCACGACCAATCGAGCGCGGCCTGGAGCGTGGCGTGACGGCCGCGTTTGCCGCCGGAGAGGAGCTTGAATCGATCCTGCAGACGATCGCGGATCTGCTCGAGACTCAGCATGCGCAGACGCGCGGCGGCGAGTTCGATCGCGAGTGGCAGGCCGTCGAGTTTGCTCACGACCTCGATGACCAGATCACGGTTGGCGTCGTCGACTTCGAATCCGGGACGGCTCGCTCGCGCACGGATCTCGAAGAGCTCTGCCCCGTGGGTCGTCGGATCGAGCGGCGCAAGCGGCAGCATGCTCTCTCCGTCCAGGCCGAGTCGCTCACGGCTGGTCACCAGGAAACTAGCGTCAGGACAGCGGCGCGCCCATGCCCCGAGGGTTGCCTCTGCGTGCTCGATCACCTGCTCGAAATTGTCGAGGATGACCAAGGCGCGGCCTCGTCCAGCGATGGCGTGTCCCAGTTGGACCACCGGGTCGCCTTTTCCGAGCGGAACATCGAGCGCTGCCGCCACGGCGCCCGCGACGCCTTCGACCGACTGCGCCTCGCTCAGATCGCAGAACCAGACGCCGCCGGGCCAACGATCGAGCGAGTCCCATCCATATCGTAGGACGACCCTCGTCTTGCCAGTTCCGCCCGTGCCCAAGAGGGTCAAGATGCGCGCTCGAGCAGCGCCGCTCCCTTCCAACGCGACTGCGAGGTCGTGCACTTCCGTGGCGCGGCCGACGAACCCGTCGCGTTCCACGGGTAGGGAATACTTCGCGCCGTGTCCCTCGTTGGTCTTGCCCTGCAACGACAGCGCGACGTCGCGCGCGCTCGCGGGACGATCGCCGGGTTCCTTGGCGAGCAGTTGGAGGATCGTGCGCTCCCAGTTCTCGTCGACGTGCCCGAATGTGCTCGGCAGCGGCGGGGGAACGAGCAACCTCGCGTGCGCCGTCTCGAAGGCGGACGCTCCCCCAAATGGGAATCGCGCGGTCGTCATCTCGAACAAGACGACGCCGAGAGCGTAGAGATCGGCGGCCGGCCCGACCTTCCCGCCTACGACCTGCTCCGGCGCCATGTACGCGGGAGTCCCGACCAGTCGATGGCGGATCGGGATCGGCTCATCCTCGGAGTCGTGCGCGATCGTCTCCGCCGTTTCCGGGGTCTCTCCGCTATTTCGCCCGAACTCCTCGATGTGCGCAGCCGCCGAGAAGGAGAGGTCGATTGCGACCGGGGCTGCGGAGTCATCCGCCTCCGGGATGGCGAGCCCGAAGTCGGTGATCACGGCCCGCTCGGTCTCCCCGCTCTTGACCAGCATCACGTTCGCGCTCTTGAAGTCTCGATGCACGATGCCCGCCCGATGCGCCGCGTCCAAGGCGTCCGTCATCTGCTCCACGAACGGGAGAGCGACGGCGGGCGACATCGCGCCCGATCCGCGAATCCGCGCGAAGAGCGTCTCGCCCGCGAGAAACTCCATAGTCAAGAATGACACCCCTCGCGCCTCGTCCCGTCCCAGGTCGTAGGTTCGACACACGTTGGGGTGCGAGATCGACCTCGCCATCAGCACTTCTTGTTTGAAGCGACGGAGCGCGTTCGGACTCGATGCGACGTCGGCGCGGATCGTCTTGAGCGCCACCTGGATCTCGAGCTCGAGATCGAACGCGTGATACACCTCGCCCATCCCGCCGCGGGCGAGGAAACGCTCGATCCGGTAGCGGTGGGAGAGGAGGTCGCCGGGGGAGAGGATGTCGGCGGCGGGTGGCGTGGAGGTAGGGGTTTGCGACGTCAACTTGTCCATCGAGGCGACAGTATACGGCGCTCAGCGCCCGGCGGTCAGGAGCGCCAGCTCCTCCCGGATCAACCGGTGGTGTCGGGGATGGTGGGGCTCGATCAGACGGTCGCCCGCACGCGAGAGGTGGAGGATCGCGCGCTCCCTGGCCGCGGCGTCGCCCGCGAGTTGCCAACGAATGCGCTCCAGGCGTCCGAACTCACGCTCCGCTTCGGCGGCGAGAATCGGCAGTTGGAGCGAGTCGGCCGCGGGGCTCATCAGGGAGAGACTCTGCGCCGCCTCACGGAGCAGCCGCGGATCGCGTCGGAGGAGGGCGAGGTCGCACAACACTTGGTCGCGCGCGAGATCGACGCGCAGGAGCTCGCGTTCGAGGGCTGGCGGCGGCGGCTGGGTCATCGTCAGCGCCGCGCGGGCCCGGTCGAGGCGATCCAGCGCTGCTCGCAATGGGACTGGACGCTGGAGGAGCTCCGCCTCGACTCGGTCGCACTCCGCGAGCTCCACGGCCAATCTCGAGCGTTGCCGATCGCTCGGATCGTGGGCGTCGGCGAGATACCTCGGCAGGAAGAGACGCGCCGAGTCGAGGTCGGCGATGACTCTCGCCGTCGAGACCGAAGAGTCTGGCGTCGCCGACGCATGGGTCGCCTCGCGGGCGCGAATGCGATACCCGCGGCCGCGATGGAACTGCAGCGCAGAATACGGCTCCCAATCTCGCCGGAACCCGCTGCTGGTCTCCGCGAGACGGAAGAGATCCAGCGCTTGCTCGAGACGTGAAGGCACGTCGCCCAGTTCAGCGAGTGAGATGTAGGTTGCCGCGAGGTCGGCGCGAGATTGCGCGACCGCGCGCTCGTACGAATCCGGGTCGATCTGATCGACACGGAAAGGAAAGGCCTCGCGCGGGCCCTCGGTCATGAACCGGACCGCATGTTCGCGACGTTCGGCCGCGCGGAGCAAATTCAGACGCGGCGCGCCGTAGCGGGCCTTGGCTTGCCAAACCATCGCGAGTCCGGACTCCGGCGTGCTCCGCGCATCGGCGCCGATGCGCCCCGTGAGATTGGATTGGGTGTTCAGCGCCCGCAGGGCGCCCGGGTTGCGGGCGACGTTTCTGGCTTCTTCCCAACAACGCTCCGTGGCGTCGAGCTCGGCGGGATCGTCGGTCATCCCCGCGAGGAAGAAGTGAACCTCGCCCTCACGCCAACGCAGGTAACAGCGGAAGTCCGGTGAGTACGGTTGAGCGGGGATCACTGCGAGCAGCGAGTCCGCGCGATGGATGAGGGACAGCGCCACGGCCATCGAATCGGCGTTGCCCGAGTGAAACTGCCGCACGCTGTCCATCTCGTCGACCAGCCCGAAGAGCGACTGCATCTGTGCGTCGACCTTCGATCGGTCCATCTGCTCTCTCGCCACCACGACTCCGAGCGCCAGCAGGATCGCGGTTATCCCTGCAACCGCCAGCGCGCGAGCGCGTCGCTGCGGGTTCGAGATACTGGAGCGCACGAATCGACGAAGCCCCGCTCCGATCGGGGCGACGCGTTCGCCATCCGCGTGCCGTTTCAGTGCGGCCGCCATCTCGCCGGCATCCCGGTAACGATGCCGCGGCGACTTCTCCAGCGCGCGCGCAAGGATCCAGTCGAGGTTGCCACGCAGAGAGCGGTCGACCTGCGACGCGGGGGGCGGAGTCTCCTCGACGATCGAACGCAGACTGCGAGTGAGAGCGGCGCCGTCCACTGGATACGGGTACGCGCCGGTCAGCATCTCGTAGCCGAGCACGCCCAAAGCGTAGACATCGCTGCGCGCGTCCGTCGGCCCGCGCGTCGGGTCGGCTTGCTCGGGACTCAAGTAGCCCAGCGTGCCGACGATCTGCCCCGCCTGGGTGAGTTGGGCCGATTCGGAGTCGAGTTCGAGCAGTCGTGCCAGTCCGAAGTCAATGACCTTGGCTCGCCCCTGCAGGTCGACGATCACGTTCTCCGGTTTGAGATCCCGATGGACGATGCCCTGCGCGTGGGCGTGCGCGACGGCTTCGACGATCTGGACGAAGAGCGCGAGCGCGGCGTCCGCGCGTTGTCCTGTCAGAAGGTCGGCTAGATGCTCCCGGAGGTTCTTTCCTTCGATGTACTCCAGCACCAGATAGATCTGCTCTGACCCGCCTCGTTGGATCGCGCCCGTCTCCACCCAGTGAGCGATCCCTGGATGATCCAGCCGTCGGAGCGCCGCGCCCTCACGCCGCAATCGATCGTGCGCGGTCGGACTCGCGAGCCAACTGGAGAGGAGCTTGATTGCGAAGTAGCGAGGTTCGGCGCCTTCGGGTCGCGCGGGCGCGTCCGCTGGCGTGGCTTCGGCGAGATAGACAACGCCGTTGCCGCCTCGACCCAGCTCACGCAGCAGTCGATAGCCAGGAAACGCGTCGGCGGCCGGCGCGCCCAACGACGCGCCGAGCGATTCGCCCCATGCTCCGATCGGCGGCCATCCTGGCGTTTGGTTCACGGAGTTCGAGTCCGAGTCCGAGTCCACGCTCGGGTCCGACTCCAGGAAGCTCCAGACCTCTCGTCGAAGCGCGTCGTCTCCTGCACACTCTCTCGCGACGAACTCCGCGCGCTCCGCCACGGGCAATCCCGACGCACGCAGCACGATCGAGCGGACGCGATCGATAGGGTGCTGTGGCATCCTGCTCCGTCCGGTAGAAGTCATCGCCGTGTCGCGCTCTGGCCGCCGCCATAAGAAGGTCTGAGGTCCCCGCCATGCAACCCGCCGACGAACTCTTCGAGCGACTCATCGCTGAGATTCGCGAGATGGCCCACCGATGCCTCGAGCGTGAACGAGACGGACACACGCTCGAGACCGGAGATCTGATGAACGAGGCGTACCTGGCGTTGCGCGACAGGTCCGCCGGCCCCTTCCGCGACGACCGACACTTCAAGGCGCACGTTGCCCTCTGCCTCCGGCATATCCTCGTCGACTACGCCCGCGGCAAACAGACGCAGAAGCGGGGTGAAAATCCTCTCCGTGTCTCCCTGCCCGATGATCTGATCTCGCCGGGCATGCCGATCGACGACATCCTGATCATCGAGGAAATGCTCCAGCGCATGGCGGCGATCGACCCGTGGCGGTGCGGATCTTCATCTACCACTGGCTGGGCGGATTCACGTGGGCCGAGGCGGGGATGGAAGAGGGTTGGCCCGAGGAGGAGGCGAGGCGGGTGGATGTGTGGGTCAAGGCGGTGGCGAAGAGGGCGCGGGAGGCGTAGCACCGCTGTCCGCGAGCGTCGCACGCACTCGCGAGTGCGCCGGCCTCAGCGCCCCACGGCGAGTAGCGCCATCTCTTCTCGGATCAACCGATGGTGACGCGGATGGTGGGGCTCGATCAGCCGATCGCCGGCGGGAGAAAGATGGACGAGTGCGCGATCCTTCGCCGCCGCGTCGCCTGCCCACTCCCAGCGGATCCGCTCCACGCGTCCGAGTTCGCGCTCTGCCTCCGCGCCGAGGATCGACACCTGCAAGGAATCTGCGCCCTCGGTGATCGCGGCAAAACGCGACGGCTGGTCTTCGAGCGCGGCCTAGTCAATGAACCGATGTCGCGCGCGCGACGGACATACGCTCGAGACTGGAGATCTGCTGAACGAGGCGCATCTGGCGTTGCGCGAGAAATCTGCTGGCGACGTTCGAGAACTCGCGGACGTCGCGCAGAAGCGCGAGTCCAGGGCGCTCGGTGTCCCGTGGTGAGCAGCGCCAGCGCTTCTCGGCTCAATCGATGCTCGGGGGCCATGAAGCGGCGCGTCTGGTCGCGCGACGGCGGGGCGCGCTGATTTCGCGCTCGCGGCGGTAGGACGAGCCAACTCGGTCCGGACCGACTGCTCCGCACGGCGCCAGAAATCTGGATCGTCCGTGACGGGCCGCAGTTCTCGATTGTCCTCGATCCCGGCGGCGATGGAGAAGACACCTGCGGCCGGAGCATCTGCTTCGCGGTGGAATGACGCGGTCACAGGCTCAGCTTTTCGTTCTCCCCTTCATAGCTAGCGCCCATCACCGCGGCTTTCACCATCTTCATGAGCTGCACCATCTTGTTCGACGTGTCGTCCCAGTACTCCGCTTGCTCGACCGACACCTTGATCAGCGCGAGGTTGGGATCGTCCTGTCCCTTGGGAAACCACACCTCGAGGATCGGCTGCCAGAGTTCCTTGATCTTCTGCCGGTCGCGCACGATGCGGGCCGTCCCGGAGACGGACACGTAGCGATTCTTCTTCGGGGAGGCAAAGCTGAGATTCACGCGTTGGTCGCTCTCGAGCTCGTCCACCTTCGGTGTGTCCTCCAGCGTGTAGTACCAGAGGTCCCCGTCGGATTCGGACTGCTGCGTCGACATCGGGCGGCTGCGAAGGGTTCCATCCGGCTCCGCTGTCGTGAACATGCAAATGTCGATGTCCTCGATCATTTCTCGCAGCTTCGCGAGCTGCTCGCTCTGCGTCGTTGCCTTGTCCAAAGGGCGCCTCCCTGCGAGCTGATGGATCGAAACTCAGGAATGGGAGCGTCGCGCGCCGACGCCTGCGGGGTGCGCTTGGTCGGAGCCGGCCACCTTGACGATCTTGTTGTAGATCCCCATGAGCAGAAGCGGCGCGGCCCACTGTCCGACGAAGAGGGCGTTGCCCTTGTTCTTGGACTGGTTCAGCAGAAGCGATGCGCCCATTGCGCCGAGGGCCGCCCACAAGAAGAGGTCCGACGGCAACTTTGCGGTCTGGTCTTCGATCTTCCGCGCGACCTCGCCTTCCAGATGCTCGGTGTTGTGGGCGGTCGAACTCATTCGATCCATCGTCGATTGCATCTCATCTCCTTGTTGGTTTTTCGAGGTGTCCCGACTTGGCAAGCAAGCGGCGTGCCCCGAGTGGCGCCAAGTCGAGGGCCGTCCCTCTCTCGCGAGGGCCTTCCGCTCGAACTGCTCGCTAAGTCGGTCTCCGGGAGGAGACTCGGTCGTATCGCCGGGCGCGATTCTCTGCCGGAGGCGAGTGGCATGGACGGCGCGGGGCAGAGCCGCGGTCAGGACGAAGCTACAAACGAAGGACAGAAGTACGCGGCGGAGCGCCATCAGATCGCGCCGCCAGCCGTTCGTTCCTCTGCGCTCCCGCGTTTGATCCCGAGGACAAGCAACTCCCAGCGCTCGCCCGAGGGATAGAATGCCGGCACTTTGCGCCCCACAGTATCCACAGATGGCTGAGCCGCCGCGGAAGACGCCGCCCTCTTCGCCGCTTCCGAGCCCCGGCTGGGACGAAGCATCGCTCGCGCTCGTGCTCCGCGCGCGTCAGGGCGATCCGCAGGCCCTCGAAGCGGTCTGCGCACGCTACCTCCCGAGGCTGCGTCAGTGGGCTCACGGGCGTCTACCGCGCGCGGCGCGCGGGCTGCTCGAGACCGAGGACATCCTGCAGGAGACACTCTCGCGCGCCGTCGTTCGGCTCCCCGAGTTGGACATCCGGACAGACGGCGCGTTCCTCGCGTACCTGCGTCAAGCGATCGCCAATCGGCTCAAGGACGAGGGACGTCGTTACGCGGTGCGTCCTCTCGGAGAGACGCTCGACACGCAGGTGGGGGACGACGCGCTCTCTCCACTCGAGCAGACGATCGGCGCGAACGCGCTCGCGAGCTACGAAGCAGGCCTGGCGCGGCTGCGCGAGGAGGAGAGAAACGCGGTTATCGCGCGCATCGAATTGGGGTGCAGCTACGACGAGATCGCGCGGGCGATCGGGAAGTCGACCGCGGACGCGGCGCGCATGGCGGTGACGCGGGCGCTGGTGCGTCTGGCGGAAGAGATGGGACGCAATGACGTCTGACGAATCGCGGGACCAAGGAGATCGCCCATGAATCGGGAGCCGGATCTGTTCGACTTGGCGCAGCGGATCGCTGACGGCGCGGCTGTCGACTGGGCCGAAGCGGAGGCGTCGTTCTCCGACCCGAAGGGACGGCGCGCGCTCGAACGCCTGCGCGTCGTGCAAGAGATCGCGGGATTCCATCGCAGCTTCACCGGGGATGGATTCGCGGGGCTGGCGACCGCTCCGCCCGAGGCGCCCGAGCGGTGGGGGGAGCTCGAGATCCGCCGCGAGTTGGGCGAGGGTTCTTCGGGCCGCGTCTTCCTCGCATGGGACCCGAAGCTGCAGCGCGAGGTGGCGCTCAAACTCGTCGCGGCGAACCACCCGTCGCACGCGGCGGTCGACGCCGACGCGCCGGTCGATCTCTTACGCGAGGCGAGACTGCTCGCGCGAATCAGGCACCCGAACGTCGTGACCGTCTATGGCGCGGAAGAGACCGACGGGTGGGTCGGGATCACGATGGAGCCGGTGCATGGCGCGTCACTTTCCGAGCGTGTGCGTACGCAGGGGCCACTCGGCGCCGACGAGGCCAGTCTGGTAGGACGCGATCTCTGCCGCGCGCTGGCGGCCGTCCATCAAGCGGGGCTGGTTCATCGCGATATCAAGGCGCAGAACGTGCTTCGCGAGGCCGGCGGTCGGATCGTGCTCATGGACTTCGGCATCGGACAAACACTCGAGTCGCTCGAGGGCGCGGACGCGGAGGCCGACCTCGACGTAGCGTCATCCACTCGGACACTCGCCGGAACGCCGCTCTATCTGTCGCCCGAGATCTTGAGGGGCGCGAGAGCGACCGCGGCGGGAGATCTCTACGCGCTCGGCGTGTTGATCTTCTACCTCGCCACCGGCGAGTTCCCATTGCGCGCGCGCGGACTGCGCGATCTGCGCGCCGCTCACGCCGAGGGACGTCGCACGCGACTGCGCGATCTCCGCCCCGACCTACCCGAGGCGTTCGTCCGCGCCGTCGAGCGCGCTATCGCGGCCGACCCGCAGGAGCGCTACGCGACCGCCGGCGAGTTCGAGGAAGCACTGACTCCCAGCCCCATCGCATCCGCGGCGCCGCCTTGGGGCTCCGCTCTCGTTCGACGTCGCAACTTCTGGATCGGAGCGACCGCGACCGCCGCGGCCGCCCTCGCCCTGATCGCGGTGATCCGCGGATTCGGCGTGGCCGGCGAGTACGAGATCCGCGCCCAACTCCAGCGCGTCGGGGCCGGAGGCCAACGAGCGGCGCTGCTCTCCGGCGATGCCGTCGGAGTCGGCGATTTCCTCGCGCTCGAGCTCGAAGGGTCGCGTCCGTTGCATGTCTATGTCTTGAGCGAGGACGCGCGCGGCGAGAGCTATCTGCTCTTTCCGCTCCCGGGCTCGAGCGAGATCAATCCGTTGGGCGGAGGCGCGGGCCACGAACTCCCGGGCCGCGTCGCCGGTCAGCCGATCTACTGGCAGGTCTCGAGCGACGGGGGCGAGGAACGCATCCTCGTGGTCGCGAGCCCCGAACCTCAGGAAGAACTCGAACGCGAGATCAGCCTACTCCCCGCGCCCCGCGCCGAGTCCGCCGCGCCCGTCTTCGCGGAGCTCTCCGAACCTACCGTCCGCCGTCTCCGCGGCATCGGCTGGCTAGGAACCCCCACCGAATCCTCCGCCAACTCCGAAGCATCATCCGGCGCCTCGACCACCTCGCGCCCCACACCCACCGGCGCCGTCGACCGCATCCGCGCCATCGCCCACCAAACCGAAACCACCCGCGGCGTCTACCTCCGCGAGATCACCCTCACCAACTCCGGCCGATAACCACTCCCCACACGCGCGCCCCGCGCGCGCCGCGTCCACCCCCTCCGGAGCGGCCGCAGTTGTCCGGCGACATCGAGCCGTTCGGGTTCCCTGCGGGCAGTGATCGTCGAGCGGACTCCGTGCGCTGCGCGCACTGCATCCACTCTCCTCAGAACTGCCCTCCGGGAACCCGAACGGCTCCCTTCGTCAGCGCCAATCGCCGGCAGCGACGAATCCTGCCCAGTGGAATGGGTGAGTGTCTTCTCCAGTAGCTCGCCGCGCTCGGAGCCGCTCGATGGAGGCGGATCTCACCGCGCTCGCTGTGTCGAGTCCGAGTCGCGTGCGCGCGCGGTAGAACGCGACCATCCAGGCGCGAGTGGCGACGTCGTCCACTGGCCAGAGGCTCGTGAGGACGGCGCGGGCGCCGGCGATCTGGAAGGCGCGGCGCAGTCCGAGGATCCCTTCGCCGCGTTCGATCGGACCGAGGCCTGAGTCGCAGGCGGAGAGCACCGCGAGATTCACGCCGGTGAGATCGAGCGAAGCGACCTCTTCGGCGGTGAGGATGCCGTCGTCGGCGCCGGCGGGACTCTGGTCGCGGAGGTTCGCGCCGGCCAGGGCGAGGCCCGAGAGCAGGAGCGGATTGTCGGGCTGCTCGACCCACACGGGCGACGCGGGGGGCTGCGCGGCTGCGCGCGACGGCTCCGCGGGACGTCCCACGGCGCCAATGCCGCGGCGGCCCGCCTCGAGCGACGCGCAGGCGCCGTCGACGTAGAAGCCGTGCGTGGCGAGGTGCAGAACGCGGCGACCCGGCGCGAGACGTTTCAGCGCGGTCTCGGTCGCGGCGGCGCCGGTCAGGCGCACCACCGATCCGTCCCACAGACTCGAGATGTCGGCCACTTCACCCTCGGCCCCGGCGAGCCCCTCGAAACGGAGGCTGCGGAAATCGGGACACTCGGTGCGCGGGCCGCGGAAGAGTGGCTGAGCCGCGCTCGAGACCGCCTCCGGGGCCGCGGATGCTGCGTCGAGATCGAAGTCCGCGCCGCCGAGGGCCAGCAGTCCCTCGCCGCTCGGAGTCGTCGCGCCGACGACCGCGTCGCGTTCGGTCGTCAGCGTGTGCAAGAGCAGGCCGGTGTCGATGAGATAGCGATCGTCGGAGATCGGGAGGGCGCACCAGTCGAGGAAGGCGAGGCTGCCGTCGGGGACGATCGTGACCGCCGCCGCGCCGCCGGTGAACGGTTCGAGCGGATCCCAGATGCGCGCGCGCACCGCTGCTCCGAGTTGCCGACAGCGCGCTTCGGCCTGTGGTTCATCCGGTCGTGCGAGCGACCCGCGCCAGTCGGCAACGAGGGCGTCGATCTCGCCGGCCGATCCGAGCGGCACGAAGGCCGCCGCGCCTTCCAGCGGCATGACGAACGCGGCGTAGCGAGCCGTGTCGGCCGCGCGCGTCTTGTCGAGCGAGGGGCAGGCATAGAGGACATAGCCGACCAACGCCGTTCCCTCCGGCAGCGCGCGCGTCACGTCCTCCAGTCGGATCTCGCGATGCGCGCGCTGGGCGCGGAACTCCGCTGATCGCTCCGCTAGCGCGCGTTCGGTCTCTTCCTTGCGGCCGCGCGAGGCGATGAGCGTCTCCGTCAGCCTCGGATCGTCGCGATCGCTGCGCAGGAAGAGACTCGCCAGTTCGGCGCTGCGGAAGATCCACTCGGTGCGCAGACTCTCGATCTGGGCGTCGCCGCTCTCGCGCAGCGCGCGTCTTCGTCGCGCCATCTCGTCGAGGACCACGGCGCGAGAAAGCGTCAGTTCGTTCCAGACCGACGCGACGGCCGAGTCGGGCGCCAGGCGCGAGGCCTGTTCGAGGCTCCCGAGCGCGAGGTCGAGTCCGATCGGTCGGGTCGCGGCGTATCGAAGCACCTGTCGTTCCGGCAGCGACAGCGCGGTGAGTTGCAGGTGCGTCCGTCCGATCGACTCCGAGCGGAGCGCCGCCTGCCGCGCTCCTTCCGCATCGCCGGTGGCGAGTCGGGCCTCCGCCAGATCACACCAACTTGCCGCCACCAGCGGATGATCGTCGCCCAGACGCACGCGGCGCGCCGCCAGCACCGATTCGAGCGAAGGCAGCGCCTGCTGGCCGCGTCCCTCGCGCAGATCGAGTCGCGCCAGATCGCGGCGCGTCGACTCCGTGCTCGGGTTGGCGGCGCCGATCTCGCTCTCCTGCAGGGCGAGCGCGGTGACGAGCCCCTTGCGCGCCGTCTCGACGCGGCCCTCGGCGGCGTCGAGCAACGCCAACGTGACGGAGGTGAAGGAGCGATCGAGGGCAGTGCCTTGACCGAGCTGATCGTGCAGCGCGAGAGAACGCTCGAGCGTGGTGCGCGCGAGCGGTCGGTCCCCCATCTGGAAGAGGACATCTCCGTACAGGCGCAAGGCGGAGACCAGCGGCAGGCCGCCCCCGCCTTCCGAAGCTTCCAGGTTGGCGATGACACGCTCCCAGGTGCGGCGCGCGTCGGCGTACTCGCCCGCGTCGCCCAAGAAGCTGGCGTAGGTCTGGAGCAGTTCGGTGAACTCGGCGTGCGTCGGTCCGACGAGCGCCTCTTCCTCGCGAACCGCCCTCTCCCAGATCTCGCGGGCGGTGGCTAAGTCGCCGCGATCCGCGTAGGCGCGCGCCAGGCCGACCCGCGCATTCGGCAGTCGCGGATCCGGGTCGCCCGGCATGCTCTCCAAGATCTTCACCGCGCGCTGCTCGGCTTCGAAGTGTCCCTGGAAGTCGCCGCGCGCGCGCAGCGTCCACGCCAGGTTGTGCAGACAGAGCGCGACGTCGGGATGATCCGGGCCCCAGACCGTCTCCGCGACACGGAGCGCCTCGCGGAACGCCGCTTCCGACTCCGCCCAGCGACCGCGACGATCGGCCAGGACACCGAGCGACATCCAGACGCCGCCCATCTCTCGCGTCAGCTTGCCGGACTGCTCGTGGAGCGCGAGCGATTGGCGATAGGCCGATTCCGATTCGTCGTAGTGGTCGAGTTTCAGCAGCACATCGCCCAACGCGGCCCACGCGAAGGCGAGACGCTGCAACTGGTCGCCGGGCAGCGTCTCGAACGTGGCGATGGCCCGACGAATGAACGGCTCCGCCGCGCTCGGGGCGTCGCGCATGACGAGGGCGCGGCCGAGCTGCATCTCCACGATCGCCGTCTGCTCATGGTGCGGCCCGTGCGCCTTCACTCGGATGGCCAGGCAGCGTTCGAGCGTGGCTTGGCCCTCGTCCAGTCGACCTTGGCCCAACTCGAGACGCCCTTGCGTATAGAGCGCGGCCGCCAGGTCGGGATGATCGGGTCCCAAGGCCTGTTCGCGAATGGAGACCGCGCGCTCGGCGAGGGCGCGGACTTCCGGAGTGTTGCCCAGTCCGAGGTTCAAGAGGGCGGGCAGATAGCGGTCGAGGACGCGCGCGACCTCCAACGACTGAGCGCCATGCTCCCGCTCGGCGCGCTCGAGCAACGGCCGACCGATCTCGGCCGCCTCCGCGAAGCGCTTCTCCACGACGAGAACGCGCATGGAGTCGGCCGCCGCCTCGATCGTCGAGTCGATCACGACCGGGGCGAACTCCATCTGGGCGTGCGCCGTGGACGCGCCCAGAGCGAACTCCAGGAGGAGGAACGCGACCAGCCGACGCGAGGCGAAGGGAGCGAGACGGGGGACTCTCATGGGCCGCGAGGATAGCGGCCGGCGCGCCTACTTGACGAGCCGCCGCTTCATCAGCACGAGCGCCAGCCAGATCGAGCCGAACGTGGCGACGGCCAAGTACACGAGACTCCACGGCCAGAAGCCCGGCATCTCCCCAAGGCACGCCCCGCGCACCAGATACGAGATGTGGGTCAAGGGCAGCGCCAGCGCGATCGCCATGGCCCACTGCGGCAGGATGTCGATCGGGAAGAACGTCCCGCTGAAGAGGAACATCGGAAAGATGAGGATGAACACCGGCAGGTTGAACGAGTCGATCTTCGGGACGAGCGCGGTGGTGACGAGGCCGAGCGCCGAGAAGAGCAGTCCGCCCAGGATCGCCACGGGGATGACCAGGATCCCGGTCGGCCAAGCGACGAGTCCGAGGAGCGTGAGCATCCCGAGCATGATCACGCCGGCCATGAACGACTTGGTTGCGCCCCAGAGCCACTCGCCGGCGATCACGTCTTCGACCACGAGCGGCGTCGCGACGATGGCGTCGAAGGTGCGTTGGTAGTACATGCGGATGAACGATGCATAGGTCGTCTCGAAGTACGACCAGAACATGATCGCGACCGCGATGACGCCGGGCGCCATGAAGGCCAGATAGCGGACCTCGCGCCCCAAGTAGGTCACCGTTCCGATCAAGCTCCCCATGCCGAAGCCGAACGCCGCGACGTACATGACCGGCTCGAGCAACGGCGGCAGGAAGTTGGTCAACCAGGTCGTCATGTAGACCTCGAGATCGCGCCGCCAGACATACCAGGCCCGGTACGAGACGTTGACGAACGGATTGCGCGCGCTCATTCCTTCAGCGTCCTTCCCGCGCGCAACAAGAAGACATCTTCCAGGGTGGCGTGGCGCAGCATCAGCTCTTGTCCGGGGAACCCGCGGGTGATCTCACCGGCGATCGTGCCCCCCTCGCGGTCGTAGAGGTAGACGCGATCCTCCACCCGCTCATGCTGCCAGCCGACGGTCTCGATGAACTCGAGCAGTCCGGGCTTCAGATCCCAGACTTCGATCACCTCGCGCCCCGCTTCTCGCGCGATCACATCGGCGGGCGCGCCTTCCAAGAGGATCTTGCCGCCGTTCATCAGGATGACGCGGCCGCAGAGCTGACTCGCCTCTTCCATGTAGTGCGTCGTGAGCAGCACCGTCGTGCCGGCCGCGCGGAGCTGTCGCACCCGTTGCCAGATGACGTGGCGCGCTTGCGGGTCGAGCCCGGTCGTCGGTTCGTCGAGCAGCAGCAGTCGCGGTTCGTTCAGGAGGGCGCGCGCCAACACGAGACGGCGCTTCATGCCGCCCGAGAGCGAGGCGATGTCGGACTTGGCCTTCTCGGTGAGCTGCATCGTCTCGAGCAATTCATCGGCGCGCTTCTTCACGACGTCGGCGGGCATCTCGTGGTAGCGGCCGTAGACCAGGAGGTTCTTCCGCACCGAGAAGTCGGGGTCGAGGTTGTCTTCTTGGGGACAGATGCCGAGGAGAGCCTTGACCTCGCGCGGCCGGGTCGAGACATCGAGTCCGAAGACCTCCGCGCTGCCCGCGGTGATCGGCGTGAAGCAGGAGATCATCCGCACCGTCGTCGTCTTGCCCGCGCCGTTCGGCCCGAGGACGCCGACGCACTCTCCCGGCCCGATCTCGAAGTCGATCCCGTCGACCGCGGTCATCGCGCCGTAGCGCTTGGTCAGTCCGCGGATGCGAACCGGAAGTGCATTGGAAGGCGAGACCGACATAGGACGGGCAAGGTAGCAGGCCGATAGAGTGGCGACTACCCAGCTTCCGGGTGGCTGTCTAGACTGGCCGGCATGCTCTCAACCCCTGGCTCGATCGACCGCCTGACCTAGACGGTGCGAATTCTCGTCGTCACCAATCTCTACCCTGGCGGAGTCGTCCCGGCGCGTGGCGCCTTCGTTGCGAATCAAGTGGAGTCGCTGCGGGAGATCGGGCATGAGGTCGCCGTCGTCGCTATCGATGGGGCGCGCACGAAGCTCGAGTATCTCCGGGGGATCGGCCGCGTGCGCGAGGCGTTGCGCCGGGGTCCGCGCGACATCGTGCATGCGCACTACGGATTGACGGCGCTCGTCGCCGAAATGGGAGTACGACTCGCACCGAGAGAGCGGCGGGCGCCCGTCGTCGCGACGTACTTGGGCTCCGACGTTCTCTGGTCGCGACAGCGCTGGCTCTCGCGACTCGCGGCTCGGTTCGCCGATCTCAACATTGTGATGAGCGAGGAGATGCGACGGGTACTCGGAGCGCATCGGACGCTCGTGCTGCCCAACGGTACGCAGCTCGATCGCTTTCATCCCCTCGACCCGCTCGAGGCGCGGCGTCTCCTCGGTTGGCCGTCGGACTGCTGCATCGTGTTGTTCCCTTGGGACTCGAGTCGGCCGGAGAAAGACTTCCCACTCGCGGAGGCCGCGATCGCGCATCTAGGAGCGACCGTTCCGCTACGCCTCCAGACCTTCTTCGGAGAGAGCCAAGCGCGTTACAACCTGGCCCTCAACGCCGCCGACGTCGTGCTGCTCAGCTCGCGTTGGGAAGGCTCACCGAATGCGGTCCGCGAGGCGCTGGCGGTGGGCACGCCGGTCGTGGCGGTTCCTGTCGGTGACACTTCTGAAATGCTCGGGGGGCTACCGCTCTGCGCGGTGGTCGAACGCACCCCCGGGGCCATCGCCGATGGACTTCGTCAGGTCCTGGAGGCTCGGCTCGCCGACCCGGCCGCGCCTCCGCGCAAAATCGAGAGTCGTCATCGCGTCGAGCCGTTCGGAGTCCGGCAAGTTGCCCGGCGATTGACGGAGCTCTACGAACGCCTGTTGGCCGACCGCACTGCCTGAGTCACGGTCTCGGCAAGATCGTGAACCCGATCGAATCGACCGCCGCGGATCCGAAGAGCCCGATCCCGCCTTCGATGTGGAAGATCGGGCGCTCGAAGTCGTCCCCCGCGTTGCCGCCGATTCCGCCCGGTCCGCCGCCGAGGTCCCGGCTGGTGCGGACCAGGTCGTACCAGTTCCGGTCGACCGCGTAGAGATAGACCTTGTACCGCCCCGCGAAGAAGATCGCGAACCACGGCATCCGGATGAAGTCATCCGCCGCCTCCAGCGCCGGCGAGTAGCTGGCGCGTCCGAGGTCCTCCAGCTCCTCTTCGTCGAAGATCGATGGATCGATGACGAACTCCGATCCGGGATCGAGGCTGAGCAGGCCCACCTGGAAGGCGGAGGCGCCGGAAGAAGTGAACCTCGCCTCCAACAGTCCGTCCAGGTACACGAGCTGATTCGCGGGGTCCTGATAGACCGAATCGCCGGCGGCCTCGTAGGTAGCGAGCATCCGCCGCAGTTCGAGCGTGCGCTCCTCGACCAACGCCCAGTCGTAGACGTCGAACTCGCCCGGGGTCGTGGTGCTGGCCTCGGCTCGACGGTCGCCGGCCTCCACCGTGAGCAGGTACGTAGTGTTCGGTTGGACGCGGAAGTCCTTGTTCGCCGGGATCGGCTCGTAGCGCCCAGGGGTGGTCGGGCTCTCGAGGTACGCGGCGATGAGGTTGCTGGATCCCGGCCCGGTGGTCAGAAAGATCTGCGCATCCGAGACCGCGGCCTTCTCGGGAGTGTAGGGCTCGCCGGGCGCCAGCGTTTGGCGCAGATAGATCGGCCCCAGTGGCCGTCCGACCAAGAGCCGGGCGTCGACGACGAGCACGCCGACTTCGCCGGGCGCGTAGAGGTCTCCGGGATCGCGGTCGGTGGAGCAGGAGGTCAGGGCGAGCGCGACGGCGACGAGCAGGCCCCAAGGACGAACTCTAGAATCCAAGATTCACCCCCACGGTCGGGATGATCGGAAGCATCTTCACGACCTCCGGTTCGGTTGTCGGGTCGTTGGTATCGTATTGTACAAACCACTCGTTGCGGCGGTTATATACATTGAAGATCTGGATGAACCATTCGCCCTCCAGGCCGAAGATGCGCGCGGCGCGCGTGGCGCTGACGTCGAGCCGATGGAAGGGGAGCAGGCGCGCGCTGTTCTTGGCGGCGGGCAGGATGAGGCCGTCGTCGACCTCTTGACCGGTGGCCGGATTGGTCAGGGAATATCTGGCGCCCGCCGGGGTGAACGCCTGGCCGGTTCCATAGATGAAATTCGCGCCGTAGATCCATTTGCCGCGCCTGGTCTCGGCCACGAACTTGATGTCGTGCCTCCGGTCATATTTCGGAGGAAAGCGCTTGCCTTGGTTCAGGTCGTCCCATTGACGGCGACTCCAGCCCAAGGCGTAGCCGATCCAGCCGGTCGTCGTTCCCTTCGTGCGCTGCGCGAAGATCTCGAACCCGGTGGCGAAGCCGGTCCCGTCGGTCTTGAAGAGGTCTTCCGTGCTCGTGCCGACCTGGTCAGCCGCGACATCATTGTCGAATTGCACCAGGTCAGAGAGTTCGGTGTAGTACGTCTCGAAAGTGACTTGGTGATCACGTTTCGGCTCCCACTCCACGCCCACGAGGCCTTGCACCGAGCGGCCGGGCTCGGCGGTGTTGTCGGTCGGCACCCAGAAGTCGCCGCCGCTGAAACCCTCGGTGGTCACGAGCTGCAGGTACTGGTGGTACAGACCCGCGGCCGCCTTGAACGCGACTTTCGGTCGATACTGGTAGCGGCTGGAGACGCGAGGCTCCAGGTCCCAGCGGTCTCCCGAACTGAAGTACCGCCCGCGAAGTCCGCCGCGCAGCGAGAGTCGGGGCGAGCGCGCCCAATCGTCCTGCACATAGAGCGCGAGAGATGAGGGCTGTTCGAGGAAGCCGGGCTGCGTGACCTGGTTGAACTCCTGTTCGAACTCCGACCGATAGCGGCTGGCCCAGAAGCCGGTGTTGATCGAGTGTGACTGATTCGCGCGCCAGTCGAGGTCTCCCTTCAAGCTGAGATCGAGCAGGCGATTTCCGAAGGCGATCGGGGTGCCGAAGAAGCGCACTTCCGTGTCGCTCTCGTATTCGCTGACCGATCCCAAGAAGTTGCCGAAGAGGTTGGAATCGAAGACGTGGGTGTACTTCACGGTGGCGGCAGTGTTGCCCCACCGGATGCTCGCGAAGTTGCCGTCGTCCAGATCCAGATAGAGATCGTCGCGGCCTGTATAGCCGGAGGCCACGATCTTGTCGCCATCGCCAAAAGTGCGATTCACCCGCGCATTGAGATCGTAGAAGTAGTAGTCGGGAATCTGGTTGTCCGACTTCCGCGCGATCGAGAGGAAGGGGTCGAGGTAGGTGCGGCGTCCGGCCACGATCCACGAACCGTCTTTGATCGGACCTTCCACCGTCAACCGCGCCGCGATCACGCTCAGGCTGACCTTTCCTTCGGTGCTATAGCGGTTACCGTCGCGGTTGCTGACGTCGAGGACCGAGCCGAGACGGTCTCCGTACTGGGCGGGATAGGCGCCCTTGTACAGATTCACGTCCTTGATCGCGTCGTCATTGAAGGTGGAGAAGAAGCCGAAGGCATGGGTCGGGTTATAGAGCGGGATCTGATCCAGCAGGATGAGCGTCTGGTCGGGTCCGCCGCCGCGCACATACAGCCCGCTGGAGAAGTCGGAGGCCGATTGGATCCCGGGGAGCAGTTGGAGGCTGCGGATCAGATCGCGCTCCCCGACCGCCGCGATCCGGCGGAGTTGTTGCGTGTCGAGCGCGATGAAGCCGGGCTGGATCGCCGCCTCCTCCTCGTCGGGGTCCGCCGTGACCTCGATCCCTTCCAGGAGGAAAGCCTCGACCTCGAGCGCGACGTCGCGCCGGATTTCGTCCGACAGACTGAAGGTCAGTGTTTCGCGGACCGGCTTGTGCCCGACCTGCTGCCAGATCACCCGATAGACGCCTGCCGGCAACCCGGCCACCGAGTAGAAGCCAGAGGCGTTGGTCAGAGCGCCGGTCAAGACCGGCGGCCCGGGGGCGTCGGTCGAGTCGGACCGGACCTGCACGGTGGCGTAGGCGATCGATTCGCCGCTCGCCTTCTCGGTCACGAAACCGGTCAGCGTGGCCGCCTGGGCTGGAGAGAGTGCAAAGAAGAGGGCGGAGAGCAGGAACGGGGCGAGTGCGGCGCGGGGCATGAGTTGAGCTCCAGGAGAAATCGAAGCGCGCGCGGTGCGCGGGCGACAGGAGCGCGCAGTCTAGTAGAATGCGTGGGCCATGTTCGACGCCGCACCGCGGGTGCTCTTCTTGACCGATCTGCTCGAGGTAGGGGGCGCCGAGACGCAGTTGGTGGAGATGTTGCGCACGCTGAGGGCTCTTCCGGTCGAGGCCGACTTGGCGGTGCTCACGCCGCGTCTCGATCGCGGACTGGCGGTGGCACTCCCGGCCCCCCCGATCGAGATCGCGTGGAAAGGGCCGGGCGATCTCCGTGGTTGGCGGCGGCTGGCCGACACCGTCCGGTTGGGGGACTACGACGTCCTCTGCACGACGCATGCTTGGTCGGCCGTCAGCGCCCCCGGGCTCATTCGTCGAGGTCCGACCTCGAAACCCCGCCGATGGCTCGCCTTCGAGCATGGATTTCGACGGGGCGCCGCGCGAGGACTGCTGGAACCGATTCGGCGGCGCGCCCTGCGCCGGGCGGATCGTGTGATCGCGGTTTCCCGCGCGCAGGGGGAGTGGATCGAGGGGGCCTTCGGCGTCGATCGCGAGAAGATCCTCGTTCTCCCGAATGCCATCGATACGACCGAGGGACAGATCTCGAGCGAAGAGCGGGCGACGGAACGTGCGACCTGGAGACGCCGTCTCGGACTTCGAGCCGACTCGTTGCTGACGGTCTCCGTCGCGCGACTCGTCCCGGAGAAAGATCCGATCACGCTGGTCGAGGCGTGGGCGAGACTCGAGGCTGGCGCGGCTCGGGACTCCCATCTGCTCTTGGTGGGCGACGGGCCCGAGCGCGCGCGCGTGCAGAAGCGATGCGAAGCGCTGGGGATCGCCGCGCGCGTGCATCTTCTCGGGACGATTCGCCCTCCCCGGGCCGTGCTGGCCGCGGCCGATCTCTTCGCGCTCGCATCGGTCAGCGAGTCACAAGGCATCGCGGTGCTCGAGGCGATGGCGGCGTCTCTTCCAGTCGTCGCGACCGATGTCGGTGGACTCCCCGAGGTGGTCGTTCCCGAAGAGACCGGATTGCTGGCGCCGTCGAACGATCCGGTCGCGCTGGGCGCCGCCCTCTCTCGAGCGCTGCTCGACGGCGCCTGGCGCGTGCGGGCGGGTCAGGCGGGACGTGACCGCGTCGTCCGCCGCTTCGATTCGCTGCTTCGAGCTCGCTTGCTCGTCGAGCAGTTCGCGTGAGCATCCCTCTGATCGTCTGCGCGTCGACCCAGTATTGGGACGAGACCTGGTTTCGCAAGCAGCACTTCATGAAACGGCTCTCGCAGCATCGGCCGGTGCTCTATGTCGAGCCGTCCCGGTCGATCCTGCGGCCGCCGCGCCAGGGGACGCCGCCGACCCTGCGCAATCCGCCGTTCACCTCGCGGCTGCGCACTCTCCAGGCCGGGCGTCTCTGGACCTACACGCCGCCCCGGGGATGGCCGCTCTGGACCCACCGCCGCGTGAGCCCGCTGCAGTACGACGCGTGGGGGCGAGCGGTGCGACTCACGGCGCGCGACCTCGGATTCGAGCGAGTGTGGCTCTGGCTCTACAATCCGCTCTGGATCCAGTCGACCGCGTCGCTCGCGCCGGAGCGGGTGATCTTCGACCTCGTCGATGATCTGACCGCCTACGACGCCGGCGCCCACACCCGAGAGACCATGCGCGTCTGCGTCGAACGGGCGCTGACCGAGTCCGATCTGGTCTTCACCACCTCCAAGCTCTTGGCCGAGACCCATGCGAGCCGCACGCGCGAAGGAAAGATGCACGTGGTCTCCAACGGCGTGCCGGCCGATTGGCTCTCGCTGGAGATCGACGAGCTGCCGCCGCAGCTCGCTGCGCTTCCGCGACCCCGCATCGGATTCGTCGGCGCGGTCTTCTCCTACTTGGACGCGGACCTCTTGGTCGCGACCGCGCGCGCCTTTCGAGGCGGCAGCTTGGTCGTGGTCGGGCCGGTTCACGACGAAACGATGGCGGCGCGGCTCCGCGCGGAGCCGAACACGCATCTCTTGGGCGCCTGGCCGCAAGCGCGCGTCCCCGAGGCGATCGCCGGATTCGACGTGGCGCTCTCTCCGTTCCGTGCGGGAGCGGTGCGGCGAGCGGTCAATCCGCTCAAGGTGTACGAGTACCTCGCCCTCGGAAAGCCGGTCGTCTCGACCCCCCTGGAGTCGCTGCGCGGCGAGCCGATCGCCGATTCGATTCGCATGGCCGAGTCCACGCCGGAGTTCGTCCGCGCGATCCGCGAAGCACTCGCGCAGGACAACCCGGCCGCTCGCATGGCGCGCCGACGCGCGGTCGCGCCGTACACCTGGGACGCGCTGGGTGAGCAGGTCGAGCGGATCTTGGAGGCGTCCGACCTGTCCCGCGAGGGGGAGCGAGCATGAGCACGGGCGGCGGAGTCAGCCGCGACGCGACGCGAACCCTCGCCTTCCAAATGGTCGCGGTCGCGGCCGGCTTCGCCTCGAACTGGATTCTGGCGCGGACGCTCGGGCCGGAGGGCAAGGGCGCCGTCACCTACGTCGGCACGACCGTCTGGGTCGCCGTCACCTTGGGCGGACTCGGATTCGCTTCGGCGGCCGTGCAACATCTGGGCAAGAGGCGCTACGACGCGCACACCGTCGTCGGCGTGCAGCTCGTGGCGGGCCTGATCCTCGGCGTGCTCGCCGGCGGTGTTGCGGCGGGAATTCTGTACGGGGCGCAGGAACGTCTCGGACTGCCGTTTCACGCGGTGCTGCTCGCCCCGCTCTTGGTCACGGTCGCGCTCATCGCCGCGAACTTGCACGGCGTGCTCATCGGACGTGGACAGATCCTGACGATGAATCGACTGCAGGTGATCACGCCGGTGGTCTGGGCCGCGACTGCGTGGGTGGTGCTCTCCTCGGGCGTGCGTTCGCTCGGGCCGTTGATCGGCGCCTGGTTCGGCGCGCAGTTCGTAGCGCCGCTCGTCACGCTCGCCTTGGTTCTCTCGCGGGTCCCCCCGGCGCGCGGAAAGATGCGCGAAGCGGCGGGCTCCTCGATCAGCTTCGGGCTCGAGTCGTACGCCGCGGGGCTTCTCTGGACGTTGGTGCTTCGACTCGACGCGCTGCTCCTCGGCGCCATGGCGGGTCCGGCCGCGCTCGGGCTCTACTCCGTGGCGACACTGCTGGGAGAGACGCTCTGGTACGTCCCGCGGGCCCTCACGCTCGCCCTCACTCCGCGGATCGCGAGTCGGACGGCGCCCGAAGCTCTCTCGCTGACGCTGCGCGCTGTGCGGATGGGAGTCGCGCTCGTCGCCTTGGGAGCGCTGTTCCTCCTGATCGCTTCGCCGTGGCTCATCCACCTGGTTTTCGGATCGAGCTTCGACGGCAGCATCGCGCCGCTACGCCTGTTGCTCCCCGGCATCATCGCGAACGCGGTGGCTTCGCCGTTGGCGCTCTTCGTGACGCAGCAGTCGGGTCGCCCGCGCATCAACGCCGCCATCGGCGCGATTTCGTTGGTCGTGAATCTGGTCTTGAACCTCTGGTTGATTCCGACGATGGGGGCGAGCGGCTCCGCCATCGCCTCCAGCGTGGCGTATCTGCTCACCGCGACGTTGGTCGCGATCGTCGTCTCGCGTCAGCCCGGCTTCTCCTGGCGCGCGCTGCTCCTGGCGAGAGCTTCCGATCTGCCTCCCATCGGGCGCGGCAGGAAGCGTTCGTGAAACTCGCGCTCTTCGCCGATCCTGGCAGCCCCCACACGCGGGTCTGGTTGGACGCGCTCCGCGCGAGAGGTGTCGACGTGCACCTCTTCTCGGCGCAGAAAGCGTCGCCGCCTTCGGATCTCGGCGTCCCGGTGGCCACTCCTGCCGGGCGCCCGAACGATGCGCCGAAGTCCGGCGCGCGGGCGCGCGATCCGTGGCAGCTCCGTCGCATCTCGCGCGCCGTGCGCCTGGCGCCGGGAGCGCGCGCGTGGGTCCGAGCGCTGCGGCCCGATCTCACGCTCGCGCTCCGTCTGCAACCGGAAGGTCTCCTGGCCGCGATGTCCGGCGCGCGTCCGCTGGTGTTGGTCAGTTGGGGACAGGATGTCCTGCATCTGGCGCTCCGCCATCCGCTGCACCGCGCGTTCGCACGATTCGCGGTGCGGCGCGCGGCTCGGGTCTATGGCGAGACGGAGAATGTGCTCGACGGCTGGCGTCGCCTCGGCGCGCCGACATCGCGCGCGATGCGAGCGCTGACCGGGATCGACACCGAATTCTGGAAGAGTCGAGGCCAGACCGCGGCGGTCTCGCCGCTCCCGGCCAGGTTCATCCTCTCACCGCGAGCGTTGGCGGCGCGCGGCCATCAGCGGGAGCTCACGCGGGCGTGGCTGGAGGTGACGGCGCAGCAGGACGGGGATCTCGGGCTGGTGCTTACAGGGCACGGCGACCCGGCGATCCGCGAAGAGTGCCGGGCGCTCGCCTCGGCCGCGGGTCGACTCCAAGATCTGTTCGACTTGGGCTCAGTCGAACCGAGCGCGCTGCGCGCCCTGTTCGACTACTCAACCCTCGTCGCTTCACTCTGGCGGCCCGACGGTCTCTCGCAGACGTTGCTCGAGGCGATGGCCGCCGGCGCCGTTCCGCTCGTGGCCGATCTGCCGGGGACGCGGGAGTGGATCGACGAAGGCGTCAACGGTGTCCTCGTCGATCCCAGCGATGTTCCCGCCGTAGCGCGGGCGCTTCGTCGCGCGCTCGCGCTTCCCCGCGAAGCCGTGGCGGAGGAGAATCGACGGCGCGTCTCTCTGCACGCCGACCGGGAGCGGAACATGGACCGTTGGATCGACGAACTCCGTCAGCTCGCGTCATCCCAGGCGACGCGCTGAGCGATGGAAACGCGCACGTACTCCTCGCCTGACCGAGCCGCGCCGCGAAGCTGGCCCGTCGTCCCGACGGCGCTCGCGGCGCTCGCGATCGCGGGACTTACCGTCTTCTCACCCATCGCGGCGACCGCCGTGGTGGCGGCGGCGATGCTCTCGGTTCTCGCCCTCGCCGATGTCTCGGCGGTGCTGGCGGTGGCCGTTGCTCTCTCCATGGCGCTCGAACGGACGAACTACGCGAACACCAGCCTGTCGCTCGGGGGCATCGACCTCTACCCGAACGACCTCCTGGTCGGAGCGCTTTCCGCCGCGGCGCTCGTCACGGCCGCGCGGTCCGGGGGCGTTCCCGCGCTTCCGCGCGATCGCATCTCGCTCACGTTGGTCGCGTTCCTTTGCTACGGACTCTTCTCGACCGTTCGCAGCCTCGGCTTGCACGGGTGGGCGGCGGTTCTGGGTTTCCGCATCCAGTACTTCTACGCGCTGCTCTTTCCGCTCACTCTCTGGGCGCTGCGGTCGGAGCGGGCGAGACGAGGGCTGCTCGTCGCGGTTCTGGTCTCGGGCGTCGTCACGGGACTGCAGGCGATCTGGAACGTCGTGACCGACACACCTGTCGGAAGTCTGACCGGATCGCGCACCGCGCGCTACCTCTCCGGGCTGCAAGCGCTCGTGCTCTTCTTCTCGACGGTGCTGCTCGCGGCGGTGCATCGACGCGTCGGTCGCGCGCCTGCGCTCCTACTCGGCGGGCTCTATGTCAGCGGCATCCTCGTCTCGCAGGCGCGTTCGATCTGGCTGGGTGGGCTTGTCGCCGTCGGATTCGTGACCCTCGCCACCCGCGGATGGCGCGGGTTCGCGCGCGGCGTGGCGATCGGCGCGTTCATCTCGGTTCTGCTCGTCGGCGGGTTCGTCGCAACCGGCAGCCTCGACCGACTGCCGGTCGTCGGGGACGTCAGCACGCGCGTGACGAGCCTGTCGGAACTCGACCAAGACGCCACCGCCATCTGGCGCCTGGTCGTCTGGGGAGAGGCGCTCCTCGCCCTGCGGGCCGATCCGATCCTCGGACTCGGTCTGGGCAAGCCGTTCGTCTACTTCGACTCGATCAAGGGAGAATTCGACGACGATCGCCAGCTCCACAACTCGTACCTCGAGCTGGCGTACTACACCGGGTTCCTCGGCGCGGCGTTCTTGATCGCGTTTCAAGTCTTCGTGTTGCAGGCAACGCTGCGGGCGGCGCGCACCACGAGCGATCGGGAGCGGGCCGACCGACTGCGCGCCCTCGCGGCCTGCCAGGTCGCCTTGGCCGCCGTCGCCTTCACCAACGTGATCGGCGCGTCGATGACGGCGACGACCTGGAGTTGGGTCCTGGCGGGGGCGTCGATGGCGGAGGCGCGCGCGGCGCGTATCATGGAGCACCATGAGACTCTCTAGGCGGCTCGGATTGCGCACCGGCGTCGCCCTCCTCCTCTGGTGCGGAGCAGGACGAGCGGCGGCCGACGTGGAGGATGCGGCGGTCGCGACGGAGCAACTCGAACGGCGGGCGCACCAAGTCATCCAGGAGCGCGAGTCGGCGCGGCGGGGCGCTCAGGTCTCCCTGCCGGAGATCCGCGCGCAGATGCTGCGGATCACCGACTCGCTGGAAGCGCTCTCCGTCGCTCCATCGGTGCGGGCTCGGCTCGACAGCCTCGAGACATCCTTGCTCCGGCAGGTGGGCGATATCTCCATTCGCCTGGACGACGAGGCGCGGGCGATCGATTCCTACGCGCGATCGGTCGAGGTCGCGAAGCGATCCGGCAAGTTGCATGTCGAAGCCGGCGCCCAGATCGGATTGGCGAAGGCGCTCGGCTCCGCGGGGGAGCCGGAGCAAGCGATCGAGGTGCTGAATCGGCTGATTCCGCGCTGCCAACTGCTGCCCGACCGGACGCACCTCCTCGACGTCTACATCGACCTCGCGCACTGGCTGAGCGACACCGGTCGCATGACCGAGGCGAACGAGGTCTCCGAGCGGGCCATCGCTCTAGCGCGCGAGATCGGAGCCGACGCCGCTGCTCTCTCCGCCATGCAGACCCGGGCGAGCTATTTGCGCTTCGTCGACCGCAACCAAGAGGCGATTGTCCTCTGCGATTCGGCCCTCGCGTTGGCCGAGCGGATCCAGTCCAACTACCACGCGCGCGCTCGGCTGCACCTCCAGCGCGCCGCCGCCCTCCAAGTTTTCGAACGATTCGACGAGGCGCTCGAATCGTTGGCCGCCGCGGAGACGCTCGATGTCGCCTCGGGGAACAAGCGCCATCTCGTCTCGGTGGGATTCGCTCGCGCCAACCTGTTCATGCGCGCCGGCCAGACCGAGGCCTGCCTGCGACAAGTCGATCGCCTCTTGGCCGATCAGACCGACGCGAACGAAGAGCGCTTCCGCGTTCGACTGATCAACTTGCGTGGGGTCGCGTTGGCCGAGGCGGGACGCTTCCCGGAGGCGGAGACGCTCCTGGCGAACGCGCTGAATCGATTCGAAGCCCGTCGCGAAAGATTGGCCGAGGAAGAGAATCGCGCCGGCGCATTCTTGCGTGGAGGCGAGCTCTACGCCTCCCTCGCGCGCTGTCTGCTCGCGCGAGGACAGACGACGGAAGCGTGGGCGATGGTCGAGCGCGGCCGGGGCGCGCTCTTCCGCGAGAGCTTGGGCCGGACGTCCGCGTCGCCCGACAGCACGCTCGCGCGCCTCCAGCGTCTGCTCGCCGCGTCGAACGGTGTGTTGGTGCTCTTCAACGATCCGAATCGAAATCCGCTCGTCGCGTTCGTCCTCACGCCGGATTCGCTCTCGGCCGTGACGATGCCTTCGACCGCTTACGCCGCCGATGCGCGAATCGCACTGGAGTTGATGTCGGCGAACGCGTCCGACGCCGAGTGCGAGCCGGCGCTGCGGAGGCTCGGCGAAATCTTCGCCGCTCCGCTTGCGCGCATCCTTCCGTCGACCACCGAACGTGTTTCGATTTCGCCTCCCTCCGATCTCCTCGGCTTTCCGTTCGAGGCGCTCCCCTGGGATGGCGCCTCCTCGCTCGGCGATCGCTTCGCGGTGAGCTACCTGCCGAGCGCGTCCGCGTTGGAGACTCTCCGGGATCGGTCGAGTCCCTCCGACGGGATGCTGGTGGTGGCCGACCCCGCGACGACGGTCCCCTCGGGCGAAGTCGCCGTCTCCCGCGACGGGTTTCGATCGGTCCTGGGCGCGCGTCTGCCGCATGCTCGCGCCGAGGCCCGCGCGATCGCGATCCGTGGGGCCGAAGTGCTCATGGGGAGGGACGCGACCGAGGCTCGGCTGCTGCAGGCTCTCGACTCTCGCCCTTCCGCCTTGCACTTCGCCACGCACGCCGTCGTCGACGCGCCGCACCCCGAACGCTCCGGACTCGTGCTCGCGGGCGAGCGAGCCTTTCTCACCGCCGCTGACGTCGAGTCCCTCCGCTTGGGATGCGACCTGGTCGTACTGAGCGGCTGCCGCACCAGCGGAGGACAGGTCTATCTCGGAGAAGGCACGTTCGGGCTCGCCCGTTCCTTCCACCTCGCGGGCGCGCGCACCGTCGTTACCTCCCTCTGGGATGTCGAGGACCTGGCCGCCTCTCGGCTGATGGATCACTTCTACGCGGGGATGCGGGCCGGGAAACCGTGCGACGCGGCGCTGCGCGATGCGCGACGCGCGGTCGCCGCGACCGGCGCCTCGCACCGAGACCGCAGCGCGTTCCAAGTGAGCGGCGTGGGCGATCGCCCGATCGCGGCTCTCGCCGGTCATCCGTTGGCGAACAGCCGCCGCCCGTGGTTTTCGCTGGCGGCGTTGGCCGCGGTCGGCGCGGGAGTCGTCTTCTGGGGAATTCGCGGCGGGAGACGGGGACGGCTGTCGAAATGAAGCAGCGGGAAGATGCGGCGCTGCGCGACCTCCGAGATCGATTCATCTCGGTGACGCGGCGGCGCGTGCCCGAAGACGCGGCGGAGGACCTCGTGCAGTCTGCCTTGCAGGTCGTGATCGAACGGGGCTGGCGGCCAGGGACGGCGGATCGCATCGACGATCTCCCGCCGCTCGCCTGGTGCTTCCAGGTGTTGCGGCACACGATCGGCAACTACTACCAGCGTCGCCGTACGGCGGAGGCGCGCCTGATCCCGCTGGGACTGACTTCGAGAGAGGAGCCGATCGCGCGCGGGACGCCGCTCGAGGCGCTGGAGTCGCGGGAGGCGCGGCGGCTCGTCTTGGAGGCGATCGACTCGCTCTCGGTGGATGGCACGGACTGCCAGCACTATCTGAAACGCCTCATGGAAGGCGCGACGCCGGCGGATCTCGCGACGGAGGCGGGGTTGATCGAGTCGGTCCTGTACCGGCGGGTCTACCGCTGCCGCGAGAAGCTCCGTGGGCTCTTGCGAGAGAGAGGTATCTTGGCATGAGTGGAACCGAGCGCAGCGGCCTCACCCCCCAGCAAGAAGAGCGACTGATCGGCTACTTCTCCGGAACGCTCTCCTCCGAGGAACGCAAGGAATTCGAGGCCGAGGCGCTCTCCGACGACCGGCTCGCGCACGCGATCTACTCCGAGCAACTCCTCGCGTCTCCTCTGGTCGCCGAGGCCGAGAGTCATCCGTCTCCACGATCCTCGGCGTCGTCCCGTCCCGCTCGCCCCAACCGCGGGTGGCGATTCCCGAGAGTCTGGTGGCCGATCGCGCTGGGCGCGACGGCGGCTCTCGCGTTTCTCGTCCTGCAGGGGCCGCGCGAGGATGCGCCGATCTTCAGGGGAGATCGCGAGGTTGCGACTCCGCTGGCTCCGCGCGGGCTGCTGCCGTCACTCCCCGATCGATTCATCTGGACTCGTGTGCCGGACGCGACGGGCTATCGCGTGCGCGTCTACAACTCCGACGCTCGCGTCGTCGGCGACGCGGCGACGGTAGACACCTTTCTCGTCGCCGGCGGATGGATCGATCTCGACGCGTTGCGCACGGCGACCTGGACAGTGACCCCCGAGGCGCCCGGCCGGACGTTTCGAGTCTCGATCGTGACGCCCTTCGAACTCCCGCGCTAGAGCTCGCGGATCAGGGTGAGCGGAGCCGCCGCAGCGTGAGCGTCGCGGCGGCTCCGGTTGTTTCGTCCGATTGCAGTGTTTGGTAGATGACTCGGGCCTCATCGAGTCGGCCCTGCACGACGAGCAGATCCGCCTCACGCAGACGCGCGTTCTCGACCCAGGCACTCTCGGGCAACGACCGGCGCGATTCGAGGAGAGCCAGGAACATCGCCGCGCGCATCGCGGGCGCGGAGCCGGGTGGAGCGAGGCGGGCGACCTCGCTCGCCTCGGTCTCCTCTATCCGCCCGATCTCGTAGCTCGCGAAAACGAGCCCTTCGCGGGCGCTCCAGAGCGTCGGGTCGATCTCCTTGGCCGCTCGGTACCACCCGACGGCCGCCTCGGGTCGGCCGGTCACCTGCTCGAGCTGCGCGAGGCTGACTCGACCGATGGCGCTCAGCGGGTCGAGGCGAACGCCGCGCTCGAGATGTCCCCGCGCCCCGTCGAGCTGACCGCCGCGAGCGAGGAGCGTTCCCAAGTTGATGTGCGCTTTCGCGACCGAGGGATCGGCCGCGAGCGCCTCGCGATAGCGCGCGATGGCGCCGTTCGCATCCTTCTCGCGTTCCGCGATGACGCCGAGACGATGGAGGTACTGACCGTCGCTGCCCGCGGCGTCGAATCCACTCGCGGCGACGAGGGATGCCAGAAATGCTAGCGACGCGACGCCGCAGGCGACGATCCGCTCGCGGACCGAGCGAGACGACCACCTGCCAACCCCTGCTCCGGCCAGCACGGCCAGCCACGGCGCGAGTAGGAGCCGGAAACGCGCGGTGACGAAGAAGAGGCAGAGCAGCGCCGTGGCCGCGAGTAGCGCCGTGACCAATCGGCGAACGGTGGCGCCGCGAGCGAGCAACGCGCCCCAGACCGCGAGCGCCAAGAGCGCCGCCATCCCCGGCAACGGCGCGCGCAGGATCGAGGAGAAACGCGACTCGAAGCGGAGCGACTCGACCTGCGGGATCTCGTACTGCGCGACGACGAACGTCACCTTGCGCGCGAAGAGCCGAAGCGCGCGAAGCGGATCGCTCGTGATCGAATCCAGCGCGCGTCTCGTCCAGTAGCGATCGGCGAGAGCGGCGGACGACGCGGCGTCAGCCGCCTCAGGCCACGCTCCGTTCTTGCGCAGCGCGGTCTCGGCGGCGGTGATTCCCAATAGATCCCGATCCTCGCGCATCTCCGGGGGGCGAACGTAGGCGCCGTTCGCCTCGGGACCGTTGCCGATGTACAGATTGATGCCGCGATTGACCGCGACCGGCGCCCAGGCGCCGCCGCTCAGGCCGTTGTACAAGAGCGTGAGGAGAATCGGCAGCGAGAGTCCGAGTACGAGCCAGACACTCTTGGTCAAACTCCGAGTCCGGTTGGCCTCTGGGCGGAAAACTGCTGGCAAGACCAGTCCGAGCGCGGCGGGCTGCGCGAGGGTGAGAAAGCCGCCGACGAGACCCGTAGCCAGCGAGGACGAGCGCTGCCAGACGAAGAGAAAGAGCGCTGAGAGAAACAGTGTCCAGGTCGGGGGGAGGAGAACACCGGTATAGAAGATCGCCGGCTTGGACAGAGCGAGCACGATCCCGGCGCCCCACGCGGCGCGCGGACCGAACGCGCTCCCCGCGCACCACGCGGTGAGAGCGACAGCGCCGACGCCGGGAAGGAGATGCATCCAGAGGGCGCGCACCGGATCGGGGCCCAGGATCGAGTAGGTGACCCCGAGCAGGATCGGGAACAGCGGCGCCTGACGGAACGGCGAGTCGCCCAGACCGGCGCCCAACGCGACACGTTGCGCCCACTCGTGGTAAATCTCGAGATCGAGCCCGAGATGCCGCCAGGATGGGTTGTCGGCCGCCTCCGCCAGATAGGCGGCCCGCAGGACGAGCGCCACGATCGAGCTGACAACGATCGGGATCAGCAGCTCCGAGCGCCCCGGCCGCTGCGCGCGACCTTTCACAGCGGCCGCAGATCTCCCAGCAACGTCGGAATCAGCTCCGACACGGTCGGATGGATATGCACCGCGCGTCGGATCACTGTATAAGGGGCGTCGGCGTACATCACATCGAGGATCGAGTGGATCGCCTCGTCCCCTTCGATCCCGAGAATCGCCGCGCCGAGGATCCGCTGCGTCGCCGCGTCGACGAGAATCTTCATCAGCCCTTGGCTCTCGCCGCGCTCGACCGCCCGGGCGACGCGGGTCATCGCTCGCGTGGCGATCAACGCCGGCCGGCCGGAGGCTCGCACCTCTCGCTCGGTCAGGCCGACCCGCCCCAACGGAGGGTCGGTGTAGAGCGCATAGGCGACGATGCGATCGGTGACCCGACGGCGCTCGCCGTCCAAGAGGTTGCCGGCGACGATCTCATAGTCGTTGTACGCGGTGTGCGTGAAGGCGCCGCGGCCGTTGACTTCGCCCAGCGCCCAGATGCCCGGCGCCGAAGTGCGCAGCTCGTCGTCGACCGTGATGCACCCGCGCTCGTCGGTGGCGACGCCGGCCCGATCGAGTCCGAGGTCGTCGGTGTTCGGCGTGCGACCAACCGCCACCAAGAGGTGCGAGCCGACTACCTCTTTCGCGGGATCGTCACAGTCCAAACCGACGGCGACTTGTTCCCCGCGTCGGGCGGCGCTCACACATTTCGCTCCCAGACGAAAGTCGACGCCCTCGGCCCGCAAGATCGACAGGATCGAGGCCGAGATCTCTTCGTCCTCGCGCGCGACCAGGCGCGGCCCCATCTCGACCACGGTCACTCGGCTGCCGAAGCGTCGATACATCTGCGCGAATTCGAGGCCGATATAACTGCCGCCGACGATGACCAGATGCTCGGGGAGAAAATCGATCTCCATCATGCTCGAGTTGGTCAGGAAAGGGACATCCGCGAGCCCCGGCCAGTCCGGCGTGTGTGCGCGCGCGCCGACGTTCAGAAAGATCTGCTCCGACTCCAACAGCCGATCACCGACCCGCACGGTGCGGACCGACTCGAGCCGACCGTGACCTTCGTAGAGAGTCAGATTCGGCGTGTTCCTCAGCGACTTCTGCAGGCTGTCCGTCGACTGCTGCACCACGGCATCCTTGCGCGCCTTGACCCGGGCCAGGTCGACTCGGATCGATCCCTCGATCGTCACTCCGAACTCCGCTCCACGGCGCGCGACATGTGCGGCCCGCGCGCTCGCGATGAGGGTCTTGGTGGGAATGCAGCCGACATTGACGCAGGTTCCTCCGAGCAACTTGCGCTCGAGGATGGCGGTCTTCCTTCCGGCCTTGGCGAGTCGGACCGCAAGGGACGGCCCGGCCTGTCCTGTCCCGACGACGATGACATCGAACTTCTCGGCCACGGCGCCCTCCGCATCCAGCGACTCAGCGACTCAGCGACTCAGCGATTCGGCGATTCAGCGCCTCAGGATCCCCGAGAGTGCGCGGACGTCGGCGTCCCGCCACGGATACCGGCCCCACCAATCGCGGGCGATTGCAATGAAGACGCCGAACGCAACGCCGAGGACACCGGCGATGAGCGCGGTCTTGCGTACGAGCGGGCTCTTCTTCGCCGCGGGGATCGTCGCCTCGTCGAGCACCTGGACGACCGGGACCTCTTCGGTCTCCTTGACGCGCGCCTGATAGAGCTGCGCGGTCAGCATCTCGTAGAGCGCCTCTTGCACCTTCACTTCTCGCAGCAGTTCGGCGTAGCGCCGCCCGATCTCGGGCAACGACTCGAGGCTGGATTCCAGAGAGCCGCGACCCTCGCGCGTGGCGTCCCCCTCACCTTCGCCCGAACGCCCCGACTGCAACAAACGGAGCTGACGGCGGAACTGCCCGATCTCGCTCTGCAGCCGTCGCACCTCGGGGTTGTCGGGCTGCATCGATTGCAACGCGACGCCGAGCGCAACTTCACGCGCGACGGCGTCGGCCTCCAGCTTGCCCGCCGTTTCGATGCCGACGCGCATCTGCTCGCCCAGGTCGACCGCCATGTGCTCCGTCTGGAAGCCGGCCAACGAACGGCTCGAAACGTCGAGGCGCTCGTTCGTGAGACGCACCTGCTCCTCGAGATAGACCCGCGCCTGCCGCGCCTGACTCGTGTTCTTCGAACGGTTCACCCACTCGAGGCCCGCCCCGAGCGTGTTCCCGATCTCGGCGGCGCGCCGGGCGGCCTCGACTTTCGCCTTCGGTCCCGGGAGATATCCGGTGTGTGCGCGCACCGTCGCCGTGATGAGTCCATTGTTCGACACCTTGACGTCGATGTCCTCGTCGAGTCGCCCATAAGCGAAGGCGTAGGCGCGAATAGAATCGAGCTTGGCCAGCCCGTAGACCTCGAGCAAGCTCAGTCGATCGATCGTGTAGCGCATGACCGACCGGCTGCGCAGCATGTCGGCGTACAGATCCGACGAGCGGAGGGTGGACATCCCGAACTGGAGCATGGCGAGGGATGATTCCAGGCCGCCGCCGCCGCCGCCCATGCCGAACGAGGGCCCGCTCTCCGGCGGCAGGATGGTCATCGTCGTCTCGTAGGTCGCCGGCACGATCAGCGAGAACGCTCCGGCCAGAACAGCGGCGCCCAATCCGACTGCGAGGATCATCCGTCGGCTCTGCAAGACCAACTCGAGGAACGGCACGATCGGAAGCCGCCGCTCCGTCTCCGGTGAGGTCGTATGCAGTCGAGGTTCGGGCGTCATCGGCGAAGGCCTCAATTGGTGCTCGTCTTCACCACGAGGTAGACGGTCGCGAGCTGCGCCACCACGGTGAGTGTGTCCTTGAAGAGCGCGTAGTAATCGCGGTCGGGCTTCTCCGGCACCCAGATCGTATCGCCCGGTCCGATCCGACGCGCCTGTCCTTTCGGGATCCACTCGCCGGTCGAGGCGCGGATCACGACGGTGCTCCCTTTCGACGCCTTCCACGAGTAGCCGCCGCCGCGTGCGATGTAGTCCTCGACTTGGAGCTCGGCCTCGAAGGGGACGTTACCCGGCAACGCGACCTGTCCCGCCAAGGTGACATAGGTCTTGCGCGGCAGGATGTTGACCACGTCGCCATCGCGCAGCAAAGGGTCCTGCGAGCGATCGCCGCGTTCGAAGAGGGCCACGAAATCGACCGCCATCAGGCCCAGCCGCTGCCGACTGCGCATCTTGAAGTACTCGTACTCGGTCTCGCTCATGTCCCCCGCTGGGACCGTGCGCAGCCGCTCGTACTCGGCGTCCTTGAACGACTCGTCCACCTTGCGCAGGAGTTGCGACTCGCGCAGGTTCGCATCGATCGTGAATCCGCCGGCGCGTTCGATCAGCTCCAGCAGCGTGCTCTCCGCTTCGTCGATCACGTACTTGCCGGGATACCGAACCTCGCCCTTCACCTCGGTCGTGTGGCGCACGTCCCAATCGGGTCGCGCGCGGACCAAGATGGCGTCCCGCTCCTCCAAGGGAAAGGCGCGGGCCTCGCGGTAGGCCGAGGGAGTCCCGCCGTAGAGCGCGATGCGCTGTGGAGTGGCGCTTCCTTCGAGGTAGCGCGCGATCAAGAGGGTGTCGAGCCACGCGCGCTCGGTCGGTCCACCCGCCAGGTCGAGCATCGGACCGAGCGAGTCTCCCGGCGCATACTCGATCTCTCCGGGACTGTGGACCTCTCCGTTCACGAGCACGCCCGAGCGCGAGAATCCCACCAAGATCACATCGCCGTCGCGCACGCTCGGATTGGAACTGAGATCTCCGGTGCGACGGAAGCGCAGCAAGTCGCTTCGCACCCGTTCGCCGTCTTGATGGATCAGATCGATCGAGCGCTCCGACCCGCGATCGAGCGGCCGACCGCCCGGCTCCAGTCCGGTCACGAGTCCGCCCGCCAGTCGAATCCCTTCGGAAACACGGTCGACGGGACTCGCGGTGTATTGCCCCGGCTGATGCACCTGGCCGAGCACGAAGATCGTGAAGCGACGGAGCCGGAGCAGCGTGACGGTGACCTGCACGTTGCGAAACGCGCGCGCCACTTCCCGGCGGATCTCCGTGCGCGCGTCGTCCAGGGAGAGTCCCGCTACCCGCACCTCGGAAGCGCCGGGGACCAACACCGTACCCTCCGGGCTGACGTCGAGTTCATGGAAGCGCGAAACGGTCCCTTGGATAGCCAACCCGAGCACATCGCCCGGCCCCAGCGAGTACGCGGCGCCCTCGATCGGATGTTCGAGCAGCGGCGCGGCCGAAGAGAAACCCATGCTACCGGGGGCGCCCGGAGTGCTCGGAGTGCTCGACACGGCCGTCGGGCCGGTCGAAGCGCCTCCCGACTGAGCGCGAGCCGCGCCCCCGACGAGGAGCGCCGCCAGGGCGACGGCCGCCGAGATCGAGAGACGAGAAATCGTGTGCGTGCTGAGTTTCAAGCTGGGCGGAACTCTAGCCGGAAGCGCGAGTCGGGCCAACCCGCCATTCAACCGATGTCGACCTTGCCAATCGCGCGCGCTTTCGTCTGGAATGTGCCCTCGCGCGCCGGGGAGTCTTGCATGGAACGAGTCAGAGAGGAGTTCGAGATGGCTGATTTCGAGAGCTGGCCGGTCGGCAATTTCTGTTGGACCGACCTCAGCACCAGTGATGTGAAGAGCGCCAACGATTTCTACGAGAAGCTCTTCGGCTGGTCGTACAACGCGAGCCCGATGGGCGAGGGCGAATTCTACTACCTGGCGCAGATCCGGGGACGTGACGTCGCCGGCACGAGTCGCATGCCGGCCGAGCTGAGTTCGCAGGGGATGCCGCCCCACTGGACCACCTACGTCGCCGTCGCGGATGCCGAGGCGGTCGCGCAGAAGATCCAGCAGCAAGGGGGCCAGTTGCTCGCGCCGGTCTTCGACGTCTTCGAGCACGGTCGCATGGCCGTGGCGGCCGATCCGACCGGAGCGTCGTTCGCGATCTGGCAGCCGAAGGAGCACAAGGGGTACCGCGTCGCCGGAGAGCACGGGTCGGTCTGTTGGAACGAACTCGCCACCACCGACACCGGCGTCGCCAGCGCGTTCTACCAGTCGGTCTTCGGTTGGAAGACCGAGGACTCCGGCCTACCGGAGGATCCCGAGAAGCCGATGAAGTACACGATGTTCGGGATGAACGGGCACAACTTCGCGGGAATGATGAAGATCGATCCCTCGTGGGGACCCATGCCTCCGAATTGGGGCATTTACTTCGCCGTGAATGACTGTGATGCGACCTTCGCGCTGGCGCAGACGCTCGGCGGCAAGGTCATCGTTCCGCCGATGGACATCCCGACCATCGGACGTTTCGCCACGATGCAGGACCCGCAGGGCGCGGTGTTTTCGTTTATAGCGATGTAATTCGGCCGCCGAATTACATCGCTCCTAGCAACGCCAGGGGCTCGCGCTCCACCCTTGGAGCCCGAGCCCCCTTCTATTCCCTATCTCCTCGCCCCCTCCAACGCAATCACCGCCCGCGCCGTCTCCAACAGCTCCTCGATCGGAATCGGCGCCTGCCCGCCGCCGACCAACGCATCGATGACCGCGCGCCACATCCCGTCTTGTCCCTTGCGCGGCGCCGGTCCCTGCCAGAGCGGCGTCTCGCGTCCGGTCTCACGCGCCACTTGGAAGTCGACGATCTCGAACGTGCGGCCGTCCGCGTGGATCTCGATCTGTTCCTTCGGATGACGCATCGATCCTCGCGACGTGTAGAGGAGACTCGCGGTCGAGCCGTCGGCATAGCCGAGTGCGAGATGGAAGGTGTCGGCGGCCGGGTCGCCTTCGGGTCCGCCGCCGCCGGAGAGCACCGCTGCGCGCGTGAGCGGCGCGCCGCTGAAGGCGCGCAAGAGATCTAGCATGTGGACCGCCTCGCCGATGAGGCGTCCGCCCCCCTCGGCCCCGCGGATCCAGTGCTCGGCCGGCAAGAGTCCTGCTTGCACGCGATAGACGATCTGGAGTGGGCCGCGCCGTGGTGACAGTGCTTCGCGCACGGCCAGCGTCGCCGGGGCGAAGCGACGATTGAACCCGACCATGAGAAACGGCGCGCCTCCGGTTTCGCGCAGCGCGCGCTCGATCTCCGCGACGCCTGCCGCGTCGAGGGCGAGCGGCTTCTCGCACAGGACTGCTTTTCCGGCGCGAATCGCGCGCGCGGTGAGGTCGGCATGCCGATCGTGGCGCGTGGCGATCACGATGAGATCGGCGTCGTCATCCACCGCGGACGCTTCATGCACCGAAGCGGTGCGTGCGATGCCGAACCGCGCGGCGAGCGGTTCGCGTCGCGAGGGGTTGCTGCCGGAGAGCAGCGTGACGCGCACGCGGTCGCCGAGGCGGGCGAACTCGGGGAGGATGCTGGCGTCGACGTAGGCGCCTGTGCCGAGGAGGGCGATGCGGAAGGGGGGGGAGA
>CAZVYN010000030.1:7379-43793 GCA_964631125.1 uncultured bacterium | reverse complement strand
GCCACCGCCACCGCCACCGCCACCGCCGACCCGATCGCCGCCGAACTCTCTGGACTCGACGCGAACCGACGAACTCCGACTCGACGCGCGCAGGTTCGGCGCCGATGCTCGCGCGCGACATCGGCGACGTCGGCGACATCGGCCCCGTCCCGACGCTGTTCCTCTTCGACCGCGACGCCCGCCTCGCCGGCGCCTACGACGGCGCGCCGCCGACGCTGCATGCCGCGGTCGAATCGAGGGTGGCCTTACTGGCTCGGCGGCCCTGACTCCGATCCCGTAGGATCGGCCTGTGCCGATCATCCCTGAGCGACTCGCTGCCGCGTGTGCCGGATCTCCCGAGCACGGCGACTGGCTCGCACTCCTTCCCGCGACGATCCGCGAGCTCGAGGCCCGCTGGTCGCTCACGCTCGGACCTCCCTTCGACGGCAAGGAAGGAAGCTGCGCCTGGGTCGCGCCCGTCGTTCGTCGCGACGGAGTTCGCGCCGTCCTCAAACTCGGCCTGCCGCACATGGAGGCGACGCACGAGATCCAAGCACTGCGCTTCTGGGATGGCGATCCCGCCGTGCTCCTGCTCGAAGCCGACGCCGACCTCAACGCCATGTTGCTCGAGGCGTGCGAGCCGGGAACCGTCCTGCGCGAGCTGCCTGAGGAAGAACAGGATGTCGTCATCGCCGGGCTGCTGAAGCGCCTCTGGCGCAAGCCGGAAGCGCCGCATCCGTTTCGGCCGCTCTCGGCCATGACCTTGAGATGGGCGGTGGAAACGAACGCGAGTTCGGCCGTCTGGCCCGACGCCGGACTCGTGCGAGAAGGATTGCGGCTACTCGAGGAACTCCCCAACACCTCTTCCGACCCTGTCCTGCTCGCCACGGATCTCCATGCCGGCAATGTCCTGCGCGCGCAGCGTCAGCCTTGGCTCGTGATCGACCCCAAGCCGTTCGTGGGAGACCGCGCCTACGACGCGACTCAGCATCTGTTCAACTGCCCGCGGAGAATGCTCTCCGACCCGGACACGACGATCCGTCGATTCGCGGATCTGCTGGAGATCGACCCGCAGCGCGTGCGTCGCTGGATGTTCGCCCGCTCGGCGGCCGAACCCCGCAACATCTGGACACACGACTCACTCACGCTGGCGAGGCGCTTGGTGCGAGGCTTGAACTCGTCGCGAAACGTGTAGCCCGTGGGATACACCCTGCAGAATCGCCCGGGGTGCAACTCCTGAGATCGCGATCTCGACGACAACGGGCTCTCCAGCAGCGTTGACACTGCTCCGCGATGTCGTGTTCTGTTCCTTCTCGGGAGCACCACGCGGACTCGCACGAACGACGGCTTCAATCAGGAGACCACTCCCATGATCGACACCCCACAGATCACTCAATCCACGGCGCTCCAGACTGCGGTCATCCGGCTCACGATCCCGCGCGAAGAGATTCAACAGGTGATGGGACCGGCGATCGGCGAAGTCATGGCCGTCATCGCTGCCCAGACCATTGCCCCCGCGGGGCCGGTGTTCTCGCACCACTTCAAGATGGATCCGGCCACTTCCGACTTCGAGGTGGGTGTTCCAGTCAACGCAGTGGTAGCGCCGTCGGGCCGCGTCGAAGTCGGCCAACTGCCCGCCACGAAGGTCGCGCGTACGATCTACCACGGGCCCTACGAAGGGCTCGGCGCGGCCTGGGGCGAGTTCCATCGATGGATCGCCGCGAACGGACACCAGCCGGCCGCAGATCTCTGGGAGGTCTACGTCTCAGGCCCGGAGTCGACCGCCGATCCGTCCGAGTACCACACGGAGCTCAATCAGCCATTGATCGACTGAGCGCTCGCCCGGGCCGAGGCGGATGTTTGCGTGACTCAACCCGCCTCAACCCGACTCAATCCGCCTCCACCCCCGGCTCGTCCCTCACTCAGCGCGGTTCGTCCCAAACACCGCGCGATCTCCCTCCCTACCTGACATCCGCCAGGGTCGGCGCGCGCGCAGTCATCAAACTTGGCGCTGTCTATTGGATCGATGGACAGCCACTGTCAGCGCGGAGCCACGCCTCGAAGATCCAGCCTCGTCCGCCCGCCCCGGGCGGCACAGCGCAAGGCGCGAAGTCGCAACGACAGTGAGACGCAGACGCGCCGGGGCGAGCTGCTGCTTTCACCCGTCCATGGTCGAACTCGTCACAGGGCGTTCCTGGGCCGATGGGGTCTCGGGATCGCTGGTATCAGGATTTACACGAGAGCGACCTCTTCGAAGCCGGGCAGAGGAAGCCGCAAGAACTCGAGAGGATTGCGACACATGATTGCTCCGCTCCGAGGGCGCTCCGCCGCACACTGCGGAAGTGCCTCCCCGCTATCTCACTCGCGAACCGTGTACCAGTTCACGCTCCTTCTCCTTCTCCCTCTCATTCTCCCTCTCCTTCTCCTCTCCCTCGTCGCGTCCCAGGCCGTCGCGCAATGGAGCACGCAGAGTCCAGTCCCGACGTTCCTCGATGTCCGCGGCGTCGGCTCGCCGACACCGAATCGCGTGTTCATCGCCACGGATGACAACTCGTTCGACGACGGGGGAGCGCTCTTCGAGTCCGCGGATGGCGGTGCGACGTGGGCGCAACGGGACGTCCCGTTCGACCTCTACTCTCCGCTCAACGGTCTCTTCTTCCTCGACAGCCAACATGGTTGGACGTACGGCAACGCGAACTACCGCACGACCGACGGCGGCGAGAACTGGACCGAGCTTCCGGCTCTCGGCTCGACCTACTTCATGGAGTTCTATACGCCCGACTTCGGCCTCGCGTCGGGCAACTTCGTGCGCTTCGTCAGTCACGACGGCGGGCTCTCGTGGGTCGACTCGCCGAACGGAACGTTCGCGTTCGACTTCATCGACACGCAATTGGGCCTCGGCGTGTCGACGGGCGGGATCTACCGCACGACGGACGGAGGGGCGAACTTCAGCCTGGTGAAGACCGGCGACGCCGCGTCGGCGATCTTCCTCTCCAGTACCGTCGCGGTCGCCATCATCGACGGCGCCTTCGTTCGCTCCACGAACGGCGGAGTCACCTGGACGACCGGGCCGTCGGCCGCAGCGCGAAAGGGACTCATCGCCGTCTCGCCGAGCGCGGCCCTGGCGTGGGCGCAGAGCGGGAGTTTCACCGGCGCAGACGAGCGCGTCTTGCGCACGAGCGACAGCGGACAGACCTGGTCCGATCTCGGCGAGGTGCTGCCCGTCGGCGTCTTCGAGTTCGTCGTGCCGACTTCCGGGCTCGTCATCGGCGCGGACTTCGACGGGAACATGTTCCGCTCGTCGGATGCCGGCGCGAATTGGGTCGAGACGTTCGCGTCACCCGGGCCGCGTCCGAACTTCCTGAGCAGTGCGCGGCCGGCCTTCGCCGACGCGCAGACCGGCTAATTCGCCTATGGCCCCGGTTTCGTGATCAAGACAGTCGACGGCGGCGCGAGTTGGGCGCAGATCTCCAGCGGCACAGGCCAAACGCTGAACAACATCGACCGCTTTCCGAACGGCGACCTGATCGCGGTCGGGGAAGGCGGCATGGTGCTGCGGAGCGACGGCTCGGCGCCGTGGATCGGCCAGTCGATCTCGAACGCGGCAATCACCGCGGTGAGTGTCGTCGCGCCGGATCAAGTCGTCGTCACCAACAGCGAAGGGCGCGTCTACCGGAGTTCCGACGGCGGCGATACGTGGACGGCGGGCGCGGCGATTCCGGGGAATCTGGAAGCCACTGACCTCGACTTTTCTACTTTGCTGAACGGCTGGGTCATCGGCTCGGGCTTCGACCAAGGCGCGCTCTTCCACACCACCAACGGCGGCGATTCCTGGACGCCGGTCACTGACTTCATGGGCGGATACGTCGGCGTCGACTTCGAAGGCTCCAGCGGATGGGCCGCGAATGTCGGCGGGCCGTTCTATCGCAGCACCGACGATGGCGCTTCCTGGATCGAAGGTGAACTCCCCGGGTTTCCGTTCTCGATCCAAGACATGGACTTCTACGACGAGAGCATCGGCTACGCCGTCGGCGGTTGGGGCTATGCCGTTCGCAGCGACGACGGCGGCGTCACGTGGCAGCTCCTCCCGCTGCCGGACCCCGCGGCAATGTTCACGGACATCTACCTGATCGGACCGAACGAATTCTGGATCAGCACCTCCGATGATGTCGCCTACTACTCCGCAACCGGCGGTCAGAACTGGGCCGTGCTGAACATCGGCTCTCCGGGATTCGGCAGCTTCGCGGCGATCGCGGCGTCTCCCGCGGGGGACGCTTGGACGGTCGGCTTCCAGGGATACATCGAGAAGTTCACCGGCCCGCCGCCGCCGCCGCTCAATCAGCCGCCGGAGGCGTCGTTCAACTTCGTCGCCGCGGGACTCACGGTCCACTTCACCGACACCAGCACCGATCCCGACGGCTTCGTCGTCGGCTGGTCCTGGGACTTCGATGACGGCTTCACCACCACGGAGCGACACCCGTTGCACACGTTCGACCAGGAAGGGACCTACATCGTCCGTCTGACGGTGACCGATGACGACGGGGCCGAGGGCGCCACCGGCCGCGCCATCGTCGTTCAGGCCGGCCCCGGCGGCGTCTTCGGCGACTTCACCGAAGTGACGCCGCTCGATCCGCTCTTCGTCACGCCGCAGGACGAAGACTTCTGGGTCTCGACGACCGCGGCCGCCGACTATGACGGGGACAACGATCTCGATATCGCCGTGCTCGGCTACTACGTGGTCTACAACCAGAGCGTCGAGCATCGCCTCGTCCTGCTCCGCAACGGCGGCGCGGCGGGTCCCGACGAGTGGGAGTTCACGTACATCGACGTTCCGCTCGCCGGCCTCTCCGCGGGGGCGTCCGATCTCGCCTGGGGCGATGTCGACAACGACGGCGACGAGGACTTGGCGCTCGCGACCGACGGTCAGACCGTGATCTATCGAAACGACTTCGGAACGCTCGTGATCACCGACACCGAGCTGCCTGGCTACTACGAAGACAACGACCAGGGCGACTTCGATCTCCGTTCGCTCTCCTGGGCCGACTACGACAACGACGGCGACCTGGATCTACTGTTGCCTTCGGTCTACGACTTCGAGGAGTTCGCGTACCGCACGGTGCTGCTGCGCAACGACGGGACGAACGGGAACGGCGGCTGGATCTTCACCGACATCAACGCCGACTTGGCGCCGACCCGTCACGCGCAGAGCGCCTGGGCCGACTTCGACGGCGACCAGGATCTGGACCTGCTACTGGTGGATCTCGCCCCGCTGACGGAGAGCGGCTTCATCCGGCGTTATCGCAACGACGGCGAAGGGATCTTCGTCGGCCAGGGGATCCTCGGTCCGCTCTCGGTCGAGCACGGCGAAGCGCAGTGGGGCGACTACGACAACGACGGCGACTTCGACATCCTCGTGGCGGGCCACATCCGTGAGGTCGACGGATCGTTCAACGTTGTCCTTCGGATCTACCGCAACGACGCGGAGACGTACGTCCCGATCGAGGTGATCGACTGTATCCCGTGCGAAGGCTGGTTCGACCTCACGGCGGCCACCTGGGCCGACCACAACTCGGACGGGGATGTCGACATCCTGCTGACCGGGACGTACAACAGCGGCTCGCAGATCGAGGGCCGGGCAAAGATCTTCGCCAACCAGGACGGTGTCTTCACCGACTCGGGCAACGACCTGCCGGCGCCTCGCGCCAGCGGTTCGCGCGGCGGCAGCTTCACCTGGCTCGACATCGACGGCGAGCGCGACCTCGACTACTTCATCGCGGGCGAGTACTTCGTGCCCGGCGGCAACGGGCTGATCGAGGCCCAGATGCATCTCTATCGCAACGACGTCCCCGGACAGAATGCGGCTCCGTCGGCTCCGACCGGATTGGTCGCCAATGTCGCGGGCAGCGACGTGCTGCTCTCTTGGAATCCGTCGAGCGATGACCTGACGCCGACCGAAGCGTTGACCTACGACCTCGATGTCTTCCGCAACGGCGTCCTCGTGCCGCGACCGAAGCGGCAGCCGGAGCCCGGCAACGTGAGTTCGGTCACCGAGTGGGTTCTCACCGATCTGACGCAAGGGAGCTACCGTTGGAGGCTGCGCGCGGTCGACAGCGCCTACAACGGCAGCGCGGTCATCGAGGGGCTGTTCAACGTCGGCAGTACGACCGATGCGCCGACCACCAACGACCTGCCGCGCTTCTACTCGTTCGCGAGCAGCCCGAATCCGTTCGCGCTCTCGACCTCGTTCCGCTTCGCCTTGCCGACGGTGTCCGAGATCGACCTCTCGGTCTACGACGTGCACGGTCGGCTCGTGACGCGGATTACGGAAGGGGCGCGTCCGGCGGGGGTGCACGAGATCTCATGGGCGGCGGAAGGACTGGCGAACGGCGTCTACTTCGCCCGCTTCACGACGCCCGCGTTCACCCAGACCCGGAGAGTCATGCTCGTGCGATGACGTTCTTGCCGATATGCTGAGTTCGTGAGATGCGCTCGCCGCCCTGGCGAGCGCATCGCGCAACATCGGGGCGATGTCGTCTTCTCGGGTCGCCCCTCGGTGTGATCGGGCGTCCTCACGAGGGCTGCGCCGGCGGCGTGGTGAGACGGAGCGAGACTGCTTCGCCGATCGCGAGCCCCGACTTCGCCGCCCGGGCTGCTTCGATCTCGGCCGTGAATGAAGGCGTTCCCACGGTGTGGATGCGGAGCCAGCTTCCGTCCGGCGGGAGAGGCAGCACCTCGTCGATCGTGCCGAGAAACACGGCGGTCTGAGCGGCGGCCGGTGTCGCGACCCGCTGGATCTCGACCCGCTGGATCTCGACGCGCTCGATCGCGACAGAGCGTAGCGGGACCGCGATGCGGACACGGGACGGCGAGTCGGAGTCTTCAAGCAACCAGCTCGGGGGGACGCGGACGGTGCGGCCCTCGATCTCGACGATGAGCTGGGCGCACGATCCCTGACCGACGGCGCCGACGGCGCGGTCGGCGCCGTCGGCGGGCGTCCACGAAACACGTCTCGCCTCGAGGAGATTCACCCCGAGGAACTCCGCCACGAACGGCGTCTTCGGCGCCCGCAGCAGGTCCTCTCGCGAGCCGTCGTGGGTGACGCGGCCGCGCTCGAGCACAACGATGCGATCGCCCAGGAGCAGCGCCTCGGTCGGGTTGTGCGTGACCAAGAGCGTCACGGCCTCCAGCGACGACAACGCCGCGCGCAACTCCTTCCGGACCGAGCGATGCGTCTCGTAATCCAGGGCGGCCAGCGGTTCATCGAGTAACAGCAGCCGCGGCTCCAGTACGAGGGCTCGCGCCAGCGCGACTCGTTGCTGCTCACCTCCCGAGAGATCTCGCGGACGACGGTTCCCGAAACGAGCCAGGCCGACCCGGTCGAGAGCGACGCCCGCGCGAGCGAGCGCTTCGGCGCGCGGCACGCCGAGGGCCCGGAGTCCGAAGGCAACGTTCTCGTCGACCGCCAGATGAGGGAAGAGGCCGCCGTCTTGCGGCATCCAGCCGATCGGGCGAGCGCGGGGCGCGCGGCAGATGCGGGCGCCTGAGTCGAAGAGGAGTTCGCCGTCGAGCGTGATGCGTCCGGTGTCCGGCCGCGCGAGGCCGCCGAGGAGCCTCAAGAGGGTCGACTTCCCCGCGCCGCTCTCGCCGAGGACCGCGCAGACGCCGCGTGGGATCCGCAGAGCGACGTCCAGATCGAAGCCGCCGATCTGTTTCGCCAGTGTCGCCTGCAGCACTCAGGATCTCCGGCGGGAGGGTCCGAAGAACCAGCCGGCGCCCGCGCCGGGCTGGAAGAGCGGCAAGGCCGAGCGCAATGCGTAGAGGAGCGCGCCGGATCCCAAGAGCAAGAGCACCGAGAGGACGATGGCGGCTTCGAGGTCCGACTGCATCGCGATGTAGACGGCCAGCGGCATGGTTTGCGTGACACCGGGCAAGTTGCCGGCGAACGTGATCGTCGCGCCGAACTCGCCGAGCGCGCGAGCCCAAGCCAGCACCACGCCGGCGAGGAGGGAGGGGAGGGCCAGCGGCAGCACGACGCGACGAAAGAGGTACGCCTCGGACGCGCGCAGAGCGACGGCCGCCTCGATCAAGCGCGGATCGATCGAGGAGAAGCCGGCGCGAACCGTCGCGACGAAGAACGGCGCGGCCATGAACGCCTGCGCGAGGACGACGGCGGCGGTGGTGAACGGGAGAGAGATCCCGAAGGCGTCGAGGGACCGACCGGCCCATCCGCTCCGTCCGAGCGCGAGCAGTAGCGCGAGTCCCGAGACCGTCGGTGGGAGCACCATCGGGAGATCCACCAGCACCTCGAGCCATCGTTTGCCGGGGAATGCGCGCGTCGCGAGCAGGTAGGCCACCGGGAGACCGACCAGCGTGACCAGAACGGTCGCGCCGAGACTCGTCAGCAGACTCAGACGAAGAGCGTCGAGGACGAAGGGATCGGCCAGTCGCGTGATCAACTCGGTCGGCCGGACTCTCAGCGCCAGGGCCGCCAGCGGCAGTCCCAGCAAGAGCAGGAGGCCCGTTCCACCGAGCGCGAGGCCGACTCGCCAGGCGAGAGACGAAAGAGTGTCGCGGCGAGCGGTCATGGCCTCAGTTCGCCGCAGGAGTGGCCGCGTTGGCGATCGGCGTGAAGCCGTGGCGCGCGAAGATGGCTTGTCCTGCAGGCGAGCAGACGAAGTCGCAGAAGGCGCGCGCTTGCTCGAGCTGGTCCGAGCCCTGCACGACCGCGATGGGATACGACGCGAGCACGTTCGCGTCCGCGGGGATCTCCAGCGAGCGCAGGCGATCGCGGTTGGTCGGCGTGATGTCCGACCCGTAGACGATTCCGGCGTCCGCTTCCGCGAGCGCGACCTTGGAGACGATCGCCTTGACGTTGTCTTCGCGGGAAACGACGTTCGCGAGCGTCTTCGCTCCGAAGTCCGGCCCGCATTCGAGCCGTTGCGAGAGATTGGCGAGTAGCACTTGGCTGTAGCGGCCGATCGGGACCGAGTCGGCTGCGAGGATGAGTTTGATGCCGGGACGCGCGAGGTTCGCGAGCGTCTGGAGCTTTGCGGGATTCGACGCCGGGACGATCACGGCGAGCCGGTTGTGCACAAAAGTTCGGGGTGCGCCGTCGATCCGTCCCTTCTCGATCGCGACATCCATCCAGCGCTGATCGGCGGAGGCGAAGACATCGGCCTTCGCGCCATGCTCGAGCTGGGTGGCGAGTTGCTGCGAACCCGCCAGGTTGAAACGGATCGTGGGTGTCTCCGACGTCGAGCCCAGATGGAGCGCCATCTCCTGGAACACGTCCGAGAGCGAGGCCGCCGCGAAGACGGTGAGTGGTTCGGTGGCGCGCGTCGTCGATGCCTGCGCCGAGCCTTTGGCGCCGGTGGCGCCGGTGGCGGGGCCGCCCGAGAGGGCGAGCGCCAGCGCCAGCAGTGTGGCCGAGGGGTCACGCAAGGATCACCCCTTCGCGATCATGACTTCGGTCGACTTCATGACCGCCGCGGCGAGGTCGCCGACACGCAGGGCCAACCGTTCGACCGAGGCGCGCGTGATCACCGCCACAATCTCTTGGCCGCCGACGTAGAGCACGACCTCGGCCATCAGCCCCTCGACCCGAATGGAGCGCACCTGACCATGGAGGCAATTGCGGGCGCTCAGTTCGCCGAGGGATGGCCGCGAGCCCGGTGTCCCCGGTAACTCCGACAAGCCCGGCAAGCCCGGCAAGTCCGGCAAGTCCGGCGGGGCCTCCGGGGGGTTCTTCGGTGACTCCTCCCCGGACCCACGGAGCAGCTCCTCCAGATCGTTTCTGAAAAACAGCCACTTCCGTCCGACGCGTCTTCCGGGGAGTCTCCCTTGGCTCGCCAATCGTTGGACGTGGCGGACGTCGAGTCGCAAGAACTCGGCGGTCGCGGCGGCGTCCAGGATCTCCGGCGAGGGGGAAGGTTCAGAGGTCACGCCAGAGAGACTAGGCTGACGCGGCCGTAGAGGACAGCATCTAAAAGCATCTAAAAGCATCTAAAAGCATTTAGAAGCAGATCCAGGCAGATAAGGCAACGAACCAAGGAGGGCTGGATGCAGGGGGTGCATCGCAGTTGGCGTCGGGTCGTGTTGCGTGTCGTCGTCGGCGGGAGCGCCGCGATCGCAACGTTCGGCCCGACCGCAGCAACCGCGGACGAAGGCGCGTCGGCGCCGAAGATCTCGGGCTACGTGCAGTTCCGTGAGACCTACATCGACGAGGTGGGGCTTACCGGCAGCATCAACCAGGCGCGCGTCGCGATCGACGGGCCGCTACCCAGCAAGTTCTCCTGCCGCGTGCTCTCCGAGTTCGCCGCGGGCGGATCGGCGCGCACCGCCGCGGGATTCAGTCTGCGCGACGCTTACATCCGGTGGAGCAGCGAGCCGTGGACGCTGACCGCGGGTCAGTTCAAGACACCGTTCAGCCGCGAGTTCCTGACCTCGGACACGGACATCGAGACGGCCGATCGAGCCGCCGGGGTGGAGGCGCTCGCGACGAAACGGGACATCGGCGTGATGGGGCAGTATGCGATCGCGAAGAGCGCGACCTTCTCCTTGGGTGCGTTCAACGGCGAGGGGCAGAACACGCCCGCCAACCGCGACTCCACCATGCTCGTTGTCGGGCGTGTTCTGGTCCGCCCGATCGCCCCGCTCTCGGTGGCCGCGCACGTCGGCGCGTATGGATCGGACAGCACACGCTACGGATTCGACTTCGCGTTGGAGGGACGCGGCGCCCTTCTCCGCGGTGAATATATCGCGCAGGCGAGCGACATCCGCGAAGACGACGACCGCGCCTGGACCGTACTCGCCGCGTATCAAGTCTCTCCGCTTGTACAACTCGTGGCGCGCCAAGAGGACTTGGAGCGCCCGGGCCTCGCGCCCAGTTGGCGCAATCGCGCCACGACGGGCGGTGTGAATCTGTTCTTCCCTGGAGGAAAGACGCGCCTCCTCCTCAGCGTGATCTCGCGGCAGGTGGGCGCGGCGGCGGAAAGCAAGATGCGCGGAGTGGCGCAGCTACAAGTGAAATTCTGACCTTGTCGGGTGGAGCGTGGAGCGTGGTGCGTGGTGCGTGGAGCAGACGAAGAGTCGGTGGGGCGGCCTCGTGACCTGGACTCGAAACGTGGGCTCGCGATCAAGGCTCGCGGTGAGTACTCGCGATCAGAGATTGTGAAAAATGGTGCAACTGTTGCCGGCAACAGTTGCACCATTTTTCACAAGCCAGTCCAGCGGCGGTATGCGCATCCGACTGCGCCACACCACCCCTGCGAACAACCCCCAACCCCACGCGTGCCTCATCCTGCGCTCCTCTTCTTCCTTTGTCTCGCCACCAACGTGGCCAGCCGGTTGTCCTCACTGTCGGGACCTTCGCGATACTCCACGATCTCGAGATCACGAAACGAAGCGCGCAACTCGCCCGGCTTCAAGAGGAACTCCGGCCGTCGCGGACGGCCGTGGATGCGGGCCTGTTCCTCCAGGAACGTCTCGTAGATGAGGAGCCCGCCCGGCGCGAGTGCGCGCTCGATCCGCGGCAGGAGGGCGCGATCCAGGTAGCGGAAGACTACGATCGCGTTCCACTGCGCCGGGCGAAGCCAGCGCGCCGACGCAGCGGGTGTCGTGAGATCGGCGCGCCGGAACGAGACGGCGCCGAGGAGCGGGCCGGTCGACCGAGCGACGCGGCGCGCCTGGACGAGCGCATCCTCCAGAATGTCGAGGCCGGTCACCTCGAAGCCGAGACGTGCGAGGTGGACGCTGTTTCGCCCGGAGCCGCACGCGAGGTCCAATGCGCGTCGCGCGCGCTGGGCCAACCGCCCCAGCCGCACTCTCTCCCTCACCAAAGTCTCCGCCGGCGCCCACAGCGTGACCGCCTCCGCCCCTTCGACCGTCGTTCGCGCCAGCACTCGATCCGCCGCAGCGATCCACCCCGTCGTCCGCCAGCCTCGAGCCGCCAACCAGACCGCGGCGCCCTCCGCCACCCCGGGATCGGTGTGGATGAACGCGACAGGCGTGGCCCGAGGCGGCAGGAGGAAGAGCGACCGCTCCAGCTCGTCCCGCGAAAGGGAAAGCGCACCCTGCGGGTGGCCGCGCCGATAGATGAGGGGCGGGCGGAGGTCGACGATTCGCCAATCGCGCAGTTCCGTCGCACGGATGGGAACGATTTGCCGGGTCGGCGACATCTTACGCCGGGACCTCGCCCTGCCGAGGGCCGTCAAATCGCATGGTATTCTCCCGCGCGCGTCGAGGAGACGCGCCGCGCCGCCGACAATGGAATCAGGAAGGCCGGTTGATGGCGCCATTCGATCCAGCTTCGGAGTCCATCTCGGACTCGATCCACGCGTTCCCCAGGCCGGGGGAGGACCTCCGCTCCTCCTCCACTTCGGCCCGCCCCGAGGCCAGAGATGTGCTGAAGGCGCATCCGTTCCTCCACCCGCGATTGTCCGAGGCCGATCCTTCTATCCTGCGGCAGCTCTATCGGCGCTATCTCCTCATGAAGGACAGCCCGGAGAGCTACAACAGCTTCTTGAACCAGATCCTGCGTCAGGTGGGCGAGACACGCGCACTCGAGTCGAATCTCGTGACCGCGGGATATTACTTGAACGAAGCGACGCACTACGCGAACGAGCTGCTCTTCCTCGTGCCGCCCGCGGCTCGCGCGCTCATCGCGCCGCGCCAAGACGTCGTGCGTTGTTCCGACGTGCTGGAGCTGCTCGAGATGATCTTCGAGACGGACGATGCTCGGCTCGGTTTCGAAGCGCAGCGCAAGCTGGCCTTGACCAAGCTGTTCTTCGACGTCGATCACTGCCTCGAGGTGCAGCGCGGCAATGAGCACCGCGAGTACTTCGAGTCGTTGGTCCGGCGGCATGTCTTCACCAAGATCGAGGAGCAACGGCGCGTGGAGGTCTGCTATTCGATCCGGCGTGACGGCCAGTCGATGGAGTACAGCCTCGGGCGACTGCGTCCCGGCCAGGAGTGCTGGAGTTTCGATCTGCAGGACGTCGAGCTCGACTACGCAGGGCGCCCGCTGCGACTGCACGTCTACTACTACGGCTGCCGTTTCAAGCGCGAGGTCATCCCCTTCCAGTACGAGAAGGGGGCGGAGCACTACGAGATCACCCCGACCGAGATCTGGTCGGGGCTGACCAAGCGGCGCAGCGCCTCGATCGTGAGCAAGATGATCCGCAAGGCGGAGCCCGATCCCCGCGCGATCACCGATCTGATCGGCGCCATGTTCATCGTGGAGAACACGGCCGAGTTGGACGGGCTCAAGGACTACCTCTTCGATCTCTTCGGCGGCAGTTTCCGAGTGAGGGATGTCGTCGACACCGTGACGCGGGGTGAAGATCGGGAGCTGCTCAATCCGCAGTCGGCCTCCGGATACAAGGTGCACAAGAGCGAGATCGACGTCCTCTACAACTCGGAGCGCAATCCGCAGCCGCTGCCCTACTTCTTTCCGGTGGAGCTGCAGCTCTACACGCTGGAGAACTACCTGCGGACGATCCACAGCGCGCACTACGCCAACCATCAGGCGTTGAAGCGGCGGCAGTTCCTCGAGGGTCTCCTGCCCTACCTGTTCCCGGCGGAGATCTACGGAGAAGAGGCGATGCGGCTCGCGCTGACGGCGCAGACGCCCGCGCCCGCGGCCGATGAACTGCCGAACGGCTCCGGGGAATTTCCCCGCGCAGCGCCGCGGCCCATCGCCGGCAGCGGGAAGGGATCGCGTTGAACCGCGGCCGGCGTTCGCGCGCGGACGGACCGGCGCTCCATGGCGCCGCCGCCGCCGCCGCCGCCGACACCGACGCCGCGCCCCAGATCTCGCGCATCCTGCAACCGCGACAGCCGTTCTCGGATGCGGACGTTAGTCTCCTCAGCGACAGCGAACCGTTCCGCGCCCGCGCCCGCGTGCTCGCCCGCGTCGAGCGGATCTTCGGATCGCTGCGCGAGCATCTCCGGCGACAGGTAGCCGATGGCAATTACCTCGCGCCGCTCGGCCTCGATCGCGATCAGGGCAAGATCGGCCGCGGCGAGTACCTCGACGATCTGCCGTACGTCTATCTCGATCTGCCGCGGTACTTCGATGCGACGGGCGCCTTCACCTTCCGCAGTCTCTTCTGGTGGGGGCACGGAGTGTCGTTCTCCCTCATCCTCGGCGGACCGCACCTGCCCGCGTATCGCGACCGCGTCCTCCAGAACGTCGATGTGCTGCAGGCGCTCGATGTGAACGTCGCCCTCGGCGTCGATCCCTGGGATTGGCGGCATGGCGAGGGACACACCCTCCCGATCCGTCGAGGCGGTGAGACCGAGCTGTTCTCCGCGCTGCGCGGTCGCTCGTTCCTGAAGTGCTCGCGCTTTCTCTCGTTCGGCGACGAGGAGTTCAGGGCCAATCGAATCGACGAAGCGGCGCTGCTCACTTTTCGGGCGCTGGAGCCGATCGTGCTGGCCTGATCCGGCCGTTTCACGGCTCGACGGAACGGATCCGCGGGTCTAGGGTAGACAGCACGCCTTCCATGAACCGCTCTCTCCGAATGCCGGTCGCTCTCCTCCTCACGCTCGGGCTTCTCTTACAGCTCGTGGCGGGCGGCGTCTGCGCCATCGGGTGTCTCGGCGGCGGCTGCGCTATGTCATCGGCGGAAGCTTCTTCCGCCGATTCCGCCTGCTGCGCCACCGAGTCCCGCTGCGCTTCCGATCCAACGACTCCCGACACTCCATCAACCGAGTGTCCCTGCGGCTGCGTCGTCACGCCCCGGGGCGATCCCACCCCGGTCCCGTCCGAACACATTCGACTCGCTGCCCGAAGCTCGGTCGACCTCCCGCTGTCCCTACCGACGGCTTTCACTTCTGCAAAACTCCCCGCCGCTTGCGCGCGTGATCTCCCGCGCGAGCGCGACCCCGACCCTCCCCGGTCCGTCGCTCCCTTCGCGCGGCTCAGTCGCGCTCCGCCTCTCGTCTGATCCGTCGCATCCCGCGGCTCGCCGCGGCATTGCCTTCTCGCGTCATCCCCCAGCCAGCGCGCGCCCCCAGCGCGCCCGCGGAGTGATGCGTCCCCGATGGATTTCTGACGACAGGAGGAAGCATGCTTCCGAACATTCGTGGCCTTCTCGGCCCTCTTTCCCTTCTCGCCGCGCTCGCAGCCGCCTCGGCGTCCCTGGCCAGCGCCCAGAGCCCGTCCGTCCGTGCAGGCAAGTACGAAGTGACGTTGCGGATCCCGGAAGGGGGTCTCTATGCCGGCGAGGAGATGGACGTGGAGTTCCGCGTCACCGATACGACACAGCGAGATCCGGTCGAGGAAGGATTTCGGGGGGTCGGCGGCATCAACTCCGAAGGCGTCGTGACCATGCCGAGCATGCCGGGCATGCCCAAAGCGCGCCCGGCCATCCACCGCGAGGGAATTCCAGGGGACTACGGCATCGTCCTGTACTTCCCGCACGGCGGTGAGTATCAGATCGATCTGTCGCTGACGCCGCCGGACGCCTCGGCCTTCGCCGCCGGGTTCCGAGTCGATGTCCAGGATGAGAAGCCAGCCTCGAACTCGACTCCTCCGTACACCCTCGAAGTGATCGACTGGCCGCGCGAGGCTCGGGCCGGCGCGCCGATCGATCTCCGCATGGTGGTTCGCGAGACGAAGAGCGGCGCCCCCGCGACGAAGTTCGAGGTGGTGCACGAGAAGCTGTTCCATCTGCTCTTGGCCAGCGCGGATCTCGGATGGTTCCTGCACGAACATCCGGAGATGGACGCCAAGGGCGTCTGGTCGATCCCGATCACGTTTCCGGCCGGCGGCGAGTACGGCATCTACGGCGATGTCGCGCCGACGGGCCAAGGCTCCCGCATCGTGATCGATCATGTGAAGGTCGCGGGGCCAGCTCCCACCTGGAACACCACGCTCTCTCCGCACCTCGGTCCGACGGTGGACGGCGGTCTCCAGGGCATGCTCGAACCGGTCGCAGCGCGCATTCCGGTCGGCAAGATGACGAGCCTGCGCGTCCGGTTGACCGATGCCGAGACCGGCCAGCCGGCGGGAGACACCGCGCCATGGCTCGGCGCCGCGGGGCATCTCATGATCTTCCACCAAGACGGCGAGACCGTCGTCCATAGCCATCCGCAAGAAGACGCCGAGACCGCCAAGCTGGTCGCGCAGGGAGAGGTGCTCTTCAACGCGCGCTTCCCGAAGGAGGGACTGTACAAGGCGTATGCGCAGTTCCAACGGGGCAGCGAGATCAAGACCTTGGGCTTTGTCGTGGATGTGAGGCGATGAGGAGAAATCAGATCATGACGAGAACTCGATCGGTCTCGAAGATCGCCCTGTGGCTGGGCGTCGTGTTCGGACTCACGGTCATGGGGCCCTCGTGGGCGCTCGGCCACGAGGGGAAGTGCCCGCTCTGCAAGCTCGACTTGGTCCAGAACACCGACTCGCTCGACTACGAAGTGGTGGTCAAGGTCGGCAACAAGAAGATCGAGTACCGGTGCATCTACTGCGTGTTCGGCGATCAGAAACGATACAAGACCGACCTGGTTGTCTACGCGCCGAGCGAGAAGCCCGGGGAGCCTGTCGTGTTGAAGCGCACCGCGGGGGTTTGGAGCGCGCCCGACTCGACGGTCTTCCTGAACTCGTTCGCCAAGCACAAGACCTGCGCGACCGAGTCGAGGACATTCAGCTCGCAACACGCGTTCGACCGCTACGTCGCGAAGCGCGCGATCACCGACGCCGTCGCGCTCACGCTGGACGAGATGCTCGTCGCGGCGGCCGAGCGCAAGGAGTAGAAAGCGAGGGACGAACATGCGACGAACCTGGTTCGTGATCCTCGCCGCGCTCGCGCTCGCGCTCGCGATCGGCCCCGGCCCTGAGGCCGGGGCGGTCTCTCCCGAGGAACTTCCTGGGTGGATGCGAGACCGGACGGAAGATCACCTGTTCTACAAGGCAGCGCCCTACAACTTCTCGGTCTACTCCGTGCCGCAGCTCGCGCGGGACCTCAACGGGGTGGCGGTCGGCCACGCGATGGCGTACGAAGACCTGGTGACGGGCCGAGATTCCGAGCTGGAGACGGAGACCTTCGAGCGGATCGACCGGGTGTTGCGCAACCCGCCGCGCTTCATGCCGGACGAGGCGACGATCGGTCCGACCTTCGCGCGACGATTCGGAGCGCTGGAGAAGCTCTTCGATTGGGCGCATGTCCTCCATGCGCAGACGATAGATGTCCTGACCGACGAAGCGCTTTCGAACGACGCGAAAGACGCAGAGATCGAGCGGCTCTGGCGCTTCTACCTCGACTCGGCGCCGTACACCATCACGGGGTTGCCGCTGAACATGGACTTCCTCTGGAGCCAGCCCGAGAGCGAGGCGTTTCGGAAGAAGTATCCGAAGGTGAACGGGTTGTTCTGGGGGTATCACTGGCTCCAGACGTCGATGTACGACATGTTGTGGCGCACTTCCACCGATACACATGTCCCGCAGTATGAACTCGTCGGGTCGAGGTATCACGAGCTCGAGCTGTACAAGACCGATCGCGATTTCATGCCGATGATGGGGGAGACCAGCCCGCGGTTCGCGGGCCGGTTTCATGAGATGGCGAACGCCTTCGACAACCTGCACATGCTCCACGACATGGTCAACGATGTTCTGGCGAGTCCCGAGCTCGACCCGGCCGAACAGGATCGGCGCATCGCAGAGTCGATGGGGAAGGTGCTCACGTCCACGCACGCCGATTGCCGCGCGGGGGAGGGCGAGCCGGGGACCCTCCACGACCATCGATTTCCGGCGGGGATGCCGGGCATGGGCATGATGAAGGGATCCGATGAGGATGTGATGTACATGTCCGGCATGGGCTGGATGAACATGTCGGAGTGCGCCCACTGTTCAGTCCGCCTGCCGAAGGGAAATCCGTGGGGCGCCACCCTCAGCATGGAGGGTTGGACCATGACGGTCCGGTGCCTGCTCTGCGCGCGGGACATGGCGACCGAGACGCCCGGCCGCGGCATCGTCCGCGCCGCGACGGAGGATCCCGCCCGAACGCTGGTCCTGATCGGAGACGAGGAAGGCAACTGGACCTCGAGTATCCCCGAGGTCGTCTTCCTGGAAACGGAGGGCGGGGACCATCCCGAGTGCACGGATTGGTCGCGGGCCTTCACCTCGCGCGAGGCGTTCGACTCCTATCTCCTGCGCTATCCGGAGTACGCCGAAGTGGCGCCGCTCGACCTGGCCGCGTGGTCGGTTCGCGGTCGGCCGACGCCGGAGACCTACCAGAAGATCGACCGGCCCAATCCGTATCGGACGGAAGAGGGAGGTGAGGAGTGAGCCGCCGCTGGCTCGGAGTCGCGTTGGCCAGCTCGCTCCTCTTCGCGTCCACGCAGACGCAGGCCGTCGATCACAATCGGGTCGAGTCCGGGCGGCCGCTCGGATTCGACGACGCGTCGGTCATCGGCCGCGGCGAGCGTTCGTTGGAGTTCGGCCTCCGAGGCGGCTGGCGTCGCGACGGGTCGGCGTCCGCACGACCGGAGGTCGAACTGGGCTATGGCTTCGCGCGCAATCTCGCGGCGCACGTCTCCGCGCATCTCTCCATCGGACCGACCCTCGAGAACAACGATGGCGGGACCGAGCTGGAGGAGTTCACTCTGACGCTGGCGCATCATTTGCGTCGTCAGACGCTGAACGGGCCGGCGCTGGCGTATCGCGTCGACGTCGCCGTTCCGACGAGGGCCGAGTCGAGCGTCCGCACACGTCTGCGCGGCATCCTGAGTCGCTCGCTTCGCCAATACGACACCCTGCATCTCAATGCCGACTTGGTCGTTCGACCCGGCGCGTCGGCGTTGCAGCGGGAAGTGTCGGTCGCCGCGGCGCTCGGCTACTCCGTCCCGATCGGCTTTCCTCGACGCTTCGACCGGTCGTTCTTGGCTGCTTTCACGACGGAACAGAGCGAGATCGAGGGCCAGGGATGGCGAGGCGCGTTCGGGGTGGGGCTGCGTCAACAGGTCGGCTTTCGGTCGGTGGTCGACGTCGGTGTCGAGTCGGATCTCTTCGTCCCCCGTGAGGGCGCAAACCACGAACTGCGAGTGAATGCAGGCTACTCGGTTGGATTCTGAGGAGGCAGCGATGGAAACGGACACGGACGATCTGCGCGATCCGGTCTGCGGAATGGGCGTCAAGGCCGAGTCTCCGCATCGCCGCGAGCACGGCGGTGCGATGTACTACTTCTGCAGCGCCGGCTGCAGCGCCAAGTTCGCCGCGGACCCGGCGCGCTATCTGCAGCCGACCACCACGCCAGCGGCGACGGTGGCGCCGACTCCGGTGGGCGCAACCGCTGCGAACCCCGCCGCTGAGTGGACCTGTCCCATGCATCCCGAGATCGTTCGCAGCTCGCCGGGCCCCTGTCCCATCTGTGGAATGGCGCTGGAGCTACGCACGATCACGGCCGGTGACGACGAAAACCCCGAGCTGATCGACATGGAGCGGAGGTTCCGCGTGGCTGCGGCGCTCACCGTTCCGCTGCTCGTCCTCTCGATGTCGGAACTGATCCCGGGGAACCCGCTGGAGCGAGTCCTCGGCCCGCGGGTCGCGATGTGGGTGCAGCTCGTGCTCGCGTCGCCCGTCATCCTCTGGGCCGGATGGCCGTTCTTCGTCCGCGGATGGCAGTCCGTCCTGACGCGGCATCTGAACATGTTCACGCTGATCGGACTCGGGGTCGCGGTTTCGTACGTCTTCAGCGTTGTAGCCATCCTTGCGCCGGGCATCTTCCCGGACTCTTTCCACCACGCGAATGGCAGGGTGGGCGTCTACTTCGAGGTCGCGGCCGTCATCGTCACCTTGGTGCTCTTGGGCCAGGTGCTCGAACTGCGGGCGAGGAGCCAGACGAGCGCCGCGATCAGGAGTCTCCTCGGCCTGGCGCCGAAGACCGCGCGGCGGCTCGACGCAGACGGTCGCGAGCAGGACGTCCCGTTGGAGGAGGTCCAGGTCGGCGATCGCCTGCGCGTTCGTCCGGGGGAGAAGGTGCCCGTGGATGGGCTCGTGCTCGAGGGGCGCAGCGCCCTCGATGAGTCGATGGTGAGCGGCGAACCGATTCCCGTGGAGAAAGGGCCCGGAGACGCGCTCGTCGGGGCGACGCTGAACGGTACGGGGTCGCTGGTCATGCGCGCCGAGCGCGTCGGCGCCGAGACACTCCTCGCACAGATCGTACGGATGGTCTCCGAGGCGCAGCGAAGTCGTGCACCGATCCAGAAACTCGCCGATGTCGTCGCGGGCTACTTCGTACCGATCGTCCTGGTGGTCGCCGCGCTCACGTTCGCCTTGTGGGCGATCGTCGGGCCGGAACCCCGGCTCGCTCATGCCGTCGTCAACGCCGTGGCGGTCCTCATCATCGCCTGTCCGTGCGCGCTCGGGCTCGCCACTCCGATGTCGATCATGGTGGCGGTGGGCAAGGGGGCGACGCTCGGTATCCTCTTCCGCCGCGCGGATGCGATCGAGATCCTCCACAAGGTGGACACGCTCGTGGTCGACAAGACCGGCACGCTGACCGAGGGGAAGCCGAAGGTGACGAGCATCACCCCGGCGCCGGGGCGAGATGAAGCCGAACTCCTCCGCGTGGCGGCGAGTCTGGAGCGAGGAAGCGAGCATCCGTTGGCGGCCGCGATTCTCTCCGCCGCCGCCGAGCGGGGGATCGAGCCCGCGGCGGCGACGGATTTCGCTTCTGTGACCGGCAAAGGGGTGCGCGGTGTGGTCGAAGGGCGTCCGGCTGCGCTCGGGAACCGGAAGTTCCTCGCCGAGCTCGGCATCCCCACGACGGATCTCGAGGCAGATTCGGGGGGCCGGACCCTGGTGTATGTCGCGCTCGAGCAGAAGGTGATCGGGACGCTGGCCGTCACGGATCCGGTGAAGTCGACCACGGCGGACGCGATTCGCGAACTCCGCGCCGACGGCGTCCGGATCGTCATGCTCACAGGTGACAATCGCGCGACAGCCGAGTCCGTCGGCCAGCAAGTCGGGATCGAGGAGATCGCGGCGGAACTGTTGCCGGATCAGAAGATCGCGGCGATCCGAAAGCTGCAGGACGAAGGCCGAATCGTGGCGATGGCGGGGGACGGGGTCAACGACGCGCCGGCGCTGGCCCAGGCGCATGTTGGCATCGCGATGGGCGCCGGCGCCGACGTGGCGATGCAGAGCGCGGGCGTCACCCTGGTCAAAGGAGATCTTCGCGGCATCCTGCGCGCCCGCCGCCTGAGCGGCGCCGCCATGGCGAACATCAAACAGAACCTCTTCTTCGCGTTCGTCTACAACGCGCTGGGGGTGCCGATCGCGGCGGGAGCGCTCTATCCGTTCTTCGGCGTGCTCCTCAGCCCGATGATTGCCGCCGCCGCCATGAGCTTCAGTTCGGTCTCGGTGATCGGAAATGCACTTCGACTGCGCGCGACTCGGGTCTAGCGGAATCCGCTCGCGAGCTTCGCGAGCTGCGCCCGCGCTTCGTCCTGATGCGTCGCGCCTGTGTTCGCCACCTCTTGCAGGAACGCACTCGCTTCGACGCGGCGACCGAGGAGGAGCGACGCCTGCGCCTGCTGCCAGAGCGCCTCCTCGCGCACGCGGGGCGACGACGCGAGTCGTCCCGCGGCCTGGAGCGGTTCGCGCGACTCGGCCGGGCGACCGCTGAGCAGCAAGCTCGAGCCCAAGAGGAGCAGCGCGTCGGCATCGGCCGATCGCGCCTTCACTTCCGCGATGAGCAGGGTCTCGGCCTTGCGGTAGTCCCGCTCGGCGTAGGCGGCGATGGCTTGCCGCCGGATCGGCGCGTCCGGGTCGTCGCCGCGCGTGTCGTGCGGCACAGCCAGCGGCTGCAGGATGGCGAGACTCGCGACCGCCCCGCGCATCTCCATGTTGGGTCGGATGACCAGGATGGTCAGCACCGTCGCGGCGACGACGAGGATCCCGAACGCCCAGGCGGGCCACATGCTGGCGATACGCAATCGAACCTCCGGCCGCGGAGGCTAACACAGCGCCTCAGGCGCGTCCGGTATCATGCCGGCCCGATGCCGCGCTCCTCTTCTCACCCTCCTCACGTCTCGCGCCGTTCGAACGGCGTGTCCGATCTCACGCTGGCCGGGGGCCTCGTCCTTTTCGCATGGCTCCTCCGGCTGACGTTCCTCTTCTCGAATCGCGATCGCTCCTGGCCGTTCACGATCTTCTACGAGGGAGACTCCGAGGCGTTCTATCTCTACGCGCGCGCGCTGCTCAGCGGGACGTTGTACGACGGCGGGATTCCCTTCCACCCGCCCGGGTTCGCCTACTTCCTCGCGGGGCTGCATCTCGTGCTCGGGGCGGGCGCTCCCGAAGCGCAGCCGTCGCATCTGGCGGTGAAGATCACGCTCGCTTTCGTCAGCAGCCTCGCGATCGGCTTGTTCTTCTGGGTCGCACGTCGCTACGTCGGCCGCACCGCCGCCGTGGTCGCCGCGCTCCTCGCCGCCTGCCACTTCGGCCTGGTGATCCTCGCGATCGCTCCCGTGACCGAGAGCCTGTATCTGCTCCTGCTCGCTCTCTCGCTCCTCTTCTGGAGCGATCTCTGCGGGGATGGCGCGGCGGCCGGCGCCGTGGCCAGAGCTGCTGCGCCGCTCGGCCTCACGCTCGCCGCACTCGTCTTGGTCCGCGCGGAGGGTGCGCTCGTCGCGGCGATTCTCTTGGGTCTGGGCGCTCTCCGGGCTCACGCGAAGTTGCGCGCCCTACCGTTCTGGCGCCGGCAGACGCGTTGGCTCTTCGCGGCGGTTGTCTGTCTACTCGCGCTGACTCCGAATCTCTTCGCCAACCACCGTGCGTTGGAGAACGCCAACCGGATGCTGGGCGATCGACTCTACGAGCGGCTCCCGACTTGGACGCCGGTGACTCTCTACGGTCCGCTGAATCTGGCGCTCGCCAATCACAGCGACGCCGACGGCGGGTTCTCGCGGGAGCATCTCCCCGGAGGCGACGACGCTACGCTCGATCTGAAGCGGCGCGATCACCTCACACTTTTGTTGCACGGCGATCGCGAGGCGCGCGCCTGGATCGCGGCGCATCCCGGCGAGTTCGCGCGGCTCGTCGTGCGCAAGTGGTCGCTCTTCCTCGGCGCGCTTCGTCTGGGATGGACGCAGTGGAATCTCCCCGGCGGACTGGTCGGACTGCGGCGTCCCGTCGATGTCTTCGTGCCCGACAACGGGATCCACGCCTGGCTGCTGGGACCGGCACTGCTCCTGTCTTTCGCGGCGGCGTGGCGGGCGGGCGCAGGCCCGCGGCGATGGGCGCTACTCGCGGCGATGCTCACCGGGGGCGGCCTCGCCACCAGCGCGCTCTTCTTCGGCTATGCACGGCAGGGACTGCTGCTCCTGCCGCTCTGGTTGCCGCTCCTCGGACTCGGGCTGGTGCGAGCGGGAGCTTTCGTACTGAACAGATCGCGACTCTCGGATAGGACGGCCCGTCGCATCGGCGCGGCCGCGTTGATCGCGTTCTGTCTGTTGGAGCTCTGGGGCGCGACGCGCGATCGCGACTACGAGGCGAGCGGCGAGACGTTGAAGGGCCAGACCCACTTGAACCGAGATCGACCGATGCGCTTGAGCCCGTTGCCGTGAGATCTGCGCTGCACGAGGAGCGGTTGGAACAGTTCGACGAACTGTTGGCCTACCGCAACACCTCCAGCCGTCGGCCGTGATCTCCTTCGACGGTCCGTAGTCTCAGGAAATAGACGCCGTTGGCGACGAGGCGTCCGTCGTCGCCCCGTCCGTCCCAGCCGACTTCGTGCGCGCCGGCTACGAAGTCGCGGCGGGCAAGGGTGACGACTCGGCGCCCGAGCGCGTCGAAGAGATCGAGCGTGACCGGCCCTCCGCGAGCCAGCTCGAACCGCAACCTCGACACCGTGATGCTCGGATTCGGGATCGGCGGCAAGAGGCGCGTCGTCCCCGGGGTCGGATCGGGATCCGGCGGATCGGGCCTCGGCGCTGTGAACGTCTCGAACGAGACATCATCGAGTCCCGCCTCGGTCACCCCGGGAACGCCGAGATCGCAGGCGATCCACCGCAAGCGGATCCGGTCGGTCAGCTCGACGTGATCATCCAGTCGCACTTCGACGCGCCGCCACAGCGTGTCGGGATCGGCCACGCGTTCGATCGACGTCCAGCTCTCGCCGCCGTCGGACGAGACCTCGACCGAGAGCGTGTCGTCCTGCGAGGCGCCCCCCTCCCCGTACCAATGGTGGTAGACGACCCACCCCTGGTCGGCGTCCGCCATGTCGAGCAGCGGGCTCATCAAGACGGTGCAGCCGTCGTCGACGTCGGCGAAGCCGGCGCGTTCACCCGGTGGACCGTTGCCGGTAATGAAGCAGTGCGTGCCGGGCGCAGGCGAGGCGTCGTCTTCCGGCTGCGCGAGGCGCTCCTCGTCGCGCGTGCCGACAGGGTCGGCCCAGATCCAATGGCCGGAAGTAGCGCCATTCGCGGAGGGGTCGATGACCCATTCGCTCGGCGCCGGATCGTTCTCGAACGCACGCGCGACGCCGCGACGCACGGAGAACCGACGCGCCGATTCGTCAGGGGGCCAGTCGGAGAGGTTGCCCGGTTCGTCGGCGGCCCGCGCCGCGTAGTCGTACGTCGAGCCGGGGGCGAGACCCGGGAGGAGTGCGCGCCAGAGTGAGTCGCCGTCGGCCAGGGTCATATCGATGCTGGTGAAGCTCTCGTCGCCGCGTCGATAGTGGAACTCGACCGTCTCGATTCCGCTCGGGTCGAGCGCCGAGAACGCGAACGCGTAGGGACCGACCGAATCGATCGTCGACCTCGCGGCCTCGACCTCCAGGAGAACCGGCCCGGCGTGATCATCGAGCCGAAAGACGATCGCCGTCGTGTCGCCCGCAACGATCGAGGTCGAGATCGTGTCCCCCTCCAGTCCCTCCAACGACGCGCTGAAGAGGGTGCGAGCGCCGGCGAGCAACGCGCCGAATCTGCCCGCGGCGTCGGTCCGCCAGGCGCGCCCGTCGCCGAGTCGCGTGATCGTCGCGCCTTCCACCGGTCGATCGTCGGCGCTGCGATTCACGACCAGTCCCTCGACGCGACCGAAGCCGTGGGCGGCCGCGACCACCGCGGCATAGGCGTCGACGAATCCGTGTCCGGTCGTGTTGTCTTCGCCGTCGGGTCGCATGTCCCGCGCCGTGTCCAAGAGGATCTGCTTGACCTCATCGACGGTGAGATCGGCGTTCACCTGGCGCATCAGCGCGACGACGCCCGCAACGTGCGGTCCCGCCATCGAGGTCCCACTGTAGTTGCCCGCATAGCCGCCGCCCGGAATCGAGGAGAAGACGCTCACGCCCGGCGCGACGATGTCGGGCTTGGTCCGGAACTCGAGCGCGACGTCGCATTGCGAGGGGCCGCGGCTGGAGAAGTTGGCGATCGGGTAGGGCCAGGGGTAGGCCGTGGCGTTGACCGCGCCGACCGCGAGGGAGTTGGTGGCCGAGGTGGCGCGGTCGGCGGGCACGATGAGCGACAGAGGCGCCGGTCCTTCGTTGCCGGCCGACCACGTGGTCACGATCCCGATCGCCTCGCAGGCGTCGATGACATCCCACCAGTAGCTCGCGCACGGCGCGTAGCCGATCTCGTCCTCGGAGAGTCCCCACGAGTTCTGGATGACGTGGGGCGTGTCGTCGACCGTCGCGGGATTGCCGTCCGGGTCGGCGAACCACTCGAACGCGGTCAGCACCTCGTTGATGAAGCCGTCGCCCGTGTTCGAGAAGCGAGATCCGGCGGCGATCCATTCGGCGCCGGGGGCCACGCCGATCGAGTCGCGTGTGGTGGGCGAGAGGCCGGTCATCGTTCCCATGACATGCGTGCCATGTCCGTTCCAGTCGTACGGCTCGCCGGTGTTCTCGAGTGCGAGGTCCAGCCAGCACTCGCCCACGGGATGGACGCCGTCCCTTCCGCGCCACCGCGCGGCGAGCGCAGGGTGGGTTCGGTCGATCCCGGTGTCGAGGTTGGCGACGAGGACGCCGCGCCCATCGACGCCGAGTTCTCGCCAGACGCGCGGCGCGCCGACCGTCCGCACTCCCGGGGGGACGAACGGTCCGCCGCCCGCACGCGCCGCCGCCTGCGGGTCATCCTCCGAGAGAATCGGCGCGATCAGCCGAGGGGCGAAGTTCGGTTCGATCCACTCGACATCGGGACGCGCTGCGATCTCCTCGACGGCTCGGCGCGCACCCCTCACGACGATGAGATTGGCGATCCAATGGCGCGTGAAACCGTCGATTTCGCCCGCCGCTTGCCGATCGGTCAACCAGGCGACCAACGGCGCTTGGGACTCCGACGCGCGCTGCAGGAGGCGAATCCCGTCGGCATGGCGCTCGGCGCGAGAGGTGCGGCGAGCTCCGAAGGCCGCATCGAGTTGCCTCAGATCGACGCGCTGACTCAGATGCACCAGAACCGAGACGCGGTCACCGGGATCGAGCTTGGCGATGGGTCCCGCCAATTCCGGAGAGAACTCTCCGGCGAGCGTGGGAACAGGGGGGGTGGCTGAGAAACAGGCGAGAGCGAGCAGACCTAGGCGGGTGCGAAGCGACAGCGACACGGCTCGAGACTCCATTCCCCCGGACATCCGGCCCGCGGCAGTCTAGCCGGTCGGGGCGTCTGGAGGGAGATCTCGAGAAGGCTCAGTGGTGAGCGGCGAAGAATTCCACCGGCGCGTGACGCCGGGCCATCGCCTGCAGGACTTCCCGAACGTGGTCACTGTCGAGGCAACTGACGAGGTTGCGGGTCATGACGTCGCAGACTCGGACGGAATCGGGGTTGAGCCCCTCGGCGACTACTTTGACCGCGATGTCGCGGTCGGTCAGGACTCCGGCGAGAGCTTGGTGATCGGAATCGTCGAAGACCGGCACGCCGCCAACCCCCGCGTCTCTCATGAGCCGCGCTGCGTCCGCGACCGTGTTGTCGAGGACGCAGAAGAGCAGGTTCCAATGCGTGGCGGGTGGGTTCATCGCTGGTTGGCATTGCATGGTGAACTCCCTTCCGTCGGCGGAGCGCGAGGTGTCTGGCAAGTGCAGTCTCCGCCGGGCGGGGAATCAGCAAGGCATGTGCCCATATTCAGCAATTGTGAGGACGTCGAACGAATCGCTCGAAATCTGGACGATTCTGGTTCGAGTTTTTTCGTCGGCCGGCTTTTCGCCGCTCGCGCGTCGGTTTCGCGCGGCTTGCTTCGGGGATTCTTTTCAACGAGGGGGGAAGGAACTACACGGATTCGCGTCCGATCGTGCTCGCTGTATCCTGCGCGCTTCGCGACAGACAGCGAAGAGGAGCCCGATCCATGATCCAGCACGACGTCACCGACGGCATCCGCACACTCCGGTTGTCCCACGGCAAAGCCAACGCCATGGACCTGGAGTTGGTCGAAGCACTCCGTCATCAGCTCGCTCAGCTCCGCGACCATCCGGCCCCGATCATCGTCACTGGCGCCGGCAAGATCTTTTCCGCCGGCGTCGATCTGAAGCGGATCGTCGACGGCGGTCACGACTATGCGCGTCGCTTCGCGCTCCAACTCGGCGAGCTGTTCGAGGACCTGCTCTACTACCCGCATCCGATCGTGGCCGCGATCAACGGCCATGCGATCGCCGGGGGATGCCTGCTCGCCGCCGCGGCGGACCATCGCGTGCTCGCCGATTCCGGCGGGCGACTCGGTGTGCCCGAACTGCTCGTCGGCGTCGCGTTTCCGGCGGCGGCGCTCGAATTGCTGCGCCTCACGGTCTCTCCGCCCCATTTGCGGCGCATCGTCTTCGGCGGTCAGACGTACGCCGGTCAAGAGGCCGTGTCGCTCGGTTTGGCGGAGGAATTGGTCGCGCCCGAGGAGTTGCTCCCGCGCGCCGTCCAGCGGGCGAGGGAACTGTCCGCGATTTCGCCGGATGCCTTCCGCGTGACGAAGGATCAGCTCCGCGGTCCGGCCCGACAGTTCCTGGAGACGCAGGGTCGGCGTATCGACAGCGACATGCTGGAGATCTGGACCGCGCCCGGGACCTTGGCCAAGGTCACGGCCTATGTGGAGCGAACGCTTGGCAGCAGGTAGAGTTCGAGTCGCCCTGATCCCGACACTCGAGGAGACACCCGTGGCGTACCGAGGCCGAACCGACCAGACAGACGAGTCGGCCGGCGGCGGTCCGCCCCCGCGGGAACGGTCGCGCATCTCCCGCGGCGCCTGCATCTTGGCGGGGCATGCCTGCGTTGCGCTGGGCGTGATCGGCGTCTTCGTGCCGCTCATGCCGACGACCGTCTTCCTGCTCCTGGCCGCCGCCGCCTACGCCCGCGGATCGGATCGTTTCTACCACTGGCTCCTCTGGCACCCTCGACTCGGGCCGTACATCCGCGACTTCCGGGAGCGCGGCGGCATGTCGCGCGGCGCGAAGGTCACCGCGATCTCGATGCTCACGCTCGTCCTCGGATCATCGATCTTCTTCTTCGTCGCCTCGGCGCCGCTTCAGCTCGCGCTCGGCGCCATCGGCCTCGGCGTGATCGGCTACATCCTGCGGATCCCGACGCTCTGATCGCCGTCGTATGCGCGAAGTCCGTTCCGGCGCCGCCGCCTTCGGCTACCTGCTCCTCGGCCACGCGCTGCTCGGTCTGGGCCTCGTTGCGTTGGTCGTGCCGATCGTGCCGACGACTCCGTTCTTGCTCTTGGCCGCGGCCAGCTACGCGCGCGGCTCGGTCCGCTTTCACACATGGCTCATCGAACATCGTTGGTTCGGCCCGCCGATCCGCAATTTCCGCGAAGGGCGCGGCGTCACCCGGCGCGCGCGAGCGCTCGCCATCGGCGGCTCCCTCCTGGGACTGGCCGGATCGCTCTTGTGGGTGGCCCGCGGTCCCTGGACCCGCGCGGCGGCGCTCGCGATGACCGCGCTCTTCGTCTACGGTGTGCTCCGTCTGCCCAACGCTGATCGACGAGAGGACTGACGCGTCATGACGAAACAGGAAGTGCTCGACAAGCTGAGCGACGCGCGCCGGGACTGGCTCGCGCTCCTCACATCGATCCCGACGCAGCGACGGGAAGAGCCTGGGGTCCACGGCGCCTGGTCGGTCAAGGATGTCCTCGCGCACACCACCTGGCACGAGCGCCAGATGGAAGGGGTCTTCCGGCAGCGCCGTCTGGTCGGATCCCCTTGGTGGGACCTGCCGCGCGACGAGCGCAATGCCCTCATCTACGAGGAGAACCGCCCACGGTCGTGGGAAGAGATCTGGGACGACGCCCAGACCGTCTACGAATCGATGCGTCGCGCGCTCTCGAAGGCGACCGACGAAGAGTTCAACGAATCGTCGAAATTTGCCGAGATGCCGCCCGAGTGGATTCCGCACGAACTGCTGGCCGGCAACACCTGGGACCACTACCGCGAGCACGGGGCCGCGATCGGAAGGTGGTTGGCCAGGAAGTAGAGCGCCGCGGACCGCGGCGTGCTACGCCCCCAACGCCTCCTCGATATCCCCCGCGATATCCCCCGGGTCGACATTGGGGGCATACCTTCGGATCGTCGCGCCATCCTTGCCGACGAGGAACTTCGTGAAGTTCCACTTGATCGCCTCGGTGCCGAGCAGCCCCGGCGCGCTCGCCTTCAGGTGTTGATAGAGCGGGTGCGTGTGGTCGCCGTTGACGTCGATCTTGGCGAACATCGGAAAGGTCACGCCATAGGTGGTCTCACAGAACCGCGCGATCTCCGCCTCTTCGCCCGGCTCCTGCGCGCCGAACTGATTGCAGGGGAAACCAAGCACCGCGAAGCCACGCCCGCCGTATTTCTTCTGCAGCGCCTCCATCCCGGTGTAGTGCGGCGTGAAGCCGCACGCGCTCGCGACGTTGACGACGAGCAGCACCTTGCCCTTGTAGTCGGAGAGGGACTGGTCTTTCCCGTCGATGGTGGTGGCGGAGTAGTCGTGGAGTGTCGGCATCGGGATTCCTTCGTGGGTTGCGGGTCGAGCAGATCGAGCGAGCCATGCGGGCCGGGCGAACCTAGCGGATCCAGACGACCTTTCGTTGGATCGGCTCACCGTTCGCAGGGAAGAGTCGCGCGTGGTAGGCGCCGGCGGGGGCGAGGCGGCCGAAGTCACGCCCACGACACGGCTGGGGAATGCTTCTGGGCAGCCGGTGGAAAATGATTGTGAGCGCGGACACGAGAAGATCTCCGACGCGATGCTCGACGTGTTGAGCTGCATCGAGATGCTCTACAATCCGCGACGGCTTCATTCACACCTCGGGTAGGTCAACCCGGTGGAGTTCGAGACGACCCCGGTCAAGTAAACCGTGTGTCCACTTTATCGGGGCAAGCCCAGCAGGGGGTCTAGCAAGGTTCGTTCGTTGACTAGGAGCTTCGCGGTCGCCTGCGTGCTCGGCGTCGCGATCACCACGTGGTCGCCGCCCGTCGCCAACCCTCAAGTGACCACGGTGTTTTTCGCGCTCGCCGCATTCGCCGATAGCGCCGCGCCTCGGCTGAGCGGATTAACCTTCGGCATCACCTACGACCCTCAAGAATTCGTTCTCGTTGCGGAGGGCCATTGTGCAGATTTTCAGCTGGTTACAGACGGGTGGCCGGCGCCGGAGACTGGGACCGCGCTTACGTGGAACTCAGCACAGACGGGTTTGATGATCGAAGCCGCCTGGTTTGCTGGGTACCCATACTCGACGTCTTCGACCACATTCGCGATCGCAGAGCACCCAGTTCAAGGGGCAACATTGGCGGACGACTCGATCCCGCCTCAGGTGGAGCTGGTGTCAGGATTCGGGGTCCTCGGGTTCGGCGCACTCGGCTCGGCGGAGTGTCCAACCGGGGAAGTCGCAGACGGCGACGATGGTGGCAGCGATGGACACGGCGACAACGGCCACGAGAATGAGGACGACGTCGACCCGGACGAAGCCGGCGTGCCGAGCGATCCTGGTGAGGATAGCGGCAGCAACGTCAGCGTGGCGCCACGGGAGATAGAACTGATAGGGCGGCGATGGAGCTGCCTAGTCAGGTATCCGGTCGGGAATCCGCCGGAGGCGGTCGTGCTCTTGGTCGGCGAGGAGTTCGTGGAGCCGGCACGGGTCGTCATGACGACAGACTCGACACTCGTTGCGCGCTTCGACGAACTGCCCGACGCTGCGACCGAATATGCCTTGCGAGTCCGAACGGGCGCGTTGGCGAACCAGTACGTTCAGCAGTCCTTGACCTGGAGATCCATCACCACTCGCCTCACCGAGACCGAGACCGAGACCGAGACGGTCAGCTTCGTCCTTCCCCCAGGAGTGCTTGGATACCCAATAGGCGAGAAGTCGGCGACGCTTGAAGCGTGCGAATTCATGGACGAAGACTTCCGCGAGCTCTTGACAGCCGCAGGCGCTGTGACTATTCGCAAGGTCATTTCACGGCACGGTGAGCAGCCGCCGACCCGGCAAGGTCGTGGCGGCGACTACGCGCCAGACGACACCCGATTCCGTATGTACTCGGTTGACACAAACGGGCTTTGGGATCCCATGGCGCTGGCGTACCTATTGCAGACCGAATCTGTGGCCGAGGCCGCCCGGCCAACAGAAAGGCTGTCACTAAAGGAGGAATCGTGTGACGATTACGAAGTCTACCAAACGTACTACTACGGCAGAGGAGAGCAATGGCACCTACAGCATGCCGTGGACAACCCGGGTTATTACGGGATCGGAGCAAACTACGCTTGGTGCAAGGCTTGTGCCTGCGAAAGTCGAATCGGATTGATTGACCGAGAAATCGTCTGGCACTCCGAGCCGCCACCCATCACTGGCGACGGTATCAGTGTAAGTCAGGATACCCATGGGACAAACATGGCAATGCTGGCGGCCTCTCCGCGCAGTGCAAACGATTATGTCTGCGGAGTAACGGACGGAGCGACTGTCCATTTTTTTGCGGCGTACAACTCCGATGACATGATCGAAGCGTTCGATCGTGCCGCAACCGAACTAGATCATGGCGATGTTGTATCGATAAGTGGGGGAGTACCATCTCCGTTTCCAGAGATGCAGGCTGCCATATATGAGTTGGTCGCTCACCTTGGCATCCCTCTTTTCGCGGCGAAGTGCCCACCCGACGCGCTCTATCCCGGGTCTTGGGACCAGCATCAATCGAACTGGGTCGATGCATTAGTAATGTCTGTTGGAGGCGCAGATCATAGCGGCAATAAGACGCCGTGCTCAGATAATTGCGATATATACGCACCGATCGAGAATCATCCAATCGTGACGCTCACCCAAAACCCACCAGTAGTGCTGTACTTTGGAGTTCCAAGCACCCCTTCGGCGGCTGTTCCGTTGGTCGCCGGGGCCGCGTTGCTGTATTTAGATAGGTACGAAGTCGATCCTGCTCAGCTATATGCTCAGTTGCTGTCTACAGCAATTCATCCTGGAAACGTTCCGCTCGTGAGCGCCAATCTGGCGCTTGGTGTCACGGGAATTCTGGACATTGCGGATGTTTCCGCTGTTGGGGGATCGCAGCTGGTTACACTGACGTTCCGCGTGACGGACGAAGAAGGGATTGATGGATTCGAAGTAAGAGAAGGGCCTACGTGTCGAGGTCCGATCGATCGTGTCGTTGCCACATTTAGCGTGGGAGACCCGACATATACCACGGATGGAGAACATTACTCAGTTAGTGTTTCCGCGCCTTACATGCGGGAATACTTTCTGAAACTGTTCGTGAGCGGCGGCGGTGAGACCGCAGAGTACCGCACAAGCGCGGTTCTGACAGCGGCTACCTCGGTTACCGCGCCTGCCGTCCCGACAGCGCTCACGCTCGTTCCGTTTGGGAGTCGAATCGATGTGAAGTGGACCAGCCTTGCTGTTGATCCAACGCCGCCCAATGCGAGCAACCGATTCGAGTTTTGGATATATAGGGCAAAGGCGGAAGACATTGGGGGGTGCACGGTCGGCGGGGAAGATGTCTGGAGTCATTGGTATCGGGCGCAGATCGGCGAAGCGGCGTCGCGATGTCAGCCGTCCGTAGTGGGTCCGCGATGTTGGAGTGATACGCAGGTGGTGGCGGGACAGTCGTACGCCTACAAGGTGGAGCTTATCGATCGACAGGCCACCGGGACTAACATCGTGAGAACGTACTCTGGCCCGAGTGCGCAGGCCGTCGCTCAAAATCTAGAGGTGTCGGGAATCGAGAGCAATGGCGCGAGCGCTGCCGGCACGCTCGGAGTGAGTGTGTATCCGAATCCGGTGTCCGGCCGGCAAGTAGCGAGAGTTGGGGTGACCGGCATCGATCGTGCTGGCGGCCACGTTGGCTTGGTGGACGCATCAGGGAGAGTAGTCGGCGCTTGGGACGTCCCGTTGGGAGCCGAGGTGACGAGCAACGGATGGACGCTCTCGCTGGCTGGGAAGCTACTTCCAGCGGCCGGAGTCTACCGGGTCGTCCCCACGAGCGGCTCAGCTCGAGCGTCGTGCCGCATGATCGTGATCGACGGATGAGCGCAACGACACTTGGTCGCGAAATGCGTGGGACGATTCCTCTGGCGATGGCGAGCGAAGAACGTGCGACTCAGGCTGCCGTTTCGCGCAGGACCGCCGCCTGGAGCCCTATCTGGGGAGCGCCTGGACCTTCCTTGTGATGGTCGTGGCGGAGTAGTCGTGCAGAGTCGACATCGGGATTCCTTCGTGGTTTTCGCGGTCGAGCAGATCGAACGAGCTAGGCGAGCCTAGCGGATCCGGACGACCTTTCGTTGGATCGGCTCACCGTTCGCAGTGAAGAGTCGCGCGTGGTAGACGCCGGCGGGGGCGAGGCGACCGAAGTCGTCGCGTCCGTCCCACTCGACGGTGACTGCGCCAGTGACAGTGCCGGTGACAGTGCCGGTGACAGTGCCGGTCGAGGCAAGGGTGCGAACGCGTCTTCCGTCCGCGGAATAGATGGCGAAGTCGAGGCCGTCTGCGGCCGGCGGCGTGACCAGGCGCCAACTCGTCCGGTCGTGGAACGGATTCGGGGTCGCGGCGGAGAGAGAGAACGAGGCCGGACTCATGTTCTGCGCGATCACGTCGTCCCCGTTCTCGTCGTCGAGTTCGTCGTCGACCTCGTCGACGCTGGTCGTCCCCGCGCCGCCCTGGAGCGCGTAGCAGATCCCGCCGGTCGTGATCTTCTGGGTGCCGGCGACGACGTCGGGCGAACCGTTGCCGTCGAGATCGGGAGCCCCGCGCACCGTGAAGACGCGGTTGCCCGTCGGGTAGGCCCACTGGATCGCGCCGGTCACGCCGTCCATGAGATAGACCTTCGTGTCGAACGATCCGCAGCAGACATCGTCGATGCCGTCGCCCGTCACGTCGTCGACCCGGTCGATCGCCCAGACGTCGCCGCCGTTGAGCGTGCCGACGGGCGACCGCCAGACCAAGGCGCCGGTCGCGCCGTTGTAGAGTCGCGCGGCGTTGTCCCACGAGCCGACCGCGACTTCGGGGACGCCGTCGCCGGTGACGTCGCCCAGCACCACCACGCGCATCGAGAAGTCGTTCACGATCGCGGTCCAGACCGTCGCGCCGGTTGCGCCGTTCAGACAGCGGACGTTGTTGTCCCACGCCGCCGCGACGATCTCCGGCTTTCCGTCACCGGTCAGGTCGGGCATCACAGCCACCGATTGGCAGGCGCCGAAGCTCCTCGACCAGAGGATCGCGCCGTTCGCGCCGCTCAGCGCGGCCGCGCCGGAATCCCCGTCGCCTTTGGCGACGACCACGTCGCGTCGTCCGTCATCGTCAAGATCCTCGACGGAGCGCACGTCGTAGAAAGCGTCGAGCCCCGGCCGTCGCCAGAGGATCGCTCCATCCGCACCGGACGCGCAGTAGACAGAGTTGTTCTCACTCCCCAGACAGAAGACGACGTCGTCGATGCCGTCGCCGTTCACGTCATCGACGAGCGGTTCGACGGCGTAGACCCAGCCCGATTCCGCGGGAGTGGGCGGTGAGTCGAGGTAGCTGTCGAAACTCCAGACCGTCACGCCCGTAGCCAGCTCGAGTCGGAACGCCGAGCGCCCGCCCCAGGCCGAGCCGTAGAGCAAGTCGACCGCACCGTCGCCGTCCAAGTCGCCGCCGAGCCGCAGACAGTTGTCGCCATAGCCTCCGCTGTTGCTCGGTCCTCCCAGCGGGCGAGCCGCCCAGAGGACGGTCCCCGAGCCCGACGAAGCGCCGCTGATAGCGAAGAGATGCTCCGTCGAGGGTGCGCCGGAGTCGAACGACTCGAAGAGGATGTCGGGGCGCCCGTCACTGTCGAGGTCGGGAGTCGAGGCGACGGAGACGACGTTCTCGACTCCCGGGGCCGACCAGAGGAGTGCGGGGGAGGGTTGAGCGATGGAGGTCGATGCGGTGAGCGACAGGGTGAGCACGAAGGTGCAGGGAAAGGCGAGTACGTGGGCAAGCGTGTTGGTGAGCGTGTGGGCGGGCGCGAATCCTGGTGGGATTCCGAGCGCGCGGGGCGCGGGGCGTTTCGCGGGGCGCGGGGTCATGACGAATACTCCACTCGCACGATCGTGTGGATTCCTCCGCGGACGAAGAAGTCGCCTTCGATGTTCATCCGCCGCGGTCGGCATGCGGACACCAGGTCGTCCAGGATCCGGTTGGTCACCGCTTCATGAAAATGCCCCTCATTGCGGAACGACCAGATGTACATCTTCAGCGCCTTCAGCTCGACACACAGTTCGTCCGGTGTATATCGAATGCGAAGCGTGGCGAAATCGGGTTGTCCCGTCTTTGGACAGAGGCAGGTGAATTCCGGTATCTCGAACGCCACCTCGTAATCCCGTTGAGGATACGGATTCGGAAAGGTCTCGAGACTCTTCGTGGGCTCGCTGGGCATGAGGTCTCCTGGATGTCTGGGCGCCAAGGGATGGTACACGACGGGCGGACTGCGGGAGCGGTGAAGTGGCGGCCGTCGTCCTGCGGCGGCCGGCGCCGGCCGGCGCCGGCCGGCGGCGGCCAGCGGCGCGCGAGGCGACGGGGTGCTGCGCGGACGCAGCGATGCGACTCGGAACGGGCGCGCGAGCACGTTTCGAAACGTATTTGGTCGCGTCGCGCTTCGGGTGAGGGACGGTGCGGACAGCGGAAGAATCGTGGGAGCCGCGGGCGCGGCGCCGAAGTCCGCGGTCGCGCCTGGGAGGCGGCGCATTTCTCCGACGCGCTCGTACATGTCGAACCGCGCGTGGCTCAGCTACGTCGGTACGAGGACATGCCCCGCAGCGGAAAAGTGTTTCTAAATTTATAAATATAGCTATTGACGAGTTAGAGTTGTTCTGCCGCGCCGTGGTTCAGGCGTCACAGTGTATAGCCTTCTGAGCCGATCAGAAGGTCCTGGACGACCGATTTCGAATCTCGCTCGGGCGAGCTTGGGTCCACGCGAGACAGCGCGAATCGGCCAATCTCATCGCGGCGAAAGTTCATCGTGAGACAATCGCTGCATGAACAATCACATCTTCGTCGATCGTGCGTCCGTCCCTGCGTCCGTCCCTGCGTCCGTC
>CAZVYN010000030.1:0-7279 GCA_964631125.1 uncultured bacterium | reverse complement strand
TGCGTCCGTCCCTGCGTCCGTCCCTGCGTCCGTCAAGACCCCGCGTCTCGATGTCATCTCCTTCCTTCCCGACGATCTTCTCCTCGCTCGCGTCCGTGAGTTGGTCGCGGCGGAGCGTTCCACCACGACCGATCTCGTCGCGCATCTGGCGGAAGTCGACCTGCGACGGCTCTACCTGAGCCGCGGTTGCTCGTCGATGTTCGCCTATTGCACAGAAGTACTCGGCTTGGCGGAAGGCGCCGCGTTCGCGCGGATCGAGGTCGCGCGGGCGGTGCGGCGCACGTCGCGTCTCCTCGAGTGCCTGGCTGATGGTTCGCTCTCGTTGACGACGATCCGTCGCCTCTCGCCGATCCTGACACCCGAGAACCGCGACCGTCTGATTGCCGAGGCGCGCGGGAAGAGCTCGCGCGCGGTGGAGGCACTTGTCGCGCGCGAACGGCCGAAGCCGGACGTTCCTCCGACGATTCGACGTCTCCCGGAAGTGAGAAGTCTGGTCGAGGAAGACAGCGAATGCGATGTCTCGCAACACGTCTCGCGATGCGTCGCGCAACACGTCGCGCAACGTGTTGGCGGCGGAGATCTGCTGACAGCCGGTGCTACTACGGTCGCAACCTGCTCGTCGCGGTCCCACGGACCGACACCTTCGGCCCAGCACATCGACGATCGCCGCCGACCTTCGATCCAAGCGAGCGCTCCTGAGCGCTATCGAGTGCAGTTCACGGCCGGCGCGGAGATGCGCGAGCGGATTCGGCGTTTGCAGGACCTCCTGCGTCACCGAATCCCGGACGGAGACCTCGCCGCGGTGGTCGACCTGGCGTTGATCGATTTGCTCGCGAAGCTCGAGAAGCGAAAGTGCGGGGCAGTCACGAAGCGAACAGGGGATGAGCACCGGTCCACCGAGCCGGTGTCGGTGAACAAGCCCGTGCAGGATCGAAAGACCGAAGCGTCGAGTGCCTCCGCTCTCGCGCGCCCAACTCGCACGATCCCTCGCTCGAACACTCGCACGATCCCGCGTCCGGTCCGCTTCGCGGTCTGGCGGCGCGACGCGGGACGCTGTCGGTTCGTCTCCGACGACGGCAGGGCATGCTCCGCGACTGGATTCCTGGAATTCCACCATGTCGTTCCGTTCGCCCACGGGGGCGGCGCTACCGAAGCGAACCTCCAACTCCGATGTCGAGCACACAACGCGCAAGAGGCAGAGCTCGCCGGCCTCGGACGGCGCGCACCGCGAAGCCGGCGCTACGAGATGGACACCTCCCCCTCTCCGTGACCCTGCAGGGAAGTGACCTCGGTCGGTTTCGTCTCGAGCGCGCCAGCATTCGCGTTCGAATGGCGGACCCGCCGGGCGAACGCGCGGCGCACGCGCGGCCCACGCCGCCTGCGCCGCACACTCGGCAACGCAGCAACGCAGCAACGCGGCAACGCGGCACACGCCTCACACGCCTCACACGAAGCTCGACGCCGGCCCCGCTGCCCTGAGAAACTCCCGTCGCCCCGAATCCACACGAGCCCCGGGGACCGAGCACACCCGACGAAAGGCCGCCCCATCGGTGAGGACCGCATGACCTTCTGGCTGCTCTGGAGCTTCGACGCGCTGATCGCCGACATCATCGTCTACTTCTTCGTGAGCGGTCTGGCGAGGGGATCGGTCTCGTCCTTCAACTTGGGATTGTGGCTCGCCTTCCTCCTCGGACTGGCCGGTATCCTCGGGGCAGTCTCGCGCTCCGCGCGGCGGGACGAGCGACGGCGGTCATCCCGCTGCTTCTCCTCTTGGCCGCGCCCGCCGTCCTGGTCGGAGTGCTTCTCGTCGGGGCGCTCATCTTGAGGCCGAGGTGGAATTGAACCGGCCGGCGACACCCTGCCGACCCGACACGGCGTCGACTCGACACGGCGTCGACTCAGCGAGGCTTTCATGTGTAGAAACATCAAGACCCTGTTCAACTTCGAGCCGACGGTGACGGACGACGAGGTCCGCGCGGCGGCCCTCCAGTTCGTGCGGAAGGTGACCGGGTTCAACACGCCTTCCAAGGCGAACGAGGCCGCCTTCGAGATGGCGATCGAGGCGATCTCGCGGGCCTCGAGCGACTTGCTCCGGTCGCTCGAGACGAGGGCGACGACGAAGAGCCGGGAGGAAGAAGCGGCGAAGGCCCGCAGCCACGCCGCGCAACGGTTCTCGAATTGACGCACGACTCGATCTCCGGCACAGCGCGGAATTCGCAGTTCCCGCCGCGGGGCACGTACGTTACTCTTCGCCAGTCGCGATTCCTGCCGGCCACGCTGCCGGCGAGATCGTCAGCCGCACCTTCAGCCACACCGTCCGCAACAGCGTCCGCGGTAGCGTCAGCGATCTCGGAACCAAGATTCGAGGTTGGGTGAAGTTCGCAGGTTCGCAGGGGCGCTTCGGATGAGTGACCCAAGTCCGCCCATCGTTCCGGTCGACAGCGGCGAAGAGACAACGTTTCCGATCGTGGGAGTCGGCGCCTCCGCCGGGGGGCTCGAGGCCTTCACGCAATTGCTCAGCGCGCTCCCCACCGAGAGCGGGCTCGGGTTCGTCCTCGTCCAGCATCTCGCGCGTTCCCACCCGAGCGCGCTGGCCGAGATCCTCTCTCGCGCCACCGCGATGCCGGTGACCGAGGTGAACGACGAGACGATAGTCGAGCCCGATCACGTCTACGTCATCCCTCCCGGCATGAGCATGCAGATCATCGACGGTGTTCTCCGGCTCGAGCCGCGCGAAGAAGGAGGCGGACTCCACCTTCCGATCGATGAGTTCCTTCTCTCCCTGGCGGCCGACCGCCATCACCTGGCGTTCGGGGTCATTCTCTCGGGCACGGCCTCCGACGGCACCATCGGCCTGAAGGCGATCAAGGCCGAAGGAGGCATCACGTTTGCCCAGGATGCGTCGGCCGAACACGACGGCATGCCGAAGAGCGCCGTGGCGTCGGGCTGCGTCGATTTCGTGCTCTCGCCGACGGCGATCGCGCGCGAACTCGCCGGTCTCAGTCGGCTGACCGACTTCGAGGCGTTGGCCCGAGAGTCGAGCGGCGCCGCCGCCCTCGACGAGATCGTGCATCTGCTCGAGGACGCCAGCGGCGTCAACTTCCGCAACTACAAGTTCAACACCTTCTACCGCCGCATCACGCGCCGTATGGTCTTGGAGAAGAAGGAGGGGCTCGAGGAGTATGTCGAGTTCCTGAAACGGAATCCGGCAGAGTTGGACGCGCTCTACCGAGACATCTTGATCAGCGTGACCAGTTTCTTCCGCGATCCCGAGTCCTTCCGCGCGCTCGAGGAAACAGTCTTCCCGTCACTGACGAAAGACCGCTCTCGCCACGAGCCGATTCGCGTCTGGACGCTCGGCTGTTCGACGGGGGAGGAGGTCTACTCGATCGCCATCGCGTATGCGGAGTTCTGCACCGCGGCGAAGGTGACCGTTCCGTTACAGATCTTCGCCACGGATCTGAACTCCAACAGCATCGACACGGCGCGCGCGGGGGTTTACAGCGTGGACGCGGTCCGAGGGCTGTCGCCGGAACGGTTGGAGCGCTTCTTCACCCCGATCGACGGTCGCTACCGGATCGCCAAGTCGATTCGCGACGTCTGTGTCTTCTCGCGACACAACGTCCTGTCCGATCCGCCGTTCTCCCGCCTCGACTTGATCAGTTGCCGGAATCTCCTCATCTACCTGGAGCCGCCGCTGCAATCGAAGGTCCTGGCCACGGTGCACTTCGGACTCAAGGCGACCGGTTTCCTCTGGCTCGGCGGCTCCGAGTCGATCGGCCTCTACCGAAACCTCTTCGAAGCGCTCGACGCGAAGAATCGGATCTACTCGAAGAAGGCCGGCGGCGATCCCGCACGCGGTCAGTTCTCGCGCCCGGCGGAGAGTGCGGCGCGGCCACGCTTCACTCCGACCGCGGCCCGCCAGGGCGATGGTCTCGAGCTGCACCGGGAAGCAGACCGAATTCTCTCGTCGAAGTTCGCCCCGCCGGCGGTGCTCGTGTCGGCGGAGCTCGATATCTTGCAGTACCGCGGAGACGTCTCGCCCTACCTCTCGCCCGCGCCGGGGAGGGCGAGCCTGAACCTGGACAGAATGCTCCGCGAAGGATTGCTGCCGACGGTTCGCACGGCGGTGCAGCGCGCCGAGAACGAGAAAGCGACGATCCGACAGGAAGCGGTGCATGTCAAATCCGACGCGGGCCCGCGGACAGTTGCTGTCGAGGTGATTCCGCTGCCGGCCACGGCCACGAGTGAACGCGGATTCCTCATCCTGTTCGAAGCAGCGGGAGCGACGACTTCGAGCGTGAGGTCGACGGAACCGTCCGGTCTCGCCGCGGTCGGCCCCGAGAGCGCCGCCGACGCGGACATCGACTCCGACTCCGACTCCGTTCGGCTCATGCAGGAGCTGTTCGCCACTCGCGAACACCTCCAGTCCGTCATCGAACAGCAAGAGGCCGTCAACGAAGAGCTGCAGTCGACGGGCGAAGAGTTGCAGTCGTCGAACGAAGAGTTGCAGAGCACGAATGAAGAGCTGGAGACCTCGAAGGAGGAGATCCAGTCGACCAACGAGGAGTTGGCCACCGTCAACGCCGAACTGCAGAACCGCAACACCGAGCTGGATCGAGTCAACGCCGACCTGCGCAACCTCATCGGGAACGTCGACGCCGCGATCATCATGCTCGGCCCGGACCTGCGCATCCGCAGGTTCACGCCGCCGGCGGAGCGCCTCTTCAGCCTGATTCCCGGGGATGTCGGCCGGCCGCTGGCCGACGTCCGACTCAATCTCGACGATCCCCCCGAGTTGGCGCCGCTCCTGGGCGAAGTCCTGGCCACCGCGCAGCCTCAATCGCTCGAGGTGCGCGACCGACGCGGTCGCTGGTACTCGTTGCGGCTGCGCCCCTATCGGAATCTGGAGAACCAGATCGACGGCGTGATCGTGATGCTGGTCGATGTCAACGCGCTCAAACGAGCGCACACCATCACCGAGAGCATCGTGGCGACGGTGAGAGAACCGCTCCTCGTCCTGGGCGAAAACCTCATCGTGCGCAGCGCCAGTCGGTCCTTCTACTACACGTTCCGCACCACGCCAACCGAAACCGAGGGCGAGCTGCTCTACGAGCTCGGCCATCGTCATTGGGACATCCCCGAGTTACGTCGCCTGCTCGAGGAGGTCCTCCCACAGCGCAACCAGGTGACCGACTTCGAAGTGGAGCGCGAGTTCCTGCATCTCGGGCTCAGGACGATGCGGCTCAATGCGCGCCGGCTCATGCAGCCCGCCGAGGACGAACCGCTGATCCTGTTGGCGATCGAAGATGTGACCGAGAAGAAGCGGCTCGTCGACGAATTGCGGCGCTACGCCGCGGAGCTCTCCGAGTCCGACCGTCGCAAGAACGAGTTCTTGGCCATTCTCGCGCACGAACTCCGTAATCCGCTGGCGCCGATCCGCAACGCTCTGCAGTTCATGCGGCTGACCGGGGGTCTGCCCGAGGCGGTGCGCTCCGCCTCCGAGATGATGGAGCGACAGATGGGCCTGTTGGTTCGACTGGTCGAGGATCTACTCGACGTGAGCCGCATCAGTCGCGGAAAGATCGAGCTGCGACGAGAGCGGGTCGATCTGGCGTCGATCGTCCACCGGGCCATCGAGGCAAATCGCGACGCGATCGAACTGGCCGAGCAGACCCTCACCGTGACCGTGCCGGACGCACCGGTGATGTTCGACGCGGATCCGATGCGATTGATCCAGATCGTGGTCAACCTGCTGAACAATTCGACGCGATTCACGGCGCGCGGCGGCCGGATCGAGATCAGGGCCGCCCGCGAAGGCGACGACGCCGTGATCCGAGTGCGGGACAGCGGAATCGGAATCGCCGCCGAGAAGCTCCCGTTCATCTTCGACATGTTCACGCAGGTCGACACGTCGTTGGAACGCACCGTCACCGGGTTGGGCATCGGCCTGACCCTGGTCAAGAGTCTGGTCGAGCTGCACGGCGGCACGGTGCAGGCCAAGAGCGGCGGGTCCGGCCAGGGCAGCGAATTCATCGTGCGGCTGCCGCTTCTTCTGGGGGCCGCGTCGCTGGCGGCTGATGAGCCGACCCAGAGATCGGCCGCGGCGACCGTCCCTCGTCGAGTTCTCGTCGTCGACGACAACCGCGACTCCGCCAACTCACTCGCGATGTTGTTGAAACTCACCGGGCACGAGACCCACGTTGCGTATGACGGGGAGGAGGCGGTGAAGTCGGCCTTCGAGATCAGGCCCGAGGTAGTCCTCCTGGACATCGGCCTGCCGAAGTTGAACGGCTACGAAGTCGCGCGAAAGCTCCGTCATGAGCCCTGGGGCAAGCAGATCTTCCTCGTCGCCCTCACCGGATGGGGACAGGACGAAGACCGCGTCAACTCGCGCGACGCCGGCTTCGACGGTCACGTGGTCAAGCCGGTGGAGCTCGCCGCGTTGCTCGAGATGTTGGCGGGCCTGCCGGTGGCGGGCCTGCCGGTGGCGGGCCTGCCGGCGGCGGAGCAGGAAGGGTAGCGATCAGTTCTCGGGCGTCGTCGCGGCGATCAGCGCTCGCAACGCCGCGACCTGTTGACCGAGCGCGGACTCGTTTCCCGCTCGCGCCGAGCGCCCCCGCGACTGGTTCCGCTTCAGCCAATGTAGACATCGCGGCGTCGTGACGGGGGAGTATCGAACTCCAGTGCGTCCGGCCCAAGAGTCATTCCTCGAAGTCTGGCGCCTGCCTCCGCTCGCTGCGGATCGGCTCGCCTCATCGCTCGGGGGTGGATGGCCTCATCGCTCGTGGATGAATGGAGATCCTGGATTCGGATGCGGAGAGGGGCGGCGAACGTGGCGACGAAGCAGGCCGGAGTGATCGGGGCGTTGCTCGCCGACGTTTTCTGCGGATACAACCACGTGATCGAGTCCGAGGTCAGCATCACGAGCGCGTTCACCCACCCTGTATAAAACACGCCTCCCTCGAAACGTTCCAGACGATCGAGCCGCTGCGGCAGCGGATCCGCCTGGAGATCCGCCGCCACCCCGCACTGCGCGAACCGAAGCCGGGCATCTTCTATCTCCGGGCCGCCGCGTTCCTGCGTCTCGCGGACGATTGAACACGACTCACGGTCAACACTCCGCGTCAGCAAGAGCTGCTGCTCGCGCGCATCCGGCGAACGCTCAGGTCTCACGCGGCGTCTTAGACGGGGCTTTTCGAACCGAATGAACCGGTCGCGCTTGTGAAAAATGGTGCAACTCGTCGCGCGACGAGTTGCACCATTTTTCACAAGCGCG
>CAZVYN010000029.1:0-45862 GCA_964631125.1 uncultured bacterium | reverse complement strand
ATGCCGCGCGTCATGTCATTGCCTCTCATCGCCGTCGCGTTCCTTCTCTTCCTCGCGCTCGGCTACCGCTTCTACGGCGCGTGGATCGCGCGCCAGTTCCGGTTGGACGACACGCGCCGCACGCCGGCCGAAGCGCTGAATGACGGCGTCGACTTCGTGCCGACCAAGCCGTTCTATCTCTTCGGACAACACTTCTCCGCGATCGCGGCCGCCGGGCCGATCGCGGGACCGATTCTGGCCGCGCAGGTCTTCGGTTGGGGTCCCTGCCTGCTCTGGATCGGTCTGGGTGTGGTGCTCATCGGCGCAGTCCACGACTTCTCGAGCTTGGTCATGTCGGTCCGACACGGCGCCAAGTCGGTCGCAGAGATCGCACGCGAGCAACTGGGGACCGGCGCCGGCCGCGCGATGCTCGGCTTCATCTGGATCGCGCTGATCTACGTCTCGGTCGCGTTCACGGACATCACGGCGGCCAGCTTCGTCGCCGGCACGGACGAATTGCGTCACGCGACGCGGAGCGCCCCCGCCGCCGCCGCCGCCTTCAGCCCCGGCGGCGCCGTCGCCGCCGCTTCCGTCCTCTACCTCCTCCTCTCCCTCACGCTCGGCCTCGTGCAGCGTTTCCTCCGCCCGCCGCTCTGGCTCGTCACGCTCATCTTCGTGCCCGCGACCTTCGGCGTCTCTTGGATCGGCATGTCGCTCTCGCACCTGCTCGTGCTCGATCACAGGACTTGGGCGTTGCTCATCCTCGGGTACTGTGCGCTCGCCTCGATGACGCCGGTCTGGCTGCTGCTGCAACCGCGCGGATATCTCGGCGGCTTTGTCCTCTACAGCGCGCTCGCCTGCGGGGTGATCGGGATCTTCTTCGGCGGATACACAATCGAACAGCCTGCCTTCAAGACGTGGGACGCCGGCGGTCTCACCGGCGCGCTCTTCCCGTTCCTGTTCGTGACCATCGCGTGCGGCGCCTGCTCGGGATTCCATGGGCTCGTCTGTTCAGGAACGACGTCGAAACAGCTCGAGCACGAATCGCATGCGCGGCCGGTCGGATACGGCGCGATGTTGAGCGAAGGATTCGTCGCCTTCATCGCGCTCGTCACCGTCATGATCGCCACGCCCGCCGCACTCAGCGGACTCGCGCCAGGGACCATCTATGGACAAGGAATCGGACGTTTCCTCACGATCGTGCTCGGCGAAGAACGTCTACCGTTCGCGATCACCTTCGGCGCGATGGCGTTCTCTACTTTCGTCTTCGACACACTCGACGTCTGCACCCGTCTCGGTCGCTACATCCTGCAAGAACTCTTCGGATGGCGAAGCCGCCTTGGCGCGACCCTCGCGACCGCGTTCACCATCGGACCGTCGGTCTATTTCCTCAGTGTCGCTGGGAGAGGGTCCTGGTCGAAGTTCTGGGTCCTCTTCGGCGCGTCGAATCAACTGCTCGCCGCGCTCACGCTCCTGATCGTCACGCTCTGGTTGCGCCAACGAGGTCAGAGACTCGCCTTCACGCTCTGGCCGATGCTCTTCGTCCTCACCATCACGATGTGGGCTCTCGGGCGGCTCGCGTTGGAGAATCTCGGGGCGGCTCGCGGACTTGACGTCGCCGGTCTCAACGGGATCGCCGCCCTGCTGCTGCTCTCGCTCGCGCTTTATCTGATCGTGAGCGCTGTTCGATCTGTTCACGGAAACTATGCTTGACGTTTCGCCGACTTCTGCCATCTTCCGCGCTTCGTCACGGGCCAGAACGGATGCTGACGCACGGTGCGGGAGCGGCTCACTGGAGCAGAACGACTGGAGGATCGTCGTTCTCATCCCAATCCACTTCCATCCCGCCCAGATTCTTACCGTCCCGCCGAGGACAGCCGGGCGCAACCAACCGACACAGATTTGGACCGACGCGGCCGCGAGAGCGTACAGAGCAGGAGATATCGATGAGTGATACGAGAGAAGTACATATTCGCGTCCGCTATCCGGTGGAGAGCGGCGCGCTCACGCTCCGCACTGACCTCGACTGGACGCACGACTTCGAGCCGGTGACGAGCGACGAGGACGGCCGTGGACATGAGTTCCGCATTCGCGCCACCCGCGAGACGCTGGCCTTCAAGCCGGTCCTGACCAAGGACGGCGAGGAGCACTGGGCGTTGGGCGAGAACTTCACCGCCACGCTGTCCGAGGGGCCGACCGAGGTGTTTCCGCGTTTCTTCGATCCGAACGGCGTCACCGTGAGTGAACCGTTCACCCTCGCCTCTACTCGCGGCGCGACCCACCACATCCGCGTCTTCGTCCCGACCGGCTACGGTGAGAACACGCTCCGCCGCTATCCGACGGTCTACTTGGTCGACGGCGTCAGTGCGTTGTTCCACCAGGAAGCGAACAAGCTCTCCGAGACCGCGCGTCTGTTGACATCGTTCTCTGCCTTCGAGGATCTCATCGTGGTCGCGGTGCATCCGCTCGGCGGCGGCGAGGAAGTCCAGCCCGGGCACGCGGACTTCGTCCGTTTCATGGCCGACGAACTCAAGCCGCGCATCGACACGCTCTATCGCACGCGGATGGGCGCGGAGCAGAGCGCGATCGTCGGCGGCGGGTTAGGCGCGGCCATCGCGTTAGAGACCGCGTGGGCCTATCCGCAGGTCTTCGGCAAGGTGGCCTGTCTGGCGGGTCGATTCGCGCCGACCGATGAGGTGCGCGGATTGATCGAGACGCAGGCGCGTCGGCCGCTCGTCATCGCAATCGACGGCGGAACGTCGCGCGAGACCTTTGCGGCGGCGCGCGTTCTGCGGGATCTGCTCGCGCGCGTCGGCTACGCCACGGGCGACGACCTGCTCTTCACCGCCTTCCCGTCTCTCTCCGATTCGGACGAGGCGGCGGCGATGCGCGCGCACCTCGCGCTGCAGTTCCTCTTCGCTCGCCGCCGAGGCGTGGTGGCGCGCGCGGAAGCGCCTGCCGTCGGGGGACGCATCACGCTGACGCCGCCGGTTGCGCCGGACGCTCCGAAGCCGGCGCCGCGGCGCGCGCCGGTCGTTCGCGAAGCTGCTGTGACCCCGGCTGTGACCCCGGCTGTGACCCCGGCTGTGACCCCGGCGGTGTCTCCGAAGAAGCGAGCGCCGCGCGGCGCGAAGAAGAGCTGAGTCGCCGCCGAAGAAGGCGACACGAGAACAGAGGCGCGCGGAGCGGCGAAACTGGCTAGCCGCGCGCCTCGCTTCTCCACTTCGTCAGGATCTGCGCCTCACGTTCGCGCGAGACGCCGGCCGCCATCGGCGCGTCCCAGGAACGCGTGCGATCCCACGCCAGGGTGTCGCGCACGGTGGTCTCCACCGAGCGGAAGCGCAGACCGAGCGCCACGGCCCTACGGCAGTCGAAAGTGTCATCGGAGCCGGGCAGATAGTGCGGCATCTCGCTCCACGGTTTGACCTCGGCCTCTTCGAGGAACTTCTCGCTCGCCCAGACGAGCGAGCCACCGCCTCCGCCCACCTTCTGGCAGGTCTCGAGCAGGGCGCGCATGCTGCAGGGCGGCTGCGGTCCGACGGTGTTGTACGTGCCGGTCGTGCCGTCCTCGATCCGCGCGAGCATGAAGTCGGCGAAATCGCGAGCGTCGATGAATTGTACAAGTCGCTCCGGCCGGCCGGGCGCGAGGATGTCCCCCTCTTGTGCGCCGCGCCGCACCCAGTAGGTGAATCGATCGGTCGGATCGAACGGACCGACGATCACTCCCGGGCGGAGGATGAGCGCGCCGCCGGGGAACTCGTCTTGCACGGCTTGCTCGCAGAGCACCTTGAGCGGACCGTAGGTCTCGGCGTTGATCACCTCGACCGTCGGGTCGTCGATCACGCCCAACGGCGCGTTCTCATCTTGGTTGTGCGCGGTGAACTCGCGGAAGACGGAGAGTGTCGAGACGAAGGTGTAGGTGACCACGCGCGGCGCCAACGCGGCGGCCGAGGCGCGCACGATTCGCGGGACATAGCCGCAAGTGTCGACGCAGGCGTCCCAGGTATCGTCGCCCAGCGCCGCGAGATCGCCGTCGCGGTCGCCGATCCGCTCGTCGAGCCCGGGGAACAGACCTGGGTTCGTCTTGCCTCGGTGGAACAACGTGACATCATGCCCGTGGGCGAGCGCGGCTTCGACGAAGTGGCGACCGACGAACTTCGTGCCGCCGAGGACCAGGATGCGCATCGAACCTCCTTGCCCGGCGGAGCGCACGGGCGGGGGAGAAGATCGCCAATCGACGCGCCGGTGGGAAGCGGCGATGCTATCGCTCGGGAATTCGAGGCAACCTCGGGCGATGACCCGCGTACCGCCCGTCCGGAATCGACCCACACCTCTCAGCCGGAGACAGCCAGCCTGATGCGCGACGCCTTCAGCCGCGAAAGCCTTCGGTCGGTCAGCGCTGGTTTCCTGCTCCCGCTCGCCTCGGCCCGTTCGCTGCGGATCACCGTGCTGGCGGCGATCGCGGTCACTGGCGTCGTAGCCACGCTTCGCGCGATCGGGCTCCTGACGGCGGAGTCGCTCGACGCTTTGCGTCGCGCGATTCCGGTCGTGGCCGTTCCGATCGCCGCCGCGCTCCTGGCCGAGCTCCCGATCCGCGAAGGGCTGACCCAGCGCACGCTGCTCTATCCGCTGCTCGGCCCGGTCTCACGGGGAAGTCTCGCGTTGGGACGGACCCTCTGGACGGTCGCGCTCGTCGCGCTCGGCGCACTTGTCGCGAGCGCGGCGCTCTTCCTGATGACGGCTGATCGCAGCGGCGATTGGGGACGCGAGTGTCTCGCCATCGTGCTGGGCGCCTGCGCGTATGTCGCGCTCTTCGGGCTGCTGCATCTCGTCTCGCAGCGCGGCCTGGTCAGCGCGCTCGCGCTCTACTTCCTGGTGGATCAGCCGCTCGCGCAACTTCCGTTTTCGATCCGCGTGCTCGCGCCGTCGTTCCATGTCGGCTCTCTGCTCGGCCGCTCGCCGAGCTATCAGCTCCCGATCCAAGTCGACACGGTAAGCGTCGCACCGGTCGTCTCCGCGCTGGTGCTGCTCGCCGTCTCCTCGCTCGCGATCGGCTGGACGATGCGCCTCTTCTCGCGGCGCGATCTGCCGGAGCTCTGCGGATGAGGACGCCGTGGATCCAGGTAGAAGACCTGCATCTCTCGCGCGGAGGACGTCCGGTCCTGCATGGCGTGACGGTGTCGGCGGTCGGACGCGCGGTCGGTCTCGTCGGAGCGAACGGCGCGGGCAAATCGACGCTCATCGGCGCGCTCCTCGGCGTCTTGCGTCCAGATCGCGGCAAGATCCGGGTGCTCGGGCTCGACGTGCCGCGGGACGCGCGTGAACTCCGCGCCCGCGCCGGTGTCATGGCGGAGCAGGCGGGCATCTTTCCCGGCGGCTCCGGCGTGGAAGCGGTCGTCTTCTCCGGAATGCTCTCGGGCCTGGCGCGACGCGAGGCGCTGCGCCGCGCGCACCGGGCGCTCGATGCGCTCGAAGTGGGCGAGGAGCGCTACCGCGGCACGCGCGAGTACTCGACCGGCATGCGCCAGCGCTGCAAGCTCGCGATGGCGCTGGTGCACGATCCCGAGATCTTGATCCTGGATGAACCGACGGTGGGACTCGATCCGCCGGGGCGCGCGCAGTTCCTCGCGCTCTTGCGTGAACTGCGCGACGGCGGGCGTCGTCTGTTGCTCTCCACGCATCTCTTGCCCGACGCCGAATCGGTCTGCGACGAGCTGTTGCTCTTGGACGCCGGAACCGTCGGATACAGCGGAGGCCTCGACTCTCTCCGGCGCGCGAGCCGCGTCGAGTTCAGCGCCGAAGGGCCGGGACTCGATGACGCCTTCGCCGCGGCGCTCGGGGCGAACGGCGTGGCGGCGCGGGTTATCGATGCCGCGGCCGGCAGCGCGGCTTCCCTTCGCTTCGACGGCGGCGCCGAGGCTCTCTCCAGCTTCTGGCGTCTCGCCGCGGAGCGCGGCGCGGCGGTGCGTCGATTGGACCGCGACTCGCCGGAACTCGAGGACGCGGTCTTGGAGGCGATGGGTGTCTCGCATCCTCGGTGAGTCGACGGCGTCCGGCGGCGCGAACGGCGCGAACGGCGCACTGACGCCGGTCGTGCGCAGCGCGCCCTCCGCTGGTCATGTCGTGACGACGATCGCGCGGCGCGAGATCGGCCTGGCCGCGCGGCGCGGTCTCGTCCGGATCCTCTTCCTCGGAAGTCTGCTCCCGCCCATCGTTCTCGCCGTCATCTTGCTGGTGCAGATATTCGCGGAGCAGACCTTCGGCACGAACTTGGGATGGGACCCGCTGCTGCGATTCCTCCAGGCGCAGGCGATTCCGGTGGCGCTCTTGTCGCTGGCGCTCGGCACGCCGCTGGTCGCGCGCGATCGCGCCGAGGATGTGATCTTCCTCTACGGCGTGCGTCCCGTGCAGCCGTGGCAGTACGTGCTCGGCAAGCTGCTCGCGGTCGCGGCGCCGGCCGCCGCGCTGATGCTCTTTCCCGGCATCGTCATCGCATTCTTGCGGATGAGCGTGGTCGGAGATCTCTCCGCGGCTCAGGGCGCAGCGATGGTCTCGAAGGTCGCGCTCGCTGCGCTGCTGGTCGGCGCGGGCTACGCGGGGGTCGCCGTCGGCCCCAGCGCGGCCGTGAAACGCGCGCGGACAGCGCTCCTGCTCTCGATCGGCGCCTTCACGCTGCCGGATCTCGCGGCGCGTTTGATCTCGCTGCGGGATCCGGCGCCGATCGGCCCGAGCACGGCTATCCGCGCGCTGCTCGCCTCGCTCTTCGGTCAAGGCGACGCCAGCGACGGACTGATCGGCGCGGTCGCGTTGATCACCTACGCCGTCGCCGGCTTCCTCGTCGCCCGCGCGCGCGTCGGCCGCGAGATGACGCCATGAACCTCGCCGCGAGCCCAGCTCCTGCCGTCGTGCAGCTCGACGGAGTCAGCGTCTTCTACGGCGAGGTCATCGGACTCAGTCGTCTCGATCTCCGGCTCGACCGCGGCGTCACCGGCTTGATCGGACCGAACGGCAGCGGCAAGTCGACGCTCATGCGCATGCTGACCGGCCTGATCGCGCCGGTCGAGGGACGCGTGCGTGTGTTGGGGGGCGATCCGTTCACCGACGCGTCGGTTCGCGCCCGGATCGCACTCGTTCCGGCGAGCGAATCGTTCCATCGTGATCTCTCGGGACGCGCCAACTTGGAGATCGCGTTCCTCGCCCGTGGTCATGACCGCGCGGCGGCGCGCTCGGCGGCGGCGCGCGCGCTCGATCTCTCCGGACTCGGCGACGCGGCGCACCGTTCGTACGGCTCGTGGTCGCGCGGGATGCGTCAGCGATTGAAGCTCGGCCTGGCGCTGGCGGTGGACGCGCCGCTGGTGCTGCTGGATGAACCGTTCCTCGGCGTCGACCCGCCGAGCCGTCGCGCGCTCCGCGATCAGATCGCGCGGCTGGGAGAGGAAGGGCGGACGGTCGTCGTCTCGTCGCATGTGCTGCACGAGATCGAATCGTTGACCGATCACGTCGCCGTGCTCGCGCGCGGACGGTTGCTCGGGCTCGGGCGCGTCGAAGCGCTGTTGCACGATCTGCGCGACCGACATCCGCACCGGATCGCGGTGGAGCTGGCCGACCCGCGCGCGCTGGGCGGCGCGCTCCTGCAGATGGCGCACGTCCGCGAGATCGCCCTCACCGGTCCGGACGAGATCACGTTCATGACGGTCGAGCCGACCGTCGCCTATCGCGAGCTGACTGCGTGCATCGCGCGACTGGGGCTCTCGGTCCGGCGCGTGCGCGTGCTCGACGGGTCGCTCGAATCGGCCTTCGAAGAGATCACCCGCGGCGGCTCCCGGCTGCTCTGAGTCGCCGGGGCCGCAGGGCCGCGGCGCCGCCGTTACGGCGCGGTCCACTGCTGTGTGCGCGTGTGCACGCCGTCCGAGAAGAGCAGTTCGAGACGCCGCGACGTGGTCGAGAGCCGCATCGCCCCGCCGCGCGCGAAGCCGATCACCTCATCCCGATCGAGATCACGGACCATCACGACCGGTGCGCTGGAGGCGTCCCAGTTGAAGTCGACGCCGTTCGCGCCCGCTCGCGTCATCGACATCACGGCCGGCGTCTGACGGAAGCTCCGCGTGGCCGAAGGCTTCGCGGCGACGCGGCGCACGATTTCCTGACCGCCGCGCACCACGCGCAGCGCGGACGTCCGGTCGAGGAGTTCGGCCGACATCGGAACGGCGAAGCAGAATCCCGCCGCGGGATCGGTCGGATGGCTGGTCTCCATCAAGCCGAAGTCCTGCGACCAGAGGACGCGTCCCGAGTCATCGAGTCCCTGCGCGCGGTACGGCCCCGGAATTGGCGCCTGCGGACGAGTCGAGATCAGGAACCCGGGCTCCAGGGCGATCGCGCCGTTCTTCTCGGTTCCCCAGATCAGCAGACACGGCTCTTCGGCGGCGCGGATTTCCATCAGGCCGCGCAGCGCCGTCGGAATCGACACGCGGTAGGTCAGGATCTTCTTGTACGTGTAGTCACTGATCCACTGAGGACTGCAATAACTCATCAGGTCCTTGGTCGTGGTCTTGTCCTTCTGGGTCGAGGTCCAGAGATCGTAGCCATAGGCACCGATGATGCCGCCACCGTACGGGTAGCCGGGGTCGGGGCCGCTCTCGCCGCCGGTGCAGGCGGTGTGGCCGTAGTTCCAGTTGTGTCCGATCTCGTGCGCCATGGTCCACGAGCCGCTCGGCAGATAATCCCAGCCGATCGCGACCGGGTAGCCGATCCAGCCCAGTCCGGCCACGCCCGAGCCGTAGGCGACCTTCAAGACGCCGTAGTAGTGGCGACTGCTGCCGTCCGCCGTGCGTTGCGCGGTCACTTCGTTCAGCACCGTGATCCAACCGTCGCCGTTGGAGGCGGGGGCGGCGGCGCTGTTCATGGCGGCGCGCACCTGCACGGTGTAGTCGGGGATCGGCTGCACGCGGCGCGTGTAATCCATGAACGACGCGGCATTGCCGCCCGTCACGTTGCCGGTGCCTGCGCCCGTCGTCACCGGCACCAACGTCATCTCGAGCGCGGGGAGATCGCGCACGTCGAGGTCGTGCGGCGTTCCCGAGACAGGCCAGGTGTTGTTCCCTTCGTTGCTCTCGGAGAGCAGGGCGCTCGGGTCGACGTCGACCAGCAGCGAGTAGCCGGGCTGCAACAGGCTTCCGGGGATGAGCTGGTTCCACGAGCTGGTGAGCGTGGCTTCGTTGACCGAGGTCGGAGTCGAGGCGCCGGGCGCGTTCAGCGTGTAGGTCTGCACCAGGACGTCGCTGGCGTTGTAGATGCGCACGCGCACCTGCGGCGTCGCGCTGTTCGACTGCGCGGCGATGGCGAAGGCGCGTAGGTATCCGTCGCGGTTCGCGACCAGCGGGACGTTGAACGCAGGGGTCTGCGTCGACTGGGTGATATAGACGGTGGGGACACTCAGGTCGAGCGCGACCGTCGACACGGTGATCGCATAGGCGCGAGTTCCGGCCCAGGTGTTGGCGTCGGTCGCCTGGATCGTGAAATTGAACGTGCCGGCCGCCGACGGCGTCCCGGTCAGACCGCCGCCGCTCGCCAGGCTCAGCGAAGTCGGGAGGGCGCCCGCCGTCACGGCGAACGTGTACGGCGCCGTGCCTCCGCTCGCGGTCACGGTTTGGTTGTATGCGACGCCCACCGTGCCGCTCGGAAGCGACGTCGGGCTCAGCGTGATCGTCGGAGGCGGACAGGGATTCGGCGAGCAGTCGGTACCCGCACCCTGCCACGCGCTCGGTCCCACGCAGAGCGCCTGGGTTGTCTCGGTGCATGTCCCGGCGGGTGCGCAGCACGCGCCGGTCGGAGCGGGACAGGGATTCGGCGTGCATTCGGCGCCCGCCCCTTGCCACGCATTCGGACCGACGCAGGCCGCCTGCGTCGTCTCGGTGCATGTCCCGGCGGGAGCGCAGCACGCGCCGGTCGGCTGCGGACATGGGTTGGGATCGCAATCGGTGAACGCGCCCTGCCAACTGTTCGGACCGACGCACGCCGCCTGCGTCGTCACTGTACAAGTTCCCGCCGGAGCGCAGCAGGCGCCGGTCGGTTGCGGGCACGGATTCGGCGCACAGGTGGCGCCGCCGCCCAACCAGGTGTTGCTCGGCGAACAGGCCGCCTCCGTCGTGACGCTGCATGTCCCGGCGGGTGTGCAGCAGGCGCCGATCGGCACGCAGAGATTCGGCGCGCAATTCGTGTCCATCCCTTGCCAACTGCTGGACGAAGGACAGACCGACTCGGTCGTCACGGTGCAGGCGCCGGAGGGAGCGCAGCAGGCGCCGGTCGGCAGAGGACAGGGATTCGGCGAACAATCGGAGCCCGGTCCGATCCAGTCGTTGGCCGGATCACAGGCCGCTTCCGTGGTGAGAGCGCAGGTCCCGGCAGGCGCGCAGCAAGCGCCGGTCGGCACGCAGAGGTTCGGCGAGCAGTCGGTGTCGGCGCCCTGCCAACTGCTGGAGCTGGGACACGCGCCGAACGTCGTGACCGCGCACGATCCCGAGGGGGCGCAACAGGCGCCGGTCGGTTGCGGGCACGGGTTCGGGGAACAGTCGGTTCCCGGGCCCTCCCAGACGCTCGATCCGGTGCAGGCCGCTTCGGTTGTCACCGTGCACGCGCCGGACTCCGCGCAACAAGCGCCGGTGGGGACGCAGAGATTCGGCGCGCAGTTCGTGTTCGCGCCGCGCCAGACGCTGCCGGAAGCACAGTTCCCCTGCGTCGTGATGGTGCAGGTCCCGACCGGCGCGCAGCAGGCGCCGACCGGTTGGGGACAGGGATTCGGCGCGCAGTCGGTCCCCGCGCCTTCCCAACTGCTCGAGCCGACGCAGGCCGCATCGGTCGTGATCGTGCAGCTCCCCCCCGGTGCGCAACAGGCGCCAGTCGGATTGCAGGGGACGGGGGAACAATCAGTGTCCGCGCCTTCCCAAGTGTTCGGCGTGAGGCAGGCCGCTTCACTCGTGATCGCGCACGTTCCCGCGGGGGCGCAGCACGCCCCGGTCGGCAGCGGGCAGGGATTCGGAGTGCAGTCTGTCCCCGGGCCTTGCCAGTCGTTGGCCTGAGCGCAGCTCGCCTCGGTCGTGACGAGACATCCGCCCGCCGGCGTGCAACAGGCCCCTGTCGCCACGCACGGGATCGGCGCGCAATCGGTCCCCGCTCCGATGTAGATGCTCGGCTCGGCGCAAGCGCCGGGAGTGGTGATCGAACAGACGCCGGAGGGCGCGCAGCAGGCGCCGCTCACGACGCAGGGATTCGGCGAACAATCGGTTCCCGCGCCCTGCCAGACACTCGGCGACGCGCAGGCCGCTTCTGTCTTCACTGTGCAACCGCCGACCGTTGTACAACAGGCGCCGGTCGGCTGTGGACACGGATTGGGCGAGCAGTCGGTGTCCGCGCCGCGCCAGCTACTCGACTCCGCGCACGCCGCATCGGTGGTCACGGTGCAGACGCCGTCCGGTGCGCAACAGGCGCCGGTGGCCGGTGGTTGCGGGCAGGGATTCGGCGAGCAATCAGTGTCTGCGCCCTGCCAGCTACTCGACTCCGCGCACGCCGCGTCGGTCGTTACGGTGCAGAGTCCGTCCGGCGCGCAGCAGGCGCCGGTCGCGGGCGGTTGCGGGCAGGGATTCGGCGAGCAATCAGTGTCTGCGCCCTGCCAAATGCTGGACTGCGCGCACGCCGCGTCGGTCGTCACCGTGCAGAGTCCGTCGGTCGCACAACAGGCGCCGGTCGCGGGCAGCTGCGGACACGGATTCGGCGAGCAGAACGTGTCCGCTCCGCGCCAGTCGCTTCCGACGACGCACGACGCCTCGGTCGTGATCGTGCAGGAACCATCCGTCGCGCAGCAGGCGCCGATCGTGCTCGGCTGCGGACACGGGTTGGGCGAGCAATCGCTCGCGGCGCCCATCCAACTGCTCGAACCGTCGCACTCCGCCTCGGTCCTGACGATGCAAACTCCGTCGGGCGCGCAGCAGGCGCCGATCGGCTGAACGCACGGGTTCGGCGCACAGCCGACGGCCGCGCCGAGCCACACACTGGCGCCGCCCGTGCACGCAGCATGCGTCGTGACGGTGCAGACGCCATCCGGCGCGCAGCAGGCGCCGGTCGGCGCCGGTTGTGGGCAGGCGTTGGGCGAACAGTCGGTTCCCGCCCCGGTCCATGTGCTCGAGGGCGAGCAGCCGGCTTCGGTGGTAACGCCGCAGGCGCCGTCCGATGCACAACAGGCGCCGGTCGCTGGCGGCTGAGGACAGGGATTCGGCGAACAGTCCGTCTCCGCGCCCTGCCAGACGCTCGTACTAGCGCACGATGCTTCGGTTGTGATCGCGCAAGATCCGTCGGTCGCGCAACAGGCGCCGGTGGCCGGCGGTTGTTCACACGGATTCGGCGAGCAAACGGTGTCGGCGCCGCGCCAGGTACTCGCGCCCACGCACGACGCCTCGGTTGTGATCGTGCAGACGCCATCGGATGCGCAGCAGGCCCCCGTGGATGGCGGTTGCGGACAGGGGTTCGGGTCACAGTCGGCGAAGATCGTCCACTCGCCGACGCACTGTCGATCAGTCGTGATGGTGCAGACGCCGCCCGTGGCGCAGCACGCGCCGGTCGGCAACTCGCACGGATTTGGGTCGCAAGGGCCGAGCATCGTCCAGGCGCCGGTGCAGTTCGACTGGGTCGTGAGCGTGCAGGCGCCGTCGAACGCGCAGCACGATCCGGTTGGTTCGGCGCACGGGTTCGGTTCGCATGTCGCGCCGGGGCCGCCCCAACTGTTCGGAGCGCGGCACTCGACGCTGGAAGTCAGTGTGCAGCTCCCGGTGGGAGCGCAGCATGGCCCGGTCACGACCTCCGCGAAGCCGGTCCCGTCGCACCGCACCGAGCCGAGCGCGTCATCGCCGGTCGAAATCTGGCAGGTTTTGGGTCCCGCGGAGGTCGGCTGGAACCGGATGGTCACCTGGAGCGCCTGATCGCTCTCGAGGGCGAAGAGCCCTCCGCCTTCGACGACGGAAAAGTCGTCGCACGTGGCGCGGATCCGGCCGCCGAGCGTTCCGCCCCCTTCGTTGCGCACCGTGAAGCTGCGTTCGGCCGACTGGCCGACGGCGACCTGGCCGAAGTCGAGCGTCCCCTTGTCGAGGCGGGGGACCGGCGGCTGGGTCCCGCCGTCCTCGGAGCAGCCGGAGCAAAGCCAGGCCGTGAGTAGCGGTAGCATGGTCCACAACAACAAGTTGCGGGCGACTCCGGCCGTTGTTCTCATGTCGTGCTCCCAGATAGAAACGGTCGGCGGCCCGGGCGGAGATCCGGCGGGCAAGCGGCGGCCGACTAGCGGGCGCCGGTCTCTCTGGGATCGGGCGGTTGGGGGCGCGGCTGCACCGGGGAGAGGAGAATCGGTGAATCAGCCGACTCGGCTGACTCGGCCGAAGCTCCGCTCAGTTCAGCTCAGCTCCGCTCAGCTCCGCTCAGTTCAGCTCAGTTTCGAGGAGAGGAGCGCGGGCGAGACCTTGGGCCTCAGCGACATCAACGGCAGGAACAACAGGCAGATCAGCCCGGCGGCGGCGTCGAGTCCGAGGGTGACGGGATAGCCCCAGCGCACGATGGAGAGCCCCTGCCACCAAGACGAGTAGGTGATGACCAGGTTCGCCATCGCCATGTAGGCGGTGAACTGGGTCGCGGCGACGGCGGGCGTCGTCACATCCATGAAGAGCGCGGAGCGGACGCCGTAGTAGAGCCCCTGGAACACGTTGTACGCGAGCACGGCCGCCCAGAATGTGGCCACGAGGGCGGGCGACGGGGTCGGCCGATTCGGCTGGTCGAGCACGATCGGAGCGATCCACCCGGCTTGCTGCATCGTCCAGCCGAGCCAGAGCGTGGGGATGACCGTGAGGAAGACGAAGAGCGCCAGCATGCGGCGTCGGCCGAAACGGTCGGAGAGCCATCCGCCCGAGACGCAGGAGAAGGCGAAGATCACCGTCGACCACAGGTTGAGCTGCGCGATCTGGTTGTCGGTGAAGCCCAACTCGACCGCCAGATTCGACTGCAGCGCCAGGCTCAGCGCGTACGCGCCGAGTGGCAGCAACGAGACGATCACGCCGACGATAGCGGCGCGCGAGCCGGTGAACGCCCGGTAGGAATCGCGCAGGAACACCCAGAGCTCGCGTCCGACGGCGGTCAGCGCGCCTTCGGCGGACTTCGGCTTGGCGGGACCGGGCGTTTCCTTCAGAGGCAGCACGACGAAGATCGTCACCACCAGGATCGCGGCCACCACGAACAGATAGGTCATGTGGAACGGGACGACCCCTGAGAGGAAGAGCACGCCCGATCCGCCGATCGCCTGGCCGACGGAGGCGCCCGCGAACATGAACCCGTTCGCCGTGCCGCGCTCGTGATCGGGCAACACCTGCACGGCGAGCGCGTCGATAGCGACGTCTTGCGTGGCGCCGAACGCGTTGTGCGCGAGAATGATCATCGTGAAGAGGCCGAGCTGCGTCGTGTAGTTGATCGGCAGCGCGATCAGCAGAGTGGCGACCATCCCGAGCTGCATCAGGAAGATCCAGAGCCTTCTCCTACCAAACCGGTCGGAATAGAAAGTGTCGACAAACGGCCCCGCCGCCCACTTGAACGCCCAGGGCAGATAGAGCGAGCCGACGAATGCGCCGATCACGTCGGGCGTGAGCCCCTGACGGCGCATCTGGGTGCCGATCGCGGTGGCGGTGAAGCCGAGGGGAATCCCTTCGGTCACGTAGAGGAGGAAGAAAGCGGTCAGTCGCCCGCGGCGGGTGCTCAGCAGATCGGGTAGGGCCAGCCGCATGGCGCGCAGACTAACACGGGCGCCGTCGTCTCGATGCGCTTCCCCCGGGAGGCGGAGAAATGGCCGATCTCACGACGCAGCCTTGAGGAGGCGCAATTTTCGCGCTATCCTTTGTCCGCCCGCGATGCAACCCCCGCCGGGGCGAGGGGGTCGCGCCCCAGACACCCCCGTTTGCTCATTCAATGAGAGGGAGATTCGTCTATGAATCCCAGCAGTTCTCCAGCCATCCAGCGGAACCGTTCCGCGTTCTTCCCGACGCTCGTCGCCACGGCGGCGCTCGCGTTCGGCATCTCACACAGCGCGGATGCGGCGGAGTTCATCTATAGCGCCGTCCTCAACGGGACCCAGGAAGTGCCGCCGAACGCATCGCCGGCCATTGGCGGCGGACAGTTCACGATCGATACCGACGCGAACACCGTGACCTATCGCATTGTCTACAACGGACTGCTCGGAGCGGAATCAGCGGCTCACTTCCACGGGATGGCGGCGCCGGGCGCGAACGCAGGCGTCCTCATCGCGCTCCCCGCCGGAAACGTCAAGGCGGGCGTCTGGAACTACGTGGAAGCGCAGGAAGCCAACATCCTCGCCGGATTGGTCTATGTGAACATCCACAGCGCTGTCTTCGGCGGCGGTGAGATCCGCGGCCAGGTCGTTCCGCTCAACGCGCAGCTCGACGGCGGCCAAGAAGTTCCGCCCAACGGTAGCGGCGGCGCCGGCTGGGGCGTCTTCACGATCGACACGGTCACGAACACGCTGAACTACCACATCGCGTTCGGCGGGCTCGCCGGCGCCGAGACCGCGGCGCATATCCACGGCATCGCGATGCCGGGCGTGAACGCGGGCGCACTCTTTGCGCTTCCCTTGGGTAGCCCGAAGATCGGCGCTTGGGTCTATCCCGACGCGTTCGAGATGGCGATCCTCGAGGGACGCACCTACGTGAACATCCACTCCGCGGTCTTCGGCGGCGGCGAGATCCGCGCCCAGATCGTGCCGATGGTTGTTCCGATCGACAATCAGCAGGAAGTGCCCCCGACCGGATCGCCGGCCGCCGGGTTGGCGCTCGTCAGCTATGACGGCGACAACAACCTGCTCGGCTTTGATCTCCGTCACCAGGGGCTCGTCGCGGCCGAGAGCGCGGCGCACATCCACGGATTCGCGCCTCCAGGAGCGAACGCTGGTGTGTTGCTCGCCTTGCCGCTCGGCGCGCGGAAGCAGGGAGTCTGGGCGTTCGGCGCCGCGAACCGCGCGAACGTCCTGGCGGGACGCACCTACTTCAACATCCACTCGGCGGCGTTCGGCGGCGGAGAGATCCGCGGCCAGATCCAGCGCTTCCCGAACCCGATCCCGACCAACGTGCCCGACGTCGTCCGCACGACGTCGATCCAGTTGGCGCCGGCTTCGCCCAACCCGACGACGAGCCAGACCCGCGTGCAGTTCGCCCTCGCGAGCGAGATGCAGATCCGCGCCGCGATCTACGACGCGAGCGGACGCCTCGTCCAGTCGCTCGCCGATCGCAGCTTCGCGGCCGGCTCGCACACTGTGACCTGGGACGGCGCGGACGCCACCGGCCGCTCGGTCGCCAGCGGCGTGTACTACTACGTGCTCGATACGCCCGAGGGACGGTTGTCGCGGGGTGTGACGGTACTGCGGTAAAACCGAGTCTCGCTGCGCAGCAGCGAGCGAGGTGGATTGAAACAGTCTGAGTAGCGAAGAGCCCCCGCGCCGAACGCGCGGGGGCTCTTTCTGCTTCGGTTGGGAAGCCGGGCGCGGGTGCGCGCGCTCATCGGCTGCCGCCCCTAGGCGTCGCTCGAGACCCGCGCTCCGAACAACGTCTCCTGACTTGCCGCCTCCGGCGCGGCGTCCACGAACCTCTCCCGCTCCCACCGCGCTTCCAACTCGGTCTCGAACCACACGAGATACGTCCGCACGCCGCTCGCGCGGGCGGCGACGGCATCGCGAGCTGTGCGGTGGAGAAGCCGACAGACATCTGCCCGACGCGTCAGCCACGCATGCTTCAGCGACCGCGGCGAACGCAGGTAACACGGCAGGTCGTCGACCAAGATCGAGTGACGGGCGAGGGCGAAGAGGTCGGCGGCTTTCTCGCCACCGGGAACATGGCCCTCGTTCTGGAGCAGGTGGGTCAGTTCGTGCGCGATGGTGTGGAGAGTGAGTCGGTGGGGGTTGATCCAGATGTAGCGCTCTTCTCTCGAGGCGAAGCCGGCGGCGGCGCGGGTGAGGCCGACTTTGAGGCTGGCGCCGTCGAGCTCGGGGAAGAAGGCGCGGACGTGGCGGACGCGGTCGAGCAGACGGGCGCACGACGCGTGGCGCACAAGCGCTTTCGTCGGCAGGAGATCGGGACGACCGCCCGGGGCGGGGCCGGACCAGAGGTCCAACTGCGCGCCGGTGCGTTTGGGCCGCTTCCTTGCGGCGCCGCGTCCCGCCGATCCTTGGCGGAGTGTTGGCATCGAAGGCGGAGCCTACGGATGCGGGCGCGCCGGGTCAACGCGGGCGTCGTCTGCGGCGTCGTCGGCTGGACAGGGCGCGAGCCTTCGACGATTCTCCGCCCGATGGATCGCCCGAGGGACAACGCGCTCGACCTTCCGCTCGATCCGGACGAGTGGGAAGTGACATCGCGCGAGCTGAAGCGGCGGTTGGACGCGGGCCAATCGATCGTGTTGCTGGATGTGCGCGAACCGATGGAGCTCGAGATCTGCCGATTGCCGGGATCAGTGCACATTCCGCTGCTGGATCTGCCGTCGAGGCGGGGAGAGATCGAGCCTTCGGGCGACCTCGTCGTCTTCTGTCACCACGGGATCAGGAGTTACCAGGCGACCGCGTACCTGCGGGGGATGGGGCGGCCGCGAGTCTGGAACCTCTCGGGGGGCATCCACGAGTGGGCCCTGCGGATCGATCCCGAGTTGCGCCTCTATTGATGTCGGTCGCGTCCGCCCGAGTGCTCGCGGCCTCCCTCTGCCTTGCGATGACGTTGGCGATGACGTTGGCGATGGCTAGAGCTTCGTTCGCGGATGCTTCGTCGGCGCGAACCACGCGGCTCCCCAGCGGATTGACGCTCGTCGTAGAGCACGATGCGACGCAGCCGATCGTCGCCGCGGCGCTGGCGGTGCGGATCGACGCCGGGCGGCGCGCGTCGTATCCGGCGGGATTGGCCCATCTGGCCGAGCATCTGGTCTACCGGGGCGGTTCGCTGGCGCAAGCGCCGCTCGCGTATCGCCGGACTCTTCGACAGCTCGGCGAGGAGAGCGGGGGATACACCACCGCGGAATACACGAACTACGGGTTCACCGTCCCGACGGAGAATTTCGAAGACGCGCTGCGGCTCTCGATCGATGCCTGGCTCTCGCTCGAGATCACGCCTGCGCGTTTCGAGGCCGAACGTCGCGTCGTGCGCTCCGAATTCCGCTCGCTCGGCGGGACGCCGGAAAGAGAACTGCATGCCTTGCTGCGCCGGACGACCGAGCCGTACGGCGGCGATGTTTCGCTCGACGCCGTCCAGTTGGAGACGGTGCGCCGTTTCTACGACGAGTTCTACGCGCCCGCGGGCATGACGCTCGCGATCGTCGGTGACATCGACACCACGCGTGTCGCGCTCCAGGTCGAGGAGTGGGTCCGAGCCACGGCCTCAGGGCGGAAGCGTCTTCCCGATCGCGCGTCGCCACCTCCCCAGGTCGAGCGCTCCACCACCGCGCGCTCCGTCGAGACGCCGTTGGCGATGGCCGAGACGCGGCTCCTGCTCGAGTTTCCGATCTCCTCCGCGGACGCTGCCGATCTGCCGGCGCTCGAGTTGGTCGTCGAGCTGCTCGCATCGGATGAGTCGGCGCGGCTGCCGCGCGCGTTCGCCGCGCGAAGAGTCGACGTCGGCGCGATCGAGGTGCGCGTCGAGGCCGCGACGGAAGGGGGGTACCTCACGTTCGACTTGGCGCTCGATCGCACCGCGGTCGAACCGGCGCTGTCGGCGCTGAGCCGAGAGGTCACGCGTCTCATGGACGAAGCGCCGCTCGCGGATGAACTGACGCGCGCGAAGTCGAGCTGGTTGGGTCGGCGTGCGCGCGCGCAGCAGAGTTTCTTCGAGCGCGCGCAGGCCCGGTCGATCGCGGTGCTGCGCGGAGACACGACGGCGGGACGCGACGATCTCGCCCGCATCGACGCGGTCACGCGCGATGGTCTTTCTCGCGCCGTGCGCCGCCATCTCGGCGCGGCGCGGATGAACATCGCGGTCGGGCGGCCGCTCTCGGCCGCGCCGGCCTTGCCGTCGATCGCGTTGGAAAACTGGCCTCGGCCCGAGGCTTCGGGCGAGCGTTCGATCGAGTCGCCTCCGCCAGCTCCAGCGTCGACTTCGGCCCAGCCGTCGCTGGCCGAGTTGCGCGAGCCGTCGAGCCGCACCCGCGTCGAGTTGGACAATGACACGGTTCTCTGGATCGAAGTCGACCCAGCGGCGTCGGTCGTCGGCGCTGTCGTTCGATTGGAAGGAGGACGCGCCGCGGCGCCGGCGGGGAGGGAGGGACTGGCCGAGGTGAGCGCGCGACTGTTGATGCGCGGCGCACTCGGACGCGGCGGCGTCGATCTGGCGCAACGCAGCGCGGAGCTGGGCGCCGAACTCCGCACGTATGGCGAAGCCGAAGAGATCCGGGTGACCCTCGAAGGACTCGCCACCCTCCATCGTCCCGCCCTCCAACTGCTCGCCGACGTGGTGACCGCGCCGACCTTTCCGCTGGAGGAGCAACTACGCGTGCGCGGCGGCCTGCAGCGGGAGCGGGCGCGGTGGGGCGAGCGTCCGCGAGAGTTCGTCCGCGCGCGGCTGGACGCGGCGCTCGAGGATGCGGAGCTCGGCAGCGCGCTCTCGATCGGGGCGATCACGGAGATCGATCTGCGCGAGTTCTGGCGGCGTCATCTGGTCGGCGCGCGGATGACGATCTGCGTCGTCGGACCGGTGGATCCGGTCTGGGTCGAGCGATGGGCGCGAGAGAGGTTCGGTGGGCTGTCGCGGGGCGAGCGCGCCGCGCCCAAGCCGCGGGAGGAGGCGGTCGGCATCCTCGAGGAGCGATGGTCGAGTCCGCAGCACCGGATGATCTTCGAAATGGGATGGCGCGCTCCCGGGATCGCGGCGCCTGACTACCTGTCGCTCTCCCTGGGAGTGAGCGCGATCGGTGAGCGGCTCTTCTTCGACGCCGTCTATGGCCGCGGCATCGCCTACCGATTCGCGCTGGAACTGATCGACGGTCCGGCGGCGAGCGCGAGTCGACTGGAGATGGAGGTCGCGCCCGAGTCGTACTCGGAAATCGCGGCCGACCTCGTCGCGCAGTTCCAGCAGTTCTCATCCACGCCGCTACCCGAAGCCGAGATCGATGCGGCGCGGCGCCGAGTCGCCGTGCGGTACCGACTCGGAACGCAGACGCCGCTCGCGCGCGCGCAGCGGATCTCGCTCGCGGAGCGCGCCGGTCTCGGGTCGGAGGAACCCGCGCGCACACACGCGCTCGCGACGGTCCCCAGCGCGCGCGTGCAGGAGGCGATCCGGCAGTACCTGAGCGCCGATCGCTACGCGCGGGTGGCGCTCGGCCCGCTCCCGGGCGCGCCGCCCGTCCCATCGCAGTGATCCGTTCGACCCCGCGACTCTCGATCCTCTTCGTGGTCGCCGCGCTCCAGGGCTTGGCGAGCGTGTCGTTCGTGACCGCGGCCTCGATTCTGCAAACGGTGCTCGGCATTCCGGAGAGTCGCTTCGGCGCGCTCTTCCTGCCGATGCTCGCGGGGAGCGCGGTGGCCTCGGCGGTCGGCGAAGCGGTCGTGCGCGCGATCGGGCGGGTCGGCGCGATGAGCGTGGGACTCTTCGCCGCTTGTCTCGCGCTGCTCTGTCTCCCGCTCGTCGTGCAGTTCGAGACGCGAGCATTTGTCGCGCTGCTGGGCTGCTCGGGTCTGCTCGGGACGAGTCTCGGCGTGAGCGGATTCGTCCTCAACGCCGGCCTCTTCGACGTCGTCGCGCCAGCGCAACGTCCTCGGATGCTGAGCGCGCTGCACGGGACGCTGGCCGCGGGCGCTGCTTCGGCCCCGATTCTCTTGGCGCAATTCGGCGGCGAGGCCGGCTGGACCGTCTCGGTGCGCGTGATCGCGGGAGTGCTCCTGGGCGTGGCGATCACGGCGCGTTTCGCAACGTGCTACGCGTGGAGCGATGAGAGCGATGAGAGCGATGAGGCCGGTGAGACCGAAGAAACAGCCGCTGCCGCCGACAACACTGCCACGCGGCAAGCGTCGTCTCCAGGTGGAGGCGAGCTGCGCGTCTGGGCCGTCGCCGCCTTCCTCTACGGACTTGCCGAAGCGACGCTCGCCACCTGGGCGATTGTCTTCCTGAGCACCGAACGCGGACTCACCGTCGCGGAGGGAGCGCGCGCTCTCTCGGCCTTCTGGCTGGCGATGGCGATCGGACGGCTCGCGGCCGGCGCGCACGATGGATTCGGTTCACTCCGCACGAAGATCGTCCTCCACGCGGCGGCGATCGCGCTGCTCTTCGTGGCGCTCGGTTCGATCGCGCAGCCCGGGCTCATCCTCTGGATGTACCTGCTGGCCGGCCTCGCCTGTTCGGCCACGTTCCCGTGGGTGCTCGCGGCGGCCGCGGCGAGCGGCTCGACCACGCCTGAGCGCGCGGCCGGCGCGGTCGGCGTCGCGGTGACGCTCGGATTGCTCGCCGGTTCCTTCGGGATCGGCGGGTTGGTCGAGCGGTTCGGGATGAGTGCTGTGCTCCAGGTCTCCGCCCTCGGGCCGTTCCTGCTCGTGGCGCTCGCACTCGCTCGACCTCGACCTCGATTGGGCCCGCGCCCTCAGAGCAGTTCGCGATAGAGGTCGGCCATCCGCTCGACCTGGCGGGCGATGTCGAACTCGGCCTCGATGTGCGCCCGTCCCGCGCGGCCCATGGCGGGCCATCGCTGCGGTTCGGAGAGCAACGTGTCCCAATTCGCGGCGAGCGTCTCTGAGTCCCGTTCCGGCGCGAGGAGCGCGCTCGCGTTCGCGCGCGTCACCTCGGGGATGTCGCAATGGGTCGACGCGAGCACCGGGATCCCACTGGCCTGCGCCTCCAGCAGACAGACCGGTGCGCCCCCTTCGGAATCGCCGTCGCGCGCGAGGACACTCGGCGCGAGGAACAGATCGGCCTTCTGCAATTCGGCCCGATAGACGTTGGGAGGTTGGTAGCCCAGCAGCTCCACTCGCCCGCGGATCTCCGGCGTCGCGGCCAGCCGCTCGATCTCTCCGCGGAGCGGTCCATCCCCGAGCAGTCGCAACCGCGCGCGCGGATGTCGCGGCGCCACGCGACGGAACGCCTCCAACGCGTAGGCGATCCCCTTCTTCTCGCGGAAGCTCGCCGCCAGCAACGCCACGATCGGCGCTCCCGGATCTTCGGGCGCGGTGCGTTCGCGATAGGGGAACTCATCCAGCGGGATGCCGAGGTGCACGACGCGGACGCGATCGCGCGGCGCTCCGATCGAGACGAGCGTTTCGGCCATGAACGGCCCCTCGGCCACCACCCGATCGGCGCGCGCGAAGAGCCGCCGGTAGAGCGTTCGCCAGTACGGATTGCGCGCGAGCATCGTCCCGTCGCGTCCGTAGAACGAGACGACGAAGGGACGGCGCGGATCTTTCGCCACATGCGCCGTGCGCGCCCCTTCCCAGCCGAGATGGGCGTGCCAGAGGCGGACGTCCTCGCGCTCGAGCACGCGGCGATACGGCGCGGCTGGGTACTGCCCGAGCAGGTATTTCGAGAACACGAAGCCCGCGCGGCTCGCGGCGCCCTGCGGCGCCAGGTCGTAAACCGGGGTGAACGGGAAGAGCGACTCGTGCTCGCGTCCTTGCGTCACCACGATCGGTCGCACGCTGCGCGCGTGGACGAGCTGGCTGTGGATCCAGCCGCCGGTCAGGAACAGGTAGGGGGTGACGAGATGCGCGACGGTCGGTCGTTCGGTCATCGCCGCGCCTCGTTCGCTCTGCGGCGCGCGGCCACGACCTCTTCCAGTAGATCGACCTCTTGATCGAGGCGCTCGCGCGGTGTGACCAAGAGTGAACGGATGTGGCGCACGGCGGCCTGTTGCATCTCTATTCGACGGCTCCTGTCGTCGAATAGAGATGCGATCTGCTCACCCAACCTGGCGATCTCACCCCTCCTCACCAACAACCCCGTCACCCCATCCACCACGACATCACGCGTCGTCCCCGTATCCAACGCCACCACCACGCGCCCACAGGCCATCGCCTCGAAGACAGGATTCGACGCGTTGGTGCGATCCAGCAGCGACAACAACAGATCCGCCGAGCGGTACCAGTCCGGCAACTCGTCCTGATGGATCGCGCCGGGCATGAGGACACGATCGGCCACATGCAGATCGCGCGCGAGCTGCTCCAGCCGCGGGCGCTCCGGCCCTTCGCCGAGCAGGACCAGCCGCGCCTCTGGATGCCGCTTGGCCAGCGCGGGCATCAGTCCGACCGCGCGCTCCAACTTCTTCTCCTCGGCCAGGCGCGTCACCGTGATGAGCAGCGGCGCGTCGACGGGGATGCCCAAGCGTGCGCGCAAGGCCGGATCGGGTTCTCCCGGCGTGAAGCGCTCGAACTCGAGGCCGTTGCGCAGATAGCGGAAGCGAGCGGGCGCAACGCCGAGCCGTTTCGCCAACTGTTCGCCGTGGGCGCCGTCATTCGTGAGGATGAGCAGATCACACGGCGTGCGAAAGGCGATCACCTCGGGGAAGTTGGCGTAGAAGCGAATCGGGTCGTGGAGATTGAGCGAGAGGTTGTTCCCGAAGAGGCGCGTGACGTTCGCGGTGTCCAGTTGCCGCGCGACTCGGTACGCGGCCGCCGCCTCGAAGACGCCTAGAGCAAGAACGAGGTCGGGTCGGTCCTCCGACCCGATCGAGATGCCTTGCTCCGTCGCCCAACGTTGGTAGTCTCGCCAACATCTCCACCGATCCCACAGTCTCATCGGCGCCGCCAGATGCGGATCCGGCAGAAACCGCCGCCCACTCACCGCCCGCACCAGCCGACACCCCGAGAATTCGCCGATCTCCGCCGGCGCCCCCGCCTCCGCGGGCAGCGAGACCGTCACGCGATGGCCGCGGCGCGTCAGCGCCTGCAAGGTCCGCGTGAACGCCGAGGCGCCCTTCCCTTCGCCCATCGACCAGAACTGGGAGAGGGAGTAGAGCGCGAGGACGTGCAACGCCGGCCGTTCGTCCACAGGTGGAATCAGGAGGGGACGAGGCTGCCCTGCACCAGGGCATAGCGATGGCCGCAGGCGCAGACGAGCGACTCGGGAAGACGACGTCCGCAGCGGCAGGCCCAGCCGAGTTGTCGCGCGGGATTTCCGGCGACCAGGGCATGATCCGCGACATCTTTGGTCACAACCGCGCCGGCGCCGATGAAACACCAGTGGCCGAGCGTCACCCCGCAGACGATCGTCGCGTTTGCGCCGATGCTGGCGCCGCTCTTCACGAGGGTGGGCGCCCAACCGTCCCGGCCGGTGCGGTAGTCGGGATGGCTGCGCGGGATCCGGTCGTTGGTGAACACGCAGAACGGCCCGAGGAAGACGTGATCCTCGATGACCACCTTGTCCCAGACGGCGACGCCGTTCTTCACCGTGACATGGTGGCCGAGCACCGCGCCCGATTCGATGAACGCCGTCTCGCCGATGTTGCAGTGGCCGCCGACCCGCGCGCCTTTCATGACATGCGCGAAGGCCCAGATGCGGGTCCCCTCGCCGACCTCGGTCGACTCACAGAGCCCTTGCGGGTGGACGAAGACCCCCTCCAACGAAAACTCCCTTCCCCAGCCGCGTCTTCTCATCTCGAAGGTTGTGGAACGGAAAACTGTGCTCCCGATCCCCGGTCGGGAGTTGTCACGGCCGAGGGGTCCAACTTCAAGGGGAATCTCGCCTTGGCCCCACCTGCAGGTCGACCTTGGTATCGGAATCACCCAGCGCGAGTCGGCGGAGCTTCAACCGAGACCTTCGATTGCCCGTCGGCTTCTTGCTCGCCGGAGGTTCGAACCGGCCGTGTCGAGCGATCGTCACCGCGAGTCACTAGAAGGAACATCGACTTGCAGCGTTGGCCTGGCCCCCGCCGAGCGCAGCTCTTCATTCCACAACCGACAGCTTGTACGATCGCTCACCGCGAGGCAACGACAGGAGGCTCAACCATGTCCACGATCATCTGGGTCGCGCTCGGCGGCGCGCTGGGTTCGGTCAGCCGCTACCTCGTAGCGGTGGGGATGATGCCCGTCGCACATCGCGCCGGCATCGCGCTCCCGCTGTGGACCCTGACGGTCAACCTGGTCGGCTGTTTCTTCGTCGGGCTCGTGGCCTCGGTTCTGAGGGCTCGCGCGCCGGTGTCCGGACCCGAACTCTCCGTGCCTCTGGCTCTACTCCAAGTCGGCTTTCTGGGCGGTTTCACTACGTTTTCCGCCTTCGGGCTGGAGACGGTCGACCTGGCGCGCGCCGGGGCCTGGCCGCTCGCGCTCAGCTACGTCTTGCTCCACTTGGTCGGTGGCGTCGTACTCTGCGCCGCGGGGATGGCGCTCGGGGCGATCCTGTCGCAGCGATAACGCAACCAGAGGAGATCCGTGTGACCAAGATCGATCTCAGCGGGAAGACGGCGCTCGTGGCCGGAGTGGCCAACCATCGCAGCCTGGCCTGGGCGATCGGCAAGGAGCTGGGCGACGCCGGCGCGCGTCTCGTCCTCACCTACCAGAGCGAACGGTTCGCGGACGCGGCCGCCAAACTCGCCGCGGAGTATCCGGGCAGTCTCCTGGTGGAGTGCGATGTCGCGAGCGACGCCAGCCTCGACGCGGCCTTCGCGCGCATCAGCGCCGAGGCGGGTCGCGTCGATGTCCTCGTGCATGCGATCGCCTTCGCCAATCGCGAGGATCTGGAAGGCGCGTTCGTCGACACCTCGCGCGAGGGGTACCGCGTGGCGCTGGAGATCAGCGCGTTCAGCCTGCTCGCCCTGACCTCGCGCGCGGCGCCGCTCATGACCGAAGGCGGCGCGATCGTCAGCCTCTCGTTCATCGCGGCGCAGCGGGCCCTGGCCAACTACAACGTGATGGGGACCGCGAAGGCGGCGCTGGAGCAGAGCACGCGCTTGCTCGCGCAGGAACTGGGACCGCGCAAGATCCGCGTCAACTGCATCTCGGCTGGGCCGGTCAACACGCTTTCCGCGCGCGGCATCTCAGGCTTCACCGGCATGCTCGGAATCCACGCCGATCGCGCGCCGCTCAAGCGAAACGTCACGCCGAAGGAGGTCGGGACGACGGCGCTCTTCCTCTGCAGCGACCTCTCCAGCGGCATCACCGGCGACGTGATCTACGTCGACGCGGGATTCCACGTCACCATTTGACGTCACCATTTGACGTCACGATTTGATCGCGTGGTCCGCGCCTCGCCCTCGCCGCGCGGTCACCACGACCAGCCCCGCCACGATCAGCAGGAATCCCCAGAGCTGGCGCCATTCGAGCTGCTCGCCGAGGAAGAACGCGGCCAACGTCGCCGCGGTGACTGGTTGGAGTGTCGTGTATGTGGCGACGAGTGACGGCGACGAGCGCCTCACCGCCCAGGTGTTGAGGGCGTAGTTGAGCGCCGTCGGAATGAGCACGATGTAGGCGATCTTGGCCCAGTCGGCGCCCGTGAGCGGGGCCGACGGGAGCTGCGCCAGATCTCGCGCGCCGACCAAGAGCACGCCGATCCCGCCGAAGAGGAACGACCAGGCGACGAGCGTGAGCGGGGGGAGCACCTTCAGCAGCGGTCGCTGCAGCACCAGGAAGACCCCGAAGGCCAGCGCGTTTGCGAGCAGACATAGGTTCCCGAGCGCGCCGCTGTCGAGGGCGCCGAACCGCGAGGGGTCGAGCATGACCAGCGCGCCGCCCACCGCGAGCGCGATCCCCGAGACGGTGCGCATCTCGAGTTTCTCGACCCTGAGCGCCACCGCCGCCGCCGCGGCGAAGACCGGGATCGAGGGCATGAGGATGCCCGCATTGGTCGCGCTCGTCAGTTTGAGGCCGGTGATGAAGAGCACCTGGTTCACGAACACGCCGAGGAAGCCGAGCAGCGCCAACATGCGCCAATGCGCGCGGATCGGTTGCGGTCCTTCGAAGATGCGCGCGAGCAGCAGGAGGATCGGCGTCGCCACGAGGACGCGGAGGCAGCCGAGAGAGAGCGGGGAGAGGTGTTCGAGGACCGACTTGCCGGCGACATGGAAGCCGCCGAAGCTCACTTGGACGAAGACCAGAGCGGCGTGGACACGCCAGTCCATCGGGTTCCCACGGGGTCATTTCAGTTCGGGAAAGAAAAACCCAGGGGTTCTTCCAGACTCCGGAGAGTCCGGTCCGGGACGACCAATCCCGGAACCCCTGGGTTCGGCAGCCTGTTGGGATTTCGCCGGCGGCCCCGCCTGCGACTCCCAGCCTTTCGGCCAGGTTACGGTCTGATTCGAACGGTTCGATCCGAAGATCTTCTCGAGCTGGACCGGTCACTCCCCCAATTGCGATCGAAGACGTCTCGTCCGCAACCGGAGGTGGAAGGGCCGCCTAACGTTCAGGCACCTCACTGGTCAAACGTCTCATAGTTTGGAGCACCTCCTTTCTTGTGTCCGGAAAACTTACGCAATCGCTTTGCGGCTCCGCAACCGAGTTTTTCGCGCGCGACGGTTATACTACGGCGGTTTGCGGCGCCTCGCGCCGGTCGACCGAACCCTTCGAGAGCAGGTCCCCCCGATGGATTTCTCGTTCCGCCCCGAGCAACTCGAACTCGCCCGCGCGGTGCAGGAGTTCGCGCGCACCCGCCTCAACGGGGACATGATCCGGCGCGATCGAGACGCGGAGTTCTCCCGCGCCGGCTGGCAGGCGTGCGGCGAGATGGGGATCCAGGGGCTTCATCTGCCCGAGGCGTATGGCGGGCAGGGACAGGATCTCGCCACGACGGTTCTCGTCTGCGAAGCGCTCGGCGAGGCGTGCGAGGACAACGGCCTCGTCTTCTCGCTCAACGCGCAGATCTGGTCGGTCGAGATCCCGATCGCGCACTTCGGCAGTGAGGAACAGAAGGCGAAGTACCTGACCGGGACCTGCTCCGGTCGCCTCATCGGCGCGCACGGCATGACCGAACCCGATTCGGGCTCCGACGCCCTCGCGCTGCGCACACGGGCGGTGAAGGACGGCGACTCCTACGTCCTCAACGGCGCGAAGACCTTCGTCACCAACGCGCCAGTGGCCGATTTCGCGATCGTCTTCGCCAATGTTCGGCCAGAGCTGAAGGCGCTCGGCATCACGGCGTTCCTGATCGACCGCGAGATGCCCGGCGTCACGTTCGGTCCCGCCATCCCGAAGATGGGCCTGCGGACATCGCCGATGGGCGAGATCGTCCTCGAAGACGTGCGCGTGCCGTCGACGGCGCGACTTGGTCGCGAAGGGGGCGGGATGAGCCTCTTCCAGGAGTCGATGGAGTACGAGCGCGCCTTCATCTTCGCGTCGCATCTCGGCACGATGCAGCGGATCTACCAGCGCGCGCACCGCCACGCGAAGGAGCGGCGTCAGTTCAATCAGTCGATCGGCAAGTTCCCCGCGGTGGCCGATCGGCTCGTGAGAATGCGCATGGACATCGAGCAGGCCAAGCTCCTGCTCTACAAGATCGCCTGGATCAAGGATTCCGGCGGTTCCGCCCCGATGGAGGCGGCGATGGCGAAGCTGCTCATCTCCGAGGCGCAGGTGCAGGCGAGCCTCGACGCGATGCAGATCTTCGGCGGCTACGGGTACACGATCGAGTACGAGATCGAACGCGAGCACCGCGACGCGTTGGCCGGACGGTTGTATTCCGGGACCTCCGAGATCCAGCGCAAGCTGATCGCCTCCTACTTGGGTCTCTAGCCGCGATGTCGGGAGCTTCCATCGACCGTTCCAGACCCGCCACGTTGATCGATCGGTTGTTATCGGCCGCGATCGAGCATGCCGATCGACCCGCGGTGCATGCGGGGACCTCCACCCAGACCTACGCCGAGGTCTGGCGCGACGCCCTGCGCGTGACCGAGGCGCTGCGGGAAGGCGGCATCGGACCCGGCGATCGCGTCGCTCTCTGGATGGAGAAGACGCCGCTCGCGCTGCGCGCGCTACTCGGCGTGTTGGCGGCGGGGGCCAGTTATGTCCCGATCGATCCGAAGGCGCCGTGGCGGCGTGGGCTGATGATCGCGCAGGACGGGGCGGTGGCAGCGCTGGCGATCGATCGGCAGCGCGCGGTCCACCTGGACGCGATTCGGGCGGAGCTGCCTTCGTTGCGGTTGGTGATGGTGGAGGGAGAAGGGGGGCTGGCGGCCAACGTGGGTGGGGTCGGCGGGGCCGACGGGGATGCGGTGCGGGCCGATCTAGAGCGCGCTCGAGGGGCGCTCGCACTACTTCCCGAAGAACCGGCCTATCTGCTCTACACGTCGGGGAGTACCGGCCGTCCCAAAGGGGTCGTGCTCAGTCATCGCGCGGCGCTCTCGTTCGTCGATTGGTGCACGGAGACGTTCGCGCCGCGGCCGAACGACCGCATGTCGAGTCATGCGCCGTTCCACTTCGATCTGTCGACCTTCGATCTCTTCGTCACGCTGACCGCGGGCGCGTCGGTGCGGCTGCTGACCTCGACCGAAGCGATGCTCGCGCCGTGGCTCTCGCGCCAGGTCGCGACGTGGGGTCTCACCTTCTGGTACTCGGTCCCTTCGGTGCTCGTGCAGATGCTCGAGCTGGGCGCGCTGGAAGAGCACCATTGGCCCACGGCGCGCGTCGTGCTGTTCGCGGGAGAGGTCTTTCCGACTCCGCCGCTGCGTCGCCTGCGCCGCTCGCTGCCGCAGGTGCGACTGGTCAATCTCTTCGGACCAACGGAGACGAACGTCTGCACCTACTACGAAGTGGGTGAGATCGACAAGAACGACAATCGTCCCATTCCGATCGGTCGGGTCTGCGAGAATCTCACCTCGGCCATCCTCGACGACGAGCATCGCGAGTGTGCGCCCGGAATCGAGGGAGACCTCTGGATCGGCGGCGGCAACCTGCTGACGGAGTACCGCAATGATCCCGAGCTGACCGCGAAGAAGCTGCGCCCCGATCCGCGGCCGGGCGCCCGCGGCCTGCTCTATCACACCGGCGATCGCGTCCGATTGGAGCAGGACGGCAATCTGACGTTCCTCGGGCGCCGCGACCACCTGGTGAAGGTGCGCGGGTATCGCGTCGAACTGGGTGAAATCGAAGCGGCCCTCTACGATCACACGGGCCTGGCCGAGGCGGCGGTCATCGCGCTGCGAGACGACGATGCGGGCCACTCGCTCGCCGCGTTCCTCGTGGCGAAGTCGGGCGCCGACGCGCCAGCGTCCCTGCGGGACGAGGCGATCTGGAGAGCGCATCTCGGTGAGCGGGTCCCCCTCTACATGGTTCCCGCCGAGTGGTTTTTCGTGGATGCTCTGCCGCGCACATCGACCGGAAAGATCGATCGCGTTGCGTTGGCCGAACGCGCCCGCGCGACCGAAGCCTGACAACAACGGGAGGCAGAGTGGATCTGGAATCGGAACTGCGGGAGTACATCGTCGAGCATCTCGTGGACGGCGGCGGCGAGGTCTCTGTGAGCGACTCGCTCCTGGGCGCCGGCAAGATCGATTCGCTCGGCTTGATGCGCCTGCTCGCCCACATCCAACAGCGCTTCAAGGTCGACCTGATGGCCGTCGGGAACCCGGACGACTTCGAGTCGATCCAGAGCCTCGCCGGCGCCATCCGTCGTCTCACGGCCTGACGCGATTCCGGTGGCGGGACTCAGAGAGACGATGCGCGCCGACATCGCGCGCTACTACAACACCGGTTCGCGGCCGGGGCCGCTGCGCGTCCTCCGCCGCGTCCTCGGCAAGAAGGAGATCCACCCGGTCCTGCTCTTCCGGGTTGGGTCCTGGATCTACCTGGAGGCGCCGCGCGCCTTGCGGCCGCTGCTCAAGTTCTTCTGGTGGCCCTGCAACGACTGGATCTCCACGCTCTACGACGTCCACATCGAGGTCGGCGCGAAGATCGGTCCGGGGCTCTACCTCGGGCATCGCGGCGGCGTCTGGATCAATCCGATGTCTCAGCTCGGAGAGAACTGCAACATCAGCCAGGGGGTCGTGATCGGCGCCGCCGGATTGGATGTACGGGCGCCCGTGATCGGCGACCGCGTCTGGATCGGGCCGCACGCCGTTCTCACCGGCCCGCTGAAGGTTGGTCACGACTGCGTCATCGGCGCCAACACGCTGGTCGTGGCCGATGTCCCCGACAAGGCGGTCGTGGTCGGCGTCCCGGGTCGGATCCTGAGCTACTCCGGTTCCGCGCGGCTCATCCGTCTGCGGGAGGAGTGACCGGGTCGCCGCTGCGGGCGGCGCGTCCTCCGACTTCGTAGCGACGGAACCAGAACCAGAAGATCCCCGCCGAAGCGAGATAGCAGCCGATCGTCGTCAGCATCGGCGGCGTGAACCCGCTCCGCTCGATCCACCATCCGCCGATCAGCGTGGAGAACATCCAGGCGCCGTTCCAAGCCAGCGTGCGCAGCGAGTTGGCGACCGCCTGCTGTTCGGGCGCGACCACTTCCGTCGTGAAGTGCGACGAGATCGGCTGGTTCATCGTCATGAGCGCGCCGCGCATCCAGAACGCGATCAGCGCCACCGGCAAGGTCGTCGCCCAGGCGAGAGCGAGGAAGAAGGGGATGGAGGCGAGCTCGGTCCCGACGATGCAGCGGACGCTGCCGAAGCGCTGCGCCAGCGCCGGCCCGGCGAGGAAGCCGGCCACCGTCAGCGCCTGCCCGATGGCGAAGGCGCCGCCGATCTGCTGCGCGTCCTGCTGGAATCGATCACGGAAGTACAGGTTGAGGAACGGAATGACCAGACCGGCCCCGAGTCCGATCAACGCGGCCGGAAAGGTCAGCCGAAAGAGGAACCCGGCGTCGCGCGGACGCAGGTACTCGATCAGCTTCCGTCTTCCTTCGCGTGGCGGCGAACTGCGGATGGCGGAAAACGGCGCCACCGCGAGGAGCGAGAGGACGGCCGCCGCCAAGAGCGCGAAGCGGAGGCCGTCGCGTTCATTGCCGGTCGCCTGCGTCAGCGCGCGCGCGAGGGCTCCGACCCCCGCGGCCGCCGCGATGGTCGAGACCGTCTCGGCGGCGTGCGCGAATCCGAAGAGATAGATCCGATCGGGCCCGGTCGTGGTGCGCATGAAAAACGGAGCGGCCGCCACCCAGTGGATGGTGAAGAGCATGCTCCCGACCAAGCTCGCGAGCAGCAGCATCGGCCAGACCGGAAAGACGAGCTGCGCGGCGAAGAGCAGAGCGAAACCGGCGGCGCCGACGCTGAAGATCACCTGCGCCGGGAACCGGTCGACCCACTGCGCCGCCGGCAACGCGACGAGCACCGTCCCGAGTGAGGCGAAGGAGAGAATCTGCCCGATCTGCTGCTCGCCGAGTCCGAGCGCGCGATAGAACAGGTTCATGTGCACCCAGATCGCACCCTGCCCGAGTCCCATCAAGAAGGTCCCGATCAGGAATCGCTGCGCGTCGAGTGGGAAGCGAACCGCGCGACCGAGATAGTCCCAGAGGCCGACGAGCGGCCTCATGCGGAGGTCGGACGGAAGCGGCGCCTCAGGCGGCGCGGCGGGAGAGTTGCTTCGAGGACTCGCGCGCTGTGAGGGGCGCCGTTTCGGGCGCAGACTCGATGAGCTGGAACTGCGGCCTCAGCTCCAAGAGGATCGGCCCCTCGCTCGAGAGCGGCAGATCGATCCACCTCGCGTAGAGGATCTCGTCCGGGTCGAAGACGCGACTGAGAGTTCCGACGGTTCCCTCGTCGAGTCGGAAGAAGAGCGCGTTCGAGCGAGCGAGCGCCTCCGGACCGAGTTCGAGTTGCAATCCCCAGAGCCCTGAATCCTCCTCGACCAGTCGGAACGGTCCGACCGACTCGCACTCGGACACCAACCGCCACCGATGCGCGAGTCTGAACCAGGTGCGCACCGCTCCCGTCGCGGCGGTCAGGATCCCGACCACCCCACAGAAGAAGCCGACGCCTACGAGCAACACGCGGATCATCGGATCGATCGCGCCCAGAGTCACATCGGGCCAGGGGAAGGGGCTGTGTCCTTGGAGCCCGGTCGCGCAGACGCCCGCGAAAATCGTGGCCGCGACGAGACCGGCCGCAGTCTCGAAGAGCGAGCCGACAATAGACGGCGGACTGAAGACGAATCCACGCTGCACTCGGGGCCTCCTCATCCCCAGAGATCGGCCGATTCGGCTCAGCGCACCAGCAGAATCGAGGCGCGAGCCGGCGCCGCCGAACCTCGCACCGTCAGCGTGGCAAAGTAGGCCCCCCTGGCGACCGGGCGCCCCGCTTCGTCGCGCCCGTCCCAGACGGTTTCATGCGCGCCGGCGGAGACGTCCGCGTGGTCGAGGACGGTGCGGATGCGGCGTCCGGCGGCGTCGACGATGCGCAAAGAGACGTCACCGCCGTGAGCCAACGCGTAGGAGAGCCGCGTCTCCGCCTGCGATGGATTGGGCCGCGCGCCCAGATAGACGCGGGGAGCGTCGGCGCCCTCCGCCACGTCGGTCACTTCCGGACCGGTGTCGAAACAGACGTCGTCCAGATACCAACCGGGGAGCGTGACCCCGCCGTCGCTCCCGAAGCGAAAACGAATCTGCACGGTCGACGAGATGAACGGAGTGAGGTCGAAGACGGCCGGGACCCAGCCGTTCGACGCGCCGCTGTAGCCGGAGGCGCCGCCGAGTCCGTCCAAGAGCGCATTCGGATAGCCGCCGAACGGCTCCACCGCGGTCCAACCGTCCCCTTCGTGCACCTCGACTGTGCCGCCGTCGAAGGCGGCTTCGATGTCGTACCAGTGAGAGAAGCTCAGGTAGAGCTCGCCCGCTCCGCTGAAGTCGAAGTTCGGCGAGGTCAAAGTGGCCGACTGGTTGTCGCCGTAGTTGCCCGAGAGATTCGTGGCCCAGACTCGTAGTCCCGAGAACGCCGCGCCGGGGCCGGGCCCGCTCGGCATGCCCCACTGCCAAGGCGCCACGGCGGAGTAGGCGCCGTTGGAAGCCTCGAACGTCTGCGCGTCGGGCAGTTCAAAATCAACCGTGACCGTGTTGTTCGCGACGACATCGGCCAACCGGTGCACGGCGCCCTTGCTCGCAACGCCTCCCGCGATCACCGAGTAACCGAGCGCCGCGGGGATCCCGGACAGCGAGTAGCCGCCGCCGAATCCGGACGTTGCGGTGGGCAGCGGTGTCTCCAAGAGCTCGATCCGCGCGCCCAACAGCGGCACGCCCGCCGCCGTGCGTACCGTTCCCGCCAGTGACCCGATCGGGCTCGGCGTGAGCAGCAGATCGAGCGTGAGCTGCTGTCCGGGGGAGAGCGAGTACGGAATCGAGGCGTCGTCGTGGAAGAACTCGGTCGCCTCGATGGTGGAGTTTCCCGCCAGCGACGCGAAGGCATAGACGCCGTTCTCATCGCTGCGCAGGAAGGCGCCGGTCTCCACGAGGCGCAGCTCGGCGTTCGGGATCGGCGCGGAGGTCACCGCGTCGCGGACCACGCCCGAAACCGTGCCGACCCCTTGCAGGAGGAGCGCTCTCGCCGCGACCAAGTTGGGCCGGGGCCCGATCCGCTTCGCGCCGACCCACGGCGTTCCGGTCTGCGCGAGGATCTGCGCGGCGAGCTTGGCGTCGAGCGTGACGCCCCACTCCGCTCGGCTCATTCCCTGCAGACAAGCGACCGCGCCGGTCACGATCGGGCTCGCGCTCGACGTTCCGCCGAAGCCCGAGGTGTACCACTGCGTCTCGGGTCCGCCCTGCAGCGTGCCGTAGCCGCAGGTCGTGACCGACGAGCCCCAGCCGTTCAGATCGATGCGGCTGCCGTAGTTCGTGAACCACTCGGCGACGTGGCCGGTCGGAGTGCCCGCGCCGACCAGGATCGCCCCCGAGTCGCGCACCTCGCGGTCGAAGAGCCCGGCGTAGACGGGCGCGTCGAGGTCTTGCTCGCCGTTGCCGCCCGCTTCGATGCAGACGCGGCCGTTGGCCACCGCCGTCTGGATCGCGTCGAAGTTGTCCTGCCACCACTCCATGGCGACGTAGCCGAACTGCCCGCTCCCGTTCGCGTTCGGTCCCGGAGCGTGCAGCTCGATCAAGAAGAGATCGCCCTCGCCGATGTTCGCCGCCGAGAGATCGATCGCCGCCGCGACGCTCATCGATCCAATCGAACAGCAACCGGCCAAGACGTCGCTCGCGATGCCGGTCACGCCAAATCCGTTGTTCTTGCCGACGACCTCACCGAGCACTGCCGTACCGTGATTCCGCCAACCGAGATCGTTGATCTGCGTCCCGCCTTCGAAGAAAGGCGCGGGCAGGTCCTCATGACCCCAGAGCCACCCGCCTTCGATGTCGATCAACTTGACCGACGCGCCGCGCCCGCCCGGAAACGCCCAGACCGCCTGCGCGTTGACGCCGTTCGGCGACGGGCCGAGATAGCCTTGCATGTTGGTGTAGTCCGGCGTGGGAGGACTCGGGTCGTCGTCCAACGTTTGCGCGCCGCCTTCTGGCTGGATGCGGCTCGGTTCGATGCGACCGGCCGGCGCGGCGATCGGCTCGACGAACGCCGTCTCGACCAGCGGCAGTCCGCGCAATTCGGCCAGGAGCGCGTCCAACTCCTGCCCGCTCCCGGAGGGCGTCGGGAGATGGAGTTGGTAGTAGAGATTGAGGTCGGCCAGCGCGCGCCCGCTGCGCGCTTCCCCCTGCGCATGATCGCGGTCGAGTTCGAGTTCACTGCGCGTGAAGTGCCGCCGGATCTCGATCTGCGGATGCCGCGCGACGAACTGCTGCAGCGGCGTCACATCGGTCGCACCGGAGAGCGAAACCCAGCGTCCGTCACGCAGGCGGATCTCGCTCCCCTCCGACAGTTTCACGACGACGCGATCGTTTCGATCGAGCCCCGGGCGCAGGCCGGAGAGGGTGGGCGCGCCTTGTCCGGAAGAGGTCACCGCAAGGCAGAGGAAGGCGGCTGCCAAGAGCCGAATGGCGCGAAATGCCGCAGCGACGCGGTGCGAACGGGGCATGCAGAAACCTCCGGTGCATTTCCAAGCGACATCGAGCGAGGCGAGCAATGTCGATGATGTGGAAGGGATTCTAGCGAAGCATCCACGTCGCGCTGACACGAGATTCAAGTCGGCCGACGATTCAGTCCTCGAAGACCGACTTCAATCGGCCCCAGGTGAGGCGTGTCGGTATGCAGGCGGTGTTGCCGCAGGTGGTGCCGGGCCCCTTGAACTCGCCGGGAACCTCCACGCACTCCGACTCCGTCATCTCGGAGCACTCCTCGCCGTTGCAGCAAGCGCCCCGACAGGTGAGTGCCTCGCAGCCCGAACCGTCGCCGAGATAGGTGGCGTTCGCGTCCTCGCACATGCTCTCTACTTCGAGGGTGCAGGTCCCGTTCGAGTGGCAGCAGGCGCCGTGCGCGTAGCTCTCCAGGCAGGGATTCTCGCCCGCCCTCCCGAATCCGAGGATTCCGAGGCCTTCGACCGGATCGAGTTGGGATGGAACCGAGTCGTCGGCGAACGTCGGGGCGCCCTGTGTGGGGTGTTCGGCGATCTCCATCATCCCCTCGGAGTAGGCGTACGCCGCGAACCAGTAGATCTCGTTGATTCGCTGTGTGCGTGAGGCATTGAAGGTGACCGCGCTGCCCCACCCGCTTTGCGGTGGACCTTCCGCGTCGAGCGCGAAGTCTCCACATCCTCCGTAGCCGAAGATGCTGATGCTCGCATCGAGGTAGAGTCCGAAGACGACGCCGCTCAACCTAGGGTTCGAGAACGGAAACGCGGCGAGGAGAAAGACCACAGTCTCACGCGCCTCCACCGGCGCCGTGACGCGCGTCTCCAGGCAGTCCCGTACGCGCGATTGCCCGCAGGGGCTCGAACCCGCCGACGCTTGGAGTTCGGTTGCCGCGTGGAGGACAAGATAGCCGCCGGAGTTGGGGCCGGCGAGCGCGGCCGCAGAGGCGCAGAAGAGGAAGAGCGACGCGAGCAGCGCTGAGCGGGCGATGGTCACCGAGCGTGCTCCTTCGGACTTGGCGTGACTCACCGAATGCCGAGCGCCAGTCGAACTTCGCCCATCGTCCGCTCAGCGATCGCCTGTGCTCTGGCGGCGCCGCTGGCCAGCGCCTCTTCGATCCTTTGGGGCTGACGGGCGAGAGCTTCGGCGCGTTCGCGGATCGGGGTCAACTCGGCGACGAGACTCTGATGGAGCATCTTCTTGCAGTCGACGCACCCGATGCCGGCGACGCGGCACTCGCGATCGACGAGAGCAACCGTGTCCGCGGAGGAGAAGTTCCGGTGCAGCGTGAAGATGTTGCAGATGTCCGGGTTTCCGGGATCGCTCCGCCGCTTGCGGTTTTCGTCGGTCAACGCGGGGGCGAGTTTCTTCCAGATCGCGTCCGGATCCTCCAGCACTCCGATCGCATTCCCGAGCGACTTGCTCATCTTGCTCTTGCCGTCCATTCCCATGATCCGCGCCCCCTCTTTCGGGGTGAGGTGGACCGGCTCGGGGAAGAGATCGCCGAATCGCGCGTTGAATTTCCGCGCGATCTCGCGGGTCAGCTCGATGTGCTGGATCTGGTCCTCGCCCACCGGCACCGCGGTCGCCTTGTACAAGAGGATGTCGGCGGCCTGCAGCACCGGGTAGGTGAAGAGCCCGGCGTTGATGTTGTCCTCGTTCTGCCGGCTCTTCTCCTTGAACTGGATCATGCGCGACAGATCACCCATCGGCGTCACGGTCGAGAAGACCCAGGCCAGCTCGGTGTGCTCGGGCACGTGCGACTGCACGAAGAGGATGGCGCGTTCCGGGTCGATGCCGCAGGCCATGTTGACGCGGGCGGCATCGACGATCCGTTGCTTCATCGTCGCGGCGTCGTACACGCCGGTCAGCGAGTGGTAGTCGACGACGCAGAAGATGCAGTCGTACGAGTCGATCAAACGCACCCAGTTGCGAATCGCTCCGCAGTAGTTCCCGATGTGGATCTCGCCGCTGGGCTGGATTCCGCTGAAGAGAGACGGCTTCACGAACACCCTCCGAAGTCCGGGTACGAAAGAGCCCGACCCACAGGGCCGGGCTCTCCGATTCTACGCGGTCCGGGCCGGTTGGAACCGGGCCGGTTGAAGCAGAGCGGACTAGCTGACCGCGTCCTCGACCAAGCGCATCAGACGCTCGAAGTTCTGGACCGTCATGTTCGGGTGATGCTGGATGACGAGCGTGCGGAAGGCCGAGACGAATCCCGTGCCGGCGCGCGCCTTGGGCGGACGACCACGGCGCTTCGGCGCGGCCGATGTCACGGCGGCGGCGGCGGCGGCGGCGGGACGACGGCCTCCACGGCGCGGTCCGGGCACGACGATCCGGGCGCCCTTGCGGCGACCGCGGCTGATGCCGGCCTTCTTGGCCTTGTTGTTCACCGTCGGAAGAGAGACTCCGTGTTTCTGGGCGATCTCACGGTAGCTCAACGATCCGCCACGGATGTCAGCGATAATCTGACCTTCCTTCGCCGCCATCTCGGTTCTGCTGATCCTCTGCTTGCGTCCGCGGGCGGGCCCGGCGGCCTTGGTCTTCATCTTCTTCTTCTTCATCATGGCGACTGACTCCTTTTCGGCCTGACGCTCTTGCGAGCTGGCTGCCTCTGCCTCTGCCTCTGCCTCTGACTCTGCCTCTGCCTCTGACTCTGCCTGGTGCTCCCCGGCGATCGGACTTCCTTCCGATCTGACTTCCTTGGGATCTGACTTCCTTGCGAACATCTGCAATGCGAAGTAACTGCCGTATCTCCACGAGTAATACGGCCGCGAGTATGCAAAGCGTGCTACGGCATGTCAACAATCCTGGTCAGTTGTTGTACGAATGTACGCAGGCCCACCGCCGGACGATTTCGTTGCCAGTGTGTCCCTCAGGATCAGAGAATGCGCGCGGCGAGGAACGGCCGGCGATCGACCGAACGACTCGGGACGGAGACCGAGTGGGAGAGAGAGGGAGCTGTACATGTCGAGCGAGCGCCCGAAACCCAAGTCCGCGATGCCTCGGAGGGCTGCGGCGAAGCCGGCGCAGATGAGCGTCGACTTCGATGCGCCGCTTCTCGTCGAGGAAGCGAGCGCGCCAGCGGCGGAACCGCCGCGCGCGAACGGCGCCAATGGCGTCCATGGCGTCCATGGCGCCCATGGCGCCCATGGCGTCGAGAGCAAGCCCGGCAAGAAGACCGAGCCCGGCAAGAAGACCGAGCAGCGACCGGCCGGACGGCGCGCTTCCGCGGCCGACATGGCCACGAAGCAGCGTGAGATCTCGGTCTCGGAGTTCTTTTCCAAGAACCGGCACCTGTTGGGCTTCGACAACCCGGCGAAGGCGCTCCTCACCACGATCAAGGAAGCGGTGGACAACGCGCTGGACGCCTGCGAAGAGGCGGGAATTCTGCCCGACGTGTTGGTCGAGGTGCACCCGGCGGGGGAGGAGCGGTTCCGCGTGGTGGTCGAGGACAACGGCCCCGGGATCGTCCGCGCACAGATCCCGAAGATCTTCGCCCGCCTCTTGTACGGATCGAAGTTTCACACCTTGAAGCAAAGCCGTGGCCAGCAGGGGATCGGGATCTCGGCCGCCGGGATGTACGGCCTGCTCACCACCGGGAAGCCGATCACGATCATCTCGCGCACCGGGGCGGGCAAACCAGCGCACTACTTCGAACTCGCCATGGACACGCGCAGGAACGAGCCGCAGATCTTGGTCGATCGTACGACGGAGTGGGGGCCGGAGCACGGCACGCGAGTCGAGATCACGCTGCAGGCGACGTACAAGCGGGGGCGCCACTCGGTCGACGGTTATCTGCGGCAGGTCGCGATCGCGAATCCTCACGCCCGCGTTCGCTATCTGGCCCCCGACTCCGGCGGGACTGCGGAGGTGTTCGAGCGGGTGGCCGACCAATTGCCGCCAGAGCCGCTGGAGATCAAACCGCATCCGCACGGCGTCGAGCTGGGTCTGCTGCTGAAGATGCTGCAGGACACCAAGGCGCGAAACCTGACGGGATTCCTGACGCTCGAGTTCTCGCGGGTCAGCGCGCGAGTCGCGCACGAAATTGCTCTGGCGGCCCGTCTCTCACCTTCGATGCGACCCTCGACCATGCAGGTGGCGGCGGCGGAGAAGCTCCACGCGGGCCTCGCTCAGGTCAAGCTCATGGCGCCCCCGAGCAATTGCATCTCGCCGATCGGGGAGGAGCTCTTGCTGCGCGCGCTCCAACAAGACGTCCGCGCCGATTTCTACGCGACGGTCACGCGTCCCCCGGCCGTCTACCGCGGTAATCCGTTCCAGATCGAGGTGGGACTGGCGTATGGCGGCGATCTCCCGGGCGACGAATTGGTCACCTTGTATCGCTACGCCAATCGCGTGCCGCTCCTCTACCAGCAGTCGGCCTGCGCCATCACCAAGTCGATCCTCGCGATCGACTGGAAGGCGTACCACCTGGCGCAGTCGAAGGGCGCGCTCCCGAACGCGCCGATGGTGCTCTTGGTGCACGTCGCGTCGGTCTGGGTGCCGTTCACGTCGGAATCGAAAGAAGCGGTCGCGCACTATCCGGAGATCATGAAGGAGATCCGGCTCGGTCTGCTGGAGGCGGGCCGCCGCGTCAGCGCCTTCGTCAGCCGGCGTCGTCGCGAGCTGGACGAGTCGAAGAAGCGCTCCTACATCCAGAAGTACATCCCGCAGATCGGGATCGCGCTGCAGGACATCTTGAAATTGAGCGATTCGCAGCGCGACAAGGCCTGCGCGGTGCTGACCGACACGCTGGAGCGCAGTCGCAGCGGACAAGAGTTGGCCGAAGAGGGCGGTGAGTGATGGAACGCATGCCGAAGACGAAGATCGCCGAGATCCGCAAGCGTAACGAGGCGCTCGACCAAGAGGCGGTCAAGCAGATCGGGAATACCGCCGCCGAGGTGCACGAGAAGATCCTGAAGCGCATCAAGCCCGAGCTGAAGCTGCCGATCCGAGCGCTCTCGAACGTCAGCTACTCGAAGACGCGCGGCTACCTGGAGATCGGGAAGCAGAAGAAGGTGCGCGCTCTCACCGTCAACACGGTCAAGACCTTCGCGCAGACCCTTCGCATGATGTCGCTCTCGAAGAACCTGATCGAGTCGAGCGACTTCGCGACCAAACGAGACGCCTACTACCAGTCGAAGAACTGGGGTGACGCCATGTTCCACGAGCAGCCGGAGTCAGACGCCGTGATGGACGACATCGAAGCGCTTTTCTCGGTGCACAAGATCTCGCGCGAGCAGCTCCGCTTCCTGCCGGATGAGCATGGCGGCGCCGTGGCGGGCGAACTGATCGTCTTCGATCCCGACCTCGAGACGGGCGAAGTCGAGCGGATCGATTGCACGCGCTTCGGCTCGGGCGCCTACTCGATCCCGAGTTCGGTCGAGCACCTCTCGTTCGAGACCGACGCCAAGTTCGTCTTGGCGATCGAGACCGGCGGTATGTTCCAGCGCCTGCAGAGCCACAAGTTCTGGAAGACGGCCGGGTGCGTGCTCGTCTCGATGGGCGGAGTGCCGACGCGCGCGACGCGGCGCTTCATCCGTCGACTGGCCGACGAGAAGAAGATTCCCGTCTACGCCTTCGTCGACTGCGACCCCTACGGGATCTCCAACATCTACCGCACGCTCAAGGTGGGGAGCGGAAACGCCGCGCACATCAACCAGTTCTTCTGCGTGCCGCAAGCGCGCTTCCTCGGCGTGACGCCGCAGGACATCGTCGAATATCAGCTTCCGACCCACCCGCTGAAGGAAGTCGACATCAAGCGCGCGAAGGACGCGATGAAGAACGACCCGTTCTTCCAGGAGCACAAGCCCTGGTCGAAGGCGATGGAGCAGCTCCTGAAGATGGGCGTGCGCGCCGAGCAACAGGCGCTCGCCAAGTGGGGACTGAACTACGTGATCGACGAGTACCTGCCGGCAAAGCTGAGGGCCGTAGAGAAGTTCTTGCCCTGAAGACGGCGGACCCGGTCCGCCGTCCTGCGTACCCTCTTCCAACCCACCCTGGGGTTCTCATGCCCTTCTCCCCACTCGCCCGCCTCTTCACCTACTTAGGCGTCTCCCTCCTCCTCGCCAACGCCCTCGCCGCCCTCCTTTTCCTTGTCGCCCACGCCCTCGGCCGTCGCTCCAGCGCCGCCCCCGGTTCACTCCCCTCCATGCTCGAACTCCTCGCCTCGATGGTCGTCGTCGCTCCCGTCATCGCCGCATGGACTGCCTGGATGCAGCGCCGTCACGGTCAGACGCTCGCCGACCTCGGCTTCACCTTGCCGCCGCCGGTCGGGAGATTCTTCCGCGGGTGGGCGATCGGTTTGGGCATCACGGGGCTGTTCTTACTGGTCGGCCTCGCGTCCGGTTCGCTCGCGTGGGCTTCGGCGGACTCGGTCACGCTCGCGACGCGTTGGGGCGCTCTCGGCGGCGGAGTGGTCGCGCTCGCGCTGGCGGCGGGCTTCGTCTTGCAGGGAGGTCTGGAGGAGTTGATGTTGCGCGGCTACGTGCAGCACACCGTCGAAGAGTGGCGCGCCCACTCGGAGAATCGCGCGTCGGCGCGAGGGTGGGTGCTCGTCGTTCCGGCCGCCATCTTCGCGCTCTTCCATGGACTCAACCCGGGATTCACGCCGCTCGCGCTCTTCAACACGTTCGCCATCGGGCTCGTCTTCAGCGAGTGGGTCCTGCGTGCGCGAAGTCTCTGGGATGTGATCGGCGTCCACGCCGGTTGGAATTTCGGCCTGGCGGTGCTCTGGTCGCTACCGGTTTCAGGGTTCCAGACGCTGCATCTGCTGCCGATCGTCTCGCGCGAGGCGCGGACTTCGGTCTGGCTGACCGGCGGCGGCTACGGACCGGAGGCCGGCGTCGCGTGCACGCTCATCACCATCGCGGGATGGTTCGCCGTGCGGAAGTTCGTGCAGCCGACGACTGAGCCGACGACTCAGCCGCGCGGCTGAGCGTTGCGTTGGTGCGCGCCGCCCAGCGGCACGGTCTCGTGCAGCGTCGGCACCGATACTCCGCCGAAGCCGTTCTCGTGGAGGCGCTCCGCCAAGGCGAGGGCTTGCTTCTCCTCGCCATGGACCAAGAACAGATCGCGCGGCCGCGACTTGTTTCCCTTCACCCAGTCGAGCAGCTCGATGCGGTCGGCGTGCGCCGAGAATTCGTTCATGGTGACGACTTCAGCCTTCACGTCGTGCGGTTCGCCGAAGATCTTCACGGTCGGCTCGCCCTCCACCAGCCGACGTCCCAGCGTGTGCTCGGCCTGGTAGCCGACGAAGAGGATGAGGTTCTTCGGATCCCCGAGCGAATTGCGCAAGTGATGGAGGATCCGCCCGCCTTCCGCCATGCCCGAGGCCGAGATGATGACGAACGGCCCCTCCTTGGAGTTGAGCGCCTTCGACTCCTCGAGGTCGCGCACGTAGGTGAGCACCTCGAGGCCGAACGGGTCTCCATCCGACCTGAGCAGCGCGCGCGTCTCCGGGTCGAAACACTCGGGGTGCCGATCGAAGACGTCGGTCACGTTCACCGCGAGCGGACTGTCGACGTAGATCGGGAGATGGGGGATGCGATTCTGCCGCCAGAGTTGCGCCAACTGATGCACCACTTCCTGCGTCCGTCCGACGGCGAAGGCGGGGATGATCAACTTGCCGCGCCGAGCCGCCACGCGCTGGACGATGGCGGCGAGCGTGTCGGCCGCCTGTTCGATCGGCGAGTGCTCGCGGTCGCCGTACGTGCTCTCCATGATGAGCACATCCGGCGTCTCCAATTGATCGGGGTCGCGGATGATCGGCAGGCACTTCCGCCCGAGATCTCCCGTGAAGACGACGGAGCGGCGCTCGCCGTTCTCCAATACCTCGAGCTCCACGATGGCCGATCCGAGGATGTGGCCGGCGTCGAGGAAGCGGGCGCGGATACCTGGGACGACGGGGAACCAGCGGTAGTAGGCGTGTCCCTCGAAGAGTTCGACGGCGCGGTCGGCGTCCTCGATGCGATAGAGCGGCTCGCGCGCCGGCCGACCGCGGCGAGCCTCGCGCTTGTTGACGAACTCAGCGTCTTTCTCCTGCAAGAAAGCGGAGTCGCGGAGCATGTGTACGCACAGATCGGCGGAGGCGAGCGTCAGATGGATATCGCCCTTGAACCCCCGCTTGACCAGCGCCGGGATCGCGCCTGAGTGGTCGATGTGCGCGTGGCTCAGGACGACAGCGTCGAGCGTGGTGGGATCAAAAGAGAACTCCCGGTTGCGCGCGTCGGATTCATCGCGCGGCCCCTGCACCAGCCCGCAATCGAGCAGGATGCGTTGACCGTTCGCCTCCAACAGATGCCGCGATCCGGTGACCGAGCGAGCGGCGCCGTGGAAGGTGATCTGCATCAGCGCGCGGCCGGGGCGGCTGACGTTGCCGTCGTTGCCGTCGCTGCCGACGCGGCCGACGTGGCCGCCGTGGCCGCCGCGGCCGCCCCGGTCGCCCCGGTCGGCGCGTTGCTCGCGCCGCCGATCGACGGGTGCGCCAGTTCGCCCTCTCGGACCAAGAGCGTCTCGCGCAGGATCTCGTCCTCGCCGTCGAGTCGGACCTTCCCATCCTTGACCAAGAGCAGCAGGAAGTTCGCCACGTTCCTGCCAAAGAGTTGGCTCGCGTGCATCGGCACGGTGGCCGGGAGATTCGTCGGCGCCAAGATGGTGACGCCGTTTTCGATCACGGTCTCGTCGGGACGTGACAGTTCACAGTTCCCGCCCCGTTCAGCCGCCAGATCGACGATGACCGAGCCGGCCGCCATGCCGCGCACCATGTCGGCCGTCACGATGACTGGCGATCGCTTCCCGGGAATCGCCGCGGTGGTGATGACGACGTCGGAATCGGCCACGACGCGCGCCATCAGCTCCCGTTGGCGCCTCAGGAACGTCTCGTCTTGCGCCGCGGCGTAACCACCCTTGCCTTCGGCCGTCTGCGTCTCGAGTTCGAGTTCGACGAACTTCGCGCCGAGGCTCATGACCTGCTCCTTCACCGCCGCACGGACGTCGTAGCCGGAGACGACGGCGCCCAGCTTGCGACAGGTCGCGATCGCTTGGAGCCCCGCCACACCGGCGCCGATCACGAGCGCGCGCGCCGCGGTTACCGTGCCGGCGGCCGTCATCATCATCGGGAAGATTTTCGGCAGGTTGGTCGCCGCCAGGAGCGCCGCCTTGTAGCCCGCGAGCGTCGCCATCGAGGAGAGAACGTCCATCGACTGCGCGCGGGTGATGCGCGGTGCGAGTTCGAGCGCGAAGGCATTTCCCCCGCTCGACGCGAAACGTCGTGCGGGCTCCGGATTCGACAGCGGATCACACGTCGCGACCAACGTTTGCCCTTGGCGAAACATCGGCAAATCCGCCGCCGCGCCGTTCGGATCCGCGCCCAACGCTCGCACTTGCACCAAGAGGTCGGCCTTGGCGAAGACATCCGCTCGCGAACTCGCCACCTGCGCGCCCTTCTCGAGGTAAGCGGCGTCCGCATGTCCCGCGGAGATCCCCGCGCCCGGCTCGATCAGAAAGGTGAATCCCGCCTTGGTGAGCGGCGGCAGACTGGCGGGCACGAGCGCGACGCGGCGCTCGCCTGGATACGTATCCTTGAGGATTCCGAGGAGCATGGCGCAGGTCTCCCAGAGGTCTCTGACGACAAGGCCAGCCGAGCCTACCGGCGCAGCGGTCGCCGCGCAACGCGGGGGCGCCGGATGGAGTAAAGAGGCGGCGCGCCGCGATCCTGGTGTCGCCGTTGCCGAAGCGTGGTCGCTGGGTGGTTGTCGGGGGGTTGTCGGGTTGCGGCCGCGGACCGCGGCGTCGCCGCCTGGTTGACGTCGCGTCGCCGCCGCATTGCCGCCGCGTCGCCGCAATGTGCTGAGAGCGCATGGGACGGGGGGCGCGACCCGAAAGGCGATCTGATAGAGAGTTCGCGCCGAAGGGGCGCGCGAAGTCATGTTTCTCGACGCCCGAGTCCCGCTCTCTCCGCTTCATGTGCATTGTGCGCTCGGCAGCGG
>CAZVYN010000028.1:38685-46870 GCA_964631125.1 uncultured bacterium | reverse complement strand
GTGGGGGGGGGGAGTTACGGACGACACGACGGCTGGGGCCGTCGTGTCGGTCATGTACCAGAAGACAACTCCCGGGCTGCTGCCCGGGAGTTGTAAGGAGGCGTATATCTCCCGTGCATCCGCGAGACCGTGTACACGGCGCAACAGGTCGTCGATGCGGATGCGACCGGCGGCGAGCAGGCCCAGGTACGCGGCCATGTTCCGGTTCTCGGTCCAACGCACCCAGGCGATTGGGTAGTCTTGCCCGGCGTCTTCATAGCGAGGGTCGTAGCGGCCCGGTCCGTACGACGTCGAGATGCGCACGTTGAGCTCACGTTCATAGGCGATCTCGCGCGGCATCTGAACCGGCGTGGCGCCCAACAGCACGAGGACTCCGGCGCGCCGCGTCGATTCGGCGGCCACTGCGACGCTCTCGGCGCCGGCGCCGGCGGCGAGGAGCACCTGATCGGCGCCGAGCCCCTGCGTTGCGGCGCGAACGGCCAGTGGCACATCGGCGGAACGGTCGACCGCGAGCGCTTCGGCGCCGTGCGCCGCCGCCGCCGCCATCCGCTCGGCGCGCGGATCCCAGACCAAGACGCGGGCGCCGGAGGCCACGAGGAGGCGCGCCGCGATCTGTCCGAGCAGACCCAACCCCAACACAACGACCGTCTCACCGATCGCCGTCCCCGCGCGCCGCACCGCCTGGAGTGAAATCGCGCCGAGCGCGATCGTCGACGCGAGTTCGAGCTCGAGCGACGCGGGCACGGAAGCGACCAGGTTCTGCGGCACGGAGATCATCTCCGCGTGCGAGGCGTGTCCGGCGCCTGCCGCCGCCACGCGGTCGCCCGGTGCGAATCGCGTCACCCCCTCGCCGACCGCGAGCACGATCCCCGCTGCCGAGTAGCCGACCGCGACCCAGTTCTCGCGCCGCGCGGCGAGGCGCGTCACGCGAGCGCGAAGGTCGTCCAGATCCCGGCGGCGCAGCGCGTCGATCAGGCGGTCGACGCGATGACGCTTCTCCAGGGCCAACGAGAGGAACGACCGGCCGCTGCTGCTGAGCGACCCGATCTCGGTGCCGGGACTGACGGCCGAACAGGCGACTTGGATCAGCACTCGACCCGGTTCGACGCTGGGAGGCGCGACATCCGCGACGAACGGGACGCCGCCGCGGAAGAAGAGCTGCTTCACTTGGCGACCGGATCCAACGGTCGGATCGCCACGAGCCAGCGATGCGGAAGCCGGCCTCGCATCTTCGCCTCGAGCACGATCCCCTCCTCTACTTGTGCGTAGCGCCGCGAGCGTGCGGCGCGGCGAATCTGCCAGCCGCTCTCCTCGGGGTGCAACAGCAGAAACTCGGCGTGAGGCGCGTGCGTGTCGTCGGCGCGCGCGATCTGAGCGCAACCGTCGGGCGCCAAGGTGACCGAGAGCCCGGTCGCGAGCACGAATCTCAGCGTCGATGTCTGCATGTCGGCCGCGCGCGTCCCCCCCGCACGCAGGGTGACCGCGTCCGCGATCCAGAGCACGCCGCCCCGCAGTCGCAGACGCCGCGTCACGCGGACGCCGTCGAATCCGTCCTGCCACGCGGTCACGCGCAGTGTGTTCGCGTCGCTCACTTCACAGCCGCCGTCGACCTCGCCGGGTCCCTCGAAGAGCACGCGCGGTCGGAGCGGCCACGGCTCCTCGTCACCCACCTGCAAGGTCGAGTGTGCGCCGACCGAGCGGAGTTCGTGACGCAGCCCACGATCCCACGCATAGCCGCCGGTGCCAGGATCGATGAGCAGGGGCGCCCCGTCGAGGTCGAGCGCCACCGACAACAGGTCGTTGTGGCCGTGCGTCGGCATCCAACCATCGCCGCGCCCTCGCGTCACGAGGATGCCGTCGAAACGCGCGTCCGCGAAGCGCACGAGCCCGGAGCCCGGCGGTCGCTGGAGGATCGGGGCGCGCAAACGTTCCGACGCCGGCTGATTCCACCACCGGCGAACGGCCGTCGCGACGGGCCGGGCGTCGAAGGGATCGCGCGATTCCCAAGGCTCGAGACCGAACGGCGGGAAGAACGACTCGTCGCAGTCGCCGAGGTGCGGCAGGCCGCTGGGGAGAGCCGTCCGCTCCAGGAATTCGATCAGTCGGAGCAACCGTTGCGCCGATTCGCTCTCCACCGGCAGCTCGAGCGCGGCCGCTCCGACGAACGCCGCCTCCGCCGCGAAGCGCGCGTAGGCGAGCGAGGCCTCGGCGTGCGCCCCTCCGATGAGAACCTGTTGCGCGAGGCATTCGTCCAACGCGCCGCGCGCACGAACGCGCCACTGCTCGGCCTGCGCACTCCCGCGGAAGAGCTCCGCCACGAGCGCGAGCCCCGCGGTGACCGCGAGGGTGTGGTTGGTCGTCTGGCCGGAAGGATGTCGCTCGATGTGCGCCGCGAGATAGCTCGCGGTCAGGGCCAGGTTCTCCAATCGTTCGCGGACGAACTCGAGAGGGGCGCCTCCGCCGCGCGCCATCTCCAGCGCCGAGATTCTCGCCGAGGCGCGGATCGAGATTTCCATGCCGACCGACCAGTGGATGCCCAGACCGATCGGATTCTCCGCGTCGAACGAACGGGCGACTTCCATCCAGACCGCCATCGCCTGGCTGTCGCCCGCCCGCGCCGCCCGCGCCGCCCGCGCCGCCTGCGCCAGCCGAACCTCGTGGGCCATTCGCGCCGGCTCCCATTGCATCCGCACATCGCCCGGCCGTCTCGGATCGTCCAATCGAATCCAGGCGTGGGGGGCGACCTTCCAGACGCGCTCTCCCGACGGTTCTCGCCGCCAGGCGCCCTCGCCTTGGAGCGGATAGGCGCGGCCATAGCACTGCACCGTGCGAGTCGCCATCAGGTCACGCACGTCCGGGACCGCAGGGGAGAACTGGCCGCCGGCCCAGCTCACGAACCGGCCGGCCCACTCCGGCTCGCGGCGCGACCATCGATCGGCGGCGCGTCGCGTCGCGTCGACCAGGTCGGGCGATAGCGCGGAGAACTCACGGGGGAGGCGTGCGTCCGCCCGCGTGTGCGCGGCGGCGCCGAGCATCCAACGCAAGCGAGCGACGGCGCGCGACGCGAGGGAAGGAGGAACGGGCCGCGGGGTCATGCGGCGCGATCTCCGAGCGGCGCGCGCATCGGGTATCGTGCTGCGCCATGGGTGTGACGGGCCGAAGGGTATGGATCGACCTCGAGAACTCGCCGCACGTCCCGTTCTTCCTGCCGTGGATCCGCTGGCTGCGCGAGGACGGGCACGAAGTACTCCTCACGGCGCGCGATCTCTCGCAGACCCACGAGCTCCTCCGCCTGCACGGGCTCGACTTCGCGGAGTTGGGCGGGCACGGACCGGGTGGGGTGCTCGGCAAGAGTCTGCGTGTCTTGGGACGGGCCGGCGCGCTCGCGCACTGGGCCAGCCGCCGCCGCATCGATCTCGCACTCGGTCATGGTTCGCGCGCCCAGACCGTCGCTGCGAGTCTCCTCGGCATTCCGTCGCTGAGTTTCTTCGACTACGAGTACATCTCGCTGCGGGTCTTCGGACTGCTCTGCGAGCGGGTCTTCGTGCCCGACGCCGTCCCTCCGAATCTCCTCGCGCGCCGCGGGCTGCCGACCGCCAAGCTGTTCTCTTATCCCGGCTATAAAGAGCAGATCTATCTCGATCTCACGCCCGGCGCCTGGGCGCCGAGCGATCCGCCTCTCGTTCTCGTGCGGCCGCCGGCGCGCCGAGCGCACTACCACACCGACGCGAGCGAGCGGCTCTATCGCGCTCTGGTCGAACGGCTGCTGCGCGAGGCGAATCGCTGCCGCATCCGATTCCTGCCGCGTTACGACGAGGACCGCGCGGAGCTCGCCGCACTGAGTGAGACGCACGCGCACGTCGAGGTCGCGCAGACCGCGGTCGAGGGCAAACGGCTCGTACGCGGCGCCGCGTTGGTGGCCAGCGGTGGTGGGACGATGGTGCGGGAGGCGGCCGTGCTCGGCGTGCCCGCCGTGAGTTTCTTCGGCGGTCCGGTGGGCGGCGTGGACATGGCCCTTTCTCGCGCGGGCCGCATGACGCTCCTGCGGAGCGAGTCGGATGTCGCCGCCCTCACGCTTCCGAGCGAGCCTTCGGTCGAACCCTGGCGCTCCCGCTGGTTGGATCATCTCGCGGATTCGCCCCCGATGGTCGCGAGTGAGACGGTCCGAGGCGCGCTGCGCGACGCGGTCGCCCGATTCCTCATCTAGCGGCGAAGGAACGGCGCGCGTCACGGCAGGCGCAGTTTCCAGAGGGTGATCGCGTTGGGCGCGCGCTCGTTCGAGCCCAACGTCTGGCGCGAGAGCAGTCGAATCCGGCGCACTTCGTCTTCGCGGTGGAGCACGACCTCGCCCGCCACTCGATTGCGCGGACGATCCCAGATCCGCAGCGAACGCGTTTCGTAGGTCCCGTCGATCCAGTCGGGACGTCCCACCGCGAACTGATCGAAGATGTAGTCGACGCCTCGTTCGTCCAGATACTCGCGGAATCGGCCCGAGAGCAGCGCGTCGCGGTAGCGGTAGTTGTTGATGAGGCCGTCCAGGTTCACCGTGGTTCGACCGCTGAAGTAGGCGAAGACTCCCGTGTCGGTGCCCGCGAAGACGGCGTCGGCCGGCAGCGAATCGCGCGCCCACAGCGCAAGGCCGCGCGTCACGTCGAGATGTCTCCCTTCCCGCAGTTGGAGCGAACGCGTCTGCAGGGCAAAGGCCGCGGCCACGCCCACGGTCAGCACGACCCAGCGCGCGAGGCCGAGTCCGCGCCTTCCTCTGAACGTCGCGCGCAACGCCTGCTCGAACGCCCAGGGCAGGCCCAGCAGCGCGATTGGCAGCAGGAGCGTGAAGTGCCAGACATCGACGCCCCAGACCATGAAGAGCGCCGTATAGAGAGCGTGCAGCAGCGCGGCCATCCCGAAGAGACCGAGCACCTGCAGCCATCTCTCCCGACGAAGCAGCGCCACGCCGAGGAACACGCCACCCGCCAGCAGGAGGAGCACGAACTCGGGAAAGGCGCGCCACGGCTCGAGCTGCAGGCCGGGTTGGGGGAAACTCGACTTCATGGCGCCGGAGATCGGCTGGAGATGCCCGAAGACGGTGAGATTCCAGATCAGATACGGGGTCAGGAACAGTCCGGCCACGAACAGAGGTTCGAAGACGCGTTGCGCTCTCCCCAGTAACTTCGGTTCGCGTCCATCGAGAGCGGCGAACACCGCGAAGGCGGCGAGGAGGAACACGCTGTCGAGCCGCGCGAGGCAGGCGAGCCCGAGAAGAGCGCCGAGCGCGACGCGCGCGCGCCGACGTGAGAGATCGAACGAGAGCAGAGCGTCGAAGACCAACAGGTAGAGCAGCAGCACGAGCGGCGTCTCCAGCAGGCTCGTGGTCTGTTTGGCCAAGCGCGGCCACGCGAAGACCAAGAGCGCGATGGGAACGGCCGCCGCGGCGCCGACGCGGGTCAGGATCCGCCCGATGACGACGAGCGAAGTCAGACCGAGGGCGCCCGACAGCAACAGCGCCGCGCGCATCGATGCGATCGGATCCGCCACGAGGCGCTGGATCGGCACGAGCAGCCAGAGCCAGAGCGGGTGGTAGCCGTTGGTCGGCTCCACGCCGTCGAAGGTCGAACCGTGCCCGGCCGCCATGTGCCGCGCGACCTGCAGATAGTAGAACGAGTCATCGAGCACGCCGTTGACGAGCGAACTCGCGTCGAGCGCCAGCGCCTGCCAGAGGAAGAACAGGGCGTACGCGGCGAGGAGCGCGCGGACCAACCACGTCTCGCCCGCGGCCGGCGCTCTCGTCACGCCGGAGGCGCCGACGCCAACGCTCGGGAGAGCAGCGTGAGGGAGCGGTCGTAGCGGTAGGCGATCCCCATGTGCCCATCGTCGAACTCTTCGTGGAGATGCTCGATCCCCAATTCGCGCAGCCGCGCCGCGAGGATCCGCGCCCCCCACTGCAGATGGAACTCATCCCGCAATCCGCAGTCGAGAAAGACGAGCCGCGCGCGTCGCAGCGCGTCGGCATGTTGGTCGATCATTCGCACCGGATCGAAGGTCAGCCACCGCGCCCAGACTTCCTCGCGGATCCGACCGGTCTTCGGATCGAAGGGGAGTTCGAAACGGAGCGGCGCATTCGCGGCGGGCGAGTAGCACGACGCCATCGCGACGATGTTGAGCGCGGTCATCGCCTCGTTCGTCTTGCGCGGCATCCCGTCGAACCACGCGAGGAACCGCTCCAGTCCGCCGCGCTGGTCGAGCGTGCGCGCCGTCTTCGGGAAGTCGGGCAGATAGCCGTACTCGAAGTACATGTCGCCGCTGTGACAGGCGATCGCGGAGAAGACGTCCGGGTGCAACATGCCGAGTCGGATCGCGCCGAACCCGCCGCTCGACTTGCCCATCACGCCGACACCGGGCGGGCCTTCGATGGTCGGGTAGCTCCGGCGGACGAACGGAAGGACTTCCGCCAAGAGATAGGTCTCGTAGCGCCCCGTGGCATCGGAGTCGACGAACTGACTCCCGCCATACCGCGTGAAACAGTCGGGCATGACCAGGAGCATCGGCTGCACGGTCTCTTCGGCCGACGCCTGCGCCGATCTCTTGCTCAGGAGCGCCTCGAATCGTTCCGGCAGACTCGGGGCCCAGGCGCTCCGGTTCAGCATCATGAAGCCCGCGCCGGTGAAACCCGAGAGGCAGAGTACGATCGGCAGGCGTTGCTCCGGGTCGACCCCCGGAGGGACGTAGACGACCAGTTCGCGCGTCGTGGGATCGCCGAGCGGATTGCCCCGCAGTACGTCGCTCGGCAGGAGGTGCGTGTCGATGCGGCCTTGCAGCACAGGCGTCCTGACTACTGCGGGGGCAAAGGCGGCGGCGTGGCGTCGGTCGCGCCGAGCGGATCGATCGGCACGGTGACGACGGAGTTCTCACTCCCCCAGGGGTTGCGCGCGTACTCGTGCGCCGCGCGGTCGTTGAACCAGAGCGAGCCGGTCTTGTATTTGAACTCGTAGCTCCCCGGTTCGAGATGCAGGAGCGCGACGTGCCCGCCGTCGTCCTGTCGGGCCATCGGGTGCGACGTCTCGTCCCAATCGTTGAAGTCGCCGACCAAGAACGCGGTCGAATCGGTCGCCTCTTCGAAGCGGAAGCGCACCCATCCCGATCCGAGGATCTCGATCATCGACCGCCTCCTGCGTTAGCGGTGCTGCGCTCCGCCCGGCGGCAGCGGCGGCTCGGGACGCTGGGTCCGCAACGGCAACACCTGTGGACCCGTGTTCGATTCTAGCCCCAGCACCGTGACCAAGTCCGCATTCGAAGGCACGATGAACTTGGTGTTGTGCGAGAGCGTCGCCTGAGTGACCTCGAGTCGCCTCATCGTCTGGGCCCGGTCCATGAAGTACTTCTCCGCCGCGGTCGAGACCAGTTCGATCGCGCGCGCCTCACCCTCCGCGCGGAAGATCTTGGCCTGGGCGTCCCCCTCGGCTCGCAGGATCTCCGACTGCTTCACGCCCTCGGCCTTGAGGATCGCCCCCTGGCGCTCGCCCTCCGCCTCCAGGATCGTGGCCCGCTTGTCGCGCTCGGCCTTCATCTGACGGCTCATCGCCTCGGTGATGTCGACCGGGGGGTCGATTTTCTGCACCTCGACGCGCGTGACCTTCACGCCCCACATGTTCGTCGCCTCGTCGAGCACCGCCCGCAGGTTGGTGTTGATCATGTCGCGCGCCACCAACGTCTCGTCGAGCGTCTTGTCGCCGATGAGATTCCTCAGATTCGTCTGGGCCAAGGTGGTCGCGGCCAGTCGGAAGTCGGCCACCTCGAACTTGGCGCGCACCGGATCGATCACGCGGCAGTAGATGACCGCGTCGACGACCACCGTGACGTTGTCGCGCGTGATCACCTTCTGCGGCTCGACGTTGATGACCTGCTCGCGCATGTCCACCTTGATCATGTCGTCGATGATCGGCGCCAAGAAGACGAGTCCAGGGTCGACCGTGTTGTTGTACTTCCCGAGCCGCATGACCAGGCCCTTTTCGTACTGCGTCACGATGCGGGCGCAACGCGCCAGGATGATCAACAGGAGGAAAGCGAGGATCGCCAGAATGAACATCGAGGGACCGAGCTGATTCATCGCGAGACTCCTCCGTGAGACACTTCCCCGAGAGACACTTCCCCGAGAGACACTTCCCCGAGAGACACTTCCCCGAGAGAC
>CAZVYN010000028.1:0-38585 GCA_964631125.1 uncultured bacterium | reverse complement strand
CCGAGAGACCCTGCTCCGAGAGACCCTGCTCCGCAACACCCTGCGCGAGGCGACCGCGTCATGTGGCTCTCCGCACGATCAGTGTGACACCTTCGACCCGCTCCACGGCGATCTCTTGACCGGGGGCCAGTTCGGCCACGCCGGAGTCGCCGACTTCCGCGCGCCACTCCTCGCTGTTCACCCGCACGAGACCTGGCTTCCGCCATCCGACCGCGTTGACCACCGTCCCATGCGCGCCGAGCACCGCGTCTACGTTGCTCCGCACGCTCCGCCCCTTGAATCGACTGCGGACGAAGCGACGCCCGATCCCCAGGTAGAGCAACGCCAAGACTCCCGAAGCCGCCAACCCGAGCGGTTGCGACTCGAAGACGAGACCGAGTCCACCCCCGAGGGCGATCGCCGATCCGAGGAGCACGAAGTCGAACCCCAACGCCGCTCCCATGAGCACTTCCAACAGGATGAGGACGAGTCCGACCCCAACGAGGATCCAACTCAACATGCTGTTGCCTCCCTTCTCGCGCCGACAGGTTGCGTCCCACGTCCCCGGCTGTCAACGCGTCTCACTGCGGGCGCCACAGGGTCGAAATCGGGAGCGCCCACATCCCGTCGCCATACGGTAGGCGCTGCTCTCCGAGGTAGAGAACGGCGCCGCGGACGAACTTCTCTCCCGCAGCCTCTCGCAACGCCTGTAGCCCGGAGAAGTCACCCGGGCCTACGTTGGATGCGGCCTTCACTTCGATCCCCACCACGCGCTGGTCCGGGCTCTCCAGGACGACATCCACCTCGCGGCCGGTCGTGGTCCGGAAGTGGTATGGCAGCGCGGCCATCCGACTCCATGTGAGCAACTTCCGTAGCTCCAGGACGACGAAGCTCTCCAGCAGGGGTCCTAGACTAGAGGAGTGCGCCAGTGCGCGCGCGTCTGTCTCTCCGCGCAGATGCGCAGCGAGGCCCGAGTCGAGCAGGTGGGCCTTGGGCGACTTCACCAGACGCTTCCCAAAATTGGTCGACCAGGCGGGGAGGGGCTGGAACAGGAACAGGGCCTCCAACAGCGCGAGGTACCGTCGCACGGTGGAGTTGGGGAGGCCGAGCGCTCGCGCGATCTCGGAGGCATTGAGCAGCGCGCTCGACCGCGCGGCGAGCAACGAGAGGAGCCGCGGCAGCTCGGTCAGACCTTCGATCTGCATGAGGTCCCGGACGTCGCGTTGCAGCAGCGTGGTGACGTAACTCCCGAACCAAGCGTCACGACGGGCGCCCTCGCGCCCGACCGCCTCAGGAAAACCGCCGCCGATCACTCGCCGGCAGACAGCCTCGCGAGGCTCGTCCGTACGTCCCATCGTCCACGGGTCGGCAGAGAAGAGGGCTTCGACGAAGTTGTTCTCGTCGGCGCCGCGGCTCTCGGCCCGCGGGCGCCCTCCTTGCGGGGACGCCAGTTCAGATTGAGAGAGCGGATGGAGGGTGAGAATCTCGATCCGTCCCGCGAGCGACTCGGAGAGGTTCGGTAGCAAGAACAGATTCGCTGAGCCGGTGAGGAGGAATCGCCCCGGCCGATTGTCCTGATCCACGGCACGCTTGATCGCGGGGAACAATTGAGGCGCGAGTTGGACCTCGTCGATCACGATCCCTTCGCCCGCCCGCTCGACCAGCGCCCAGGGGTCCGAGCGCGCGACTCCCAAGATCGCCGGGTCGTCGAGCGTGAGGTACTCGCGCCTTTCCCTCTCGGCGATCTGTCTGGCGAGGGTGCTCTTCCCGGTCTGGCGCGCGCCGTGCAGCAAGACGACCCGCGTGTCACCCAGTGCGGCCGAGAGCTTCGTGTCGATATATCGCCGGAACATGGTGGGATATTGACCATGACGTGGCAAATTTGCAAGGACGACGTGAGCCATGCCTCCAGCGAAGCCTCAGGTTCGGACTTCCGTCGGTCCGTTCCGGGACTCGAGATCATCGGGCGCGTCAGCCCGAGCAGCGCGGTACTCTTCGCACTCTCGAACAACATCGCGGCCGGCCTCCGGGGGGTAAATTGAACGACCTCGCACTGCTCCTTCGAGCTCTCGCATTCTCCGCGGAGAAACATCGGAATCAGCGGCGCAAGGACGTCGAGTTGTCTCCCTATATCAACCATCCCATCGACGTGGCGAACGTCTTGGCGAATGTCGGCGGGGTTTCCGAGGTCACAACCCTCGTGGCGGCGTTGCTGCATGACACGCTGGAGGACACGCGCACGACACGAGAGGAGCTCGACGCTGAGTTCGGTCCCGCGGTGCGCCGGCTGGTCGAGGAAGTGACCGACGACAAGAGCCTGCCCAAGGCGGAGCGGAAGCTCCGGCAGATCGAGCACGCGCCGACGCTCTCGAACGCCGGGAAACAGATCAAGCTGGGCGACAAGATCTCCAACGTCCGCGGCGTCACCGACAATCCGCCGGCCGAGTGGTCGACCGAGCGCCGCCGCGAGTACTTGGACTGGACCGAACGGGTGGTGAGTGGCTGTCGCGGCGTCAACGCGCAGCTCGAGCGCTGTTACGACGAGGAACTCACTCGTGGGCGCGCCGTGCTCCCCCGACCGGAGTAGCCGGCCCGCCGAAAGAGCAGCGGCGCGCACGCGATCGCCGAGGCGCTCCCGACCGCCAGCAACCAATCGTCCCAGTGCAGCGGCTCCAGATGGATGAGTCGACTCAGCGCTGGCGTCTGGATCAGCAGCAGCGACAGACCCGCCGCCCCGAGGCAGACGAGCCGCGCCATGCGCGTCCTCAATCCGGCCAGCACGACGGTCGTGGCGACGCTGAAGGAGGTCAGGGTGGCCATCGCGATCGAACGACCATGCTCGGGGGTGGCCCCGGGCGCGATGCCGCGCAAATAGCCGAGCGACACCGCGGCCGTCGCGAGTAGTCCGGTCACGACGATCGCAGCCCACTGGGCCGAACCGAAGAACTTCGCGCCTGCTCGCGGCTCGACGGCGGTGAGCCCACCGCGCGAGGGCAGGTCCTGGAAGACCAACATCGCCGTCGGATGGATGATCATCTCCAGCCAGACCACGTGCACCGGCAGGTACAACGGCGGAAAACCGAGGAGCGGGATCACCGCCGCCGTCAGCACGAACGGAAGATGGATGAGAAGCAGGTACGCGAAGCTCGTCTGCAGATTGCGGAACAACTGCCGGCCCTCGGCGATGGCGCCGACGATCGTGCGGAAGTTGTCGTCGAGCAGGACGATCGACGCCGCCTCGCGCGCGCTCTGCGTGCCGCGTCCGCCCATGGCCAATCCGATGTCGGCGGCCTGGAGCGCCGGGACGTCATTCACGCCGTCACCGGTCACGGCGACGATCTCGCCCAGACTCTTCAGCCCTCGGACCAACAGAACTTTTTGAGCGGGTGTGGCGCGTGCCACGACATCGACCGATCTCAGATCCGAACTCCGCCCCGCCGCGACCAGCACTTCGAGTTCGTCGCCGGAGATGACGCGAGGCTGATCTCCGCCCAGTCCGACTTCGCGCGCCACTGCGACGGCCGTGGAGGGATGATCTCCCGTCACCATGATCGTGAGGATTCCGGCCGCCCGGCACTCGCGCACCGCCTCGATCACGCCGGGCCGGATCGGATCCTCGAAGGCGATGAGGCCGACGAAGCGGAGAGCTCGAGACGGCTCTTCGGTCAGCTCAGCTCCCGGCGCCTGGCGACTCGCGGCGACCGCGACCACCTTGTGTGCGTCATCCGACAGGCCGATCACTTCGCGCAGCCACTTCTCGCGCTCGGACTCGCCCAGCTCGGTCAGCGGCAGGATCGTCTCCGGCGCCCCTTTCGTCACGGCCCAATCCACGCCATCGGGAAACCGCACGACGGCCGTCTCTCGCTTGCGATCCTCGGTGAAAGGAAACGTCGCGAGTCGTTCCGCGTCGGCGAGCGACTGATGGGTCTCCGTGACCGCTCGCAGCACCGCTTCATCCAAGGGATCCCCGCTCTCCGCGCGGGAGGCCAGGGCGCCCCAGCGAACGAGTTGATCTTCGCCGCCGGGCTCGGAGGGATGGAGGTGCGCCAAAGTCAGGCGGCCCTCGGTCACGGTTCCGGTCTTGTCGGTGCAGATTGCCGTGACGCGCCCGATGTTCTCGACCGTGACCGCCTTGCGCACGAGCGCCTGCCGCTTCGCCAACCGGTAGACCCCGACGCCCAAGAAGAACGTGAACACGACCGGAAACTCTTCGGGGATCGCGGCGGTCGCCAGCGTCACGGCGTTCACCAGCGCGTCCAGCCAACCGTGCCCCTGCATCAAGCGGATCCCGGCGAGCAACAAGCAGAGGGCGATCGCGCCGACCATCAAGACCATCACCAGTCGGTGGATCGCGGCTTGCAGCGGCGTGATCTCGTGCGCGCTCCCGGTGGCGGAACGGACGATCTCGGCGTAGAGGGTCTCTCTCCCGGTGAAGACGACTCGGAAGCGCGCTTCGCCCGTCAACAATCGAGTTCCGGCCAACAACCAGTGCGCCTCGTCGATCTCGAGTTGCATCGGCGCGTCGCCCGAGAGCGGTCTCTTGCGCACCGGATACGCCTCGCCGGTCAGCGCGGACTCTTCCACCTGGATCTCCGCTCCCGCCAGGAGCACGCCGTCGGCGGGCAGAGGCTCGCCCGGTCTCAGGATGACCAGGTCACCCGGAACCACCTGTTCCGCGGGGATCTCCTGCTCGATTCCGTCGCGTAGGACCCGAGCCGAGGTCGCCAACCGCGACGCCAAGCTGCGCGTCGACGCGTTCGTCCGGCGATGGAGATAGACATCCATTCCCAGCAGCGGAGCGATCGCGCCGAGGAGCGTCCAGGCCTCCGTCGTCCGCCCGACCAGGCCGTAGAGCGCGGCCGTGCCGCCGAAGAACCAGATCATCGGATCCTTGGCGGTGTCTTCGAGCAAGGCGAGCCACGGATGGCTCGTGCGCTCGAGAATCTGATTGGGCCCATGGAGCGCGAGACTGCGCGCGGCGTCGGCCTGGCTCAGGCCGCGAGGAGGAAGGGAGCAGTCGGAAAGGCGATCGAGCGGCGCCAGTCGGCGCGTCATGCGAGGGACGCGATTCGTGCGCTCTGGATCATCGATCGAGCTGGACCGGCCTTCCGGGCGGCGGCGACGCGGCGTGGATCGGCGTGACCGGACGCGTCCGCCAGAGTTGGTGCCGCACGATCTCTCCCTCGGTCATGTAGATCACGTCCTCGGAGATGTTGGTCGCATGGTCCGAGATCCGCTCCAAGAAGCGCGAGACCGAGAGGAGATGGATGAGGCTGTCGACCTGCTCGGGTCGGCTGCGGATGCTGGCCGAGATCTGCGCATACATCTCGCGGTTGATCTGGTCGACTTCGTCGTCGGCGGCGCAGACCTCGCGCGCCTCGTCCGGGTCGGTGTTCACGAGCGCGTCGAGGCTCTTGCGCAGCATCGATTGCACCTTGGTCGCCATGCCGGGCAGGTCGAAGGGGATGCGGATGCGCTCGCTCTTGGCCAGGAAGGCGCCGCGCTCGGCGATGTTGACGGCGAGATCGCCGATCCGTTCGAGGTCGTTGTTGATCTTGAGCGTCGAGACGATGAAGCGCAGGTCGAAGGCGACCGGCTGGTGCAGAGCCAGGATCTTGAGGCAGTCGTCCTCGACTTCGAGTTCGCGCTTGTCGATCACCCAGTCCTGATCGACCACTTCGCGCGCGAGGACGGCGTCCCAGGTCTCGATCGACTTGACCGCCTTGTAGACGCTCTCCTCGACCATCGCCCCGAGAGAGAGGATGTTTACCTTGAGATTCTCGATGTCTCTCTGGAGATGCCGGGACATGACGGGGGCCTCCTCTGCTCGGGCGACGACCAAGGCGCTGGACGGAACTTCCCTGTTCCTTTCGGCCTCACCCAATCGAAACAACAGCCTAACAGAGCGCATCGCCGCGCCGAGGGCCTTTCCCGACGCCGACGGGTGCTCCGGAGGAGGGATCATCCGAATCGGCCGGTGATGTAATCCTCGGTCAGCTTGAGCTTCGGGTTGGTGAAGAGAGTGTCGGTCTTCTCGTACTCGGCTACGCGGCCGAGCCAGAGGAACGCCGTGTAGTCGCTCACCCGCGAGGCCTGCTGCAGATTGTGGGTCACGATGACGATCGTGTAGTCCTTCTTCAGTTCTTCGATCAGATCCTCGATGCGGCCCGTCGCGATCGGATCGAGCGCGGAGCAGGGCTCGTCCATCAGGATCACCTCCGGCTCGACCGCGATGGCCCGCGCGATGCAGAGGCGCTGTTGTTGGCCGCCCGAGAGATCGAGCGCGCTGTCCTGGATGCGATCACTGACCTCGTCCCAGAGGCCCACCTTCTCCAGGCACCAACGGACGCGCGCCTCCAGCGTCTCTTTGCGGCTCTCGCCCCCGATCCGCAGGCCATAGGCGACGTTCTCGAAGATCGATTTCGGGAACGGATTCGACTTCTGGAAGACCATCCCGACGCGCCGCCGCAGCACGTTCACGTCGACGGCGGGGGAGAAGATGCTCTCGCCCATCACACGGATGTCGCCCTGCACGCGCGCCCCTTCGGTCAGATCGCTCAGCCGATTCACCAGCCGCAGTAGCGTGCTCTTGCCGCAGCCGGACGGGCCGATGAAGGCGCTGACCTGCCGTTCGGGAATCTGCAGGCTGATGTCGTGCAGCGCCTGCTTCGCTCCGTACCAGAAATTGATGTGATCGATCTGCACCGCGATCGGGCCGTCCACCCGCGTGATCGACGGCACGAGAGTCTGGAGATCGGTCCGCGGCGAGCTCGAGGCGCCCGCCGTCGGGCGCTGCAGCGGGCGCGACTCGCCGGAGGCGATCGTCGGACGCGAGGGCAATTCGTCCGGCGTGAGCGGCAGCGTGGCGGCTGCGGGAGACGTCTGCGTCGAGGGCGAGGACACGGGGATCTCCTAGAAAGTGGACGAACGTTGCCGGGCGCGCAGTCGATTGCGCACGGTCATGGCGATGATGTTCAGAGCGACGACGATGCCGACGAGCAGGAACGTCGTCATGTAGACCATCGGTTTGGCGGCTTCCACGTTCGGACTCTGGAAGCCGACGTCGTAGATGTGGAAGCCGAGGTGCATGAACTTCCGCTCCAGGTGGATGAACGGAAAGTCGCCCGAGAGCGGCAACTCATGCGCGATCTTGACGGCGCCGGTCAGCATGAGCGGCGCCACCTCGCCGGCGGCGCGCGCCATCGCCAGGATCACTCCGGTCAGGATACCCGGCGACGCGGCCGGCAGCACGACGCGCCAGATCGTCTCCCACTTCGTCGCTCCGAGCGCGAGTGACCCCTCGCGGATCGCCGTCGGGACGGCGGCCAATCCCTCCTCGGTCGCGACGATCACCACCGGCAAGGTGAGGAGCGAGAGGGTGAGCGCCGACCAGAGGATCCCGCCGGTCCCGAAGGTCGGCGTCGGCAAGATGTCGCCGAAGAAGGCGCGATCGATCGTCCCGCCGACGAAGTAGACGAAGAAGCCGAGGCCGAAGATCCCGAAGACGATGCTGGGGATACCGGCCAGGTTGTTCACGGCGATGCGGACGGCGCGAACGAGCGCCCCCTGCCGGGCGTACTCGCGCAGATAGAGCGCGGCCATCACGCCGAGTGGGACGACCGCGAGCGTCATGAGGAAAACCATCAAAACGGTCCCGAAGATCGCCGGGAAGATGCCGCCTTGCGTGTTGGCCTCGCGCGGATCAGCGGAGACGAACTCCCAGAGCCGCGAGAAGTACACGCCGAGCTTGCCGAGCACGCCGAGCTGTCCCGGTTGGAACGCGCGCACGATCTCGCCGGCGGGCAGGCGCAGCTCGCGTCCGTCGATCGTTCGCAGCACCGCCAGTTCTTGCTCCAACCTCGCTCGAGTCTGCGTGATCCGCGCGTCGAGATCGGCGTAGCGCTCCTCCAACTCGGCGATGCGACGTCGCTCGACCTGCTCGGCCGCCGGATCGGGGGTGGCGCCGCCCGGTTCGAAATGACCCACCGCGCGCCGAGCCGCTTCGAGGTCGGAGTTGACGCGACCCAGTTCGCCTCGCTCCAGCTTGCGCAGTTCGCGCCGCGCGCGTTGCACCTCGGGCAGGCGCGCGATCAGGCGCCGCACGGCGCCGTCGCCCACGAGGACCGAAGCGCCGCCCTCTTCGTACGCGTCCACGAATCCGTAGAAATCGCCGTACTCGAGCCGTTCCAACACGACGGCCTCGCGGGACGGCGCGACGCCGGTGATCTCGGACTCAGGCGTCCAGACGAACTCGCCGTTGCTGTCGAGGTCTCGATTGGCCGCTTTGATCGCCACCCGGTCCCCGCTCGATCGCGCCGCCTCGGTCTCGGGCATGGGCGACCGCTCCCACTCATGCCCCAAGAGCACGCGACCGTCCGTCAGTCGGTACTCCGAGAGCGTGCGAGGCCAGAAGAAGCCCAAGCCTCCCACCGCCACGACGATGAGCACTCCGACGATCAGCATGAGCGCGAAGGCGGTCGCCCCGGCGGTCAACCAGACGCCGGCCTCGCCGCTGCCCCAGAAACCGCGCTGCGGCAGGGAGCGCTCCGGCGCCTCTCGAACTCGTGTGGGACTCGCCATCGTCCTAGAACCTGCTGTACCGCTTGCGCAGCCGGTGACGCACGATCTCGGCCGCGGTGTTGGCGGCGAACGTGATCGCGAAGAGCACGAGCGCGGTCAGGAAGAGGATGCGATAGAGCGACGCGCCGTGCGGCGCCTCCGGGATCTCCACCGCGATGTTGGCCGCCAGGCTGCGGAGTCCGTTGAACGGCAGCCAATCGAGGATCGGCGTGTTCCCGGTCGCCATCAGCACGATCATCGTCTCGCCGACGGCGCGTCCGAAGCCGATCATGACGGCGGAGAAGATTCCCGGCGAGGCGGCCGGCAGGATGACGCGCACCGCCGTCTGCCAAGGGGTCGCGCCCAAGGCGAGCGAACCTGCCCAGAGAGAGCGCGGCACGTTCGAGATCGAGTCCTCGCTGATCGTGAAGATGATCGGGATGACCGCCAGGCCCATGGCCACGCCGATGACGAGCGCGTTGCGTTGGTCGTAGCGCAGTCCGAACGTCTCGTAGAGCCAGGCGACGAAGCTCCCCTCGAACGGCGCGTTCGCCAGTCCGTTGAGGGCGAGGATGCCGCGGATGGCGAGCGCCAGGACGAAGGCGAGGACGAGCGCTTCGACTCCCGGCCAGACCCGCGCGCGGGCGGTTCGCGGCAGCAGTCGCCAACTCCAGCCGAAGCCGAGGATCACGGCCAAGAGCAGGAACGGCATCAGCAGGAAGATCGGCATCGCATTGGTCAAGAGTGGCGCGAACCAGAGTCCCGCCAGGAAGCCGAGGACGACGCTGGGCAACGCGGCCATCAGCTCCATCGCCGGCTTGATGACGGAGCGGAGTCGATGGTGCATGAAGAGCGCTGTGTAGGTCGCGGCGAGGATGGCGATCGGGACCGAGAAGAGCAGGGCGTAGGCGGTTCCCTTGAACGTCCCGAAGATGAGGGGGATCAGGCTCAGCTTCGGCTCGAACTCGTCGGTCGAGCCGCCGGTCGACTGCCAGGTGTACTCCGGTTTCGGCTGCCCCTCGTAGTGCACCTTTCCGAAGAGCGCGCGCAGCGAGACCTCGGGGTGCGGATTGTGCAGGCCGGTCCGACGCATCGAGGCGTCGGCGCTGATCTCGACGAGCGCGTCGCCTTTCCGCGGGAAGAGGACGCGGACCGCGGGGGACTCGTTTGCCCGGGGGCGGAGTCGCGCCATCTCGCGCTCGGTCGTGCCGTAGCGGAGCCGGACTTCGCCGGCTCGATCCCACGTGACGAAACTTCGGTCTCGCTGCGACGCCGAGACCCCGACGACTTCGGCGCCGTGCGGTTCGAAGACATGCGCGCGAATCAGCTCGGGCTCGGCGGAGCTCTCGGCGGTGCGCGCCCGGAACCAGATCTCCACGGCGCCGGCGGCGCTTCCGATCACGAGCGAGTGGCCGCCGTTCAGCAGCCCCAGCGCGGTGATCGCGTCGCGCTCGAAGATCGCGTGGGTGCGTGCGCGCGAGGTGGGGACGAACGCGACCGATGCCTCCAACGAGTAGTCGAGCAGTTCGCCCCGTTCGGTCGCGACGAAGAGATGCGACGCTCCGTACTCGAGCGTGATCGCCGTCGGACGCATTCCCTGCGGCAACAGGACGAGCGTCTCGCGCACCTCCCGCGTCGTCACGCCGAACAGGTTCGTCGTTTCGGCCTGGCGGATGACGTGGACAGAATCGTCCCCTGCCCATGCCGCGACGACGAAGCCGTCGCCATCGGGGATGGCGCCGACGCGGAGGATCGGGACTCCCGCGGTCAGCGGAATCGGCTCACCGACCTCGATCCGAGGCGCGTAGATTCTTCCGGCCGCGGTGAACTCGAGTCCTTGCTCGAGCGTGACCTCGAACAACGAGCCGTCGGATGTCCCCACGATCCAGCTCTCGCCGCCTCCGTCGAGCGCGCAGGCGCTGGTCAGCAAACGTCCCTGGAAGGCCGGGAGCGATTCGTCGAAGAGGCGCGCGCCGTCGTTGCCGGTCACGACGGCGCGGCCGTCGGCGGTGACGATCGCATTCAGTTCGAGGTACTCGTTCACCGACGCGATCGGGGGCATCGGCCCGTCCGTCGCGTCCGTCGCGTCCGTCGCGCGCGCCGCGACTTCGGTCGGGGCCGGCAGCGAGATCCCCGGGATCAGCTTGGCGGGCCGCAGGAGCGGCGCGGCCTCTCCGCCGATGAACACGAGCATCGCGATGATGCTCGAGATGATGAAGAGACCGCCGAGCGTGATGACGCCGCGGGCGAGCCGGTCAGAGACGCGGCGTCGGTCCGGGGCCTTCACCGCAGACCGCTCAACCGCGAACCTTCTTCTGCTCTTCGAGGGCCACCGGTTCGGGGATCGCGATATAGCCGTCCTTCACCACCTGCTCCTGTCCCTTCGTCGAGCTGACGAAGAGCAGGAACTCGCGCACCAGCGGATCGAGCGGTTTTCCCGGCGCCCTGTTCACATAGACGTAGAGGAAACGACTCAGCGGATAGGCGCCCGAGAGCACGTTCGCCTCGTTCGGCTCGATCATCGGTTTGCCCTCGGTGACAGCGATCGGGAGCTCCCGTGATCCGCTGGTCGCGTATCCATGTCCGCTGTATCCGATACCGGCCAGGTCCTTTTCGACCCCCTGCACGACCGAGGCCGAGCCGGGCTGCTCCTTGACCGTGTCCTTGAAGTCGCCTTTGTAGAGGGCGTGGTCCTTGAAGAATCCGTACGTGCCCGACGCCGAGTTCCGTCCGTAGATGCTGATCGGCTTCGCGGCCAGCGCTCCCGTTGCTCCCACCTGTCCCCATGTCGTGAGGTCGGACGCGTGCCCGCCCTTGCGGGTCTTGGAGAAGATGGCGTCGACCTGAGGCAGCGTGAGCCCCTTGATCGGATTGTCCTTGTGGACGTAGACCGCCAAGGCGTCGAGCGCCACGCGGTACTCCGTCGGCGGGTAGCCGAACGCCTTCTCGAACTCGTCGATCTCGCTCGACTTCATGGGGCGGGACATCGGACCGAGCTGGGCGGTGCCGGAGATGAGGGCGGGGGGCGCAGTGCTGGAGCCCTTTCCTTCCCCCTGGACCTTTACGTTCGGATAGATCTCGCGGAACGCCTCTCCCCAGAGCGCCATCAAGTTGTTCATGGTGTCCGAGCCGATGAAGTTGAGGGTGCCGCTGACCCCGCTGGTCTTCTGGTACTCGCCGGCGCCATGTCCGGCCAAGAGCGGGGTCGGCGCCAGTGCGCCGAGGAGCAGGACGAGAGCCGCGCGACTCGCGTGGCGGAGCGAAGACGACATCTGCGGGACTCCTTTGCGAGGGGGAAGAGCATTCCAATCCATCGAAGTCAGGCAGAGTAGGCGGGGGGTGTTAGGGATGTGTGAAGATCGGGCGAGAACTTCTCCGGCGATCGATTCCCCTCATTCCTCTGCGTTCGGCTGGCGCTTGGCAGGCGCGGTCGTGACGGCGCCGGAGAGCGTCAAACTGAAGAGGCTCCCGGTCCCGACACGACTCTCTACCGTTGCGAACCCGTTGTGCGCCAACGCGATATGCTTCACGATGGCGAGCCCGAGTCCGGTCCCTCCGAGCTTGCGGCTCCTTCCTCGGTCGACGCGATAGAAGCGCTCGAAGAGGCGGGGGAGGTGCTCCGCCTCGATGCCGGGGCCGGAGTCTCGGACCTGCACGAGCAGGTCGCGGCCTTGCGTGCGGGCGGTGACGGAGACCGTCGCGCCCGGCTCGCTGTACTTGATCGCGTTGTCGATGAGGTTGACCAGCGCCTGCTCGATCAACCGCGGGTTGATCCGCGCGACGAGCCCCGTCTCCACCGAGGTCGAGAGCATTGATTTCTTCTCGTCCGCCTTCGCCTTCACTTGATGGATGGCCGCCTCCACGACTTCGGCGAGTGCGGTCGGCTCGGTCTGGATCATGTCGCGCTCGGCGCTCTGCTCGATGCGCGAGAGGCTCAAGAGGTCCTCGATGATCGCGTTCAATCGGTCGGCCTGTTTGAGGATGATCGCCAGGAAGCGCTCCCGATCCTCCGGCTCGATCGATCCGGCGTCCCGCAACGTCTCGACGAATCCTTTGATCGTCGTGATCGGAGTCTTCAGCTCGTGGGAGACATTGGCCACGAAGTCGCGCCGGATGTTCTCCAGGCGACGCAGTCGTGTGATGTCATGGAGGACGACGAGCGCTCCCATCCGTTGTCCGTCCAGACCCCGCAACATGGTGCCGTGCGCCTGCAGGAATCGCTCCTCGCCGCGGGCGAGCACGATCTCTTCCTCGATAACATCGCGGCTGGAGAGCGCGCTCTCGACGAAGCGGCTCAACGCGGAGTGTCGCGCCACCTCCTGGAGTGCGCGACCCTGCGCCGCCACCGGATCGACTTCGAAGAGTCGGCCGGCCGCGGGATTCATGCGCAGGACGCGGCCGCGTGAGTCGACCGCCAGGACCGACTCCACCATGCTGCCCAAGAGCGCGTCTTGCTCGGCATACTGCCGCGCGAGGTCCCCCACGCGGCGCTGGAATCCGCGCGCCACTCGATCCAGCGCGTCGGCCACCTGCTGCGCGTCCTCCGGCCCCGCGACGACCAACTGCGTCTCGTAGTCGCCGGCCGCGATCCCGTCCATGCGACGCCGCAACTCGCCGAACGTACGCGTCAGTTGCTGCGCCGTAGATCGCGCCCAGAGCCAGGCGAGAGCCAGCGCTCCCACGGCGAAAATGGCCGTGCCCAGCCAGACCTGATCGGCCGCCGCCTGGACCGGCCGGGTCGACGCGCCGACGCGCAGCACCCCGATCGTCTCGCCGTTGGAACGAACCGGCAGCGCCAGATAGAGCAGCTCGTCTTGCAGCGCATGGTTGAAGCGACGCGCCCGTCCCTGCAGAGAAGTGAGCGCGTCGCGGACTTCGGGGTCGGGCGGGAGCGAGGTTGCGCTCGAAATAGCGCCCTGTTGGGAATCGGCGATGGGGCGCCCATCCGGCCCGCACCAGGTGAGCAGCAGTTCGCTCAGGCGTCCCCGGTCGATCAGGAAAGCGGCGAGGGCGGCCACTCTGTCCGGTCCCGCTCCGGACGACGCGAACGCGGTCTCGACTTCCGCCTTGATGATGCGCGTGACGCTGTCGAGTCGCACCGTCAGCTCACCTTCGACGGCTCGACGGGCGGCCTCGGCCGAGAAGTACGAAGCGCCCCCCAAGGCGAGGAGCGCGAGTCCCGCATGAGCGCGGAAGAGCGACGGTCGGTAGTTTCGCGAGGTCACTCCTCCAGTCGGTAGCCCACGCCGCGCACCGTTTCGACGTACTTGCCGGCCGTTCCGAGCTTCTTGCGCAGGCCGGCGATGTGCACGTCGACCGACCGTGTGGTCACCGGATAGTCCTCGCCGCGGATCGCCTCGATAATCTGGTCTCGCGTGAAGACCCAACCGGGGCGCCGCGCCAAGAGGTGAAGAATCTTGAACTCGGTCAGGGTCAGATCGATCGCGCGACCCTTGACGCGAACCGCATGGCGGCCTTCCTCGATGACGATGTCGTGCACCTTGAGGAGGACCCCTTCATCCGTCGCTGCGCCCGGAGCGTGGCGACGAAGGGCCGCCTTGGCGCGCGCGAGCAGCAGGCGGGGACTGAACGGCTTCGTGACGTAGTCATCGGCGCCGAGCTCGAGGCCGGTCACGACGTCCGACTCCTCTCCCTTCGCCGTCAGCATGACGATCGGAATCGGCGCGGTCCGAGAGTCGGACTTGAGCGCCTTGCAGACGGCATAGCCGTCGAGGCCGGGTAGCATGAGATCGAGGACGATCAGGTCGGGCGACTGAGTGCGGGCGATCCTCAGCCCTTCTTCCCCCGAGCCGACGACCGTGACCTTGTATCCCTCGCGGGCGAGATTGAACTCGACCAGCTCCTGGATGTCTTCCTCGTCTTCGACGACCAGGATGTGATCTTTCGGCATTCTGTACCTCTCGGACACCCTTGTGACCCGTGCGGCGAGAATCAGGCGAGGTGACCGGCCCCTCCTGACCTCACGATTCGAACAGCGATGCCAGCGAACGCATCGTGACCGATGCGGACTTACTTCAACAAGGTCAGCTTGCGGGTCGCGCGGAACGCTCCCGCCTCCATGTGGCAGAAATAGACTCCGCTCCCCAGTTCGCGTCCGGAGTCGTCGCGACCATCCCACGTGAGGATGTGAGCGCCCGGCTCCGCGCGTCCTTCCACCAGCGTGCGGACACGGCGCCCCGAAAGGTCGTGGATCTGCAGGGCGACCGCCGCCGCTCGAGGCAGATCGAACCGGAGAGAGACGCGAGGATTGAACGGGTTCGGGCTGGGCGAGTGGAGCGCGAAGGCGAGCGGCGCCGCGGAATCGTCGATTCCGGACGCGCTGTTCACGAGCACAGCGAAGGAGTTCGCATTGCCCCACTGGTTGGCGGCGTCACGACCCCGAACCCAGAGCGTGATCGGGCCGGCGGGAAGCGCTCCCGTGTCCAACGCCGCCGTGACCGTGACCAACGGCGCGCCGAACCCGCTGCTCATGGCGGTTCCGGAGCCGGCCGGCGCCGGGCCGGCGCCGACGGAATACTCCGCGGCGGCGACATTCGAGTTCCCCGTGTAGATGTCGCTGACCTGAGCGCTCAACACGGCAGCGTCGCCGCTGTAGATCGGGTTGGGATTGCTCGCGATCGAGCCGGCCAAGACCACCGGGCCGCGAGTATCGCCGCCCACGCGGTTGATCGTGAAGTTGGCGGCGGAAGCATCCGACGCGCTCAGCGCGGGGGCGCCGTTGTCGTTGACCACGATCCGCACGCGATACTGAGCGCCGTTGGGGAGCGCAGTCACGTTCCAGACGAACGGACTCGGGCCGGCCGCGCCGCTGATGAGCGTCCACTGATCGCCGCCGTTGATGCTGTAGTAGATCTGCCGCGAACCGACCGCGAACCCCCCCGCGACCGACTCGGTCCAGGCGATGTTCACGCTCGACCCTGTGATGTTCTCGCCGCCGTTCGGCGCGGAGAGCGTGACTTCCGGATGGTCGTGGCCGATCAGCCAGATGAGCGTCTTGTCCAAGACGTCGGCGCGGGTGAGGTCGTCGGTCGTTCCCACATTGAGTCCCGACCATTCGTAGAGATTGGTCGAGACCCGACGCGGCGTGCCGCCCCAGACCGACTGTCCCACGCTCCCGATATTGCCGGCGCTCTGCCAGCGGACGGCGATGTCATCGACCGAGACGTCGTTGTCGCGCCAGACGTTGTTGAACGAGCCGCCCGTCGCGATTCCGTCGATCTCGTCGCAGGCGGCGCCGTCACGGTGCGGGGTGTAGGGGATGCCCGCAGTGTAGGCGCCGCTGATCGGATCGGCGGCGATCCCGCGCACCGAGCTGAACGTGGTCGGGTCGGTCTGGAAGGTGACCTTGAACTGAGCCTTGATCCAGTCACAGCGCGGCGTCGAGAAGTCGGGGGAGGTCGGGTCGCAGAAGTCCCAGGCGACGTCATGCGACCAGACGGCGGTGCGGCTTCCCAGCGAGTGCAGCTTCGCGATCGAGTCTCGCGCCGCGTCGGTAAACATCGGGTACTGCTCGAGGCCCGACTGGAAGACGACCGCCTTGTACGACGCCATTCCGGTCGCGAGATTGCCGACGAACGGCGCCGACGATTGCGCGCCCTGCCAGACGGCGTAGCTCCAACCGGTCCGCTCCAGCGCATCCACGTAGGACTGCGTGCGGTCGAAGGTGGAGTCGCCGATCACGACCAGGACGTCGCGATTCGTGTCGGTCGAGAACGTGTAGTGCAGTCCGCCATTGTCGTCGCGGACCCCGTTGCCCTGGTTGTCGTACGACTCGACGTCATAGTAGTAGGTCGTGTTGGGGGCCAGCTCTCCCAGCGCAACCGAGTGCGCGAAGACGAGCGCCGCGTCGAGCGTCGACTCCGATCCGAGCGCCGGAGTCGCGCCGTAGTAGACCTTCGAGTTCGCCGGGCTCGAGCTGTTCCAACTCAGCGTCACGTCGCTGTCGCTGATCCCGACCGCGTTCACATCGGAGATCGCGGGACCGGAGATGTTGACGTTGGCCTGGGCTTCCAGCGTCAGCACCGGACTCAGGTCGTCGTAGCTCGCGATGATGACGTCGCCGTCGCTCACGGTCAGGTCGCCGTCGCCGTTGACGGCCGGGGTGAGGGTGAGCGGAACGGTCGTCTCGAAGACGCCGTTGGCTCCGGCGATCGTGAGCGTCTCGCCCCCCGCCTCGGTATCGCTCGAGAGCGTCACTTCGACCGAGCCGACCGCATTCGTGTCGATCACGCGGACGGTGACGACGTCGCCGACGCCGTAACTGGGCCGATCGAGCGTGAGCAGACCTTGGTCGCTGGCCAACGCGCCGCTCACGACCAACGCGAACGGCTGCGGACCGATCGGCACGTTCACTCCCTCGATCCGGAAGGTCCAGAGCCCGACCGTCGGGGTGTTGCGCTGCACGCACTCTTCGACGTTGCGGGAGTCCGCGGTTCCGCCGGTCGTCGACTGACCGCCGGAATAGACGTTCCCTTTGTAGGTGGTGACGCCGTCGGTCGCGATCAGGTCGAGGTTGTTGACCAATTGAACCGACGCGCTCGGGGTTCCGGCATAGTCGGTCCAGACGAGGGCGGCCTTGAGCGGAGCGCTGTTGGCCGCGACGTAGACCTGGTACTCGACGAACTCGCCGGTGAGGAGGCCTTCTTCGCTGTCGACGACGGCGAGGCGGCGCGCATCGCCGGAGAAGTACAGCACGTTGTCGATGTCGATCCGACCCCAACCGATGTTGTTGTCCGGGACGGTGAACCCAGTGACGTTGGCGTCGGCCGAGTTGATCGCCATCGCCTTCATGAGCGACGCGGACGGAGTCGGGATCGCGTTGGCGCCGACCGCCGCTCCGGTGGGATACCAGCCGTCGGTCAGGTACTGGCGGATCAGGACCGTCGCGCCCGCCATCGAGGGCGACGCCATACTCGTGCCGGAGAGCGTCGTGTATCCGCCGTTGCCCGAGCCCAACGCGGAAGAGAGCGTGGCCGGCGAACAGATCGTCGGCTTGCGGCGGTTGTCGTCGGTCGGCCCGCGGCTGGTCGAGGTGTAGATCTGATTCGCGTTCGCGCCGTTCTCGGTGCCGCCGGCCGAGACCACGTTCTTCGCGGTGGCCGGGCTGCCGACCGTGTTCACCCCGCCCGCGTTGCCGTTGGAGAAGAAGTTCAGGAAGTCCTTGTGGTCCCAGGCGAACTGATCGGCGGTCATGGAGGCGATGTCGTAGGCGCCGCCGACGTCGCTGCCCCAACTGTTCGTCATGATGCGAGGCGCGCCGGCGATATTGCCGGCATAGGCGATCGCGTAGAGGTCGTTCAGATCGAGCGGGACGAAGACTCCCCCGGGCGAACCGCCGCCGTCCAGGAAGTAGATCTTGGCGTCGATCGCCATTCCGTCGCGGGCGTCGGCCGCATTCGGCGCGTCATTGCCGGCGGCCGTCCCGGAGGTGTGCGTCCCGTGGTACGAGTTCAGGCTCTCGTCGCCGAACGTGATCCCTGTGCTCTCCACGTTCTTCTTGTAGGCGATGATCTTGCGGTGCGTCGGATAGTCGCCGAAGGTCGTCAGCGGAACGGCGGCGTCGAAGAACTGATTGTGCGACGTGCGGATGCCCGAGTCGCTCACGCCGACGAATTCGCCTTGGCCTCGGATCCCGAGATCCCAGACGCGGCGATTGTTGTTCAGGTTGGTCTGCACGACCCACTGCGCCGAGCTGTTCTGCCACTGGGGCGCCACGTGCGGTTCGATCCACTGGACCTCGTCCATCTGCGCGAGACCGACGAGCGAGGCGATGTCCCCCTCGACCCGCAGGATCTTGTTCTTCGCGTTCTCGGAGACCTCACGCACCGTGAACCCACGTTCGGCGATGCGATCGCTCGCGCGGTCGATCGAGGCGTCGGGAAAGAGCAGCAGGCGGAACTCGCGCTGGGCCGGATCGGACATCCGCTCCTGTCGCGAGAGCTTGTAGGCCGGGTGATACGGTCCGACCCAACGGACGTCGGCGCTGGCGGAGAGGCGATCGGCACTCGCACTCGCGCCGCGCACCAAGAAAGCATGGTCGGGGATGTACGCGATGATCGTCGCGCCGGAGCCCGCGAGCGTCGCGCCGTTCTCGCGCGTGACGGCGCCGTCGAACTGGACGAGCCAGGTTCCGATCTCGGAGCCCGAGACCGGCGAGGCCAGCAGAGCCGCGCCCAGGCGGTCGGTCGGATCTTCACGCAACGGATCGAAGGCATAGCCGGCGCCGAGTTCCAGCCATTGGGGCCCGTTGGCCGGCTCGATCGCGAAGGCGCCGCGCGCTCCCTCGAGGATCGACTCGCCCTGGAATGAGAGGAGCACGGTCGGATCGAAGGGTGTCGTCCCGCCGTCGGGCTCTGTCGCCCGGGTCGGCTTGGAGGCGGCCGCGAACGAGGCGGTCAGGGCGAGAGCGCCCACGATCAGGGTGGAAACGAGCGGCGTACGAGCGCCTGCGCGAGTGCGGACTTCCATGCGGCCTCCTCGGGAACGAAACCCGGCGATGCGATCCAACCCCGGCCGATCCGGCCGGCCCATTCCCGAGGACAGGGGAGTCCTCGTTCGACACCGTAGGAGAGTAGCGGTGGGTCGTCCCGCCCCACAAGGCGCGTGATCGGGATAATGGATGGATTGCGGGAGATCGGAGGGACTTCCGGCTCAGATCCGTCCTCCGCGCAGGCGCATCGCGTTGCCGACCACGATGAGCGAGCTGGCGGACATGGCCGCCGCCGCGAACATTGGATCGAGGAGCAGCCCGAACCCCGGGTAGAACAGACCGGCCGCGAGCGGCAGCCCGATCAGATTGAAAAAGAAGGCCCAGGCCAGGTTCTGGCGGATGTTGGCGACGACGCGCCGGCTGAGCCGCACCACGGTGGCGACGCCCCGGAGGTCGTTGCGCATGAGGACCGCGTCGCCGGCCTCGAGCGCGATGTCGCTCCCGCTCCCGATCGCGATGCCGAGATCGGCGCGCGCGAGGGCCGGCGCGTCGTTGATCCCGTCGCCCACCATCGCCACCCGGCGGCCCCCGGCCTGCAACCGTTGGACTTCGGCCGCCTTGGCTTCGGGCAGCACACCCGCTGAGACGGTCTCGATGCCGACCCGACGCGCGATGGCGCGGGCGGTCGCTTCGTTGTCGCCGGTCAGGAGCACGACCTCCATCCCGAGGCGTTTCAGCTCACTGACTGCGCCCGCCGCTTCGGGGCGGGGTTCGTCGGCCAGTCCGAGCAGGCCCGCCACCCGGCCGTCGACCATGACGTAGATCGGGGTTCGCCCCTCCTCCGCCCAACGCTGCGCCAACGTGACCCACTTCGTGAGTGCGGCCGGATCGCGCACGAAGGCGGCCGATCCCACCTCGACGTTCATGCCTTCGAAGCGGGCGTGCACGCCGCGACCCGGCGTGGAGGTGAACGTGTCGATCTCGGCGAGTTGGAGTCCGTTCGACTTCGCCGTCTCGACGATGGCGACGGCCAACGGGTGCTCGCTCCGCTGCTCCGCGCTGGCCGCGATGCGCAACAGATGGAGGATCGACACGTCGTCCGACCCCTCGAACGCGACCAGCTTCGGCCGACCGAGAGTGAGAGTGCCGGTCTTGTCGAAGATGACGGTATCGAGGGAGGCGGCGCGCTCGAGCGGCTCCCCTCCGCGCAGGATCACGCCGTGTTGCGCGCCGCGTCCCAAGCCGACCATGAGCGCGGCGGGAGTCGCCAGGCCGAGCGCACACGGACAGGCCAGCACGAGGACCGAGACGGCGCAGCGCAGCGCGAGCGGCAGCGCCGGCGCCGGACCCCAGAGCATCCAGCCCGCGAACGTCGCGAGCGCCAGGAGTAGGACGATCGGCACGAAGACCGACGCGATGCGATCGGCCAGACGCTGCAGCGGCGCCTTCTTCGACTGCGCCTCTTGCACCGCGCGCACGATGCGGGCGAGGACGGTTTCTTCGGGCCGGTGGCTGACCTGCATCCAGAAGGCGCCGGTCTGGTTGAGCGTTCCTCCGAAGACCACGGCGCCGACAGTTTTCTCGACCGGGATCGACTCGCCGGTGAGCATCGACTCGTCGATGGCGGAAGCGCCGTCGATGATCTCGCCGTCGATCGGGATCCGCTCGCCCGGGCGCACGAGGGCGAGGTCGCCGACACGGATCGACGCCAAGGGTATCTCCAACTCCTGCTCGCCTCGCTTCACCCTCGCGTGCGGCGGTTGCAACCGCAGCAGCGACTGGATCGCATCCCCCGCGCGCGCCCGCGCCCTCGCTTCGAGCAGACGTCCAGTCAAGACGAGCGCGATGATCATCGCGGAGGTCTCGAAGAAGAGCGGCGGGTGGCCCGCGTCCGACTGGGAGACGAGTCGCGGCATCCACATCACCAGCAAACTGATGGTGAAGGCGGCGAGCGTCCCGATGGCGATCAGGCTGTCCATGTCGGCCGAGCGCCGACGGAGGGAGGCCCACGCCCCGCGGAGAAACGGCCATCCCCCGTAGAACTGAACCGGCGCGGCGAGCACCCACTGGAGCCAGGGCGCGAGGCTGAATTGGTTGGCGCCGTGTCCGCCGAAGAACATCGACAGGTGCGTCCCGACGAGCAGCACGAGCGCGAGCGGGGCCGAGACCATGAGCCGTCGCGCCAGGTCTCGCGACTCTGACGAACGCGCGCGTTGCTCGGCCTCGAGGAGAGAAGGGAGCTGCGGGCCCGCGTTCGTCTCCTCGGCGCCTTCGCCCGCGGGCGAAAGGAGAGCGCCGGCGCGCAACGGATACCCGGCGCGTCGCAGCGCGTCGGCCACGGCCTGCGTCGTGACGGCGCCGGGCGCGTAGCGGACTACGGCGCGCTCGGTCGCGAGGTTCACATCCGCCGACCCGACTCCGGGCAGCGCGCGCAACGTCGACTCGACCGTCGCGATGCAGGAAGCGCAGTGCATCCCCCCGATCGAGAGGATGGCGACGGACTCCTTCGCCATCTCCTTCGCCATCTCTTTCGCCTGCGAGTTCACCAGCGGACGGCGGTGGCGCCCCAGGTGAACCCGGAGCCGAACGCGACCAAGATGACGAGGTCGCCCGTTTTCACCCGACCGTCGGCCACCGCTTCGCTCAGCGCGATCGGAATCGACGCGGCGGTCGTGTTGCCGTACTTGTGGACGTTGACGACGATCCGCTCCGTCGGCAATCCCAAGCGCTCTGCCACGGCGTCCGAGATCCGCTTGTTCGCCTGGTGAGGAACGATCAACGCGATGTCGTCTCGCGTGGCGCCGATTCGCTCCAGCACTTCGTCGATCGCCTCGATGAACCGACGCGTCGCGTGCTTGAAGACCTCGCGTCCGTTCATGCGCGGGAAGTGCCGTCCCTCGGTGATCAGCTTCGGCATCTCGGACGACGGTTGGAGGCAGGTCGGGACCTCCATCCAGAGTTCGCGCGCGTAGCGGCCCTCGGAGTGCAAGACGGTGGCGAGGAGACCGGGACCCTCGTCATCTCCCGCGACCACCACGGCGGCGCCGGCGCCGTCGGCGAAGATCACCGCCATGTCGCGCCCGGCGGTGGTGAAATCGAGTCCCATCGACTGTGTCTCGGCGCCGACGATGAGGATTCGCCGGTAGACCCCCGCGCGGATGTAGGCGTCGGCGATCGAGAGCGAGTAGACGAAGCCGGTGCACTGCGTACGCACGTCGAGCGCGCCGATCGTCCCGCCACCGAGCTTTTCCTGGAGCAACACGCCGCAGCCCGGGAACATGTAGTCGGGGGAGAGCGTCGCGAAGATGATGAAGTCTAGATCGTCGGCCGCAAGTCCAGCATTGCGCAGCGCCGCCTGCGCCGCGCGAAATCCCATCTCCGATGTGCCGAGCCCCGGTTCGACGTAGCGCCGTTCTTGGATTCCGGTGCGCTCGACGATCCAGGCGTCGCTGGTGTCCATGAGTTTCTCGAGGTCATGGTTCGTCACCACCCGCTCCGGCACGTAGTGGCCGACTCCCGCGATCTTCGCCCGCATTCGTCCTCCTCGGTCTCGACGGAGTGTAACGAGTGCGACTCTGGGTCACCACCCGCCGGAGAAGACCAATTTTCGTGAAATCGTTGTTGCATCAAATAAATATCATAGTGATATCATCAATCCGGCCGCGATCGGAGGCCGGGCGTTCGCCCGGATGAGAGCGGCCGAGAGGAGGATCGATCCAGCACGAACGCGTCAGTCGAGAACGTCCCGCCGGACCACGCTCGGGATGGTTGATGTTGGTCCTGGTCTTGGTCTTCTTCGCCGCCGGCACGTTCTGGTTGGCGAGCGGTATCCGCGCGAGCGACCTCACGCGTTTGATCGGCGGAATCGTGACCCTGCTCGCGGTGACCACCGCGATCGCGGGCTTCTTCGTCAATGCGCCGAATGAGGCCACGGTCATCACCCTCGCCGGCGACTACCGCGGAACCGCGCTGCGCAACGGTTTTTGGGGGACGAACCCGTTCGCGACCAAGAAGCGGATCTCCCTCCGCGCGCGGACGCTCAACGGCGAGAAGCTGAAGGTGAACGACCGCATCGGCAATCCGATCGAGATCGCGGCCGTCGTGGTCTGGCGCGTGCGTGAGACGGCGCACGCGAGCTTCGATGTCGACGACTACACGCAGTATGTGAATCTGCAGAGCGAGACGGCGGTGCGCCACCTGGCCTCGTCTTATCCGTACGACGCGGCCGACGAGTTGAATCTCCACCTCCAAACCGAGATCCAGGATCGCGTGCGCCCCGCGGGGGTGGAGGTGATCGAGGCTCGACTGAAGGACCTGTCGTACGCGCCCGAAATCGCCGGTGAGATGCTCCGTCGTCAGCAGGCTTCGGCCGTGGTTGCGGCGCGGACCACGATCGTCGAAGGGGCGGTCGGCATGGTCGAACATGCGCTGGAGGAACTCTCCAAGAGCAAGTTGGTCACGCTCGATGACGAGCGCAGGGCCGCCATGGTCTCGAATCTGCTCGTCGTGCTCTGCAGCGAGACCGGCGCACGCCCCGTCATCAACACGGGAACTCTCTACCACTAGGACCCAGGGACGGGAACGATGGCCGAACGGAAGAGCTTCCCCCTGCGCCTGGATCCCGCGCTGTACGAGGCGTTGCGTCGGTGGGCCGAGGACGAGTTCCGCAGCGTGAACGGCCAGATCGAGTACCTTCTCGCCCAGGCCGTTGCGCAGCGGAAGAAGGCTGGGAGCGAGCCGCGCCCGAAGCGCGGCGGAGGGTAGAGATCTGGTGAAGCGAGCGGCGGGTCGACCCGCGGGCGCGTCGCTTTCTTGGCCCCGAATCGCGCGGATCGCGATGCTCATCGGACTGCCGATCGTCTGCGCGCTCATCGTCCGGAGCGATCTGCAGCAGGATCCGTTCTATGAGTTGCTGGTGGTCGATGCGCGCACGGCGCACGATCAAGGGGTCGCGATGGCCGGCGGCGTATTCGAAGCCGACGGCCCGTTCTGGCAACCGCCCGGCTACTCGCTCTTCCTCTCGCTGCTCTATCGACTCTTCGGCCCCCAGCCGGAGGCCGCGCGGCTCGTCCAGATTGCGCTGTTGGGCGGAATCGCCGCGCTCACGCATCTCTTGGCGCGAAGATGGTTCGGCCCCGTCGCCGCCTGGGCGGCGTGGGGATGGATCGTCGTGTCCGGACCGCTCTACGTCGAAGCGCTGCAGCTCCTCAACGTCACGCTCGGGATCTTCTTGCTCCTGTTGGCCGTCTGGTTCGCGACCGGCCGAGCCTCTCCGAGGGCCGCGCTCGCGGGCGGCGCCTCTCTGGGGCTGGCCGGCATCACCGTGGCGCAACTCTTGGTGGTCGCTCCGATTCTCTTGGTCTGGGTGGCCGGCCTACGTCGTCTGCGGGCTCCTCTGGCGGGACTCTTCCTCGCCGGTCTACTGACGCCGATTGCGCTCGTCGCCGCGCACAACTTCGGCGTCAGTGGCGAGTGGATTCCGATCTCGTACAACGGCGGGATCAACTTCTGGCTCGGCAACAACCCGCAGGTCGAGCAAACCGTGGCGATTCGCCCGGGACGCGGTTGGCTGGCGTTGACCGCGGAGCCGTTCGCCCACGGCGCGAGCGGATACGCCGCACAGTCGGACTATTTCTATCGCAAGGCGCTCGGCTGGATGAAGTCGGCGCCGTTGGACGCGATGTCGCTCTTCGCGCGCAAGTCGCTGCAGTGGATCCAGGGCGTCGAGCTACTGCGCAACCAAGAGCTCTATCCCTGGGCGGAGCGATCGTCGCTCTTGCGCGCGCTTCTCTGGGTGAGCGGCGTGGCGTTTCCCTTCGGCCTGCTCTTCCCGATGGCCGCGACCGGACTCGTGTTGGCCTGGCCGAATGCGGAAACGCGGCGGGCGGCGCTTCGGCCGGCGCTCATCGTGGCGGCGCTCGCGGCGGTGACGATCGCGTACTTCGTCACCGGTCGGTATCGACTGCCGGCCACGCCGTTCCTCGCGATCCTGGCCGGTTTCGCCATCGCACGCGTGGTGGAAGCGCGCCACGAGCGATTGAGTCTGACCTCGCTGCGCACGCTCGCGCCGATCGCGACGTTCATCGGGGCGATCCTCCTTTCGAACCTCGGCCTGGGGGCGCCGCCGAAGGAATGGAACGCCGACGCCTATGTCGACCTCGGCTATCAGCGTCAGATCGAAGGACGCCCGGCGGAGGCGGAAGCGCACTACCGTCGCGCGCTAGAGCTCGATCCCGAGAACCTGGAGGCGACCAACAATCTCGGAGGAGTGTTGGTCGAGTCCGGACGCCACGCCGAGGCGTTGCCGCTGTTCGAGCGTGTGTTGGCCGCGCATCCCGACGACCGCAAGGCGAGGAACAACCTCGGTTCGGCGTTCTTCCGGATGGCGGAGGCGTATCAAGCCGGTTGGCAGTTCCTGCAACTCGCACGGATGACGCCGGCCGAACCGGGCGCGGACGTGAACGTCTCGCTCAGCCACGACCTCGCGACCGAGGTGGAAGCCGACTGGATGGCGCGTGATCCCGAGCGGTTCCTCTTGGTGCTGGAGCGAGCGCTCGCCACCGCTCCCGAGAACGACTTCCTGCGCGATAGGCTCGAGCGTTTGCGCGCGCGCCGTGGAAACGCGGAACCCGCGAGCGGGCCGTTCCAGCCCGGCGCGGGTCCACGGTGAGAACTCGGATCCTCGAGCGGATCTACCTGATCTACTTGGCGGAGGATCAGAGACCTGCGATCTGCGACGCCACCTCGGGCGCCGAGAGCAGCGCCGTGCGTTCGAGCAGGTTCTCGCGATAGGCCGCGACCGGCAGTCGGTCGAGATAGCGCGAGAACTCGAACGCCAGTTCCGCCGCGCCCCGGTAGCGGTCGCTCGGGTGGTCCGCGCGAGCGCGCGCCGCGATCGCCGCCAACGGACGCGGGACGTCGGTCCCTTCCGGCGTCAGGAGAAATTCCAGCACCGCGCCCAGCGCGCAGACGTCGGACCAAGGCCCGATCTGCTCCGACTCTCCACGCGCGTGCGCGTAGGCGACCGTCTCGCAGATGCGAACCAAGAGGCGCACTCGATCGGGAAGCGGCTGCGGTCGCAGCATCGCCTGGTCGAGCCGCTCTCCGCGTATCCGCTGCATGGCGTAGTAGACGCGTCCGTCGGGGAGCGCGCCGACTTCGTAGACCGGCACGAGTCCGGGGTGTTCGAGCGAGGCGAGGATGCGCGCCTCCCGCACCATCCGCGCCCGGTGCTCGTCGGTGAGATCAGCGCCGTCGAGCACCTCGAGGGCGACCTCGCGCTCGAGCTCCAGATCATCGGCGAGAAAGACGATTCCCATCCCGCCGCGATCGATCACTTCTCGGGCGCGATAACGAGTGGCGGAGAGATCGGGCCAGAGCATCGCCTCGCGAAGGTGCTCGAGCGTGGCGTCGGGGATCCAGCCGGTCATCGCGGACCGAAGAGGGCGCGCGCCTCGGACTCGAACTCCCGCTCATCGACGGTGATGGCGCGGAGTCGAGCCAGCAGGATCTCGCGCAGTCGTTGGCGGATCGCGTGGAGATGGTTGGTCACCTGCGTGACGGTGATTCCCATCTCCTCCGCCAACTGCTGATACGTCGGGCGTCGCTCCGGTCCCTCCGCCTGCAGGTCGTAGCAACGAAACAGGTCGAGCGCGAGCGTGCGTCCGGCGGCGAGCTCGAGCTCCGCCGCGTCGAAGTCGAGCGAGAGATGCTCCGCGCCGCCGCCGCGCTTCAGTCTCTTTCCCGCGACGTGCTCGTTGGCGGCGAATCGATCGACGCAGACCCGCAGAAACGTCCGGAAGGTCCCGCGCGACGGCTCGTAGCCGGCGAGCGACTCCTGCTCCAGCGCGCGCGCGAAGAACCCCTGCGTGAGATCCTTCGCGTCCTCGTTGTCGAGCCGCCAGCGCAACCGCAGGTGGGTGTAGACCGGCTTCCAGTACGCCGCTACGAGCGTGTCGAGGGCGCGCTCGCGCTCGCTCGGGTCATGCGAGCGCACTCCGAGGACGGCCGAGGCGCGGGTCGCCGGGAAACGCCCGCCCACGCCGCCGATCTTGGTGTCGGGATCCATGGAACGGGCCGCATTACGACCGCGCGAGGACATGGCCGACCAGCCGCGCGATGCCCTCCTCGAATTGGTTCGACTCGCCGATCAGGCTCAGCACGAGGTGGGCGCCTTGATCGAAGCCGTAGAACTCTCCCGGATGGACGACCACGCCGGCCAGATCCATCAGTTCGAGCGCCCACGTCTCGTCGCTGCGCGTGGCGGGAACCCGCAAGACCGCCGACCAGCCGCCGTCGCCCACCAGCCGAGTGATGAGTGCGTCGCGCGAGACCGCTCGATCGAGGAGCGCCAGATTCGAGCGACAGCGCTCGCGCAGCGCTTCCGCCGTCACATGGCGATGGGCCAGGATCCGCGGCAAGGCGACCTGCACGGGAGCGTTGACCGAGAGATAGGTGTCGGCGATGAAGTCCAGTCGACGCAGTGCCTCGCGCTTCGAAGGCTGAGGGCCGCTCACGCGGATCCAGCCCAGCTTGAGCTGAGGGAGCCCCGCCGACTTGGAGAGTCCGTCCAGCGCGAAGGTGAGCGCGGGCGGCGAACCTTCGGCCAGTGAGCCCCTCGGACGCTCGGCGGGCGAGTCCGCGCGCCAGAGATAGTCGAGAAACACCTCGTCCGAGATCACGGAGAGCCCGTGTGTCGTCGCCAGCTCCTGCAGCCCGGCGGCGTCCCCGGGCCCGACGAGATGCCCCGTCGGATTGTTCGGATGGATGGCGATGATGGCCCGCGTGCGCGGACCGACGAGTGAAGAGAGCGCGTCGAGATCGACGCTCCACCCGCCTTCGTAGACGAGGGGATAACTCACCAGCTCGACCTCTTCGAGCTCAGCCAGGAATTCGAGCAGGGGATAGCTGGGCCGCGGGACGAGCACCTGATCCCCGCGCTCACAGAGCAGCTTGAAGAGCCAGCCGTACGCCTCGCTCGTACTCGCACAGAGGACGAAGTCGTCGCCGGAGACTCTGCCGGAGACTGGGCCGGAGACTGGGCCGGAGAGTTCGCCGGAGACCTCGGCGGCGATCGCCGCCCGCGCCTCCGCCGAGCCACGCGCGACCGGCTCGTAGATCCATCCGCGCGGGTCGGCCAGCGCGCCTCTCGAGAGATCGTCGACGGGGGGCAGACCGACGCGCGTCGGATTGGAGAGCGTCAGATCGACGAGAGGCCGGCCCTCGATCTCGCAGAGACGACGGAGTTCGCTCCATCGGTTCGATTCGGACGGCCAGGCGGTGCGTCGCGAGAAGTGTGGGGAGCGCTCGATTGTCACCGCCGGATGATACCGTCCCTTGCCGCGCGCTCGTCGCTCGGCTATCGATTGCTCCCGCTCAGGGACCTGAAGATGCGGCGCCGTCGCCGATGCGAGGAGACCATGGCTGACGCGCTGTTGCTCGACGGGATCGAGAAGACCTACGACCAGGTGCGCGCCGTCGACACGCTCCACCTGGCGGTGCCGCAGGGGTCGGTCTACGGACTGCTCGGCCCCAACGGCGCGGGCAAGACGACCACGATCCGGATGATCCTCGACATCATCCGACCGGACGCCGGTCGGATCCTCGTCTTCGGCGAAGACGACCCGGAGATGCGTCGGAAGCGGATCTCCTACCTGCCCGAGGAGCGCGGACTCTATCGGAAGATGAAGGTGCGCGAGCTGGTCCTCTACATCGCTCGCCTGCGCGGGATGGACTCGGCCGAAGCGCGCAAGCGGTCCGACTACTGGTTCCAGCGCTTCGACCTGACCGCCTTCGCCGACGCCAAGTTGGAGGCGCTCTCCAAAGGGATGGGCCAGAAGGTGCAGTTCATCGCGACCATCCTGCATCGCCCCGACGTCCTTATTCTCGATGAACCGTTCTCGGGCCTCGATCCGGTCAATGTCGAACTGGTCAAAGAGGTCATGCAGGAAGTCCACCGCGAAGGCGCGACGATCCTCTTCTCCACCCACCAGATGGACACGGTGGAGCGGCTCTGCGACGCCATCTGCCTGATCAATCACGGCAAGAAGGTGCTGGAGGGATCGGTGGGGGACGTGCGGCGCAAGCACGGCACGAACTCGATCCAGATCGAGTACGAAGGCGTCGCGAAGTTCCTCGCCGATCGATCGCTGATCGCGAGCGTCGACGACACCGGTCGCTACGCCGAGTTGACGCCGGCGCCCGGAGTCGAGACGCAACGGATCCTGGAGGCGGCGGTGCGAGAGGTGCGCGTCCGTCGGTTCGAGGTGATGGAGCCGTCGCTCCATCGCATCTTCGTCGACACGGTTCGCGGCATGAGCGCGGGGGCCTGAACCGATGCAACAGATCTGGACTGTCCTGTGGCAGGAGTACCTCCTCAAGGTCCGCACCCGCGGTTTCCTCATCGGCACCTTTCTGTTTCCGCTCTTGATCGCGGGGACCGGGGCGCTCCCGATGCTGTTGATGCGCGTCGGCGTCAAGCCGGTCGGGGCGATCGCCGTGGCCGATGCTTCCGGTCGTTTGGGAGATGCGTTCGTCCGCGCGCTGGCCGATACGAGCGCGGCGCGGCGCGTGACGCGCGCAGAGGGTTCGAGCCGTCGCAACGCATCGGACGGGCGTCTGGAGACGGTCTTGATTCCCTTCGCGAATCGCACGCATGACCAAGTGGTGGCCGATCTGAGCGCGCAAGTCGACCAGGAGCAGATCGGCGGGTTCCTGCTCTTCGGCGAGGACGCGGTCGAAACCGGTCGCTCCGAGTTCTATGCGCGCAACGTCTCCGACTTCGTGCGAAATCAACGATTGGAAGACGCGTTCACGCGCGCGGTGCGCCAAGTCCGCATCGCCTCGTCGAACTTCGATGCGGCGCAGATCGAGCCGATTCTGCGTGACACGCGACTCGATACCTACAAGGTGGCCGAGGGGGGACTCGCGAAGGCCGACCGAGGGAACACGTTCCTGCTCGCCTACATCGTCGGCATGTCGCTCTACATCTCGCTCTTCGTCTATGGCGCGATGCTCCTCCGCGTCGTCTTGGAGGAGAAGACCTCACGCTCCGCCGAGGTCATGGTCTCGATCGTGAGGCCGGAGCGCTTGCTCACCGGGAAGATTCTTTCGGTCGCATTGCTGGCCGCGACGCAGATCGGGGCGTGGATCGCCGTGGTCGGTCTGGTCTCCGCGATGAATCCCGGCTTCGCCGTCGGCGGCGCCCAGTTCGGCAACATCGCCGCGCAGATGGGGCTGACCCCGGGTCTCGTCACCGGTTTGGTCGCGTTCTTCCTCCTGGGCTTCCTCTTCTACGCCGCTTGCTTCGGCGCGATCGGCGCGATGGTGCCGAGCGAAGCCGAGGCGCAGCAGGCGCAGGCGCCGATCACGATCCCGATCGTCATCGCGCTCATGCTCATGTTCCTCGCGATCCGCGATCCGAACGGGGTCGTCATCCGCATCGCTTCGTTCGTGCCGTTCTTCGCGCCGATCTTGATGCCGGTGCGGATGTGCGTCGTGATGCCGCCGATCTGGGAGACGATCTTGGTCTTCCTGACGCTGCTGGGCTCGACCTTCGCCGCGTTCTGGGTCGCGGGACGCATCTTTCGAGTCGGAATCCTGATGCACGGCAAGCGGCCGAACCTGCCGGAGCTGCTCAAGTGGGTCAAGGCGCGCTGAGCGACTGGAGCGCGCGCGACCTGGCGACCTCCGCCGCCACCGCGTCCGCGGCGATCTGATTGCCGGTCTCGTTCCAGTGCGGATCGTCGTCGAAGCAGGTGGGGAAGCGGCCCGAGCCTTCGAACGCGGGGAGAAGTGAGAGGCACGGAATCCCTTCCGTCCGCGCGCGTTCTCCGAACCATTCCAATGGTTCTCGCAGGTGCGTCAGCTTCTCGGGCCATTGCCCCTTCTCCCAATCGTCCGGCGCCTCCCGCGGGTCGTACTGCTGATAGCGGGGCAGTAGAACCAGAAGGTACTCGGCGTCGGTCTGGCTCGCGGCCGCCCGCGTGTCGAGCAGCGCACGCCAGGTGCGCTCATAGGCGTCGCGCGAGAAGAAGGCCGGTTGACCCAGGTGGAAGTAGCGGCCCGCGGGCACCGCCGTCTGCGCGGCGTCTCCCTCTCCCTCGCCTTCGCCTTCGCCTTGCCGCCACTGCCCGCGGAGTTGGCCGCGCCGCCAGAGCGTGAGGTCTCCCACGCCGAGCGTCGAGCCGACCACCGCGGAGAGCACGCGAGTGATGCCGAGACGTGTGACGCCCGGCGACTGCCCCGCGGCGCGCAGCGCGATCTCCGCGCGCCAGTCGTCGTGCACATCCGACATGTCGAGGCACTGCACGATCAGGTCGGGTGAGTACTTGGCGCCGACATCGCGCAGCATCCGGGCCTGCAGGACCGGGGAGGAGGAGACCCATCCCGCGTTGATGCAGTACAGATTGTCGCGGCCCGTGAGCGTGCGCAGCCGCGCCTCCATCACTCGAGGCCAGCGCGCCGCCGCGGGCAACGTGGGATTGGCGACGAAGGAATCGCCCACCACGAGGATCACCGTGTCGTCGCGCCCCAACTCCGCGGGTGCGAGCGTCGTGTAGAGCCCGTCCTCGTTGGCCCCGTCGACCAGGGGGCGCGGTCGATGGTCGACGTCCAGTCGGTACTGCGGCGCGACCTGCGTCGCGACCAAGCGATCTCCGACCCAGAAGAAGAGACCGGTCGCGACGGCGCTGGAGAGGGCGAGGACGATCGCTTCGCGCCACTTGCTCCGCCACCGCGGCCAGGTCGCGATGGCCAGCAGCGGGAGCCAGATCGGCGCGATCAACAGCATTCGCGCGGTGTCGACGCCTGGAGTCGTCCACAGCCCGACCGTGGCGACCGCCGCCGCCATCACCGGTCCGAGCTGGGTGTAGCTCCGCATACGCGTGATCGCCTGGGTGCGCTCCGCGCGCGACTCGTAGACGTAGCGCAGCCCCAAGAGGACCGCGATCCAGATCCACCACCGCGCCGACAGCGAGAGCAGTCCGTTCGACTCGTAGACGACGAAACAGGCGATGAACTGCGCGACGAGGACCGACGCGAGAACGGCGACCATGCGGGCAGGAACGATCAGCCGCGCGACGGGAGCCCGGCGGGCGGCGCCAAGGTCCGCTCGCGGCCATACCGATTGAACAGCTCTCCCCACTCACTCTTCACGAGCCAGTTCTCGAAGACCTGCTTGTCGCGGAGCGGCCAGCGGTAGTAGTCGTGATACGCCTCGGAACCGAAAATGAAGAGATTCACCAACGGCGTCCGGAAGAAGAGATTCTGGATGCTCTTGAGCGGCCCGAACCACATGAGGTCGCCGATGCGCGAGGCGCCGTTGTCGCCGACGCGGAAGTTCCACGACTCCGCCGCCGCATCGAGGTCGCCGACGATCTCGATGTCCCGCGTGTCGCCGCAACCGAGTCCGCGCTCGTGTGCGAGCCGCACGAAATCGAGCGAGAGCGGATCGAAGCCCATCATCTTCGCGGCGATGGCGTCGATCGCCACTTGATCCGACGAGGCCAGCATGACGTTCTTCTTCTCCGGATACATCGTACGGGGGCCCGGTCCATTGCCCGCCGTCGTGCCGTCCATCACCGCGAAGAGTCCGCTGTGGATCTCCTTCTGGATCGCGAGCAGATCGACGAGCGTTTGGTGGATCCACGAATGCGTGTAGTGCCGCTTCGTGTTGAGGAGCCCGCCGAAGGCGTTCTTCATCGCGCCGGTCGTGGTGGTGTAGATGTGACACTTCACCGTCGGTAGATGGATGATGTTCTTCCCGAAGAAGTAGTCGGGCACCAAGATCCCCTCGGGGAAGATCTCGTCCAGCACCATCATCTTGGCCTTCGGCCGATAGACCGACCAGGTCATGTCCTCTTCCTTGAAGTTGTAGAGGACGGGGATGTCGTAGGCCTGGAAGATCGGGACGTAGCGGTTCAGGTCTTCCCCCTTGAACGCGTTCGTCACCACCGTCTTGTTCTGCACGCAGGTCACGTCCTGATATCCACTGGAGCGCAGCGTGCGGATGACCCCCTCCAGCTGCCACGGCGTGGTGTTCGCGCCCGGGAACGGAAAGTGCCAGGAGATGTTGTCCTTCAAGATCGTGGTCGCTTTGGGATCGAGCGCTCGATCGAACTCCGCCAGCCGCATCAGGCGATCGATGTCTTCCAAGATCGTCTCGGGACGCACTCGGAGCACTGCGACGCGGGCCTTGGCCATGGATCCTCCTCGAAGACTCGGACGGGCGATCGGCGCGCCGGGCTCTCGCGGCTTGCGTCGATGGGATTGCCTCCGCAGTATATCGGTTTCCGTTCCGACCCCTCCGCCCGTCCGCGAGGGGTGCAACCAGGGTCCAGGGGAGCGCGTACCAGCGGCCACTCATGCCAACGCACCCTGACACCGCACCTCGGAAGATCCAGATGCCCCACCGGTCGCGTGTTCGGACGTCCCCGAGTTCCCTCGCGGGCGTCGTGATCGCGGGCTGTGCTCTCTCGACCGTGGCCCTGACCGGTCTCGGGTTGGGTCCGGCGTCGGCGGGACTGCGCGCCGACGGCGCCGCGACGCCGCGTCAGACGCGCAAGGCGGAGGGTCCGAGTCTCGTCACCATCCAGGACATCTCGAAGCAAGGGCTGCGTCGCAGCGACTTCTACCTTCCGCGTGCGACCGAGGTTGTCGTCCGCAGCGTCGGCTACACCGAGGACGACGGCGAGAGCTTCCGCGCCTACGGTTGGATTCTCGATCTCGCGACGCGGCGGCCGGTCTGGTCGCTGCCCGTCGCACCGGGAGAAGAAACGCGAGGAGAGAACTGGAGCGCGGAGGAGACCATCGAACTTCCGCCCGGCGCCTACAGCGCGTATTACGCCGCGTACGGCGGGAGCATCGATATCGAGAAGATCTTGGAGAACTGGATCCCGCCCTGGCTGGGATCCGGGAAGGTGAAGTTGATCGACCCTCACAAGCTGAAGTCGACCTCGGGCCCGTATCGCGACTGGAACTCCGAGGGCAATCCGAATGCCTGGGGACTCTGGGTCTCCGCGGTCGACCGCGGATTCGTTCACGCGCCGTTCCCATCAGCGCGGCCGGAGCCGTTCCCGGACGCCGTCGTGCGGCTCTTCCCCCTGAAGGACAACGAACGTCGTCGCGTGCGGCTCGTGGTGGATCGACCGGTCTCGTTCTCGGTCTGGGCGACCGGGGAATACTCCGAAGGACAGGACGACTTCGTCGACGGCGCCTGGATCTTGCGGCTCGACGACGGACGCCGAGTTTTTGCGCTCGAGATGGAAGAGACGGAAGACGCCGGCGGGCACTACCGCAATCGACTCTTCGAGGGCCCGCTCCGACTCGAAGCCGGTCGGTATCAGGTGACGGTCGCGAGCGACGACAGCCACGCCTCCGACTCGTGGAACTCCTCTCCGCCGTGGGACCCGGAGAGCTGGGGCTTCGCGATGTCGTTGACCGACGTGGCCGATCGCAACTTCGTCCAGGTCGAGGCGGCGGCGGGTGACGGTACTCCAGCCGTCGCGCTGGTGCGGGTCCAGGACAACGAGACGCGCTGTCAGAGCTTCGAGGTGAAGCGTCCGACGAGGGTCTTGGTGCGGGCGCTCGGTGAGGCGACGAAGCCGGATCAGTACGCCGACTTCGGTTGGATCGAAGACCGCATGACCTTCGAGACGGTGTGGGAGATGGACAGCTCCCCGAGCCTACCGGCGGGCGGCGCGGCCAAGAATCGCGAGGTCGAATCGATCGTGACGCTCCCGGTCGGCAGCTACAACGTCTGCTACGCGACCGACGATTCGCACGCCTATTCCGACTGGAATCAGACCGCCCCGTCCGAGCCGGAGAACTGGGGCATTCGACTTTTCGAGATCGACCCGGACGCCCGCGGGAGCATCGTGGTCGGCGCGAAGGGCGAGGGTCCCGCCGTCATCTCCGCCGCGCCGGTCGGCAGCCACGAGCATGTCACCCGCACCTTCAGTTCCGACGGAGCGACCCGCGTCCAGATCATCGCGATCGGCGAAGGGGACGAGGACGAATTGGTCGATCTGGGTTGGATCGAGAATCTCGACACCGGAAAGATCGTCTGGGACATGGAGAGGGAAGAGTCGCAGTGGGCCGGCGGGGCCCAGAAGAACCGCGAGGTCCGCACGACCCTCACGTTGCCGCCCGGGCGTTATGCGCTTCACTTCGAGACCGACGATTCGCACGCCTTCGGCGATTGGAACGCGGCCCCCCCGCGCCAACCGCACCTCTGGGGCGTGACGCTGATCGAGCTGCCGTAACAGCTCAACGCACGACGATGACGCGACGGGTCGCGGTCCCTCCGGCCGTTTCCGCGGTGAGGAAGTAGACCCCGGCCGGAAGCAACCGCACGTCGAGGCCGATTTCAACCGGTGTAGCCGCCCGCACCGGACCGTCGAAGAGCGTGCCGCGCGCGCGCCCCGCGACATCCAGCAACCGAACCGTCGCCTCGCCGTCGACCGGGAGCCGCAACGAGAGCTGCGCCGAATGAGAGAGCGGGGTCGGCAGCGCGCCGCGCCAGACCGGCGCGAGCGACCCAGCCCCGTCGGCCGATCCTTCCGCGGACTCGTCGACCGAGGTCGTGCCGCCCGGATAGAGGGCGTTGGGCGGGACCACTTCGCGCGGCTGGCTCGGACTGGACCACTCGAGCCTCGCCACCGCGCCGCCGCCGCGTTCGTAGTACTCGACGCGGATTTCGTAACTCGCGCCCGCCGCGAGCGCGATCGCGCCGCTGTGCTCGGTCGGCGCCTGGTCGATCCAGGAATCGACGACGAGTTGGTCGTCGACCCAGAGTCGGATGCCGTCGTCGCTCGTCGTGTAGAAGGTGTAGAGCTCGCCGAACTCCGCCTGCACCGCGCCGGTCCAGCGCACCGAATAGTTGTCGACTCCCATCCCAGCCTGAGGCGCGCCGCCTCCCCAATTGAAGTCGATGACTGGGTCGAGCCGAGTGAACACGAGATCGGTCAGGTTGATCTCGTCGAAGTACTCGCCGATCACGCCGCCGGCCACGTTCCCCACCCGTAGGTAGCTGTTCTTCTGCGTGACCGCGATCGCGCTCTCGCCGAGGACTTCCAAGCGCACGTCGTAGAGCCCCGCGCTCGTGTAGGTGTGGGAAGGATGCTGCGCGTTGCTCACGCCGCCGTCGCCGAAACTCCAACTCCACCCCGTCGGCGCCACCACGTTGGAGAGATCGGTGAACTGGACTTCCAACGGGGGCTGCCCGGAGAGCGGAGTGGCGGAGAAGTCGGCCGTCCCGACGAAGCGCACCCGCAGGATGTTCGCCCCCGCATCGATCGGCGTCACATAGCCCTGATCCTTGTAGAGGTCGCTGAAATAGAGTCCGTCGGGTCCCGCGGCCAGCGCGACCGCGGTCGCCTTGCCCGAGCCGTCGTATTCGACCAGCGTGTTCGGGCCGCTGATGACGCTGCCGTTCGCGGCGAGCTCGAACTCGACGATCCGTTTGCCTTGCGCCTGCGGACCGCTGGCCCAGGTGGGGCCCGACTCGGTCACGAACGCGCGATCCCATTTCGCGGCGGGGAATCCGCTTCCGCCGAAGGTCTGGCTCTGCACGAACGCGATGTTGACCGGCGCGTGCGGCGTCACCCAGTTGTAGAGGGCGTTGATGGTCATCGAGCTGGGCGTGCCGTTCCACCCGTAGGAGGCGCCCGCGTCGACCCGCGCGAATCGGTCGTTCACCTCCGGACCATTCTCGACCTCGTAGTGCTTTCCGTCCGCTGCGCGCCAGGCGCCGCCGAACGGATTGCGGAATCCGCGCGCGAAGACGTAGTCGCGGGAGTTGATTCCGTTGAGCGAGTTGTAGAACGGGTTGTCCGACGGAGCGGAGCCGTTCAGGTTCAGGCGCAGTACCTTGCCGCGATACGAATCCAGGTTGAGCGCAGTCGCCGCGTCGAATCCATCGCCCAAGTGGACGTAGAGCTTGCCGTCGGGACCGATCGTGACGTTGGAGATCTGGTGCGACTGCCCCATCGGCTCTCCCGGCATGGTCAGGATGTTGGTCTGCGTCGCGACGGTGTGGCCGCCGTCGTTGCTGTGCAATCGCATGACCTTCGGATAGTGCGGCCCGTTGGGCGGCGCGCCGTCGTAGAGCAGGCTGACGAAGAGATCTCCCGTCACCGGCTCGACGCAGATTCCCGCCAGCCCTTGCTCGCCCGATCCGGGGAAGGCGCCGGTCGGATCGAAATTGAGGAGATCGGTGGCGTAGTTCGAGACCGAACCGTCGCGCGTCACGACCTTGACCGTTCCATAGAGCTCGGTCACGTAGAAGTAAGGGTCGCCGGGGTTCGGCCCGGGGTTCGGCACGAACGCGATGTTGGTCGGAAGCTGGAACCCGGTCGCGAAGACCTCGATCACGTACCCAGGCTGCACCGAACGCCACGGGACCGCCGCGCCCTGCGCCAACTCGGAGAAATCAGGCTCGGTCTCCGCCTCGGTGGCGACGTAGCTCGACCCGTTCGACGAGATCCAGAACCAGGCGCTCTCTGGGGCGGCCAGGTTGAGCGCGGGGAGGTAGACGACGCGATCGGTCCCCGCCCCGTCGGTGAAGGTGACCAGCGACGGCGGCGCAAGCAGGGGGGACGAACCGCCGCTCACCTCGACCTTCACGCTCTGGTGCTCCGCCAACGCCGGCGGATTGGTCAGCGCGTTCCCCGGCGCTGCCTGCCCGTCGAACGAGAGATAGAGACCGCCGCCGGCGGCTTCCACCCGCAGGTGACCGGGCGTCCCCGAGGCCGGCAGCTCCAACCCGACCGCCGTTTCGTCTCGCCAGGTGGGCAGCGGGGCGAGTACCACGTCGTCGATCTGGAGCGGGAAGACCGTGCTCGCCTCGCCGGTCGTGAAGAGCCGCTGCGACCAGACGCTCTCCTGGCCGTTCGAGTCGCGATGGCGCACCTGGAGGCGATAGTTGGTCTCCGCGAACAGCTCGGTCCGCCCGGCGTGCGATCCGCTGAAAGCGCCGTCGCCCAGATGGATGTGTACCTTCTCCAGTCCCGTCACGCAGTCGGCGGCCCAGATCCGTTCGGGGGCCGCCACGGTCCAGATCTCCCAAGTCGAACAGAAGTGGGTGTCGCCGGGATCGGGGTCGCTGAACGGTCCAGTCTCCATGTGGACGTCGGAGGCATTGGAGATCTGCCCATCGTTGCGTGGCTCAGTCACTTCCGGTGGATTTGGGGGCGTCGCGAGCGCCCGGTTCGCTCCGCCCGTCGTCAGCCAGAGGCCCACCAGCGCCAGCGCCGCGAGGAGACGGACGGGCGCGAACCGCGAGAATTCGGACACGAGGGGGCCTCCTGGCGGCAGCAAGGGTCGGGAGTGAGAAGAACGCGGGCAACGATAGCAGAGAAATTTCCCGGGCCCACGGACGGATCAACGCAGATAGAGCCGGATCCACTCATCCTGCAGATCTTGCATCCGGGAGATGGTCCAGGTGGAGCCCGGCCGACCGTTCATGAGGAGAGCGAAGGCGACCGGTCCGGAGTCAGCTTCGAGCAACCCGGCAAGGCAGCTGGTGCGGGCGTCGCCGAGCGTCCCGGTCTTGGCGCGAATGCGGGACCCGATCGGATCGCGGCCGAATCGCCGGCGC
>CAZVYN010000027.1:24070-47066 GCA_964631125.1 uncultured bacterium | reverse complement strand
TCCACGCTGCAACTTCGTCCGGGATGGCCCCGCCGGATGGCGAGCGGCCCGGTGACCTCTGTCATGGCGATCGATATGGACGGTGACAGCGATCTCGAAGTGGTGGCCGCAGGTCGCGTGATCTCGTCGTGGAACGAAGACGGCACACCGCTCGCGACTGCGGGAGCGGACGGAACGCTCTTCAACCCGGTTCCCGACGATGAGGTCGCCACGGAGGACTTCCTTTTCTTCTGGGGCGAAATCGCGGGCGCCGATATCGACGATGACGGCGACACAGAGATTGTCGGGATGTTCGCCGACGGTGGCCTGTACGCGGTTGATGAGAACGGAGACGAGGAGAGCGGCTTCCCCAAGACGTCATTGGATGCTCGATCGACTCCGACGCTCGCGGATCTGGATCCAGGCGAAGACGACGGCGAGTGGGAGATTCTCGTAAATGGGCACCTCTCCAATGACCTCTACATCTTCAATGCGGACGGATCACCCTACGGCTCGAGGACGACCGGTAAGTGTGTTGTTGTCAACGATGGGAATCTCTACAACTACTCGGGGGTCGCGGTCGGCGATATCGACGAGAGTTCGGCTGGGCTAGAGATCGTCCAACCCGTCCAAAATGCCCATGTCATCGTGTGGGAGTCGATCGCCCCAGTGTCGGAGATCAACCCGGACCAGGTATGGGACAGCAATCCGTGCGACGGTGGCACTCCGTGCGACGGACCGTACTCCACGCCGGTCGTGGCCGACGTCAATGCTGATGAACAACCCGACGTAGTTCTCAACTCGATGCGGTCGAACGCGAGGACGGTCGTGCTGGAAGGAGCGATCTCCGACGGTGGGGAACGACGTCTGATCCGCTGGATGGGCTCGGGCGCTGACGAGCTGTTCTTCCAGCAAGAGTTCATCCAGTCCCCCGCGGTTGGTGACCTGGGTAACGCGAATGGGTATCTGGAAGTTGTGACCGCCCGCCTTTCGGAGGAGGACGGGGAGGGGTCTCCGTCCGACCGGTACAAGACGGTCGCGTCGCTCCTACACGCCGGAACTCAGACGCTCCCGACCAACCTGCTGCGAGATGGGATCGTCGTGACCGCTGCTGACACGATTCCTCTGCCCGGGGGCCGCGGAGAAGTTTTCGGGAGGACGACTGGGAATCCGATCCTTGCAGACATCGATGATGACGGTCAGGTGGAGATGCTTGCGAGCGCCAGCCACGCTGCTCTCTTCGCTTGGCAGCTCACGCCTGGTAACGACGGCACATTCACGTACCAACAAGAACTGGGTTGGCCGCTGACGTACTCGGAGCCTCCTTGCGTCCCTGCGGTTGCGGATCTCGATGGTGATGACAAACTGGAGCCGATCGTCGGAGTAGGCGATGGGTACGTCTACGTCTACGATCTTCCCTCCGATTCCGAAGCCGAAGTGCCCTGGCCGACCGCAGCCTACGACAATGCTCGCTCCGGCAACTTTGCGGGCGGTGCGCAAGCGCGGGGGGCGCCGTCCGTCGATGCGGCCGACGCCAGTGATGCTGAACCCACACTGCAGTTGTCCCCCAACCCGTTCAATCCTCGCGCGACGATCCGCTATGCGAGCCTACCTGGGATGCCCGTTCGCCTCAGCGTCTATGACGCACAAGGGCGAGAGGTCAGACGCTTGGTCGAATCCCCGGTCGCCCAGGGCGGCATCCAAACAGTCGTTTGGGAAGGCCGCGACGATTCGAATCGTCGCGTTGCCGCTGGAGTCTATTTCGTGAGAATGGAAGGCGAGGGGCTCGATCTGTCGCGCCGCCTCGTGTTGGTCAAATGAGGAGGTTCGTCATGCAGCGTGGGTCAGTCACCGCCAGCCGGTGGGCGAGCTTGGCGCTTTCGCTCGCTCTCTTGTTTGCGTGTCCCCTCTACGTCACGGGGTCAGGCACTTGGTTCGGAGCGCCGATCGTAACGCCTCTGCCGATGACTGGCGCGGTTCTCGCTCCGGGTCATTTCGACGCTGACCAGCACCTCGACTGCGCCGTTGGCGGACATCAGGGGGCGGCCCGCCACCTGCTCATCTTCCACGGCGACGGCACGGGATCGTTCACGCTCGGAGAGCAGTTCCCTTGTCCAACCAGCCAAGTGGTCTGGAAGGGGTTGGTCGCGGGTGACTTCAACGGTGACGGGAGGCACGACTTGGCTGGGACCCGCGAACCGACCGGAGTCTACTACCAAGAGGCCCAAGGCGGATTCCAGAACGCCCCAACACTGGTCTACTTGGATGGCGTCCCAGTAATGTACGAGGCCCTCGCTGTCGGAGATATCGATAGCGACGGGTACGATGATCTAGTTGGTTGCCTGCCTCGGTATGTGTATCCAAAAAATGGGATCTACATTTATTGGGGGAGTACTTCTGGATTGCTCTTGAATCCGACCGTGCTTCGCGTAAACATCTATCCTGAAGACAACAGTTGCGAACCCGAAGCTGGATAGTTCACTTGGCCGTACATACCCAAGATCAGGGATGTCAACGGAGACGGCTTGCAGGATGTCGCCATGTTTGCGAACTATCTGACCGAAGGCGGCTGTGGCGAACGGGACGGGATTGGATGGTTCGCGGGTAATGAGGCTCGAGGCTTTTCAAGTCAGGCAAGCTGGGCGATTGTCTGGGATCTGCAGGGATACCAGAGCCTCGAGCTGTTCGACATCGGCCGCATCGACGACGATGAGTACCCTGATCTCGTTCGGGCGGATAGTGAGACAGGCGAGTGCTTCGTCTATCGGAGCGGAGAGGATGGTGAATTCTCATTGTTCGGACTTGTCGAGCCGGGATGGTCTTCGAGTCCGAGCTTGTGCGACTTCAATTTGGATGGTGTGCTCGATCTCAGAACCAATGAGAATGAGACGGAGATATTTCGAGGAGTCGGCGATGGGACCTTCGCGGCTGCGAATCCGCTCTTTAAGCAATTGTACGACAGCCAAACAGGCGACTTCATCGCTCTCGGCGGACCGGATTTGGTGGGATTCAGATCGCCTGGCGGCCCAGCACTTGTCGTGTATCCGAACGTGACGGGGACCACGGCGAGTGTTGATGTGACTGATCCGGGGCGCGCAAGGTTGCGAGTAACGCCGAGCGTGAGTTCCACGGGGGTTCGATTCGAGTTTGTCGACGCATTGAAAAGTGCGCACGGGGGCCGAACGTCCGTTGTGTCGATTGTCGGGGCTGACGGGAGTCGAGTCCGGGGCCTGGCCCTGGCGCGGGTTGGGTCGGGTGCTTGGACGGCGGATTGGGATGGGTGTGACGAGGCGGGGAGGCGGGTGCCTGCGGGTGTGTATTTCGCGCGCACGGACGGCGTGGGTTCCGCGGCGCGTTTCACCATCCTGAGATAGCGCCCCGACGTCTGGAGCGTACTGGCGCGTGAGGAAGGCCGAGGTTGCAGGCTGCGCGCGCTCAGGCCGTCTTACTACGCCGCCCTTCGCGAGATCCGGATCGGCATCCAGTCGTCGATGGAACGGGCGCGCCAGAACTCGATGCGTTCGAGCAAGGCGGCGCGGCTGATCGGCTTCGACAGGTAGTCGTCGCAGCCGGCTTCGAGGGTTTTCTCGCGATTGGGAGGGTCGGGACGCATCTGATCGCGCGGTGGCGAGCGGCGTCTATTTCGTGAAACTGGAAGGCGAAGGGCTCGATCTGTCGCGCCGGCTCGTGTTCGTAAAGTGAGGAGGCAGCAATGGTGACGAAAACAAGGCCGCTAGGGTACGGACTCGCGCTTGCTGCCTCGCTTACCGGGTCGCTCGGCTTGTCCGATCGTGCTCGCGGTTTGGATGTGTGGTTCGGTGATCCGATCGTGAGTTCGCTGCCTGCATCCACAACCGGGACCGCGTTCGCGGTCGGCCACTTCGACTCCGACTCCTACTTCGACTGCGCTGTGGGGGCGAATCAAGGCGCCGGACGATCACTGTTGATTTATCACGGCGATGGGACCGGAGCGATGACGTTCGGAGCGCAGATCGCCTGCCCGCTTAGCCAGGTAGGATGGAAGGACCTGGTCGCAGGGGATTTCAATGGGGACGGTCGTGTGGACCTCGCCGGATCACGGGAGCCGACGGGAATCTACTATCAAGACGCCGATGGGTTCGGAGCCAGTCCCGCATCGGTCCATCTGAACGGGGTCGCTGCGATGTACGAACGCCTGGCAGCCGCTGATTTCGATAGCGACGGATTCGATGACCTAGTTGGCTTTCAACCGCGGTACTACTATCCCAAGAGTCGCGTCTACATCTATTGGGGCGGGAGTTCCGGTCTGGCAAGCGATCCGGTCGTACTTCAGGCCAAGCTGTATCCGGAGAATCCGAATTGCGAGCCTGGAGGGTCGGTCACGTGGCTTTATGAGCCACGAGCGAGAGATGTAAATGGCGACGGTAAATTGGACATCACCATCAATGCGGTTTACTGGGACGAAGATGAGTTCTGCGACGACCGCAAAGGGATTGGCTGGTTCGAGAACTTGGGACAACGAGCATTTGCGCCATCCGCTAGTTGGGCGTTGGTTTGGGAACCCGCGTTTCCTTGGGGAATAGAGTACTACGATGTAGGCGCAATCAACGGCGACGAGTATCCAGATATTGTTTGGTCAGACAGCGACACGTTTGAATCGTATACGTATTTTGGCGACGTGGAGCAGAATTTTACCTTGTTTGGTTTAGTCGAGCCCGGATTTTCTTCATCACCGGCACTATTCGACGCGGATCTCGACGGTTTGCTCGATCTGCGGGCGAATGACTCGGTGACAAAGATCCTGCGCGGTGTGGGCGACGGGACGTTCGAACCCGTGACGCCGCTTCAAGGAAAGGTGAAGAAGAGCCACTCGTGCGATGTCATTCCTTTGGGAGGACCGGAAGTGGTCGGGTTCGGCGCCGAGTCGGCGTCGATCGTCGTCTACCCCAACCTGACCGGGACCACCGCCGACGTCGATGCGGTCGAGCGGCCGATGTCGAGCCTGCGCGTGACTCCGAGCATGAGTTCGGCGGGGGTCCGGTTGGAGTTCTTCGGGGTGTTGGAGGGGCTCGGCGGCAGCGGACCCTTGTCGGTGTCGATTGTCGGAGCTGACGGAAGCCGAGTCCGTGAACTGAGCATGGCGCGGACAACGGCGGGTGCCTGGACCGCGGAGTGGGATGGACGTGATGCTACGGGGAGGCGTGTGCCGGCGGGTGTGTACTTCGCGCGTGCGGATGGCGTGGAGTTGGCGGCGAGGTTCACGATCGTGAGATAGGAGCCTCGGGCCCCGAGCGTCGTCGATGGTTGGAAGAGGGGTCGCGGTAGGGGGGGCGGGTGACCGGCGTCCCTACCGCGACCCTGTTTCAGATCGGGAACCAGTAGGTCACCTTGGCCAGGAACACGTTCTCGGCTTCCTGTCCGAACGGGCCCTCGCGCCCGATCTCGTTGGAGAAGCGGCCGGGGCGATCGGTGAAGAAGCCGCGCTCTTCGTAGTTCGAGCGGCTCTGGGTCCAGACGAGGAAGAGGGTGCTGCCGGGGCGGTATTCCCAGCGGTAGACCAGGTTGAGGTTGGCCGAGGTGAAGTTGAAGTCGTGGTCGCTGGAGTCGAAGTCGGGGTCCTCGAAGGGGACGAGGTCGTAGGTGTCGGCGGTGCGCAGGACTCTCGCGGGCGCGTAGTCGCCCACGGTGTGGAACGGCTCCAGATACAGCTCCAACGATTTGTCGCGGCTGAAGAGGATGCTGCTGCGCAGGGTCAGGCTGGCGGTGTGTTGGCGGATTGGCGCGAAGATGTAGCTCCGCCCGCCGATCCCGGTCCAGCCCGACTGCGTGCGGAAGGTTCCCAGATACTGGGTGTCGTCCAACCGTTCGTCGAAACCGACCTCGAGGGCGTGGGCGAGGGTGCTCGACTGATTCCAGTTCGCCTCCACGCTCACGTGGTTGGAGCGATTCTTCGCGGTGTCGTGCCAACTGCTCGTGTCGAGGTTGAACCGGAGGTCCTTGCGCGTATCGGTGCTGCCCCCGAGCCAACCCCCGTAGGTGGTCGGTTCATCGATGAGCGGACCGCCGCGGGTCTCGTAGCGTTGCGATCCACGCGGGTTGTAGTTGGTTCCGAACCAGAGTTCACGGTAGCTGCGGAACTGCATGAACGAACTCAGCTCACGCCACCCGTTCTGGAAGTGTCCGCGATCGTAAGCCCAGGCGACCTCTCCGGAGTCGAGGTCTCGCGCGCTGCGTGCGCCATAGAGGAGACTCTGGCCGGCGGAGAAGGAGACATTCCCTTGATTCCAGATCTTGCTGCTCCCCGACGGATTGAGCGCGTAGGCGACAAATCCCCGATAGACGATCTCGTCCGGGGCGGAGAGGAACCCGACGTCGTTCAGTTCGAGCTGGTCGCTCTCCCAGCGGAAAACAGCGTCTCCCGTCACACGACCGCCGCGCCGGACCAGTCGTAGATTGCCTCCGGTGCCGTAGACGTTGGCGGACGCCACGTCGGGACGCCCGTCCACCTCTTCCGGGTCGAGGACCGAGCCGACGAATGAGCCGGCCACCGCCCAGTCACGGTCATGGAAGGCTGACTCGAAGTCGAAGCCGGTGGTGTAGGCCTCTCGCGAGCCGCGGTTGTTGTCGAACTCCAACGAGTCGCCCTGTTCGCTCACGAAGCTGCGCAACCTGGGCGCGGACTTGTTCGAGACGGTCTGCATCAGGTTGAAGCGGTGCTTGCCGCCGTCGAAGTCCTTGCCGAGTCGCGTGACCAAGACACGCTGCGGATCGGCCCCGTTCTTCAGGAAGTTGTGCGCCTGGCCGGACTGCGTCACGTCAGTTTGCGCCGCCAGGGCGGCCAGCGAGATCTCGCCTTTCGTCTTGCCGGTCACCTTCGCCGCGTAGCGGATGCGCGCATTCGGATCGCCTGTGCCGATTCGCCGGGAGTAGAAGACGTTGAAAAACGGATTCTCGAAGAAGCGATTCCCTTCGACGAAGAACGGTCGCTTCTCCTCGAAGAAGGTCTCGAAAGGCGAGAGGTTCATCTCGGCCGGGTCGGCCTCGACCTGTCCGAAGTCGGGTTGCACGGTGGCGTTCAGCGTGAGGTCGGCGGTGACGCCGTACTTCAGGTCGAGTCCGAAGTTCTCGGCGTTCTCGAAGCTGTCCTCGCTGCCCGTCATCGCGGGGTCGATCCCACGTTGGACGTAGTAGGGAAGGAGTTCCAGTTGGCGCGGCGCGGAAGTGTCGCTCAAGCCTTCCAATGTGCCGAACCGACTGACGAATCCGGGCTGTTCGCGGTCCCAGGTGATCCAGGCGGTGTCCTCGCCTCGGCCGTGCATGTAGCGGTAGACCTGCAGGCCCCAGGTCATCGGATCGCTGTTGCGGTAGCGGATGGAGGAGAAGGGGATCCTCATCTCCGCGTACCAACCACTCTCGTCGCGGTAGGTCTCGGCCTGCCAGACCGCGTCCCAGTTCGTATCGCGGCTGCCGTCGTTGTACAGATAGCTGTCTTCTTGGACGCCGAGCGGATTGACGCGAAAGTTGTAACCGGTCGTCTTGTCGTTGTACGGATCGATGTAGACGGAGACGAGATCCGAATCGCTGAAGCGATCCCGACGCGAGAGGCGCGAGGAGATCTTCGAGGGATCGTCTTCCAGGCAGGCCACCGCGAAGTAGACCGCGTCCTGGTCGTACGCGACTTTGAAGACGGTTTGCACCGAGGGGCTCTTCCCGCGGTCGGGTTCCCAGACGCGGAAGCCGGTGGCCGACGGGGCGCCGCTCCAGACTTCGTCGTCGAGCCGACCATCGACTTGCACCGGGGTCGTCGCGCAAGAGACCGCGCTGACGGCGCGAGAGTCGAACGGCGGCGAAGGGATCGATTCGAGTTGGGACGAAACGGCGGAGGAGAACGCTTCGAAACCGCCGGCGTGACCGAGCGGGAGTTCGAGTCCGAAGCTCGCGCCGAGAAAGAGCGTGAGCGGCAGACCGAACCGCGTAGTCCGCAAGCGCAGGACAGTAGACATGAGCACCCTCTCTCGGGTCCGAAGTGGAAGCCCCCCGGCGGTGGGAACGGGCTGCCTTACGGGAGGGAGCCGAGTCAGGTTGCGACGCGCGAGATTCTGCCTTGCCGCCGGTCTCGGCGACTCCCTAGATTCCGCTTCCCGCCGCGGTCTCGGCTGCGCCCCGATCCTCAATTGCTAGAGCTGTCCGCCTCGAGGAGAACTCGACCGTGATCGAGAGTCCGAACAGTCTGGCCGAGTCGGCCCGTCGCGCCAGTGTCGCGAGATTCGATCGCGACGATCCGATCGTGGTCGTCGCGGCGCGTCGCACGCCGATCGGGAAATTCATGGGCGCACTGGCCGCGCGAACGTCGGTCGAATTGGGGATACAGGCGACTCAGGCGGTGCTCACTGAATTGCCCCCGGTCGAGATCGACCGCGTGGTCTTCGGACTCGCGCGCCCCGCAGGAGTCGGACCGAACCCGGCGAGGCAGGTGACCGTCCGGGCGGGGCTCGGAACGAACACGCCGGCCGAGACCGTCAACATGGCCTGCGCTTCCGGTCTGGAGGCGATCGCGCTCGGCGCCCGGTTGATCTCGACCGGAGAGGCTCAGTGGGTGGTGGCCGGCGGGATGGAATCGATGAGCCGCGCTCCGTTCCTCCTCGACCGTTTTCGTGGCGGCTACCGCCTGGGGCACGGCGTGGTCGAAGACTCCATGTACCGCGATGGATTCTCCTGTCCGCTGGCGGGACAACTGATGGGCGAGACGGCCGAGGCGCTCGCGCGGGAGTACGAGATCGGACGCGAGGAACAAGACGCCTTCGCGCTCGAGAGCCAACAGCGCGCCGCGCGCGCCGCGGCGTCCGGAAGATTCGACCGCGAGCTCGTGACGGTGGCCGCCGACGCCGCGACGAAGGCGCCCGCACTCGATCGCGATGAACAGGTGCGGCCCGACGTGACCTTGGAGGCGTTGGGAAAACTCTCCCCGGTCTTTTCACGAGACGGGACGGTGACCGCGGGCAACTCGTCCGGCTTGACCGACGGCGCCGCCGTGGTCGTCTTGACCCGCGCATCTCTCGCGAGCGCAGCCGGGGTCCCGCCGCTGGCGCGTTTCGTCGGATTGGCGTCGGCCGGGGTGGATCCTCGCGTCATGGGGATCGGTCCCGTCCCCGCGGTCCGTCGCCTGCTCTCCGATCTGGACCTCTCGATCGACGCCATGGACCTGATCGAGCTGAACGAGGCGTTCGCCGCGCAAGTGCTCGCCTGCGACCGCGAGCTGAAATTCGACCGCGCGCGCCTCAACGTGAACGGCGGCGCCATCGCTCTCGGCCATCCGATCGGGTGCAGCGGCGCCCGCATCGTCGTGACCCTGCTGCATGAGATGCAGACGCGCGGCGCCGCACGTGGCCTGGCCACGCTCTGTGTTTCGGGCGGCCTCGGCGTCGCAGCCCTCTTCGAGCGATGAAGCGGACGCGGCGGAACAAGTCGGGACAGGAGAGGCAGAGGGAGGAGCACAGCATGGAATTCCAACTCCTGACGGTCGAACCGCGGGACGGATGGTGGGAGGTCACGATTCGGCGCCCGGAGGCGCTCAACGCGCTCAACGGCGCCTTGATCGGCGAGCTCGATCGGTTGGTGGCGGCGCTCGCGGCGGACGCCACGGTGGGCGGCATGATCCTGACAGGAGGCGGCGAGAAGGCGTTCGTCGCCGGCGCCGACATCGCGGAGTTGAAAGATCTCTCCAGTGCGGCGGCCGAGGCCTATTCGCGCCGGGGGCAGGCGCTCTTCTCCGCCCTCGAGCAGAGCAAGAAGCCGGTCATCGCGGCCGTCAACGGATTCGCCCTCGGCGGAGGGTGTGAACTCGCGCTCGCGTGCCACCTCCGCGTCTTGTCGAAGAGCGCGAAGATCGGGCTGCCCGAAGTTTCCCTCGGTCTCATTCCCGGATTCGCCGGCACGCAACGACTGACCCGCCTGGTCGGCCTGGGGCGCGCGCTCGAGCTGATGCTGACGGGGGACCCGATCACGGCCGACGAAGCGCTGCGCATCGGTCTCGCCAACCGGCTCTGTGAGCCGACGGAGCTGATGGACGTCTGTCGGACGATGGCGGCCCGCATGCGTCAGCGCGGGCCGCTCGCGCTGGCGGCGGTGCTTCAGTGCGCGCTCGCGGGGAGCGATCTCTCGCTCGATCAGGGCGAGGCGCTCGAGGCGCGTCACTTCGGTCGATTGGCCGCGACGGAAGATTGGCGCGAAGGGACGGGCGCGTTCCTGGAGAAGCGCAAGCCGAGTTTCACGGGACGCTGAACGAGAGCAGGGGGGCCGACACGAACATGAATCAGCCAGCATCGATCGCCATTCTGGGCGGAGCCCGCACGCCGATGGCCGAATGGGAAGGCGGAAAGCGCGGCGATGGGGAGAAGGGGGGCGCACTCGGGCGCGTCTCCGCGCTCGATCTCGGCGCCGCCGCCGTGAAGGGCGCGCTCGAGCGCACCGGTGTCGCCGCGACCGAAGTCGACCACGTCGTCATGGGCAACGCGCTCCAGACCTCGGGCGACGCCCACTACGGAGCACGCCATGTCGCGTTGCGCGCCGGCCTCGACGTGTCTGTGCCGGGCCTGACCGTCAATCGACTCTGCGGCTCCGGGATCCAGTCGATCGTCTCCGCGGCGCAGATGATGCTCACCGGCGACGCCGCGTGCGTCGTCGCGGGCGGGATGGAGAATCTCTCGCAGGCGCCGCACGTCTTGCGCGGACTGAGGAGCGGACTCCGCTTGGGCGAGGGCAAACTCGAGGACTCGCTCATGGTGAGCCTCTTGGATACGACCTGCGGGCTCTACATGGCGCAGACGGCCGAGAAGCTGGCGCGCCGCTTCGAGGTGACGCGCGCCGAGCAAGACGCCTTCGCGCTCCTCTCGCAGCAGCGCGCGGCCCGGGCGCAGGCGGCCGGCTACTTCCGTGAGGAGATCGTTCCGGTCGACGCACCGATCGGCCGCAACAAGACCTTCACCGTGCGCGACGACGATCATCTCAAGGGCGATTCGACGCTCGAGGGATTGGCCGCGCTCCCCGCGGCCTTCTCCAAGGACGGATTCGTCACGGCGGGCAACGCCTCGGGCATCGTCGATGGGGCGGCCGCCGTCGTGCTCATGCACGAAGAAGCGGCGCGAGCCGCGGGGCGTTCGGTTCTCGGGCGAATCCTGGGCTGGGCGGTCGTCGGAGTCGACCCAGCGGAGATGGGGATCGGCCCCGCGCCGGCCATCCGAAAGGTGTGCGAGCGAACCGGAATCGCGCTCTCCGCGGTGGATCGTTTCGAGATCAACGAGGCCTTCGCCGGGCAGTATCTGGCGGTGGAGCGGGATCTCGGGCTCGACCGGGAGAAGGTGAACGTGAACGGCGGCGCGATCGCGCTCGGCCATCCACTCGGCGCCACCGGCACGCGGCTCGTGCTCACGCTGCTGCTCGAACTGCGGCGGTCCAGCGGACGATTCGGCGTGGCCAGCGCCTGCATCGGCGGCGGGCAGGGGATTGCCATCCTGGTCGAGCGCACTGCATGACGTCGCCGACTGTGAAGACCCACCGCATCGCCCTGCTGCCGGGGGACGGCATCGGTCCGGAAGTGATTCGCGAGGCGGAGCTGGTGCTCGCGGCGGTCGCGCAGCATTGGCCGGTGCGGTTCGAGTTCACGCGCTATCCGTTCGGGGCCGAGCACTACCTCCGCACGAAGGAGACCTTTCCGCCGGAAGCGCTGGAGGAGATGCGGGGTCACGACGCGATTCTCTTGGGCGCGATCGGCGACCCGCGGATCGAGACCGGCCTGCTGGAGCGGGCGATCATCGCGGGGATCCGTTTCGGTCTCGACCTCTACATCAATCTGCGCCCGATCAAGCTCTACGACGCGCGACTGACGCCACTGAAGGACAAGAGTCCGGAGCAGATCGACATCCTCTGCGTGCGCGAGAACACGGAGGATCTCTACGTCGGGATCGGCGGCCACTTCCGGCGGGGCACGATCGACGAAGTCGCGCTTCAGGAGATGGTGCTGACTCGGCGCGGCGCCGATCGCCTCTTCCGCTACGCGCTCGATCTCGCGCGCTCCCGTCCGCGCCGGAAGTTGACGCTGATCGACAAGGCGAACGCGATCCGAGCGTTCGATCTCTGGCGGCGCGCCTATGACGAGATGGGCGCCGAATACCCCGACGTCACGCGCGACTGGCAGTACATCGACGCCGCCTGCATGCGGTTCGTCCTGGAGCCGGAACGCTTCGACGTCTGCGTCACGTCGAATGTCTTCGGCGACATTTTGACTGATCTGGGGGCGTCGCTGGTCGGCGGGCTGGGGCTGGCCGCCTCGGGAAATCTGCATCCGGGGCAGGTCTCGATGTTCGAGCCGGTCCACGGTTCGGCCCCCGAGTTCGCGGGGAAGAACACGGCGAGCCCCTTGGCCGCGATCCTGGCGGCGCAGATGATGCTTTCCTACCTCGGTCAGGAGGAGGCGGCGGTCGCGGTGGAGGCGGCCGTGCGTGGGGCGCTCATCGACGGCGAGATCCCTTCCGCGTTGGTGCACAACGGTCTCACGACCGAGCAGATGGGGGCCATGGTCGTGCGCCGGTTGACCGCTGCGCCCTCCCAGCCCTCGCCGCCGCGATAGTTCTCGTGACAGTTGGCGTTGGGAGGGGGCGGGTTCCTATACTCCCGCGCTTTCGCGGTCTCGGATGCGAGAGTGGCGGAACTGGCAGACGCGCCGGATTTAGGTTCCGGTGAGGAAACTCTTGGGGGTTCGAGTCCCCTCTCTCGCACAGCAACCAGTCAGGTGGAGGTAGCAAGGTGGAGTCGAAGGTCGAAGAGCGCGGGCGATGGGAGCGGGCCATCACCGTGACGATGGACGCCGGTGAGGTCGCGCCCCACGTGGACAAGGTCGTGGCGCAGTACCGCGAGCGCATGGCGCTGCCTGGCTTCCGCAGAGGGAAGGTGCCGACCGATGTCGTGCGCGCCCGCTTCCAGGACTCGATCGAGAACGACGTCCTGAAGGAGATCTTGCCGGAGGCGCTCGACCGGGTGATCCAGGAGCAGACGTTCCGTCTGGTCGGACCGCCCGTCGTCGAGGAGTTGAGCTTCAAGCCGGGCGAGCCGCTCTCGTTCACCGCGGTCGTCGAATTGTGGCCGGAAGTCGAACCAAAGGACTACCAAGCGGTCGAGTTGGAGGAAGAGCTGACGGAGATCGACGATCGCATGATCGACGAGTTCCTCGACCAACTCCGCGAGCGCATGGCCGACGTCAATCCGGTCGCTCGCCCGGCGCAGCCGGGAGACTTCGTCGAAGTGCATCTCCTCTCGGTCGACATGAACGGCGCCAAGCTGCCGCGCGCGAAGCGGGAAGAACTGCGCATGATCGCCGACGGACCGAACCTCCTGCCCGAGTTCCGTGAGGCCTCCGTCGGGATCTCTCCCGGCGAGACGCGCCTGGTGCACCTGGAGTACCCGGCCGACTTCGGCGACGCAGAGCTGGCGGGTCGGCAGCGGCACTACCGCTTCAAGGCGGTGCGGGTGTTGGAGCGCAATGTTCCCGCCTTGGACGACGCGCTCGCCCAGAAGGTGGAGGGGGTCCCCGATCTGGGGGCGCTCCGCGCTAAAGTCCGCCTTCGGTTCGAGACCGAGGAGAGGATGCGGGGTAGAGAGCGCCTGGAAGAGGTGCTCATCGACCGACTCCTGGACCGAAATCCGTTCGACGTGCCTCAGTCCGCGCTGGAGCGGAGCCTGGTCAGGGCGGTCGAATCTGCTCGGAAGGAGAACCCGCAGGCAGAGGAGGGGGAGCTCCGAGAGGTTTTGGGCCCGTTGGTCCTCCGTCGCTGGCGGCGGGACATCCTCCTGGACGCGATCGCACGAAAGGAGTCCATCCAGCTGACCGATGAGGAGTTCGAGGCGCGTCTCGGCTCCTTGCTGGCCGGGGAGCGCGATCCGGCCGCGGCGCGACGCCGTCTGGAGCGCGAGAATCGTCTCGAAGGGATCAGGGAGCGCATGATCGAGAAGCGGACGTTCGAGTTCCTGCTCTCGGCCGCCACAGTCCACCAGACGGTCAAGCCGAGGCAGCGGGCGGAGGCGTCGTCGATCATCGTTCCGTGAATTCGGACAGCGTCAGAACCAGGATGGCACGGCCGCACCGTTCCAGGACAGTGCGACAAGGAGGTTGAGCGACCCATGGCCCTCGTTCCGATCGTAGTAGAGCAGTCGGCGCGCGGTGAGCGCGCCTACGACATCTTCTCGCGCCTCTTGCGCGATCGGATCATCTTCGTCGGCTCGGTCATCGACGACGTCGTGGCCAACCTGGTGATCGCGCAGCTCTTGTTCCTGGAGGCCGAGGACCCGGACCGGGACATCCACCTCTACATCAATTCGCCGGGCGGAGTCGTCTCGGCCGGGATGGCGATCTACGATACGATGCAGTTCATCAAGCCGGATGTCGCCACGACCTGCATGGGACAAGCCGCTTCGATGGGTGCGTTGCTCCTGGCGGCCGGCACCACGGGCAAGCGGCAGGCGCTGCCGCACAGTCGGATCATGATCCATCAGCCGATGGGTGGCAGCCGCGGGCAGGCGTCGGACATGCACATCTACACGCGTGAGATCCTGGCCCTGCGCGAGAAGATGACCGAGATCCTGGCGCGCCACACGGGGCAGCCGCCCGAGAAGATCCAGCGCGACACCGATCGCAACTACTTCATGTCGGCGGACGAGGCCAAGGCCTACGGTGTGGTCGACGAGGTCATCGTCAAGAAGCGCTGAGTGGGGAAGCGCTGAAACAACCGCGGTTGACCGGCCATCGTTACAGTTGCCGGCGAATCGACCGAAGATTGCTCGGGGCGGTGTTGGGGAAGTGAAGCGGCGGAAGGGGCTCCCGCCCCTTTCGACCCCGAGGGCGGACCAGGAGAAGCCATGAAGAAGCGCATGAACTCGCCTCACCCCATCCGGTGCTCCTTCTGCGGTCGCGGCCAAGAAGAGGTCGCGCGCCTCGTCTCCGGCCCCTCCGTCTACATCTGCAGCGAATGCGTGAGGCTGTGCAACGACATCCTCGAAGGGGACGGCGAGACCCACCAGCCTCTGGCCAAGGAGAACCTGCCCAAGCCATCCGAGATCAAGCGGATCCTGGACGAGTACGTCATCGGTCAGGACCGGGCCAAGAAGATCATGGCGGTGGCGGTCTACAACCACTACAAGCGGATCCAGCAGCCCACTTCGATCCACTCCGACGTCGAGTTGGAGAAGGGCAACATCCTGATGGTCGGGCCGACCGGAAGCGGCAAGACGCTCCTCGCCCGCACCCTCTCCAAGCTCTTGAAAGTTCCGTTCGCGATGGTCGACGCCACCACGCTGACCGAAGCCGGCTACGTCGGTGAGGATGTCGAGAACATCCTCGTGCGCTTGCTGCAGTCGGCCGACTTCAACCTGGTCGCGGCCGAACACGGCATCGTCTACATCGACGAGATCGACAAGATCTCGCGCAAGAGCGAGAACCCGTCGATCACGAGGGACGTCTCCGGTGAAGGCGTGCAGCAGGCGCTCCTCAAGATCCTGGAGGGCACGGTCGCCAACGTCCCGCCCCAAGGCGGACGCAAGCACCCGCAGCAGAAGTACATCGAGGTCAACTCGAAGGACATCCTCTTCATCTGCGGCGGCGCGTTCGACGGCATCGAGAAGATCGTCTCGAAGCGAATCGGGAAGAACGCGATCGGCTTCGGCGAGGCCGCGAAGAGCCGCAAGGAACACTCGCTCGGCGAGCTCTACGCGCAGATCGAGCCGGAAGACATGTTGAAGTACGGGCTCATCCCCGAGCTGATCGGGCGCCTGCCGGTGGTGGCGACGCTCTCGGATCTCGACGAAGAAGGACTGACCCGCGTCCTGACGGAGCCGCGCAACGCGATCGTGAAGCAGTATCAAAAGTTCTTCGACATGGAGAATATCCGGCTGGAGTTTACGCCCGAGGCGATCAGCGCGGTCGTGAAGGTCGCGATCAAGCGCAAGACAGGGGCGCGAGGACTGCGCGCCGTGCTCGAAGACGCGATGCTGAACATCATGTATGACCTTCCCTCCAGGAGGGATGTGGAGGCCTGCATCATCGACGAGGGCGTGATCACGAAAGGAGAGGCCCCGGTGCTCAGCTTTCGAGATCAACGCAGTAAGCGAGAGGCCTGACCCCATTCCCCCAGGTTCGACGGCGGGCCGGCGCGGCTTCAGAGCCGCGGTCGCCGTCGGCGATCCGCCCCGGAGGCGCATCCGCGATGGGCTTCATGATCAAGGTGGACGACAAGCCGGTGCGCGTGCACGGCCGGTTGCCGCTCCTTCCGCTCCGAGACATCGTCATCTTTCCGCACATGACTCTGCCGCTCTTCGTCGGCCGTCCGCAGTCGGTCGCCGCGATGGAACAGGCGTGGTCCGACGGCAAACTGGTCTTCGCCGTCGCTCAACGTAGGCCGGAGATCTTCGCGCCGCTGCAAGGCGACCTCTACGCGACGGGCAGCGTCGCGCGGGTGCTGCAACTCTTCCGACTTCCGGATGGAACGCTCCGCGTGCTGATCGAGGGGTTGGCGCGCGCGGCGCTCGTCAAGGTGACCGAGGGGAAGGGTTGCCTCGAAGCCGACCTGAAGAGCGCGCGTGAATCGACCCGCGTCGATGGCGAGGAACTCGCGCAGCTCCTGGTCCGCGCGCGTGCGCTCTTCCACGAGTACGCCAGTGCGACGCAGCGCGTGCCTGAGGAAACCCGCGCCGCCGTGCGCGCGGCCGTCGACCCCGGCATCGCGGCGTATCTCATGGCGGCCAACGTTCTCCTGAAAGTTTCGGCTCGGCAAGAATTGTTGGAGTCGCCCGATGTGACGGCCCGTCTGCGCGCGCTCGTCCACTTGCTCGCCGCGGAGATCGAGATCCTCCAGTTGGAGCGAAAGATCTCGCGCGAGGGGCAAATCCCGACCGGGCGAGCGGCCACCGAGCGGGAGCTGCTCGAACGGTCGGTGCTGGAACGATCGGCGCTCGAGCGAAACGGCGCCGGCCGATCCTCATCGGGGCGAGCGGCGGGCTCGCGCGCCAGCTCGTCCCGCCGCGAGTTCGATGGCTCCGATCCTGAGTCCGAAGTGGAAGAGATCGAGCGGCAGATCCGCGCGGCGCACCTCCCGCCGGCGGCGTTGGAGAAGGCGCTGCGCGAACTCGATCGACTCGGGAAGATGGCGACGCTCTCTCCCGAGGCCACCGTCACGCGGACCTATCTCGATTGGCTCGTGACCGTCCCTTGGCGGCGGCGGAAGCGGGAGCGCATCGATCTGGCGCGCGCCGAACAGATCCTCGACGAGGATCATCACGGACTGGCGAAGGTGAAGGAGCGCGTGCTCGAACACCTCGCCGTCCTCCAGTTGACCAAGCACGCGCGCGGTCCTGTCATCTGTCTGGTCGGTCCTCCGGGCGTCGGCAAGACCTCGCTCGGGCGCTCCATCGCCCGTTCGCTCGGGCGTCGCTTCGTGCGCATGTCGCTCGGGGGCGTGCGCGACGAGGCCGAGATCCGCGGGCATCGGCGCACCTACATCGGCTCGATGCCGGGTCGGATCATCCAGGGGATGCGCCGCGCCGGCACGGTGGATCCGGTCCTGCTACTGGATGAAATCGACAAGCTCGGCTCCGACTATCGCGGGGATCCCGCGGCCGCGCTGCTCGAGGTGCTCGACCCGGAGCAGAACGGAACGTTCAACGACCACTACCTCGAGGTCGACTACGACCTGTCGCGGGTGATCTTCCTGACCACGGCGAACTCCGTCGCCGGCATCCCGCCCGCGCTGCTGGACCGCATGGAGCTCATCCGGCTCTCGGGTTACGTCGAGTCGGACAAGGCGGAGATCGCGCGTCGGTTCCTCATCCCGAAGCAACGCGAGGCGCACGGGCTCAATCCCGACGATTTCGAGCTGACCGAGCCGGCTCTGGCTCGCGTGCTGCGCGAGTACACGCGCGAAGCGGGAGTGAGGAGTCTCGAGCGGACGGTGGCGTCGCTCTGTCGCAAGGCGGCTCGCGCCAAGGTCTCGGGGCGGCTGCAGCGTCAGCGTGTGATCGATGCCCCGGACCTCGATGAACTCTTGGGCGCACCGCGCTACAGTTTTGGACTCCTCGACCGGGCCGGTCGCATCGGCGTGGCGACCGGCTTGGCCTGGACCGAATCGGGCGGTGAGATCCTCTCCGTCGAGGCGCGCGTCTTGCCTGGGCGCGGTCGGCTCATCCTGACCGGAACGCTCGGCGAGACGATGCGAGAGTCGGCGCAGGCCGCGCTCTCTTACATCCGGGCGAACGCCCCTCGGCTCCGACTCGATCCGGGCTTCTATCGCTCTGTCGACATCCACATCCATGTTCCCGAAGGGGGAGTTCCGAAGGATGGACCGTCGGCGGGCGTGACCATCGCGCTCGCGCTGGTCTCCGCACTGACGGAGCGCCCGACTCGCGCAGGTGTCGCCGTGACCGGCGAGATCACTCTCCGCGGGCTCGTCCTGCCGGTCGGCGGCATTCCAGAGAAGGCGGTCGCAGCCTGCCGCGCCGGGGCGACGCAGATGTTGCTGCCCGAGCGGAATGTGGCCAATCTCGCCGACGTTCCCCCTGAGGTGCGCGAGAAGCTAGAGTTCCTGCCGGTGCGAAACGTCGCACAGGTTCTTCGACTCGGATTGGGCAAGCGCAGGACGGCCGCCGCCGTGGCAGCGCCCCCGGCAGCGCCCCCGGCGACAGGGACCAAGCGGTCTCCGTCTCGGATCTACGCCTCCAAGCGCGCCGCCTGACGGCGCGGCCTGACGGCGTGCCTGAACCGGCCCGCCTGAGCCGCACCGCCGGATGCTCACAGGACGGGAGTCTCGGATGACCGCTCGGATCGTATTGCTCGATGCAGTTTCCCTGCTGCTCGCTCGTCTACTCAGGGACGCCGGCCACGAGGTGGTCGACGTCTCGAAGAGTTCGGACGCCGAGCGCGCCTCGGCGGTGACGTCGGCGCACGCGCTCGTCGTTCGCAGCCGCTCGCGGATCGATGCCGCGACGATCGATGCCGCGCCCTCGCTCCGCGCGATCGGCCGCGCCGGGGCGGGGACCGACACCATCGATGTGGCGCACGCGCAGTCCCGCGGAATCGAAGTCCTCACGGTCCCCGGCGGGAACGACGTCGCGGTGGCCGAGCTGACCCTCGCGTTGATGCTGGCGCTCGCCCGCAAGATCATCCCGGCGGCGGTCGCCGCGCGCGCGGGGGAGTGGGCCAAGAGCAAGAGCGAGGGATTCGAGCTGGCCGGCGAGCGGCTCGGCATCATCGGGATGGGGAAGATCGGGGGTCGGGTGGCGCAACTCGCGCGAAGTTTCGGTATGGAGGTGCTCGGCCACGACCCTTACGTCGAAGCCGACGCTTGGGACTCTCGCGGCGTCCAGCGGGCGCCGCTCGAAGAGCTGCTACCGGTCGTGCGCTTCCTCACCATCCATGTTCCGCTCACGAGCGAGACCCGATCGATCCTGGGCGCGGCCGAACTGGCGCGCATGCGCCCGGACGCATACATCATCAACTGCGCTCGCGGCGGCGTCGTCGACGAGGACGCGCTCGCGGATGCGCTCGAGGCGGGACGATTGGCCGGGGCCGCGCTCGATGTCTTTCGCCACGAACCGGAGCTACCGACCCGCCTGATCGCCCATCCGGCGGTTCTCGCCACGCCCCACATCGGCGGCTCGACCGTCCAGGCGCAGGAGAAGATCGCCGCGCTCCTCGCGCAGTCCCTCGCCCGCTTCTTCGCCGCGGCCGGCTGAACTGCTCGATCCCTTGCTGCCTCGTTCCCTCCCTCGCCGACTGCGGTGACGCCGCCCGCCGATTCTGGCAGGATGCGGCGGGCTCGAAACGAGAACGGAGAGGGGACGCGTCATGCCGGTGCAGGTCGTAGTCGGCTGCCAGTGGGGCGACGAAGGTAAGGGCAAGATCGTCGACACCTTCGCCCGGCGCGCCGACTGGGTTGCACGGTGGGGCGGCGGGTCGAACGCGGGACACACCGTTCGTGTCGGGGGCGAGACCTTCATCCTACGGCTCATTCCCTCCGGGATCCTGAATCCGCGACCCAAGTGCGTCATCGGCCATGGCGTCGTCGCCGATCCGGTCTCGATGCTGGACGAAATCGACCGGCTGGCCGCCCGAGGCGTGGCCGTCGACGGGCGCATCTTCGTCAGCGAGGCCGCGCATGTGCTGCTTCCGTCGCATCCCTGGATCGAGGCGCTGGGCGGGCAAGACGTACGCGTCGGCACCACCAAACGAGGAATCGGACCCGCCTACCAGGACAAGGCAGCGCGGGTCGGCATCCGGTTCCATGACCTGATGGATGCGAAAGGACTGCGGCGCCGACTCGAGGAGCACGCGCATCGACTCGCGCTCCTCTTCAAGGGCGCCGATCAGCCGCCTCCGATTCCGCTGGAGCAGGCCGTCGACGAGTGGGACGCCACGTTCACCCGGCTGCGCCCTCGACTGAGCCCGCTCGTGGCGGACACGGTCGAGCTGCTGCACGGAGCGCTGGCTCGTGGAGAGCGCATTCTCTGCGAAGGCGCCCAGGGAACCTTCCTCGACCTGGATCTGGGCACCTATCCGTTCGTGACTTCGTCGACGACGACCGCGGCCGGCGCCGCCACCGGCCTGGGGCTCCCTCCCCGCGCGCTGCGAGAGGTGTATGGAGTCTGCAAGGCCTACTCGACGCGCGTCGGCGCCGGACCGTTTCCGACCGAGCTTTCCGCGGTCGAATCGGTCGCGTTGCGGGAGAAGGGCGGCGAGTACGGCTCGGTCACGGGCCGACCGCGTCGCGTCGGATGGCTCGATCTGCCCCAGCTCCGGCAGGCGGTGCGGGTCAACGGACTGAGTTCCCTCATCGTGACCAAACTCGACATCCTCTCGGGCATGGACCCGCTCCCGATCTGCACCGCCTACGACTCGGACGACGGCCTCGTCTGGCGGACCCCTCCGCTGCCGAACGAGCGGTTGGAACGCTGCCGCCCCCGGCTGGAGGCGATGTCCGGTTGGTCGGAATCGCTCTGTGACGTGCGACGATTCGAAGACCTGCCGAGCGCGGCCAAGACTTATCTGGCGCGGATCGAGCGGGAGGCGGATTGTCCCATCCGCTGGGTGTCGGTCGGGTCCGAACGAGAGGCGATCTTGCGAGCCCCGTCGAAACGGATCCGATAGACTTCGCCCCCTGATCCACCTGTGAGCCGCTAGCTCAGTCGGTAGAGCACCTGCCTTTTAAGCAGAGGGTCCCGGGTTCGAGTCCCGGGCGGCTCACGCCTCTTCCCATCGGAGTTCTCATGCGCATCGTCCTCGCCGGGTGTCCCGGCGCCGGCAAGTCCACGCTCTTCGAAGTTCTCGCGGGGCGCGAAGGCGGTTCCGCCGCGCGCGGGACCGGCCTGCGGATCGTCCATGTTCCCGTTCCCGATGAGCGGCTCGATCGATTGTCCGCGGCTTGGAAGCCGCGCAAGACCACGCCGGCTCGATTGGAATTCCAGGACTTCGAACAGAAGTCAGGACCGACCTATCCCGCACTGTCGCCTGAGCGGCGCGAGATGTTGACTCGTGGGGATCTCATCGTCCTCTTGGTCGATCTCTTCTCCCGCTCGCCCGAGGATTGGAGCGACGAAGCGGCGCGCCAATGGCGGGAGATGGCCGAGGAGTTCGCCCTCCTCGATCTGGCCACGGTCGAGAAGCGGCTGGAGCGTTTGAACAAGGCGCTCAAGATCGGACAGAAGCCGGCGTTCCCTACGGAGCCCGAACTGCTCGAGCGGTTTCGAGCCGCGCTGGAATCGGGACAGTCGCTCCGCTCCTTCGAGCTCTCGCCGGAGGAGCGGGTGGGGGTTCGCGGCTACGGCTTCCTGACCGCGGTCCAGGCCTTCCCGGCCTTCAACGTGAGTGAAGACCAACTGCCCGCGGCCGGCGAGTGGCTCACGAAGATCTCGGTCGAGCCTGCGGCGCCGGCCTGGCTCGGTCCCGCCCGTCTCGTCTTCTCGGCGGAGGTGGAGCGGCAGATCCAGGAGTTGCCGTCGGAGGAGCAGCCGACCTTCCTCGAGGCGTTCGGGCTGCGCGAGCCGGCCGTGGGGCAGATCATCCGGATCGCGTACGAACTGGCTGGCCTCCATTGCTTCTTCACGACGGGAGACGATGAGGTCCGCGCGTGGAGTGTGCGCCGGGGCGCCCGGGCGCCGGAAGCGGCGGGAGAGATCCACTCCGACCTGGAGAAGGGGTTCGTTCGGGCGGAGGTTCTCGCATTCGAAGATTGGACTCGGCTCGGCACCATGGCCGCGGCTCGTGACCAAGGCGCTCTTCGCCTGGAAGGGAAAGAGTACGTTGTGCGGGATGGTGATCTGATGAACATCCGCTCGGGGTTGGCCAAGAGCCGCGGGTGATCGGCTCACAGCCATCGGCGTGCCAGATCCCGTGTCGGGGAAATGTTCTCAAGCCGATGCGGGTACGCGCCGAAACTCCACGACAGTGGGAAAGGGGAACGGCGAATCACGAATTCCTGGGGTTGACTTGCCTCGGGACCGTCGTTACCTTGCCCCTCGCTTTTGTAAAAGGGATCGGTGTAGCGAACATGGCGTGAAGACGCGATGTGCGCGTGCCGCAACGTGCGCACGTAGGAAACGCGCGCATGTGCGTAAAGACCGGTCTTTCTGTACGTGTTCGTTCCGGAGTGTCCCGTCGTTTGGAAGTGCAAGGGATCGCACTGTCCATCGGGGCCGAGTAGAAGACCGATTGCGGCCGGCCTGACTCAGGACTCGAAAATCAGGAAATGGTCGACCGAGCGGTCACGCGGTGACCGAGTTCACGAGGGTCTCGAACGACTTGACGTAGCGGCGATCGACGCGGCTCCAACGGACCGAGCAATCGGCGCCCACGGATTCGCCAGCTCGACGATGCGGGAGGTCCTTGTACCTGTAGTTACTTGACACGCTCGGCGACACCATGCCAAGGTGCGGGCCGATCTTGCAGTACCCGTCAGGAACAGTGATCTCGAAGTAGTTCGATCTCGAAGTAGTTCGATCTCGAAGT
>CAZVYN010000027.1:0-23970 GCA_964631125.1 uncultured bacterium | reverse complement strand
GATCTCGAAGTAGTTCGATCTCGAAGTAGTTCGATCTCGAAGTGCAGTGTTCTCGGGCGATCTTCAGCTCGAGTTGCAGCGCCCTTGGAGAGTTTGGACCCGTCAGGAACGCGGGGATTCGGAGAAGGCCAGAACCAGGGAGGGTGAGGCGGTGCCAACCCGCGCGTATCTGGGTACAGCTGGTCTTTTCGTAATTCCTTCCGACCTTGTGGTGTGGCTCAACAGGACTTCTGCTGAGCGCATTGCTGTTTGCGCCGGTAATCCCTGCCAAACGGACATTCTCCATTCCGCACCAGCGCGGATGACAGCGTCGAGTGCTACACACCGGACCCGAAGAATGGGTCGCTCGAACAACGAGTTGGTGTGAGAAATCGACGGGGTCGTCCGCGAACGCGTGAGGAACGGAGACCCGGCGAACGTGCCGGGGATCTCGGAGAGCAGGTTGATCGAGGTGGGCATGAGATCAAGGAGGGTTTGGGTGGATACCGGAGCTAGACGGTTCCGATCGGATGGAAATCGCCAACGACCTGGAAGGTCGATCTGGGATTGCGTCCGTTTCCGTGGGCCGAGTCCCGCAGCTGAGGAGGAACAGGGAATGAGGTCAAAGCAGGCGATCGCCTTCTTCTCGATCCTGCTGATGGCGTTTGGTTTGTTCACCAGCGTCATCATTGCAGCAGATCCTGGAGTCGAGGCGCAGGGATTGAAGGCCTATCCGGCCGTCAACCCGGTCATCAACTACCCGGCATTCCCGAATGAGGGCGGCCCTTACCTGCAAGCAGGTACGGTCCGGCCCGCCACGGTCGCCGTGGGCGGGGTTGCTATCGGAGCGCCGGACGTGTTCCTCGTGTTCAACGAGGATGTCGCGGGCGGTTCGGTCGCCACCACCGACTTTGTCGCGTACGGCTTCACCTTCTCGGGTGTGAGCGTCAGCGGCAACACGGTGCGACTGACCGGTGTGACCGGTCAGGCGGCGGGAGATCGCGTCCGACTCGCTGAGCTCGAATGCATCAGCGGGGTCGACGGATCGACCAGCAAGGACATCACGACGGTCACGCTCGGCTCCGGTCCTCTGGTCACAGAGATCAACGCGAGCGGGCTGACGGACTCGACGACGACGAACGACGCCTTCACGGTGACGTTCGACGCCGACGTCACCTACGGCGCGGGCGAGACCGAAGACACCGCCTTCGGATCGACGCCGGAGTACAACGGAGCCGCGCTCGAGACGCCGGGCGGCGGTGACGCCGACAACTCGACGACGCTCTCGTTCGACTACGTCGCGCCTCCGGGACCCCATCCGCTCCAGATCCAGCCGGGAATCACCCACCTTCGCCTGGCTGCGAACCGGATCCGCTGGGAGGACGTCGACACCGAGAACAACACTGAACAGCGCTACGTCATCACCAATCAGGGACCGCACGTCGTTGCCGCCCACTACAACGACGTGACGCAGGTTCTCTTCGTGGTGATGTCGGAGCCTGTCGATCCCTCCAGCTTCGACACGCCGGCCTCGAACAACTTCACGACCGGAGGCGGATTCAGCCTCGTGGGCGCGAACGTCACGTCGGCCGCGGCGGGAGAGATCACGAACGTCCTGTTGCTGACGGACCTGGTCGCGGCGCCTGACGGCGTCGACGACACGATCGGCAACGGCGGCGGCTCACCGCTCCTCGACTACCAGGGCGATGCCGCGTTGGCCGTCAACTCGGACCTGATCTCGACCGGTCCGGGCATCCTGCGCGTCTCCTACGATGACCGCCGGAGCGGCTCGTTCGCGGACGACAACCTCTACATCTGGTTGAGCGAAGAGACCGACGACCTCACGGCCATCGACCTCGATTGCTCCGACTTCGATCCGCACGGCTTCACGTTCACCAATTGCGTGGTGACCGACCGGCGGAACGAGAACAACCTGACCCGGATCACGATTCAGGGCTTCACCGCGACGAACTACCCGCGCCACGGCTCGCGGATCAACGCGGTCGACACGGACGGGTCGACCATCGTCGGCGATGAGACGCTCGAGAACATCGACACCGTTTCCCGTGTCGCCGTCTCGGACGAGTCCCGTCCCTTCACCACGGTGATCACCGAAAGCGCCGAGTTCACCTACGACCGGTGGAACGACGTGGCCGGCATCGACTCGATCTTCGTGGCCTGGACGGAGACCAACGGCACGGATACCGAGGACTACTACCTCTTCTTCACGAAGGAATCGCCGAGCAACATCACATCGACCTGGATGAACACCTATCTGGGAAGCGCGATTCCGCTCGGAGACTTCGAGCCGCAGGTCACCAACAGCCCGACGCTCAACCGCGCCGGGTTCTTGATCGATCCGGGCGTCACGATGACCACGGACGGAGTCATCCTCCAGGAGGGCGACCAGATCTACGTCCTCGTGGCGGCCGGCGATCTCTGGGGCAACCTCTCGCAGCGAGGCGATCTCGGGAACAACCCGGTCTCGAACCACCTCTTCGGTGCGTTCCTGGTCGGACCGCTCTGCCCGCCCCGCGACTTCATCAGCGACGTGAGCCTCCCGGCCGAGGCCGACTCGGCCGACTGGGATCATGACGTCATCCATATCGTGGGTGACTCGCTGACCGCCGGGGTGACGCACTACATCTACGGTGACGAGGGCGCGATCCCGTGCGACGCCGACTCGGTCGTGGTCTTCGACGGACCCGATCCGTTGACCGACAACCGCCTCGGCGCCGGCACTGTGAACGTCAACGGGAGCTTCGACTTCATCGAGCTGATCCCGACCGACCCGCAGGTGGTCTTCTGCGTCTGGGTCTTCTCGAAGAGTGGCGACTCCGACTTCTCGACCGGCACGCAGATCATCTTCCAGCGCAACTACGCCACGATCGCGGGCAGTGCGGCCACACCGTACGCCGACTTCGTGTTCGACCCCTGGAATCCGTATCGCATCTACAATGCGAACGACTACATCAACATCCGCTTCTTGGGCGCTCGGCCCTACGTCGACTGCCTCGATCCGGACGACAACAATCCGCTCGGACGGAGCGCCCTGCTCCACGCCTGGGCGGACTTCACCCAGATCGACAACACGGGCGGAAACATCTCGGGCTTCAGTACGCCCGCCGACTCGATCCTCTTCGCCTCCCTCGGAGCGGACCAGGTCGACAACGACGGCGACTGGCAGAACTCCGACGATCTCAACGACGACGGAACGATCGACCCGAGCGAGCAGTTCGACGACGTCGGTCTCGACGGCGTCGCCGGCACCAACGATCAGGGTGAAGGTGACGGCTTGGCGACCTACGGCGATCCGTACGTCGACGAGAACGGCAACGGAGCCTTCGACGCGGGCGAGACCTTCCTCGACCGGGTCAACGACACCGACAAGGGCGACCACATCTTCGATCCGGGCGAGCCGAATCTCGACTCGAACGACGCCGAGGAGTTCGGTTGGTACGAGGTTCGCTCGACCGATGCGTCGGTCCGCGGAAGCGTCCGCCAGGGCTATCGCCTGGCCAACCCGAACGCGGCCGCGATGCTCGATCCGTACACGCCGATCGTGATCAACATCGAAGACAACGGGATCGACGGCAACGTCCGCACGCTGTATCCGGCCGGACGCAATCTGCCGTTCACCGATGTCGTTTCCGACTTCAATCGCACGCTTTTCCACGTCAACACGTTGAATGGCGGCGATCCGGAGCGGCGTTTCGCCGCGGTCCTCGACTTGCGCGAGCCGACCGTGAGCGAGTTCAGCTTCTTGGCCAACGAAGGCGGACCCGCGACCGAAGTGGGGACGAACCTCATCGTCCCGGGCAATCCGGTCTACAACCTGGGCCGCTACGTGGACTTCACGAGCGCGAACTTCAGCGACCGTGACGTTCTCTACAACAACATGCGCATCCGGATCGGCACGAGCATGGCCGCGCCGTCCGGGAGCTGGCAGAACCTGACCCTCGACCCGGGTCCGCAGTCGGGCGCCGCCAACAGCGACGCGAACGCCGATGGATTCCCGGGTGGCGAACTCTACGACGAGGACGCCGACTCGACGTTGGCCGATAGCAACGCCTTCGACGAGGACGAGGACGGAATTCTCGACACGCTCGACGACGGCGAGGGTATCGACTTCTCCGACCGTGAAGTCCATGCGGCGGCGCAGGACTCGACGCAGGACAGCGGGGCGACCAACTCCAATGGCCTGCATGCGATGAACGACTACACGGACAACGACAACGACGCGTTCTTCGTCTACGACTCGTACGAGAACGGTGGGTTGTCCGCGACCGCGGGCACGAACATCGGTCGGATCTACTGGTACAACATCGACGAGAGTCGCTCGAACAACTTCGACGACGACAACGACGGCTCGACCGACGAGGCTGACGAGGCGCCGGAAAGCGGCACCTACGGCACGGGCTCGGCCGACGACAACGAGGACGGTATCGCCAACGGAGAAGCCGTTTCGGCGCCGATCGGCAACGGATTCTCGATCCTCGCGATCGACCACGATCCGTTCGCGCTCGGACTCTACGCTCCTCCGGCGCCGGGCCCCGGCGTGGATGCGGACTTCGTCCGAGTGGATGCCGCGCACATTCTCGGACGCCGTCCGGTCAACGCCACCGACGCCAAGAACCTGCCCTTCTACGCGAACGAGCTGGCCTACGGCGAAGTGGTCGAAGCTGCCTACGAGAACATGACCTACTCGTCCCGGACCTTCCCGGACGTGGGTTACGACCTCGGCGGTGCGGCTGACTCGACGTCAGGGTTCAATCGCACGTTCAACTGGGCCGACACGCACAGCGGCGAGAACGTCGACTGGGAGCTCCTCTCGGAGATCTACGGTCTGACCGCCGATGGCGCGACGATCCATCAGATCCGTGCGAACGCCCACGACAAGGCCGGTAACTTCGACGAGCTCTGGAGCGAGCCGATCAGCTTCACGCTGGACCTCGACGCTCCGCTCGCGGCGATTCCGGGTTGCGACGCGGATGGCGACGGCGACAACGACGGCGTTCCGCCGACCGATTTCGCCGACGTCAGTCCCGCCGCCGGGATCCAGATCTACGACGCCGGCAAGCACCCTCAGCCGTACACGTTGACGGCTACGGCCGATGACGACGCGGTCGAGGTCACCTTCGAGGCGTCGTTCGATCCGGACTTCACCACGATCGACTTCACCGCGACCGACATCACCGCGCCGTTCACGGCCGAGTGGCCGAGCGTCGACGGGATGTACACGATCAACAACTACCCGGCGGCCAACGCGGACACGGTTTATTTCCGCGCGATCGCCGAGGACGAGTTCGGCAATCAGACGCAGGAAGACGACTTCTGCGTGCTGACGGTGATCGTGATCGACGGAACGAATCCGACGACCGTGATCACGCAGATCGGCGATGACGACGATCTGACCGACGGCACCTGCGTCGCGCCGGATTCCAGCATCAACATCTGGGCGGACGTCGCAGACAACGACCTCGATGCGGATGGCAATCCGCTCGACTGGGTCGCTGGTCTCGACTTCCGGACCGGTGACGCCGGGGTCGACGACGACGGAGACCTCGCACTTCTGACAGACGGCACCGACAACGATGGCGACCTGCTCGTTGACGAGGCCGACGAAGGCGGCACCGACGAGGATGATGTCGACGGCGACGGGATCTTCACGCTGGGCGTGGACGTCGCGGGTACCGATGGAATTCCGGGAACGAACGACGACGAGTGGAACGGTTCCGATAGCGGCGCCGGTAACCTCGCCGAGACCGATGACTACATCACGAACGACATCGTGAAGGTCATCTTCGAGTTCAACCCTGTCGACGATTCGCCGGACCTCGGCTGGCTCCCGATCGCGACGGTTCACGGCGATCCGTACAGCGATCCGCCGAACGTCATCGACTGGACCAATCCGGTCAAGGCGACCTGGAACACGCTCGATCTCGAGACCGGCAACTACGATGTCCGCGCCTGGGCGTGCGATATCGAAGGCAACTGCGACTCGACGACCGCGTTCATCACGACCGTCTGCGTCCGCAATGAGCCGCTTCGGGCGTACATCCAGCCGGAAGTCTGCACGGGCGGTCTGCAGTTCGACCTGTACGCGGTGCACTACATCCACGACTACGAGATCGACAAGGTTCGCTTCGAGTACTACTTCGACGCGAACGGCGACGGCTGCGCCAACGATGGCAACAGCTGGGTCGTGATCGATCTCGACGACGACGCTTCGGGCCGCGGCGACGCGGTGCTGTACCGTCCGTCCGAGGATGACACCGACGGTGACCTCGGCGGCGACAAGCTCGACGAGCTTCTCTACGCCGAGCAGTTGGGCGGATCGTATTACATGTTCTGGGATCCGGAGAACGACGGGTACTCGTCCCGCGACCCGGTCGTCTTGGACGACGGCGACGGAATCTTCGACGACGGCGATGACGACGAAGTCATCGGCGAAGACGGCGACATTCCGAACGGCGTGACCCTGACGGCATTCCAGGACGACGAGTTCTACGCCAGCAACGACGGCGGCACGGACGGGCTCGACCAGTCGGACTGGATCTTCCGCGAGAACGAGCTCGAGGGTGACAACAATGCCCTCGATCTCTGGAACGTCGCGTGGGATGCCACCGGCTTGCCGGAGGGCAGCTACCTGACCTGGTCGATCGCTATCGACGAGACCAACCAGGAAGACGTGATCACCTACACCTGCTACGACCCGTCGGCTCAGAATCCCGAGGAGTTGGAGTTGGTCCGGATCGACACGGTCCTCCCGGATGCCAACATCGTCACCATCACGTTGCCCGATGGCACGGTGCTCGACGTCTCGACCGGCTTCCCGACGCCATACGTCAACGGCTCGACGAAGTGGATCAAGATCTGTGCGGAGGGTGATTCGGACATCGCCCGGATGCTCTTCGAGTACAGCCTCAACGGCGGAGCGACGTACAACTCGCTGGACGTGAACAACGACGACGACTTCTACGCCGACGTCAACGACACCCTCGGCGCCCAGATCGGTGAGTTCAACGAAGACGAAATCTTCAACGATCTCAACGGGAACTACGTCTACGACGGCCCCGCAATCGACTTCGTTCGCTCGCCGGGCGCCAACGGAGTAGTCGACACGCCGATCGGATGGGCTCTGATCCCGCTGTCGGGTGAGGACGTCCTCGACAGCGTGGACAACGACTTCGACGGAGTGGTCGACGAGGATCCGCTCGTCGGAACGCCGCCGGATCCGGGTAGTCCGCAGGACTACGAAGCGCCGTTCTGTGTCTACCTGGACATCACGGATCTGCCGCTCTGGACGGACGTCAATGTCCTGTTCCGGGCGACGGCGTTCGACCAGGTCTGCGACATCTACCGCGCGGACGAGACGTCGGACATCCTTGCCGTGATCATCGGCGAGAACCAGCCGCCCGAGGCGGACATCGTCCGCGCCGAGGGCCTGGACGGAGTCCAGCTCGACGTCAGCCCGTCGATCATGGACGACGACGGTTGCGCGACGTTCGGCGCCGACACCGACACGGTGCGCGTCTTCGTGACGGCCGAGGACACCTCCTCGATCGACCGCGTGGAACTCTGGTACCGACTCGATCCGAGCTGCTACCCGGACAGCGGTTTCGCCGCGATGCAGTTCAAGTCGATGGCCGCGGACGGATTCACCGAGGTGGATGCCGTCTACCCATACGACTTCGACATCGCCACGGATCTGCTGCCGAGCGGTTCGTATGAGTTCTATCCGCGGGCTTACGACGAGACGGGGAACTACAACCCGGCGCCGGAGAATCCGTGGTGCTTCAAGAAGTTCGACAACGCGGGCGTCGACTTCGCCTTCGTGTCGGACCCGGCCCCTCCGCCGGCCGCGCCGGATCACGCCGCGGTTGGTGACTCGTACGTCATCACCGGAGAGCTGATCGACCCGAGCCAGGAGCCGACGACCGGTGTGTTCTTCTACTACGCCGAGCGCGTGCTGGAAGAGAACATCGATCCGACGCGCGTCCAGCCGCTGGCGCCGTACACGTCCGAGGCGCTCGGAGAGACCATCGTCAGCACCGAGTTGGGTGATGGAGTCGTGGTCACGGTCAACGGCACCGTGGCGACGTTCCACTCCGACCTGTCTGCGGTTGTCGGTCCGACCAAGTTCGACTTCACCGTCGACACGGCGAACAACGCGATTGTCTTCGGAGCGCGTCCGGACGGTGAGGACGTCCTCCTCGTCAGCTACAACATCACCGGGTGGGAGCAGATCGCCGAAGGCGACGAGTTCGCTCCGTACACGGTGGCGTGGAGCCAGGGCGAGGGCGGCATCCCGGCCCCGAGCAATCCGGCGACCGACGCCTACGACCTGATCGCTGTCGCGAGCTTCGACGTCAACGGTGACGGCGGACTCGACGAGGGCGGTGAAGATGGCGAAGACGGTTGCGACTTCCTCGAGGCGCTCCTGAGCGAAGGGAATCACCTGATCCTCGACGATCAGGATCGCCCTCTCGTCCAGATCTGGGGTCTCGACTTCAGCGACAACGATCCCGCCGATCAGCTGACCTGTCCGGACTGGAATACCCCGGGCAACCCGCTGTTCAATTCGGGTGACGACCTGCAGAACTACGACTACGCGGCCAAGCTGAGTGGTATCGAGACCGACGTCTTCATCACCGCCTCCGACGATTCGACGGGCGGCAGTGGCATCGACTCGGTTCTGTTGACCATCACCTCGTGGGTGCTGAAGAACAATCCGGCCGAAGTGGTCCGGAACTTCCCGGCCGACGAGTACAGCTCGAGCGCCACCTACATCGACATTCCGATCACCTTCTACGAGGACGACTACGAGCGATGGACGCCCGAGAGCTTGGAGAACATCGTTCTCCAGATCTCCACGGATTCCGGCAGCACGTGGACGCGCGAGTACCAGATGACGGACATGGGCGATTTCTGGCAGGCGACCGGCCGGTTCGACGTGGACACGACTCACCACTACCGCTTCCTCGTCGACCTGGTCGGCGATGAGCAGGAGACGGTGATCGATGCCCGCAACACCTGCCCCTGCGAGAAGAACCTGCTCGGGGGATGCACCGACTATTCGGCGCTCATCGTTCCGGGGACGCCGTTCTGGTACGTCCACCTGGACAACCTGACCGACCTGGACAATCACTCCGTCCACCACGCGGTGGCCACGGTTTGGGATAGCCAGGGGAATTCGGGCACCACGCTGAACAGCGGAATGCCGGGAGACCCGGACACGCATCAGGGCGAGGTCGTGTTCATTCACGATCGCGACGAGCCGGTGGTCCAGTCGATCACGTTGCTCAACGATGAGAATCAGCCGATCGACTTCGACTGCGTCTCGCCCCAGCAGAGCTACACGCTGGTGGCTGAGATCAGCGACTTCCCGTACACCGACCTGAACATCCTCGCGGTCGACCTCGCGATCTTCCAGTACTCGCCGAACGGCGGGATCGACTGGGTCACGATCGGTGAGGACACCGATCCGGACGACAACGGCTGGGCGGTCGCTTGGACCCCGGTCGATGGCGAGACGGATGGATTCGACAACGACGGTGACGGCTTCTTCGACGAAGAAGGCGAGCTCGTCTCGCCGATCTGGATCCGCGTGATCGCTCGCGACGACGGCTACAACTCTGGCTACTCGGATCGTCAGATCCCGGGCGTTACGTTGGTGCTCTCCGTCGACAACAACGAGCCGAGCGCGCAGCTCTCGCAGCCGCTGCCGGGTGAGGTGTTCGCGTACGACGAGGCGATCCTGCTCGTCGGTATGGCGACCGAGGGTGAACTTCCGGGGGAGTGCTCGGATGACCCCGACTTCGTTCGCTTCCAGGCTCGCCTGGGCGCCGACGACGGTTCGCTCTACTACGTGGACGATCCTCTCGCCGGGAATGCCGGGTACTTCGACAACGGAATCGACGAGGTCTGGGAGGACACCGACGGAGATCGGACCTTCTCGATCGGCGATACCAACATCCATGACGGCGCCGACGGCGCCGAGACCCCGAACGGCTCGGCGGCGAACTTCTGGTTCGACCTCGACCCGACCCCGATCGACAACGGCGACCTGCCGCGCCTCGAGAACCCCAACAACGGTGACGCGTACCAGATGACCTGGACGCCGCGTGGTTGGGACTTCATCGGCGCGTGGACGGAAGCGGAAGACTGGGAGCTGGACGAGTACGTCCGCTTGCGGTTGGTCGCGACCGACGTCGCTGGGAACGAGGATACGGACGCCGACGGCTTCGGTCCGCCGACGACCCTCATCCTCTTGAACGACGACACGACGCCGCACGCGTACATCACCGAGATCGACGACAGGGTCATCGATTCGGTCGAGACGCTCGCGATCCAGGCCAAGGACCCGGTCACAATCGAGGGAACGATCGGTCCGAACGAGGTGCAGGTCGCGAAGGTCAACGTCTACATGGTCGGAGCCGATGGTGATTCGGTTCTGATCGGTGTCGACTTCGACGCGAGCGACGGCACGTTCTCGATCGTCTGGGACGCGGATGATCTCGCGGAGGGCACGTACGTTCTCTGGGCGACCACGGTCGACCAGGACGGCAACGAGTCCTCCTTCAGCGAGGCCGCCAAGGTGACTGTCCGCATCGACCGGACAGCGCCGGAAGTCCAGTACGACGTCGACGGACCGCTCTTCGATGGGTTCGTCGAGTCTGTGCCGTACGAGGACGACGGAGTGCCGGCGCACGAGAGCCTCGTGATCTACCCGGATCCCGACACGAAGGACGTCATCTTCCAGGTGACGACGACCGACGGCGACGTCGAGACGGTCGAGATCCAGTGGCGCTTCGCCACGGATGCGATCGGTTCGTGGCGCGACTTCGACGACCTCGCGGGTCAGTCCGGAATGATGGAGCGTCAGACGAACCTCGACTACGTCCCGGGCGGCGGCGAACCCCGCTTCGTCTGGTGGCTGCACGTCGAAGACTTCGCCGACGCCGTCGAGGCGGAAGGCCCGATGCAGTTCCGTGCGGTTGCCACCGATGAGGCCGGCAACACCAACGTGCTGCAGGAGACGGTGCAGGACCTCACGGTCGATGCGACCGACCCGACCCTGTTCGACTGGAACGACGATTCGCCCACGAATCACGTCGAGGTCAGCGGGACTGTCAACTTCGAGATCAGCACGCAGGACCTGGAGTTCACGGACGTGGACGCGGTCCAGCTGCAGTACCGAGAGGTGGGTACGGGCGAGTGGATCGTCTGGGGAACCGATGAGGCGCCGCAGGGCGCCGGCATCGACACCGACAACGCCATGTGGATCTCACGCTTCGCGTGGGTCGCGCCTGAATGGGTGGTGCGTGATACCGAGTTCGAATTCCGGCTCATCGTCTGGGACTCGGCCGGCAACGACGCAACGATCCTTCACCCGAACGACTTCACCATCACGGTCGACGACAACGCGGCGCCGGACCGGACCAAGATCATCGCGATCGAGGGCCTGGTCTACTACGTGGACGACGAATGTGACGACATCCCCGATTCGGCGGATATCGACGAACTGACCCGCAAGGGTTGGGAAGTCTGGGCGCCTGCGTACGGCGAGTTCGCTGCGGTCAACGTGGCGGATCGCGGTGAAGGCACCGACGGAAGCGACGGAAGCGACGGAACCGACGAAGGTCCGTTCTTCAACGAGGGGCTCGACTTCCTCATCTCCGAAGGCGACGAGCCTGGAGTGTCGGCTGAGGACTGCTCGGGCCTCGCGGTCGGCGACGTGTGCAACACGTTCCCGCGCGACGTGACCGAGAGCTACCTCTCCGACGCGAACGACCGGAACGAAGTCCGCGTCGCGCGGACGATCACGTTGGTCGGTCGGACCTGGGCGGATGACGAGAGCATCGATGACGGCATCGGCTACGTTGTCTTCCAGGCGCGCCGCCTAGATGAGGCGGGCAACACCGTCGAGACCTACGACCTGGGCAAGGACGAGTACTCACCGTTCTTCCCGCTCTACTACTGGCACCTGACCTGGAACACGCTCGAGGTGGGCCTGGACGGGAACCGTCTCTATCCGGACGGAACCTACGAACTCGCCGCCTACGCGGTCGACGAAGAGGGCAACGTGGAGGACCAGACCACCTTGGACTGGACCGCGGCGCGCATCGTCATCGACAACACGGGCCTGACCACGCAGATGGACGTGAACGCCGCCACGCCGGCCGTCGAGAAGACCCTCACGGTTCAGCGGAACGGCGACTTCACGCTCTTCGCGCGGACGCTCCTGGCGGGCAGCAATACGGTGGACAACAACGAGGACGCGGAAGTCACGTTCTGGTTCAAGCGCAGCCGCGACCTGAACATGGCTGACTCGTGGGGCATGGTGCCCACGGCTGCGGGCGTCGACATCGAGGATGGAAATCCCGATCCGACGCGTCCGTACTCGTTTGACGTCCGCCTCGGCCACCTGACCGAGCCGACCGACGAGATCAACAACCCGGCCCTCTCGGTCGGTGAGTCGTACGACTTCGTCGCGGCGGTCAGTGACGTGGTTTGCAACGAGGTCGACCATCTGACGATGTTCGACGATCTGAACGTCTCCGGTGTCGGCACGAGGCACATCACGCTCGACATCATCGATACGATCGCGCCTTGCCTCGAGATCACGCAGGCGCAACGGCAGCTCGCGGATCGGGACGAGGAGTTGGGCGACGACACGCCGATCGCGATGCCGACTCGGGTCCACGCGCGCGGGTTCAGCTTCATCGAAGCGAAGCTGCTGACGGGTGATCGCGACCTCGACCATGTCGAGTTCGTCTATCGCCTCCAGGGCGACGCGACGTGGAGCCTGATCGACGCGGATCTCGTCGGCAGCCCCGACAACGTCACTTGGACGTTGGGCAGTTGGGATCTCCGCACGCTGACTCACAATGCCTGGTACGAGGTGGCTGCGGTCGGTGTCGACAACGTCGGCAACGTCTGCGCGAACCCGGACATCATGCTGGTCTACGTGGACTACGACGCCCCGCCGACGACGCTCGTCGCCCCGGGCGACCGCTGGTGCCCGCAGGTCGACGATGCGGACGGCGACGATCTCGATCTGATCGTGGAAGTGGATCGTGGTGCGAACAGCATCCACGACGATGTCTACCAGGTGGTCTTCGAGGTCAAGGGCAGCGATGCCGATTCGACCGGGTGGACGCTGCTAGCGGGCGGAGACCTGGACGCCGTCAACTACGACGACGTCACGAATCGCTATTCCGCGGTGTTGGATCTCGACCTGCTGAGCAACGTTCCGCGTGACTGCGATGGCGGCGACGTCGGAGAAGGCGACGGCGACGACTCAGGTCTGTACGACCTGCGCGCCCGTGTCATCGACTCCTCTGGCAACGCCTCGACGGTCTACACGTGGAAGAACGTCGTCGACGAGTCGAACCCCAACCGCGTGCAGATCTCGAACATCTGGTGGGAGGGTCAGGACACCACGCAGGATCCGAATGACGGCGGCCAGTACACGGACGTGAGCGTCGGTACGCGAGTCGTGGTCTACGGCACCGCGTCGGACGACGAGTTCTGTCTCCCGAACGAGCCGGACCCGGTCACCGGCCGGAACTACGAGACGGGCATCTCCGTCATGCAGTTCCAGGTTGCAATCGACCTGCCGCTCTCCGCTCCGGACGGCGACCTGAACGATGGTGAGGTGTGGCGCGACCTCGGCGTCCGCTACTTCGACCCGTCGGATCATGGCGACGCTTCGGCGGTCAGTGACTCCGTGCTCTGGAATACCACCGGCCTGGCGGAAGGTCAGTACTTCCTCCGCGTCGGCGCCAAGGATGAGTGCAACAACCCGGTCGGAGCGAACAGCTTCACCTGGTCGCAGCCGGCGAACGTTCGCGTCACCGACAGCATTCCGCCGATCGCGCGGATCGCTTGCTGGGATACGGACCTCCAGCTGCACGGCGACAACCCGCCCTCGCGGACGACGCTGTATGCACTCGCCGAGAGCGATCCTTCGATCATCGACGTCCAGTTCCAGTACAACATCCGCACGGCCGGTGAGACTTCGCCCGTCGGGGAGTGGATCAACATCGGCGTCTCGGAGCAGTACTCCAGCCAGGACGACGTGACGACAGAGACCATCTGGTACGCGATGATCGACCTGACGCAGTTCGATCCGTCGGTCACTCAGCTCTGGGTTCGCGCCCTGGCCGAGGACAGCGACGGCAACCGCTACGGCGACAATCCGACGGACGTGGTGCCGACCCTCGCCGCGAACATCGTTCGCGAGATCGACGGCATGGTCACGCTCGAATCGGAGCGTTCTGCGGAGCAGCAGAACGGCGTACAGGTCATCGAGTACGTCCGCACGCAGGTGGTGGCCCACTCCGCTTCGGGCCGAGAGATCATCAATATCGAGGTCAAGATGACCGCGGCCGACGAGACGCCTCGCGTTCTCATCATCTCTGAGGTCAATACGCCTGACGAGTTCCCGACCACGGACGAGGTGCAGAACATCTCGCCGTACGTCGAAGACTGGGACGGCGCGCTTGTCCGCAGCATCGATGATCCGACGATCTGGCGCGGCTGGTTCCACCTCGAGGGCGATGGTGAGAGCGTGAGCTGCTCTAACTACGACATCTGTGTGACCGGACTCGACGGCACTGCGGGCATCGCGCAGTGGATCGACATGGATCACGCTTCGATTCGTGAGTTCTCGGTCAACGAGGCGGTGGGCACGAACGGCACGGTCTTCACCCCGGCGTATGACGGACTCGGCGTCTCCGTGAAGATCGAGCCGGGCGCCTGGGACGACGAAGGCTGTCTGCTCGTCGCTCCGACCTACCCGCCGCTGGCCGATCGCGACCAGCAGATGTATCTGAACCTGGTCGAGGACACGACGTACTACATCGAGCTGCGCTCCGACAGCGGGAAGGGCGAGATCAGCACCGGCTTCCGTGAGGGCTACGAAGCGCTCGTCTGCATCCAGTACCGAGACGACGCCGTCGCGGCCGCATTGGCGGGAACGCAGTCGTCGGAAGGGGATCTCACGGTTCGCCGCTGGGTGTCGTCCTTCGAGTCCGACGACGGCAACACGGACGACTCGAACGTCGCCTCGCCTCTCGGCGGCGGCGTCTTCGACGAGACCGCTTCGTGGAGTGGCGGCGGTATCAGCCACATCCACGTCGACACGCTCGCGAACGAGGTCTGCTTCCGGGTGGATAACCTGGAATCAGGGTTCGACGACCTCTCGTTCATCACGGGCAACATCTTTGCCCTGTTCATCCCGAAGGCGAACGGACCGGTCACCTTTGCTGGCGTCGAGCCGATGAGCCCGTACGTCAACGACTGGTGGACGGACGTCGACCCCGAGTTCGTCGCCTACTTGAAGGATCGTTCGGGTCAGACCATCGCGCCGGAATCGGTCGAGTTGTTGATCGACGGCGAGTATTGGGCGACCTGGTTCGACTTCATCCTCGAAGACGACGGTTCCGACGACCCCTACGATCCGGATAACAACGACGTCTACATTGCCAATTGGACGCGTGGAGACGGCGTGGCGACTCTGGAGTACGCCAACGGGGCGGGAACGGTCATGGAACTGAACTACTTCCACTCGTCACTCCCGCGTGACTGGTTGGCCGAGGGTGAGCACACCCTGACCATTCGGTACATGGGTGAGGACGGGACTGCGGAGTGGGTCGAGGCCAGCCGGACGTTCTTCGTCGATCGCACGCCTCCGTACGTCGAGTTCGATGGCGGCTGGGTCACGAATCCGCGTCTGATCAACCTCGCGGGCTACATGAATCCGAGCAACGACAGCCTCATGGTCAAGATGTACGACGCTGGATCGGGAATCCTCTTCAAGGACCTGACCTTCGGTAACTCGTACGGCACTGACCGCGAGGTGAAGTACGACCTCTGGCTGGTCCATCACGAGGACAACCAGAACGATATCGATGAGATCGAAGAGCGCGTGCTGTTGCACCCGGGCACCGCTGACGAGCTCGAGCCTTGGATCCGCCCGCGTCTGGCCGACTACAACCCGGCCACCGACACGCTGCGAGTTCCGGTTCCTGTCCTCGGCGGCGGACGCATCCGACACAACGACGTGCTCGAGATCGTCTGGTACAGCGACAAGCACGTCGAGCAGTACAGCGACGGCCACGGCTTCGGCTGCGACGTCGACACGCTCTGGATCCAGGAAGAGGCGCCGGACGATGACGGTCCCTACGGCGGCGGCGGTGACGGCAGTGACGGCGACACGGAATTGGGGGACATCTTCGATGACGAAGACGACTTCATCCTGGTCTACGGCCGCGACTGCACCTACGACAGCGAGTCGCAGGAGCAGCACATCTACGTCGCAGGTATCCAGGACTGGACGGACAACATCGGCAGCCGCTACGTCGAGCAGCGGTTCATCGTCGACATGCGTCCGCCGCAGTGCGAGATCGTCAGTCCGCTCGCGACCGTCACTCCGGATGGAGACCTCTTCATCGAGGTCCACTTCTCGGATGACGGCGCCGGTATCGACGAGAACTCGATCGACGTGATCGTGTACGACCCGAGCGGGAATCCGGTCGAGGTCGATAGCGAGAAGCTCGAGGACGGCGTTTATACGGCGACGGTCGAAGGACCGCTCGATCGGGGCGAGTACTCGGTGCAGGTCCGCTCGGCGGACTTGCTGGGCAACCGCTGCAACAACACCAAGGTGATCCGTGTCGAGACGGCGATCCTGGCGATGACTGGCGCCATGGTCTACCCGAACCCCTTCAATCCTGAAGAGGCCGACGCGGGGATCCACTTCACGCTGAGCAAGGGAGGCGACGTCACCGCCAAGGTCTACGACTTCGGTGGTAACTACGTGGCGACCTTGGCGGCGGTGAAGCACTTCGATGCCGGATCGCACATGGTTCCGTGGGCGGGTGAGTCTTCGGATCACACCGACCTCGCGAACGGTAGCTACATCGTTCGCCTCACCGCGACCGATGGCGCCAGGACCGAAGAGGCCAACCTGAAGGTCGTCCTCTGGCGTGAGTAGAGGGTCGATGGGGAGAGGCGCCGAGCCTCTCCCTCGACTCGAAGCGCACAAAATGAGAAACGACACACAGGTTCAACAAGGAGGTAGGGAGATGTTTGGACGGATGCGGAACGCCCTGCCCGTGGCCCTCGCGGTCGCTGCGGCGATGCTTCCGATCACGGCCCCTGCGGTCTACGCCGCGGGGGATGGCACGAGCAACCGGAACGTGCCGTATCTCCGGATCGGCGCGGGTGCTCGGGCTCTTGGAATGGGTGGCGCGTTCGTCGGAGTTGCCGACGACGCCACTGCCGCGTATTGGAATCCGGCCGGTCTGACTTGGATGACCGGTTGGGAAGTCACGGGTATGTACACGGGCGGCATGAATGTCGACCGTAGCCACAACTATGTTTCAGTGGCGAGAAACGCTGAGTGGGGCGCCTACGCCGCCAGCTGGCAGAACGCCGGTATGAGCGACATCGAGCAGCGCGACGCCGCTGGCGCGTTGAAGGGTGACTTCAACTTCTCCGACAACGCGCTCCAGCTGTCGTTGGCCAAGCGATGGGACGTCTTCTCGCTTGGTCTCTCGGGCAAGTACCTACGGGAGTCGATCGGAGCCGAGGTAGCGGGTGACGATGCCGCCAGCGGTTTCGGACTCGATCTCGGCGCCGGCCTCGAGCTGACGGAGTACGCGCGGGTCGGCGTCTCGGCGCAGAACATCGCGGGCAAGCTCGGTTCGGTCGAGGATGTCAACGACATCCCGGCTACGTTGCGCGCCGGTGTCGGTATCGTCCCGATGGACGGACTGACGGCTGCGTTCGATGTCGAGAAGACCCGCGATGAGGACGACTATCGGTTCCACGCCGGCGCGGAGTACGCGGTCGGGATCAACGATGATCTCGGAGCTGCCGTCCGGATGGGGCTGAATCACGACAAGTTCGCGGGCGGTCTCGGGATCTCGTTCGACTTCCTTCGCTTCGACTACGCCTACGTGGTCGAGCCGGAGACGTTCTTGGACGAGAACCACCGGTTCAGCATCACCCTCGGTTTCGACAAGGACGAGGTGACGCCGCGCCGGATGTCGGGCGGAATGGGCGATCGCGACGGAGACGGAATCTCTGACGATCGCGATCAGTGCCCGGATCAGCCGGAGGACTTCGACGGATTCGCCGACACGGACGGTTGCCCGGACCCGGACAATGACGGGGACGGACTGGCGGACGCGAACGACGATTGTCCGAATCAGGCCGAGGACTTCGATGGCTTCCAGGACTCCGACGGTTGTCCGGATATGGACAACGACAACGACGGCATCTTGGACGCAAACGATCAGTGCCCGAACGCCGCCGAGAACTTCAACAACTTCGAGGATGCGGACGGTTGCCCGGATCAGGCGGGACCGGATCGTCGGATCCCGGCGTTGGCCTACATCAACTTCAAGTTCGGCACGGCCGAGATCAGCGGCGCTGATCCGATTCCGGTCCTGGAGGATGTCGTCCGCGTCATGAAGGAAGATCCGAGCTTGCGTCTGCGGATCACGGGTCATACCGACAACGTCGGTTCGGAAGAGGCCAACCAGAACCTTTCCGAGCGACGCGCGGAGACGATCAAGAACTATCTCGTGAATCGCGGCGTCCCCGCGATGAGTCTCGAGACGACCGGCAAGGGCGAGTCCACCCCGGTCGACACGAACGACACCGACCTCGGTCGGGCCCGCAACCGTCGTACGGAGTTCACGATCGTCAACTAATTCGCACGACGGCTCGTTCGTGAGCCATCAGCGCGTTGGCGCAAGTCGAGGCCGAGAGCATGAACGTGCTCTCGGCCTCTCGCTTGTGTGTCGCTTGTGTGCGATTGCACGTCTGGGGCGGATGCCCCAATGCAATCTGCTTCGGGCCTCGGCAAACTCCGGGTCGGCCTTGCAGGATGCGGTTCCCGCGCAGAAGGCGAGGGGGACCCTGGTAGCGTATCTGGAAGCCGGCGAGTCTGTTGAGTCGGTCGCTTCGGTCGGTACGCAGCTTGCCGCGGGATCGAGTGGCGGGTTGGACCGAGTGGCCCCACGCGCCTCGCGGGGAGTGGTCGGAGGGTTCCGGATTTTGCAGAAGCCCCATCTCGATGCCGCCGACGTGACGCGACGCGGCCCCTTCGATGCGACGGCGCCCCGTCGGCGCCGCGCTGGGTTCACCTTGATCGAGTTGATGACGGTCTGCGCCATCATCGGGATCCTCTGCGTCGTGGCGATTCCGAACTTCCTACGGGCGACCTCGCGCGCCAAGCGCAGTAGCTGCATCTCCAATCAGAAGAACGTCGTCACTCAGACGATCCTCTACTCCGCCGAGCTGCGGATCACGGACGCGGTCATCGCGGTCTCCACGCTGATCGAGGCGGGCTATCTGCCGGATGCGATCGGAGAGTGCCCGACGAGTGACCTCGGGGACTTCGACGACTACGAAGTCACCATCGAGGCGGGCGATGTCACCGCCATCGTCTGCATGGTGGCGGTCGACGACCACCACTGGGATCCTTGATCGGGATCCGTGAGGTGCTGACCTTCCGCTTTGCCGGCTGGCATTGACTCGAGGGTCGGCGATCGCCAGACTTCGCCCGCGGGGCGGCGCTCCGTTTTCCCATGGTGAATCGATCTGGCATCCGAGGTCTCGTCTGTTCCCGCTGCGGACGTACGCGTCTCCGGTCGGGGGACGGCTGCGCGTGTCCTCCGCGCGAGGAGACGACGGCCGACGAGGATGCCACCGGCCCCATCGACGTCGAATGGACCCTGGTGGCCCGCTGTCCCGATGAATGGACGGTGCTGACGGCGGTGGCGGAGCTGGACAGCCGCGGCATCCCCACGTGGGTGCGCACTCTCGTGGTGCCGGGGTATCCAGGTCTGGTTGGAGTCGCTTTCCCGCATTGGGGTACCGTCTCGGTCCCTCGTCGAGACTGGTTGGCCGCGATGGTGGTGATGCGCGATCTGGGCATCACTCCGGCCCCCGAGGGGAATGGAGGGACTGAGACATGAGCCCGATGCCCCGAGGGCCGCGAGTCGTCCGAGTCGGCGCCGGTGGCGGCCTCCGTTTTTGGGCTGTCTTGCCCATGCTCATCTTCGGACTGGCCGTCGCCGCTGCGATTTTCGTCGGTGCCGTGCTCTTCACGCTCCTCACGGCCCCGTTCCGACTGTTGGTGCGACGGGGAGCGCCCGCGGCGCCACGCGCGGCCTCGGAGCCGGTTGGACGACCCGCCCAGCGGACAGAGGAGATCCCCGCTGAGATCGAGGATGCTCGGTTCGAGGAGGTTGTCTGAGTCGGCTCGACTCGGCTCTCGCCAGCCAACCAGAGGAGGATCCGCCGGAGGGGATGCTGCGGGCCCTGCGCGTCGCCGCCCGCGGGAAGGGACGCGTTTCCCCCAACCCGCTCGTGGGGGCGGCGCTCCGGGATCGATCGGGGGCTTGGACCGTCGGCCACCATGCGTCCTTCGGTGGCCCCCACGCGGAGGCGGCTCTATGGGCGGAGCTGGCGCGTCGAGACGACGGCTCGGCCTTCTCCTCGAGCGGGCGACTTCGTAGCGGCGCTGTTCTCTATCTGACTCTCGAACCGTGCGTCCACCATGGGAAAACGCCCCCGTGCGCGGAGGCGGTGGCGTTGGTCAGGCCCTCGCGCGTCCTCATCGCGGCCCTCGACCCGGATCCCAGGACGTGCGGCCGTGGCGTCGCCCATCTTCGCGCCGCCGGCATCCCGGTCGTCGTCGGTGTGGGCGGACGGGAGGCGATCGAATTGGACCCGGCCTACCACCTCTCGCGCCGGACTGGCCGGGCTTGGATCCGGGTCAAGGTGGCCGCCTCACTGGACGGGCGATTGGCGACCTCCCGGGGCGACTCGCACTGGGTCACAGCGGCAGAGGCGAGGCGACACGGGCATCAGGAACGGCGGGAGGCGGACCTGGTCGTGGTGGGGGCGGGCACGGTCCGAGCAGATGATCCGTCGCTCGATGTCCGGGAGGTCACGGGACCCTCACCCTCGAGGCTTGTGGTAGATTCGCGGCTTCGCATCGACCCGAGAGCGCGCATCTGGAGCGTCTGGCAAGCGGCCGAAGTCCCGTTCGCACGCGTCGACCCGCGTGGGGCGACGACGCGGGTCGGGAACTATGAGCAATCCGAGGGTCGACGTCCCTGGACACGGGTTCCTCGGTTGATCGTGGCGACGCGCCGGGCGGCGGCTCGGGAGCGAGGGGAACGCTTCCGGCGGCTGGGATGGGAAGTCTGGGAGCTGCCGGCGGGACGCGGCGGTCATTGTGATCTGCGCGCCTTGGCCGAGCGCGCAGCGGACGAGGGATTCGTGCGGATCCTGGCCGAAGCCGGGCCCGGACTCTCCGGCGCTCTTCTGCAGGCCGGGTTGATCGACGAGCTCAGCCTTTACACCGCCCCCAAGATCGTGGGCGGAACGGGCGGTTGGCCGGCGGGGTTCGCCGTCGAGCCGCTGAGTTCCGCGATTCCGTTCGAGCTGCAGACAGAGAAGCGACTGGGCGTCGATCGATGGGCGTTGTATCGCGCCGCAACGGTCGAGAGCATCCTCGGAGGAAGCGCGTGTTCACCGGACTCGTCGAACGACTCGGACTCGTCGTCGCGACGCGCGAGACAACCGATGGACGCGCCCTCCGCATCTCCGGGGGGGACCTCGCGGAGCAACTCTCACCGGGCGAATCGATCGCGGTGAACGGCGTCTGTCAGACCATTGCGACAAAGGATGAGAGTGGCGGCGATACCTTCGGCGTGGTGGCGGTCGGCGAAACTCTGCGCCGCACAACCCTCGGCGAGCTCTCGCCCGGCGCTTCGGTCCATCTGGAGCGGCCCCTGCGAGTGGGAGATCGATTGGGGGGGCACTGGGTCCAAGGGCACGTCGACGGCGTCGGCGTCGTGGCCGAGGTTCGACGCGACGGTCACGACCACGCGATCCGGATCGAGTTGCCCGAAGACCTCTCGCGCTACGTCGTGGAGAAGGGCTCCATCGCCGTCGATGGCGTCAGCCTGACGGTGGGACGAACCGAGCGCTCTCCCGCAGCTTTCTGGGTGCACATCATTCCCGAGACGCGAGAGCGCACCCTCGTCGGCGCCTACGTGCGCGGCGCCCGAGTCAACCTGGAGGTGGATATCCTCGCCAAGCACGTGGAACGGCTGCTGGGCGGTTTCGGGCGAGACGAGCGCGAGGAGATTCGATGAAGCAGCGCACCGGGCGCCCTCACCCAGGGCCGCCCGAGATGCCGCCCGAGCTGGCGTCCGAGGCGGCGCTCGGCGCCGCGGGGGCGCTGGCCTCCGTCGAAGAGGCGCTGGCCGAGATCTCCGCCGGGCGCATGGTCATCGTCGTCGACGACGAGGATCGAGAGAACGAGGGCGACCTCATCATGGCGGCCTCGAAGGTGACGCCCGAGGCGATCAACTTCATGGCTCACATCGGGCGCGGGCTCATCTGTGTCCCGATGGAAGAAGAGCGACTCCGCCGGCTGGAGCTCCACGCGATGGCGCCGATCAACACGGCCAAGCTCGGCACGCCGTTCACCGTTTCGGTCGATGCGGCGGAAGGGATCGAGACGGGGATCTCGGCCTACGACCGCGCGGTCACGGTGCGGGTGCTGCTCGACGCGAAGTCGCGTCCGGAGGCTCTGGCGCGACCCGGTCACGTCTTCCCGCTCGCAGCGCGCTTGGGAGGAACGTTGCGCCGCGCCGGTCACACCGAGGCGGCCATCGACCTGGCGCGAATGGCGGGGCTGGAGCCGGCGGGAATCCTCTGCGAGATCATGAGCGAGGACGGACGGATGGCGCGGCTGCCCGAGCTGCTGGAGCTGGGTCGACGCCATGGCCTGAAGGTGCTCACGATCGCGGCGTTGATCGAGCACCGCAAGCGGACCGAGCGGCTGGTGAACCTGCTGGTCGAGACGGCGCTGCCGACCGAGTTCGGCGACTTCCGTTGCCTGCTCTATGAGAGCGTCTTGGATGGGAACCACCACATGGCTTTGGTCCTCGGGGACGTCAGCACGCCCGAGCCGGTCCTGGTGCGCGTGCACTCCCAGTGTCTGACCGGCGACTCGCTCGGCTCGCTGCGCTGTGATTGCGGCCCGCAGCGGGTGCGCGCGTTGCAGCGGATCCAGGCGGAGGGTCGGGGCGTCTTCCTCTATATGCGGCAAGAGGGACGCGGCATCGGGCTGGAGAACAAGCTCCGCGCGTATCACCTCCAAGATCAGGGGCTCGACACCGTCGAGGCCAACGTCCAACTCGGGTTCCGACCGGACGAGCGCGACTACGGCATCGGCGCGCAGATCCTGCACGACATGGGACTGCGACAGATCCGGCTCTTGACCAACAACCCGACGAAGCGAGTCGGGATCACGGCGCACGGACTCGAGGTGATCGAACAGGTCTCGATCCAGGTGCCGGGCAATCCCCACAATCGACAGTATCTGCAGACGAAACGCGAGAAGATGGGCCATCTTCTGGAGCCGGATTCCGATGGCTGAGCAGACCGGAGGGAGCGAGATGGAACGCGAAGTCCGAGGTCGGATCGCCGGCGAGGGAAGGAAGATCACGATCATCGCCGGCCGGTTCAATCGACTAGTGGCGGCGGAGCTGGTCGAGGGGGCGCGCGAGTGCCTGCTCCACCATGGCGTCGCCGCACAGGCGATCGACGTGGTCTGGACCCCCGGCTCCCTGGAATTGCCGCTGGCCGCCCAGGCGTTGCTGACGCGAGGCGGGCAAGACGCGATCGTCGCAGTCGGCTGTGTAATCAAGGGAGAGACGTCCCACGATGAGGTGGTGGTGCGCGAGGCGTGCAGCGGGCTCCTGCGGCTCTCGCTCGAACACGGCGTCCCGATCACGCTCGGGATCGTGCACGCCCCTTCGGTCGAGGCCGCGCTGGAGCGCGCCGGCGTGAAGATGGCGGGACGGGGATGGGAAGCGGCGCAGGCGGCGCTGGAGATACTCGATCTGTTGGGGCAGATCGGGGAGAAGCGAGTGGGGCGTGGGG
>CAZVYN010000026.1:0-48770 GCA_964631125.1 uncultured bacterium | reverse complement strand
GAGGGAACTCGCGCAGCACGTCGTTCAACGATGTCTTCCGATCGGTCGACGCGCTGCGTTCACCGATCAGGAGCGCACAAGGCGCGTGGAACTCGCCGGCCGGAAACCGCTTGGGCATCGTCCCGGGAACCACGACAGAGCGCGCGGGCACCCGCCCCTTCGTCACCACCGGCTGGGCGCCGCGCACATCCACGATCGGGGTCGACGCGGTCAGCACGACCCCCGCGCCGAGCACCGCGCCTTCCTCCACCCGGACGCCTTCGACGATGATGGCGCGCGATCCGAGGAAGGCGTGGTCCTCGATGATGACGGGCGTCGCCTGCGGAGGTTCGAGCACGCCGCCGATGCCGACTCCGCCGGAGATGTGCACGCCGCGTCCGACCTGAGCGCAACTGCCGACGGTGGCCCAGGTGTCGACCATCGTGCCGGCGCCGACCCAAGCGCCGACGTTGACGAACGCCGGCATGACGACGACGCCCGGCTCCAGATAGGCGCCGAACCGCACCGCGGCCGGCGGAACGATGCGCAGACCCGACGCCGCGGGATCCGACTTGAGCGGAACCTTGTCGCGAAAATGAAACGGGCCGATGTCGATCGGCGTCGCTTCCTCTTGCGCGAAGTACAGCAGGATCGCCTGCTTGATCCAGGCATGCACCCGCCACTCACCATCGACCGGCTCCGCGACGCGCAACTCGCCGCGGTCGAGCGCGCCCAGTATCGCGCGCACCGCTTCGCGCGTCGCAGGCTCCGCCCGGAACTGCGTCTCCGCCCAGGCGCGCTCCACCCGCGCGCGGACCTCGCTCCAATCTCCGCTGCTCTCGGATCGACTCACCATTCCACCTCGCTCATCACCGCCGCCGCTTCGTGGCACTCCGCGAGGGTCGGAACGAGGGCGAAGCGCACCCACCCCTCGCCTCGGGCGCCGAAGTAGTTTCCCGGCGCGACGACGATGCCCCGCTCGAGCAGGCGTCGCGCGAATTCCTCCGACCCCAGATTGCCCGGCGTGCGCACCCAGAGGTAGAAGGTGGCCTGACTCCCTCCTACCTCGAGTCGACGCGCCTGGAGCGCGGGGAGCAGCGCCTCACGCTTCTCCCGGTAGATGCGCCGTTGTTCGACCACGTGCCTCTCGTCGCGCCACGCCGCCGTCGCCGCCGCCTGGATGAACGAAGGCGTCGCGACGCCCTGACTCGGCCGGAGTCGCCGCAGAAGCGCGATCAACTCCGGGTCGCCGGCCATGAAGCCGCTGCGATACCCGGTCATGGCGGATCTCTTGCTGAGCGTCTGGAAGGTCAGCACGTGGTCGAGCCCCACTTCGAGCGCCGAGGAGGGGGGCGCGTCGAAGTAGATCTCCGAATACGCTTCATCGGACGCCAACCAGAAGTCGTGCCGTCGCGCGAGGTCGGCGGCCTCCTGGAAGAACGACCGCGAGGCGACGGCGCCGGTCGGATTGTTCGGGTAGTTGATCCAGAGGAGCGCGACGCGAGCGAGCAGATCCTTCGAGAGGGAACGCAAGTCGGGCAGGAATCCTCGTTCGGGCAACAGCGGCACGGAAACCGGCTCTCCCCCGGCGAAACGCGCGCCGATCTCGTAGACCGGGTAGGCCGGATCCGGAATGAGGACGACACGCCGATCTCCGCGTGGGTCGATGACCGCTTGGTGGATCAGATAGACCGCCTCCTTCGAGCCGTTGGCCGGGAGGACGTGCTTCTCGGGATCGAGCGCGACATCGAATCGGGAACGGACCCAATCCGCGATCGCTTCTCTCAGGTCACTCGAGCCCGCGGCGGCGGGATAGGAACTGCGCGGCGGGATCGACTCCACCAACCGTTCCCGTATGAACGCGGGAGTCTCTTCGTGCGGATCGCCGATCGAGAAGTCGAAGAGACGGAGACCGCGCGCGCCCGCGGCTGCCTTCGATTGATCGAGGCGCACGAACGCGTAAGTCTCGAGTGACGTGAATGCGGGGTTGAGCGGTCGCGTCATCGTACGCTCCCGGGTCCGGGTCCGGGTCCGGTGAGATAGCGCGTCATGGCGTCGAGGCAGCGTTGCGCTTCGTCGATCGCGACTCGTTCATCGCGAGTGTGGGCGACGCCGGGATCGCCTGGTCCCCAATTGAGCGCGGGCACTCCCACGCTGGAAAACCTCGCGACGTCGGTCCAGGCCTGCTTGGCGCGGCGCGGAAGTCCGGTCGACGAGAGCAGGTGGGCGTAGTACGGATCGTCCGATGGAATCGACCCGGCCGGCGCATGGTCGACGATCTCAGCGACGCCGATCGACCGATCCGGCGCGAGCGAGAGCGCGAATTGCTCCGCGTCGTCGAAGGTGCGATCGGGCGGATAGCGGAGGTTCACGTTCACGCGCGCCGTCCCGGGGATCACGTTGCGCGCATCGCCGGCGCGCAGGTTGGTCACCGAGACCACTTCACGGAACTGCACGCCTGCCAACTCGATGTCGCGCGTCGGGCGACTGAAGAGCTCGCTCAACCAAGGCAGCGCGTCGCGCAGCGCGTGGCGCCCGAGCCAGGGCCGCGCGCTGTGGCAGGCTACGCCCTGCAGCTCGACTTCGAGGTGAATCGATCCCTGACAGCCGAGTTCGAGGGCGCCCGAAGTCGGCTCGCAGAGGATGGCGAGGGCTGACTTCGTCAGCCAGGGCTGCGACTCCAGAATCGACGCGAGGGCGTTCTGGTCCGAGGCGCCCTCTTCTCCCGTGTAGAAGACGAAAGCGAGATCGGCGAAGGCGCGACTCGGTTCGATCTCTTCCAAGAGGCGCAGCATGACGGCGAGACCCGCCTTCATGTCGGCGGCGCCGCGACCCTGGATCTCTCCGCCCGCGCGCCGCGGCGGACCGCATTCGGCGAGCGGCACGGTGTCGGTGTGTCCGGCGAAAACGATCACCGGCCGTCGCGCCGCGGACGCCGAACGGACGACGATCGAGTCGCCGAGCCGCACGATCTCATAGGACGACGCGAAGCGGCCGCGCGCGAGTCGCGCCGTCAGATGATCGGCCAACGCTCCCTCGTCGCCCGTGACGCTCGGGATCATGACCAACTCGAGGATGTCTTCGCCGACGTCACGCATCAATCGGCAGACTCTCGCCCACCCACGCGCGCGCGTGCAAGGCGGATCGGGCGCGGGCGCCTTCCGGGCGTTGGCGATGCGCCTCCTTCGGATTCGCACGACGCGCCGGTACACTCGCCCGCGGACCGCGGCGGAGGAATTGATGTCGGCCTCGACTGTTTTCGGAGCGATCGCCTCGGGAGTCTGCGCCCTCGTCTTCGCGCTTGCCGCGCTGCGCGCCGAGTCTCGTGAGGACGCCGTACGGGCGCCCAATCCCTGGTTCTTCCTGGAGCGTGCGTTTCCGCGCGGCGAGATTCCGAAGGACGAATGGCGTCGGGCGCAACGCGACGCCGAGGCGATGCGCGCGGCGGCGCGGGCGGACAACGGGTTCCGCGCGGGGTGGGTCGCGCGCGGACCGACCAATATCGGGGGACGCGTCACCGATCTCGCGGTCGATCCCACCGACGCGAATCGAGTCTTCGCGGCGACGGCGGAGGGAGGCGTCCTCCGTTCGACCGACGCCGGACTCCACTGGACGCCGTTGTTCGACCAGGAGGCCTCACTCTCGATCGGAGCGATCGCGCTCGATCCCGTCGATACCGACATCGTCTACGCGGGGACAGGCGAGGTGAACCCGGGGGGCGGCAGCGTCGCCTACGGCGGAACCGGGCTCTACCGATCGACCGATGCCGGCCTCACTTGGGAAGTGTTGGGACTGGAGGAGACGGGATCGATCGGGCGGGTGCGCGTCGACCCGACCGATTCTGATCGAATCTATGTCGCGGCCATGGGAGATCTCTGGGACTCCGGCCCGGATCGCGGCGTCTATCGATCGACCGACGGCGGGGCGAGCTTCGATCGCGTGCTCTTCGTCAGCGACTCGACCGGCGCGGTCGATCTGATCCTGCGGCCCGATCAACCACAGGTTCTCTTCGCGGCGATGTGGGAGCGCATGCGACGACCCGAGGCGTATGACTACGGCGGCGCAACGAGCGGCGTCTACCAGTCGACCGATGGCGGGACCACCTGGAGCCTCGTGCAAGGGGGCCTCCCCGCACCCAGCGGCGCGGTCGGGCGGATCGGCCTCTCCCTCTGCGCCGGGCAACCGGCGACCGTCCACGCCGTCTACGCCGATGACATCGGCTTTTTCAGTGGGCTCTACCGCTCGACCAATGCGGGCGCGAACTGGATCCGCACGAACGACGGCGCGCTCGCCAATGTCTTCTCGAGCTACGGCTGGTGGTTCGGCAACGTGCGCACGCACCCGACGGATCCGTCGCGCATCTTCGTCGTTGGTTTCGACACCTATCGCAGCACCAACGCCGGAGCTTCGTGGTCGTTCGTCACGAGCGGCGTGCATGTCGACCATCACGCGCTGGAGTTCGGGGCGGGCGCCAATCCGGTGATCTATCTGGGACACGACGGCGGCGTGCACCGCTCGACGAACGGTGGGACCGGTTGGACCAAGCTGCCGGATCTGCCGATCACGCAGTTCTACCGCGTGGCGATCGGCCCGAGTGAACCGGTCGCACTGCTCGGCGGCGCGCAGGACAACGGCACCGTGCGCACGCTGACGGGCGGCCTCTCCGACTGGTCGGAGATCCTGGGTGGGGACGGCTTCCAGCCGCTCGTCCATCCGCTCCAGCCGAATCGGGTCTGGGCGGAGTTCCAGTACGGCTCGCTCTACTACTCCACCAACGGCGGCGGCGCCTTCAACTCCGCGACCGCCGGAATCGGCGGCGGCGACCGCCACAATTGGAACACTCCGGTGCGCCTCGATCCGACCGATCCCAACCGAATGTACTACGGCACGCAGCGGCTCTACCGCAGCACCAACGGATCGTCCTGGACGGCGGTGAGTCCGGATCTGACGTTCGGAGCGAGCGGCGGCGCCGGCCAGGTCGCCGGCACGTTGAGCACGATCGACGTCTCTCCGCTGGACGGAAACATCCTCTGGACAGGGAGCGACGATGGGCGCGTGCAGCGCTCGACCAACTTCGGAGTGAACTGGGTCGATGTCACGGCGGGCCTGCCGCAGCGGTGGATCACCGCGGTGCGCGCCGGCCCACACGCCGCCGCCACCTCCTACGTAACCGTCTCCGGCTTCCGGTGGAACGAGTCGCTCCCGCATGTCTTCCGCACTACGAATCTGGGCGCGAGTTGGAGTCCGATCTCCGCCAATCTGCCGGAAGCCCCGATCAACGATCTGATTTCGGACCCGCTCGATCCGGAGCGTATTTTCATCGCGAGCGACGTCGGTGTGTTCGAGACGCGAGACGGCGGCGCGACCTGGTCGGCGCTCGGCGCCTCGCTGCCGAACGTGGTGGTGACTTCCCTCGTGCTCGATTCGCCGCGACGGACTCTCTACGCCGGCACCTATGGGCGCAGTCTGTTCTCACTCGACTTGGAGGATCCGGCGGGCGCCGACACCGATCCGACCTCGCCCGTGAGCGGCGCCTCCGATGCGGCGTTCGTCAGCCTTCGAGCGGTGGGACCGAATCCGGCGGTCGATCGGGTGAACTTCTTCCTCGACTCCCGTCACGCTGTGGGGCGAACTCTGCAGGTCGTGACCGCGAGTGGACGCCACATTCGCTCGGTTCCCATCGCGGACGGAGTCGCCGCGCCGCTGGAGTGGGATCTCCATGACGACGACGGCCGGCGCGTCGCCGCGGGCCGATACTTCGCGCGACTTCGTGCGCGTCAGGAAGGAACCGCGCGAGAGATCGTGAGCGCCGCGGCGCCTTTGATCGTGTTGGCGCCTCGAAAGTGACCCGCGCCGCGATCTCGGTCGTTGCGCTCTTCTCGGCGGCAATGGCCGTTCCTGCTTCGGCGGTGACCTGGTTCGTCGCGCCCGCCGAGTCGCTCCGATCCAAGCCCGGCCCGCTCGCCGACGCGGATGGATCGCGCGACCGGCCATTTCGCGATCTGGCGGCGACCCTGCGGCGCGCGGAGGCATGGAGCCTCGATCCGGCCGCCGTCGAAGGTCTCACCGTGCAACTCGCGCCGGGGATCTACGACCTGACGCCGGTGGCGTCGATCGAACCGACGTGCGGCAACTGTGAGACTCATCTGACCGCCGTGCCGCATACCTACGCGCTCCTGCTCCGTGGACGCCGCCTCAGGTTGGTGGGCGCGCCCGATCACACGAGCATCCTGCGCACCCATGCCGGCTACGGCCTCTGGGTCCAGGACTGCGAGGAGTGCTCGGTCCGCGGCCTCGTCGTGCGCGACGGCGTGCGCGATACGAGCGGACTGGCGACCGACGCTGCCATCGTCGTGCAGCGATCGAGTCTCGCGATCGAGCAATGTCTGTTGACCGACAACATCGGCGATCCGGAGGTCGTGGGCCGCACCGTCGTCGGCGTCATGGGAATCTGCGGCCGAGAAGGGAGCGTCATTCGAGCGGTCGGGAATCGCATCGTCCGCAATTCCTGGGACGGGATCGCGCTCTATCGCGGCGCGCAGGCCGAGGTCGTCGACAACGTCATCGACGGCGTCGATCTGGCCGTCGGCGGCCGCGTCGGCGGTGGCCGCGGCGTCGGCATCGGCTGCACCTGGGACGCGCAGGCGACCGTCCGCGGCAATCTCGTGCGTCGGTACTGGAAAGGGATCGGGTTCTTTGTCGATGCGCAGGGCGAAGTGAGCGACAACATCGTGACCGAGATGGCGACCTGGGGGCTCTCGATCTGGGATGCGCAGCGCGGCCGCGCGCGCGCCGAGTTCACTTGGAACGCCGTCGATTCGACCGGCGCCTGCGGCGTCTCGATCGCCTCCGCCGCGGGGGGGGTCGTCGACGACAATGCGTTCGTGCGCACCGGCCAGAATCCGAAGTACGACTCGGGCGAGCCGTATTGCCACCAGGCGCCGATTGCCCTGCACACGGCGCCTCCTGGTTTCGCGCCCGAGCGGAATTTCTTCTTCGCGAATCGTTCCGCGACGCCGCATCCCTTCGACCTGGAGGAGGCCTCGTTCCGCGCGCGCGTGCAGCCGCTCTGTCGTCGACTTGCGGAGTACACGGCGACGCGCGAGAGTGCATTCCATCGACACTGGGCGGACTGAACGACTGAACGAAACGAGGAGAAGCGAAGCGGCATGGATGCCCGAGTACGAACCGGCCTCGATTCCGTCCGCGTGAACGGCCTCGCGCTTCCGGGCGCAGGTCGCTTCGGCCTGCTCTGCAACAACGCGGTGACCGATCGCGAACTCACTTTGGCCCTCGACCTGTTGCTCTCGCTGCGCAACCTCCGCTGCGAGCGGATCTTCTCTCCGCAACATGGATTTGCCGGTGAGAAGCAGGACAACATGGTCGAGTCGCGCGACGGTTCGCATCCCTCCAGCGGAATCCCGATCGTCAGCCTCTACGGGAGGGCGCGCGAACCGGAGCCCGAGATGTTAGCCGGGCTGGACGCGATCGTCATCGATCTGCCCGACGTCGGCACGCGCGTCTACACGTTCCTGGCTACGGCGCTCTTGATGCTGCGCGCCGCCTCCCGCGTCGGCGTGCCGGTCTGGGTGCTCGATCGACCGAACCCGATCAACGGGATCGACCGCGAGGGCCCGATCCTCGCTCCCGGCTTCACCTCGTTCGTCGGACTCGCGCCCGTCCCGCTCCGGCACGGTTTGACCGTCGGCGAGTACTGTCGCTTCGGACGCGAGGCGCTCCAGCTCGACGTCGAGCTACACGTGGTCCCGGTGGAAGGATGGACGCGCGCAGCGTGGTTCGATGAGACCGGACTCCCGTGGGTTCTCCCTTCGCCCAACCTGCCGACACTCGACTCCGCCACGGTCTATCCCGGCGGCGTGCTCCTGGAGGGGGTCAATCTCTCGGAAGGACGCGGCACGACGCGACCGTTCGAACTGTGGGGCGCTCCTTGGCTCGACCCGATCCTCGTCGGCCGCGCCTTCACCCGACAGGCTCGGGCCATGGGCCTCGAGGGGTTCGCGCTGCGAACCGTCGCCTTCGAGCCGACCTTTCACAAGTTCGTCGGCGAGACCGTGCGCGGCTTCCAGGTGCATGTGACCGACCGCTCGCGCTTCCGGTCGGTCGCTACGTGGATCGCGCTCTTCCACGCCGTCCGCTCGGCGCACGGCGCGGAGTTCGCGTGGCGCCAGCCGCCATATGAGTACGAGCACGATCGCCTTCCGATCGATCTGCTCTTCGGGACCGATCGCATCCGCCTCGCCTTCGAAGCCGGGGCCGAAGCGATCGAGATCGCGCGCGCCGCCGAGGCCGGGATGGATGGGTTCGAGGCAGCCGCGCGTCCTCACCTGCTCTACCGCTGAGACCGAGAATGCAGAGTCCGCACCTCGACGCGATGATCCTGGCCGCGGGTCTCGGCACCCGGATGCGAGAGATCTCCGAGCAACTGCCGAAGGCGCTGCTCCCGGTCGGCGAGGCGCCGCTCCTCGCCTGGAACCTCGATTGGCTGCGGCGTGAGGGAATCGCTCGCGCCGCGATCAATCTCCATCACCATGCCGAGCTGCTCGACGCCTGGATCACCAAGTGGAATCGGGCGGTCGGCGGTGGGAGTCCGACCGTGACGTCAGTCCGGGAGCCCGAGGTCCTCGGCACGGCGGGCGGACTCGCCAACGCGCGTCGCTGGCTGACGACCGACCCGGTGCTCGTGCTGAACATGGACCAGCTCTTCCGCCCCCGGTTGGCCACGGCCCTCGCCCATCATCACGAGGGAGGTTTCACGGCCACGCTCTTCTGCACGCCCGACGCGCTGCTCGGTCAAGTCGTCTGCGAGTCGGCGACATCGCGCCACGGAGAACTCCGCACTCGGGTGAAGGAGATCCTGGGTTCGCCAGACCTATCCGACTCGAGTCTCTTCGCGTTTACCGGCGTCTATCTCTTGTCGCAGGAGGCGCTCGCGGAGTTGCCGGTCGGCGGATTCTCGGAGCTCGGCCCATATCTTCGCCGGTGGTGCGAGCAAGGGCGTGTCGGCGCGGTCGCGACCGAAGAGGCGCCGTTTCGCGAAATCGGCGCGCCCGAAGCATGGGCGGAGTTGGCGCGGGAGTTGGGGCAGGACGGCGGCGACGCGCTCGCGCGAGCGTTGACGGGATCGGTCGAGCCTGCGGAATCGGCGCGTGCGCGGGGCTGGAGCACGACGCTCCCGTCGGGCGCGTCGCTTCGCGCCTGGGTGCGCGGCGCGGAGTCTCTCATCTCGATCGGAGAGAAGGTGCTCGAGTTGCATCGAGTACCGGCGACACAGGAGGCGCGCCTCGTCGCCTTGCTCGCCCGCGCGTGGCCCGAGTCCGGCTGGGACGGTCCGACGGGATTCCTGGCGCGGCGAATTCGAACGGTGGTGGGAGACGGATCGCGACGCCAACTCTTCCGCGCCGTCTGGGGCGCGGAGAGCCGCATCTTGGTCTCGAACCCGATCGCCCCGCCCGATGGAGAGGCCGCGCGCATCTACGCGCGCGTGGCGGGAGGTCCGGACGAGAATGAGGCGTTCGCCTACGTGGCCGCGTTCCTCTCCTCGAAGGGCGTGCGCGTCCCGACCGTGCATGCTTTCGATCCAGTGTCCGGCTCGTTTCTCCTGGAGGATCTCGGGAGAAGGCATCTGCTCGATCGCGTCCGGAAGTTGGCGCAGGCGGATGACCGCGCGGGCATCTTCCGGCTGTACGAGGAGGCGATCGAAACACTCCTGCGGATGCGCGCGTCCGCCGGGACGCCGTTCGAGCCCAACCGAACGGGCAATCCCGAGTACGACGCGGCATTCGTGCGGCAGTTCGAAGCCGGTTACTTCCATCGCGAGTTCGTGAACGGATGGGCCGGCCTCGACGCCACGCTCGAGCAGCTGCAGCCGACGTACGAACGCCTGGCGGCGACGGCGCTCGCCGGGGCGCAGCTCGGGTTCATCCACCGCGACTTTCAATCGCGCAATCTGATGGCGACGCGGCGGGGACTCGCGGTCATCGACTTCCAGGGCGCCAGGCTCGGTCCGGCCGAGTATGACCTCGCCTCGCTCCTCTTCGACCCGTATGCACGCCTCGGTCCGCAGACGCGCGCCGAGTTGTTCGATGGCTATCTCGCGCGGACGAAGGCGACAGTCGAGGAATCCGCGACTCGCGCCCGATTCGCGGCGAACGGGGTCAATCGCCTCATGCAGGCGCTCGGCGCGTACGCTTATCTCGGAGGGCGCCTCGGCAAGCCCGGCTTCATCGAGCACATCCCCGCGGCGCTCCAGTCGCTCGAGGAACTCACGCGTCCGGAGCACGCCGTGCAGTCGGGCCTCCCTGACGTCTTCGAACTGCACACGCTCGTGGCGCGGCTCCAGGAAATTTGGCGGGAACGCGAGACGGCCCCGCGGAGCAACTGATGCGCTCCGAAGGGCCGTCGGATTCCAGGGACCGTGGGTGCGATCGACGCTAGCGCGTCAGGATCACCTTCCGCGTCTGATTCCCATCCGCCGTCCGGAGCCGGGAGAAGTAGACCCCCGACGGGAGGCGATCTCCGTGTCCGTTCGTGCCATCCCAGTTCATGCCGTGGAGCCCCTTGGCTTGCACTCCGTCGAAGACCGTGCTGACCACGCGGCCGCCGGCATCGATCACCTCGACGGTGACCCGACCCGGCGTGAGGACCGTCCACTCCATCCGCGTCGAGGACGTGAACGGATTCGGACGGCTCGCGGCGAGTTCGGCCAAGGGAAGGACGACGCGCCCGTCGCCGACGGCGGTCGTGCCGCCGGAGATCGTGTTCAGGTAGAGATCACGAGCGGCCGCCGCGTTCGCCTGCAGATCAGCCAAATTGCTCCCGCCGAGCAGCGCGAAGGCCGCGAAGGCCGAGTCGCCCGGCGCGATGTCGAAATCGCCCGTATTGATCATGAGGGCGATGTCGGCTGGGCCGAGGGTCGTCCGCTCGAAGCCGGCGCTCCACCAGGTCTGCTTGTTGGCGTCGGTGAAGTTCTCGCCGGCGTTGGTGCTGGTGGCGAAGAGGGCGCGCATGGCGGCGGCGCCCTCCGAGTTGAGCACGGCGATGCCGAAGAGGGCGGCGGTGTTCGGCGTCGAGACGTACGCGAGCGAGTTGGCGGCGTCGTAGTTGACCGAGTTCTGCGCGTACTCGTTGTTGAAGTCGACGTCGGCGAAGAGCCCCGCGCGGACGTTCGAGAGGGCGCCGCCGCTCGTGTTGACGAGGACGTACTCGGTGATGACGAAGTCGTCGTTGGGAGCGCTGTTCTCGGCGTAGGCGCGCGTGATGATGGTCAATCCATACGGCGACTCCGCGCGGCTGTCGTCGAACGTCGCTTCGGCTTGCTCGTCGGTCAACGGACCCGGCGCGCTCACCGTCAAGACCGAGGCCTGCTGCAAGTCGGCGTCGCCGCCGGTGATCGCATCGCCACGGAAGTTGTCGGAGACGGCGCCGCCGACCGAGCCGACGCCGAAGGCGCACTCGAAGAGGTGCTCCGCGGCGCCGAGCGGCGTCCACTGGAAGCTCGCTCCCCACTTGCCGCCCGGGCCGGTGTAGCCGAGGTTTCCCTTGTTCGTGACGCCGAGCGTGGCGTTGCCCGCGGTCAGCGACGTGACCGCGATCTCATCGCCGTTGCGATAGAGCACGCGCGCGCCGCGATTGTCATCCGCATGCAGGCTCGCCTTCGAACCGTCGCAGACTGCGACCGATGCGAACATGGTGGCCGCCGCCGTGGCCGAGTGGCCGAGGCCGATGAAGTGCCCCATCTCGTGGACGGAAACCCCACGCATGTCGAATTCGCCCGCGCACGGCGTCCAGGTCTGCGAGTCGCCCCAGTTTGTCGTCTTGTTGTAGGTGATGTCCGATTCCTGGCGCGCCAAGAGCAGCGTGTCGGCCACCGTGTTGGAATTCCAGAAGCCATCGCCGGTGGCGAAGAGCACCGTGCTGGTCACGGCGAGACATCCGCCGGTGCACTGGTTGTTGCAGTCCTCGACCGAGACGTGGTTCTGCTGGTTCTGCGCGAGACCGCAGAACGTGCTGGCCGCGCCCTCGAGGAAGCTCAGATCGACTCCGGCCACGGCCGACCAGACGAGGAACGACTCACGGATGATCTGGTACTCGTTGGTGATGCTCGGATCGTTGATCGTCTGGTTGAGATGCCAGTCGACCGGGAGATCCGGCTTGCCCCAGGCATTGGGCGGATCGATCAGGACATAGGCGCTCGCCTGCATCGGAGATGAGATCAGGGCCGCGAAGACGGCGACCAGACCCCAACGGACGCGACGGAGCATCGACATCGAATTCATGACGGTTCTCCTCTGGAGGAACAGGGGTTGGGTCGCTCTAGCGACGCGTCCACTCGCGGATCGCACTCAGCATCTCTGCCGAGTCGTAGCTGGCGTCGGGCCGCATCGGGCTCAGGTCGCTGACCGAGCCGAGCTGCGCGAGGGCGACGTCGTTCCACTCCGCCGGGCGAGTCAGGATCTCCCGACCGTTGCGCGGATCGGTCGCGACCGAGAACTTGCCCTGGATCATCCCGAAGGTGCGATAGAACCCGCCGACATGGTTCTCCAGGAAGCTCACGACCTGCTCCCCTTCGCGGTAGTCGGGGACGCCGGGGACGTGATGGATCGTTCGATCGACCCGTCCGCCCAACTCCTGGAAGACGATCTCACTCCCCGCCGTCACGAGCCCCTTCAGCGGCTCGTCGACGCGGACCGTCACGTAGGTGTAGATGAACTGGTGTTCGGGATGGAGCCGGGCCTCCACCTTGGTGACCGTCCCGCGCACGATCGTGTCCGAGAGCTCGGTGAGTTGCGCGGTGCCGAAGTGCTGAACCGACGTCGCGCGCGCCGTCGGCGCCGCCAACGAGCTGAGCAACGCCGTCGTGATCAGGCCGGCAACCATCAGAGCAGCCGTAGTGACTGCTCGCGCCGGCGAGTGGACCGGAATCTTCCCCATGTTCCCTCCAAGCTGGAGTTACGGTGGGCCTCTGTTCGCCGAGCGCGGACGGGGACCGGACGGGCCGCTTCGTCGACGATGGAAAGTGAACGCGGGTGAAAGCATACCGGAATGACGGACAACATGGGGAGCACGGGACTCCCCCGCCGAGCGAAACCGGCCCCTACCTCTTGGGCGTGGAGCGCGAGCGTGCGCTGGATCGGCTCGTCGAACGGCACGGCGGGGACCGGCTCGTGCTGGGAAAGTCTCACCAGGGGCGCGAGATCGTCGGTTACGACTGGATCGTCGGAGGCGAGGGCGACGGCGCGTCCGCGAGCGGTCGCCCGGGCGTCTTCCTCCTCTCGTTGCTGCATCCCCTGGAGTGGGTCGGCTTCGAGTTGCATCTGGATCTTCTCGCGAGGTGGCTGGATTCGGCCTCTCCGCTGCCGCTCGGCACGCGACTCTCATCGGTTCCCATCGCCAACGTCGATGGGCTCGCCGCGCTGGAACTCGGCGGAACGGCCGGGTGGGGTCGATGGGCCCGGGGCAACGCCCGCGGCGTCGATCTGAATCGCAACTTCCCGGTCGACCACCGCGCACGGCCCAGAGGGCTCGAATGGTGGCCGCTCCATCGACCCGGTCGGTCGGCGCTGAGCGAACCCGAGACCCACGCCATCGCGGAGTGGACGCGCGGCCGAAGTCTCGCACTGGCGCTCTCGTTCCACTCGTTCGGCGAGTGGATCTTCTCCCCTCCTGCCGGACGGTGGGCGCCGGGTCCAACGACCGCCCGCCATCGCCAACTGGCGCGCAGCGCGCTGACGGCGGGCGTGACCGCGCATCTCGCGTCCGGTGACTCCGCCGCAGCGGGGCGCCTCCGGCGCTACCGCGAGACGCAGTTGGGACGTTGGTCGCCGCTCTTCCGAGCCCATGGCGCCGAGATCGACTTCCTCTGCGCGAAATCGCGCACGCTCAGTTATCTGATCGAGATCTCACCGGGGGGCATCGGCGCCTGGGGGGCGCGCGGGCTCCACCGGCCGGCCTGCTGGTTCAATCCTCCCGATCCGACGCTGCACATCCAGGCGCTGAGCCCGGTGCTCGATCATCTCGCGCTCGGGGCGTTGGCGGCATCGTCCGCCCAGACGAGCACATAGGTCGGCGGACCCGACAACTCGAAGACCGGGATGAAGCGCTCACTCCGCCGCTCGATCGCCGGTACGAGATAGCGCGAGATGTCATCGTACGGAATCCCCGAGAGGACGATATGCGTCGCGCCGCGGCGTCGGATCTCGGCCAGCATCGCATCGGCGTCGCTCTCGCGCGGGAAGGTCACGCTCTTGCGCTCCGCCACATATTCGACGAACGCCGGCTTGCGATCGAGCACAACCGCGTCGGCCGGGGTGTTGTCGCGAATCCACCGCAGCGCCGTGAAGTAGCGATCCCACTCCGGCGGATAGGCGCGGATCTCGTCGACATATCCCGCGAGATTCTTGACGCCGACCAAGACCCAGAGCGTGAGCAGCGCGGTTCGGACGATCGCGCCCGCGCGCGGAGCGAGCCGACGAATCCCGACCTCCAGGCCCGACCAGAACAGGAGGAAGAGCAGCGGCGTCAGCGGGGCCAGGAACCGCGTGCCCGACCAGATCGGGGGCCAAAGGCAGGAGAGCGCGAGCGAACCCACGACGACGCCGGCCACCGCATCTCGCGCGCGCAACCGCACCGCGAGCCCGACAGCCAACGGGGCCAGGAGCAGGAGCGCCACGAACCAGGGGAAATAGGCGTCGCGGATCCCGTGCGGCGAATTGGTCGACCGAAAGAAGACCGGCGCCAGCGTGACGGGCATCTCCTGCAGGAAATAGATCTTGGAGTTCTCCAGCAGCCGCGCAAGCAGGCTCGACGCGTCGAGCGTGCCGAGCTGCGGGTAGTACGGGTTCACCCGCGCGAACTGCTCGAAGTAGGGATTCCCGCCCGGCGTCAAGGCCGACCGCACGGCCCACGGGATCAGACAGACGAGCGTCGCCGTGGAATAGACGAGCGCGCCCCGCTTGCCGCGGCCGAGAGTGGCGGCGAGCGCGAGGCCGGGAACAGCCGCGATCCCGGCGGAGCGCGTGTAGCAAGCGGCCGCGGTCCAGAGCGCCGCCTCCCAGAGCGCGCGATCTCGCCAGATCGGCCCGTTCTTCGCGCGCCGATCGAGCGCGTCGATCGCGCCCAGCAGGAAGAACAGAAACGGGATCTCGCTCATCGTGTAGTGCGCGTACTCGATCACCGGGATGAGCGTGGCCGCGATCCCCAAGACCCACGGCGCGGCGCCGCCGACCCGTCGCGCGACGATGCGCAGGAGCCACCCGACCGAGCCGGCGTAGAGCGCCAGGACCAAGAGCTTCTGCGGGATCAGGGCCATTCCGAAGAGCAGTTGCACCGGCGCGAGCAGCAGCGGGAAGAGAGGCGGATACTTGTCCGACGGCCAGAAATCGCCGGCCCGCACCGCCCGCGCCAAGAAGATGTAGTCGACGTTGTCGCCGTTGATGTAGAGACGACGATCGAAGGTGAGCGCCGCGATCACGATTGCGAACGCCGCGGCGAGCCAGAGACCGACCGCTCCGAAGCGTTCACCTTCGCTGCGCGATCTCCCGCCGGATCCCGTACCGTCGGAGCGCCCGGGTGATCGCGAGACCTGTTTCCTCGGACCGTGAGGTGACCGCTGCGTTCGGACTGGATCGAACTCCTCGCCTGCCCGACCTGCCTCGGGTCTCTCGCGCTCCGGGACGAGTCGTCGCGCGAGATCGTGAGAGGCGCCTTGCGCTGCGTCGCCTGCGCGGTCGACTACGCGATCGAGGACGGAATCGTCGACTTCGCCCCGTCCTTCGAGCCCGACTCCCCCACCGATGCGCTCAAGCTGAGCGAGATGCGTCTGCGTGACGCCGAGGCGACGGAGTACGAGAGTCTCTTCATTCCGCTGCGGAGCGAGGCGGAGATCGCGGCGGCCCGGGACGCGCTCTCGCCGCGGCGCGAAGATCTGGTCTTGGAACTCGGAATCGGCCCGGCGCGCGTCGCCCGTCGCTACGGTCCGCAGGTCGGTCGGATCCTCGGCGTGGATCTCTCCTGGCGGAGCCTGCAGGTGGCGCGCGAGCGACTGATGGCGCTCCGCGTGGACGCCTGTCTCGTTCGCGCCGACATCTGCCGACTCCCGGTTCGAGCCGGCGTCTGCAACAAGGCGCTCGCGGCGCAAGTGCTCCAACATCTCCCGAGCGCGCACGACCTCCGCGCCTCCCTGGACGAAACCGCGCGGGTGGTCGAGCGCGGCGGGCTCTTCGTCGCGACCGTCTACCACCTCAGCTTGCCGAAACGAATCCGCGGATTCCTGCGCGCCGACGAAGTCTCGGACCGCGAAGGTCTGCACTCCGACGGCCAGGTCTACTACCAGAACTTTTCGCGCCGCGAGTTTCGTTCGCTCTTGGCGGAGCGGTTCGATCCGATCGATGTGCGCGGCATCGTCATGCAGATGGGTCCCGGTATGCACCGGGCCAACCGCCTGACGCGCACGCTCGAAACCGCCCTCCAGCGGACGGCGATCGCGCGCTGGGGCTCCCACTTGCTCCTCGGCGTCGCGCGCAACCGATGAAGGCCGACTCAGTCGACCCACTCGGCCAGGAACAGGTTCGTCTCCCCTTCACGCTCCGCCCCGCGGTTCGAAGCGAAGACCAAGCGATGGCCGTCGGGAGAGAACATCGGGAAGCCATCGAAGGTGGAATCGGTCGTGACCCGCGCCATGGCGCCGCTCTCCAGGTCGACTCTGAAGAGATCGAAGTTGCGTCCCTGCGGATCGCCCGCGTTCGAAGCGAAGATCAGACTCTCTCCGCTCGGGTGGAAGAACGGGCAGAAGTTGGCGGCGCCGTTGGAGGTGACCTGCTTCTGGTTCGATCCGTCGGCGTCGGCGACATAGATCTCCAGCTGCGACGGTCGCACCAGTCCCTGCGCCAAGAGCCCGCGGTAGTCCTCGAGTTCGGTCGCATCCTTCGGCCGTCCGGCGCGCCAGCAGATCTTCTTGCCGTCGGCTGAGAAGAACGCGCCGCCGTCGTAGCCGGGAGTGTTCGTCAGGCGACGCACGTCCGCGCCGCCACGACCCATGAGGTACAGCTCGAGGTCGCCGTCGCGGACCGAGGTGAAGACGATCGTCCCGTCCGGCCCGACCGTGGCCTCGGCGTCGTAACCGGGCGAGTCGGTCAAGCGGACCAAGTCGCTCCCGTCCCGCTTCGCCTTCCAGATGTCGTATCCCTCGGAGAGCGCCCAGACGTACCCCTTCGAACGATCGGGCGGAGGAGGACACCCCTCGGAGGTCGCGTGCGTGGACGCGAAGAGGACTTCGTCATCCCCCGGGAGGAAATACGCGCAGGTGCAGCGCCCCTTCCCCGTGCTGACCAAGGTCGACGGGCCGCCTTCGGCCGCCATCGTGTAGATCTGATCGCAGCCGGCCCCGCGCGGCGTGGCCTGGAAGATGAGCGACTGACCGTCGAAGGAAAAGTAGGCCTCGGCGTTCTCGCCTCCGTTCGTCAACTGCCAGAGACGACGAAAGTGCTTCTCGCCGGGGCGAATCAGAGAGTCCACCTGCACCCCCGAGACGAAGACCGGCTTCCGATCGGCGCCGCCCACCGTGAACGTCGCGCGGATCTCGTTCGTCGGCGCGTCGTCCGCCCGCCCGAACGAGAGAACGCCCGCGAGGAGCACTGAGGCCCACACAACTCCGAGCGCGGCGGTCACCCACGTCGGTTGCGTCCCTGTCGGACCGGATGGCCTTCTTCCGAACGGCATGCCTGACTCCTTCCGTCGCTTCCGTGGTCCTGTTCGACTCTTGCCCTTCCGAGGGCCTTCTTCTAGTCTGCGGCCTGCCCCGTCAAGCGGGGAATCCTAGGCCAGTAGCTCAATTGGTAGAGCAGCGGTCTCCAAAACCGCAGGTTGGGGGTTCGAGCCCCTCCTGGCCTGAGTTTACTGGTCGCCGTCCGCCGAGCAGGAACCAGAGGGGTCCTCCCCGACCAACATGAGCTTCCGAGGCGTGAAGCCGCTGCGCATCGTGGCGATGATCCTCGCGGGCGGTCGTGTCGGCGAGTTGTCGGTTCTCACCTTGCGTCGCCCCAAGAGCGCCCTTCCCTTCGCCGGTTACTACCGGATCATCGATTTCCCGCTCTCCAACCTGATGCGGGCCGGTATCCAGAACGTCGGGATCCTCTCGCAGTACCGACCGGCCTCGCTCATCGACCACGTCGGCGTCGGTGAACACTGGGACTTCGCCGGACTCGGCCGAGGAGCGAAGATCCTGCCCCCGTTTCGCGGGGCCGACGCCTCGGACTGGTATCGCGGAAACGCCGACGCCGTCTACCAGAACTTGAACTACGTGCGGGATCACGACGCCGATCTCGTGCTCGTCCTCTCGGGCGACCACATCTACTCCATGGACTACCGCGAGATGATCGAGCGGCACCTCGAACGCGGGGCCGACCTCACGATCGCCGTCAAGCGCATGGACCGCGACGAACGCTTCGGCTACGCGGTGCTGGATCAAGACGGCCGCGTACTCGACTACGAGGAGAAGCCGTCGCACCCGAAATCCGATCTGGCCAGCCTCACCATCTATCTCTTCGACGCGCGCGCACTGACCGACGCGCTGACGGTGCTGCGCGCCGAAGGCGGCGTCGAGTTCGGCCGTCATGTCATTCCCGCGATGGTCTCGGCGCGTCGCGTTTTCGGGTGGGAGTTCGACGGCTATTGGGCCTACACGCGCACGGTCGAGTCGTACTACCAGGCGCATCAAGACCTGCTCTCGGGACGAATCGACGTCGACCGCTGGGGCGTGCGTTCCAATCTCGTCGACGCCGGCATCGCGGGACAACCGCCGCTGCGCATCGGCTCCGGCGCCAAGATCGAGAACTCGTTCATCAGCTCGGCCTGCGTCGTGGAAGGCGCGGTGGAAGAGAGCGTGATCTCTCCGGGGGTCATCATCGAGCGAGGCGCGATCGTGCGCGGTTCGGTCATCCTGGGAAGGGGCCGCATCGCGGCGGGCGCGCGCGTGGAGCGCGCCATCGTCGACAAGGCGGTCGTGATCGGAGAAGGCGCCGCGGTCGGAGGCGCCGCCGCCGAAGGCGGGCTCACGCTGATCGGGAAGGAAGCACGCGTCGAGGCGGGCGCGCGCATCCCCGCCGGCGCCGTCGTCCAACCGGAAGAAATTGCGCAGTCCGCCCGAGGCGACACGGCATGAGCGGACCGATCACGCATCGCGAAGAGCTCCGCGCCGGCGAGCGTCTGGCCCGCGACCTGCGGCACTCGCTCGCGTTGATCCTGGCCGGCGGCGTCGGGAGTCGACTGAATGTGCTGGTGCGGCAGAGGGCGAAGCCGGCCGTGCCGTTCGGCGGCATCTACCGGCTGATCGACTTCACGCTGAGCAACCTGATCAACTCCGGCCTCGAACGCGTCGGCATCCTCACGCAATACCTGCCCTACTCGCTGACCGACCACATCGGCGACGGCCGCCACTGGGGCCTGGTCGGTCGCACGCGTGAAGTGCGGATCCTCCCGCCGCATCAAGGCGCCTCCGGCAGCGACTGGTATCTGGGCACGGCCGACGCGATCTATCGCAATCTCGGCTACATCCATCGGCACGATCCGGAGTTCGTGCTCCTGCTCTCGGGCGATCACGTCTATCACATGGACTACGCGCCCATGATCGACGCACACGTGCGCGCCGGCGCCGATGTCACCATCGCCGTGCGGCGCGTTCCGATGGAGCAGGCGAGCGACTTCGGCACGGTGCACGTCGATCGCGACTCCTACATCGTGGGGTTCGAGGAGAAGCCGGCCGTCCCCACCTCGAACCTCATCTCGATGGGCATCTACGTCTTCTCGGCGCGCGTGTTGGTCGAGCGCCTCATGCGCTGGACGAGCACGGGCGCGGCCCCCGATTTCGGCCACCACATCTTCCCCCGCATGCTCTCGGGCGGCGACCGCATGTTCGCCTACGAGTGGAGCGGCTACTGGGAAGATGTCGGGACGCTCCGCGCCTACTTCGACTCCCACATGGATCTCGTGCGCGCCGAGGGAGCGCTCGATCTCTCCGCCTGGAGGATCAGGACCAACCTGGATGAGAGCCGCGTCGGCGACCGCCCGCCGGCCTGGATCGCGCGCGGCGCCGAAGAGGATCGGGTTCTGGTCAGCCGCGGCTGCCGGCTCGAGGGAACCGTGACCGAGTCGATCCTCTCGCCCGGCGTCGTCATCGAGCGAGGCGCACACGTTCATCGCTCGATTCTCATGCACGACGTGCGCATCGGCGCGGGCGCGAAGCTCGAACACGCCATCCTCGACAAGCAGGTCGAGGTCGGGCACGACGCGCGGATCGGATTCTCCGACGACGGCGGGCGGATCAACGAGCGCTTCCCCACCCATCTGGATGGCGGCTTGACCGTCATCGGGAAAGGCGCGCGCGTGCCGGAGCGTGCCCGCATCGGGACGAACGTCTGCGTCTTCCCGGGGAGCGTGCTGCGCACTCTCGGTCGGCCGACCGTCGCGAGCGGCGAAACGGTGGGCGAGGACTCGGCTTGATCCCACTGCAGGACGCGACCGGATTCCAGGCCACTCGCTGGCCGGAGTTGGTCGCGGCCCTCGCGCTCGCGTTGCTCATCGTGGTCTGGATCGTCCGCACCCGACGGAGCAGCGATGTCTTCGTGCGCCGGATCCCCGGACTCGAAGCGGTCGAGGAAGCGGTCGGCCGCGCCACCGAGATGGGCCGTCCGGTGCTGTTCATCCCGGGGATGGACTCGATGGACGAGACCGGCACGCTGGCCGCGGTCAACATCCTCGGTCAGGTCGCCGCGCGGACCGCCCGCTACGAGACGCGCCTCCTGGTTCCTTGTCGCGATCCGATCGTGACCAACGTCGCCCAAGAAGTGGTGCGCGCCGCCTATACGGCCGAGGGTCGGCCCGATCTCTACCGCGCGGACGACGTGCGCTACGAGACGTACGGTCAGTTCGCCTACGCCATCGCGGTGCAGGGGATCATGCTGCGCGAACGTCCGGCGACGAACTTCTTCTTCGGTCGTTACTACGCCGAGAGTCTGATCATGGCCGAGACCGGCAACCTGACCGGCGCGATTCAGATCGCGGGCACCGACTCCGACTCGCAACTCCCGTTCTTCATCTGCGCCTGCGACTACACGCTGATCGGCGAAGAACTCTACGCCGGCTCGGTCTATCTCTCGCGCGAACCGCGGCTGCTCGGAACACTCAAAGCGCAGGACATGGCGAAGGCGATCGTGATCGTGGCGCTGCTCCTGGGCAGTCTCGCGACCGCCACCCACCTCTGGACTCGTCCGTGATCGCCACTCTCTCGGAGGGGGCTGGATGAAAACCACGCTCCCCATCCTCTTCGGCTTCCTCGTCGGCCTCGTCATGTTCGTCCAGTACTTCTTCTCGCATCCCTCGCTCCAGCGCACCTACAACCTGGTCCTCGACTGGAAGCAGATCGTCTTCGGGATGATGCTGATCCTCGGGACGATCGGGCTGGTTCGTCATCACGGCGTACGGATCCAGCGGCGTGAGCGCGCTTGGGGCTACTCCGCAGTCACGCTGAGCGGATTGGTCGCCGTCATCTTGGCCGGGGTCGGCGGCGGCGTCCAAGGCGGACCCTACGCCTGGTCGTTCGAGAACGTGCAGTCCCCCATGCAGTCGACGATCTTCGCGCTCCTCGCGTTCTACGTCGCGTCGGCCGCCTATCGCGCCTTCCGCGCGCGCACCGTCCACGCCACGCTGCTCCTCTGCGCTGGCATCATCGTCATGCTCGGTCGAGTGTCGATCGGCGAGATGCTCGGCTTCTCCGTCGGCGACGCCCGCTACTCGCTCGCCGGGCTCTCCGGCTGGATCCTCGACGTGCCGAATCTGGCGGCGAAGCGCGGCATCCTGATCGGCGTGGGACTCGGGGTCTCGGCCACCGCGCTCAAGATCCTGCTCGGCATCGAGCGCTCCTATCTCGGGAAAGGGGACTGATCGGATGCCGCGGCCGTGGTGGGAACACGCGCTCCGACTCGATCGGCGCCTCCTCTTCGTCGCGGTGGCGCTCGCCGTCGCGATCCCTGTGCTCTTTCCGCTCGGCCTCCCCGTCGTTCCCGGGAAAGAGTCTCGCGATTTCTTCGCGGCCCTCGAACAGCTCCAACCCGGCGACGTGATCCTCTTCTCCTTCGACTACGAAGCCGATTCGCGCGCGGAAATGGACCCGATGACGCGCGTCGTCTGGCGCTACTGCCTCGGTCGCGGCGTACGGATCATCGCGTTGACGAACTACGCCGGCGGCCCCGGCGTGGCCGAGCCCTACATCGAGTTGGCGACCAAGCAACTGGGCCAGGTCTATGGCGAGGATGTGGTCTTTCTCGGCTACAACCCGGACTACTCCGGCACCATCCTGCGGCTCGGTGAATCGTTTCGCGCCACGTTTCCCGCCGACCAGTACGGCCGATCCACGGCGGACTTCCCGCTCCTGCAGCGCGCCAATCGCTATGCCGACACAAAGCTGATCGTCACCATCGCCGCGAGCTCGCTTGCGGAGTACTGGACGATCTGGGCGCACGGAAAGTACGACGCGAAGGTCATCGCGGGCGCGACCGCGATCCAAGCAGTGCACCTCTACCCCTATTACCAGACCGGACAGGTCTCGGGCTTCCTCGGCGGACTCAAAGGCGCGGCGGAGTTGGAGCGATTGGCCGAACTGCCCGGAGACGCCACGCGCGGGATGGATTCGCAGACAACCGGCCACGCCGTCATCGTCCTCTTCATCTTGCTCGGCAATGTCGCCTACTTCGCGCAGCGGCGGCGGAAGTCATGAGGGCTCGCAGCGATGTCGACTGACCTGGGCGTCTGGGTCGCCGCGTTCTTCACGCTCGCGATCTTCAGCTCGCTCTACCGCGACAACCCGGTCTACCGCTTCGCGGAGTCGCTCCTGGTCGGCGTCTCCGCCGGCTACTACTTGGTGCAGTACGCGTACTCGGCGCTGTACAAGAAGCTCTGGATCCCGGTCGTGCAGGACCAGGACTGGGGCCTACTCTTCGGCGGGCTCCTCGGGCTGCTCGTCCTCGGTCGGCTCCATCGCCGCACCGAATGGCTCGCCCGCTTCGCCATCGCCTTCTACGTCGCGGCGTGGGCCGGGTATCTCATTCCCTCCGCGATGAAAGCGCAGGTCCTCGAACAGATCGCCGGCACCTGGCTCTCTCCGGCTGGATCGGTCCCACTCGGCGCGGCCGTCAACGAAGTGCTGCTCTTGGTCGGCGTCATCTCGATTCTCGTCTACTTCTACTTCTCGCGAGAACATGTCGGCGCTCTCGGCGTCGCCTCTCGCCTCGGCATCACATTCCTGATGCTCGGCTTCGGCGCCTCCTTCGGCTACACGATCATGGGGCGCATCACGCTCTTGATCGGCCGCTTCCAATTCCTCTTCGACCGCTGGCTCGGGATCGGACCGAGTTCCGGCGGGGTGTAGCGGTCAGTCCACCCGCACCACCCGCACCGTGCGCTCCTCCGTCGGCAGCACCAACCGAACGAAGTAGACGCCGCGAGGCGCCCGATGGCCCGCGGTGTCGTTCCCGTCCCAGGTCACGTCGTGCCATCCCGCGGACCATCGCGGTCCCTCTAGCGAGCGGACGATTCGGCCCGCGGCGTCGATGATCTGGAGCCGCGCGTAGGGAGCGGCCGGGGCTGCGTAACGAATGCGAATGTCGCCTCGACTCGGATTCGGACCCGCCAAGAGCGCGAGATCGGAGGATAGGTCCGGCGTCGCCACGTCCGTCGCGGTTGTGACGGTAAACGACGCCGCCTCCATGTAGAGCCCGAAGGACTCGCCGTCGTTCGCGCAGGCGCGCCAGTGGTACTGCCCCACTCCGAGCGGCGGGGAGACGCTCCACGCAGTCGACCCGACCCCGGAGACAACGCCGTCGATCGTCGCCGCGATCTGGGTGAGATCCGCGTCGCTGTACACGCGGAAAGAGTAGGACAACGGTTGACCCTCTGGATCGACGGCGTTCGTCACAGTCACGGCCAGATTGCCAGGGAGCCCCGTCGCGCCGTCGGCGGGAGCAAGGAGCGTGGGGCGCGTCGGCGCATCGTTGTCGTCTCCGAGGTCATACAGATAGACGTCATCGACGCCCGCCTCGATCAGATCCCCCGTCGCCAGCCCGTCGACCGCCTGCACGCGCAGGACCATTTGATTCGTGAGCCCGATCACGTCCGCGAGATCGACCTCGAGCGCTCGCCAGGTCGCGGCAAAAGTGACATCGCCGACCGACACCAGGTTGACGGGGAAACTGGCGCCGCCGTCGTTGGAGACATCGATCCGAAAGAGGTCGCCGGCGTCGTCGCCCGGGTCGCGCTGACCGAAGAAGTACTTCAGGGAGAGCCGCACCGCACGGTCCGAGAGATCGAAGACGGGAGAGCGGGTCGCGGCGATTCCGTTGTCGACATCGTCGACCCCTTCGGAGCTGTTCTGCGCCGTCACCCAGGCGTAGATCCCGGGCGTCGGCGTGGTGTCGTCACCCGGCTGGTAGCCGGTCGCGTTCGGATCGATCCGCACGAAGGCGCCCGAGGTGGCGGTGTGGCTCGGGTCGGAGCTCCACGCTTCGTTCGCCTCCTCGAAGTCGTTCGCATAGATGGTGGTCGCTTGACCCACCGTCAGCGGAACGGTGGCGATCGTCTCCTCGCCGCCGTCGGCCGTCAGGCGCACTTCGATGTTCAGCGTGCGTCCCGACGGACACGCGGCCAGCACCGCGCACTCGAAGGGGTCACCCGCCGTCGAGGTCGAGGCGCCGGCCGCCACGGTCCCCAGTGTCGCCCGCGCGTCGTTCAAGACGAGATAGGGATCGTCGCAACTCACTCGAACCTGCACGTTGGCGGCGTCCGCGACGACGCCGCTGTTCCGCAGGCCGACCACGAACGAAGCGCTCTCACCGGGATCGAGTCGCCCGTTGCCGTCCCCTCCGGTCACGACCAGCGAAAGCAGTTCCAAGTTGGGACCGGCGATCTGACAGAGATACAGATTCGACGCGAGGTTCTCGGCAATGAGCGGGTCGCGTTCACTCGGATCGGGCCAGAAGCCGCTCCCGCCGATCTCCGTCGTGAAGCCGAAGATCTTCGTGTGCTGAGAGGTCTCGCCGTAGCCCCAGTCGAACGAGCCGCCGTTCACGTTGTACAAGATCTCGGGCGGCTGTCCGACCTGATAGCCGTTCTGACTGGCCATCTCCGTGGCGATCGCGCGGAGGAGCCCGTCGTCCGGCGTGTGCGCCGACGTGTAACCCCAAGGAAAGAGAACCATCCCCGCCACGCTGTGATACGACTGCCAGATCACGAAGTCGCGCGAGTTGATGAACGCGGTCAGTCCCGCGATCTCCGGTTCCGAGGCCGCCGACGGGCCGCGGTATGTGTCATTGCATGGATCGGTCGATGATCCGCTCCCGACCCACTGGAACGGATAGTTACGATTCGGGTCGACTCCGAAGCAGCCGCCGCCGTTGTTCCTGCGGTTCTTTCGCCACAGCCCGCCCCCGCCCGGGTTCGTCGTCTCGTTGTAGACGAAGCCATCGGGATTCACGATCGGCACGAACCAGACTTCACGAGTGTTGACGATCTTGGTCACGACCTGGTCGGTCCCGTAGTTCTCACAGAGGTAACGCATGAAGGAGAGATTCATCTCCACCGTCATGATCTCGCGCGCATGGTGGACACCGTCGAAGAGCACCTCGGGCTCCGGCTCGTCGACCGCGGCGTTGTCCGAAACTTTCATGGCGTAGAGGAACCGGCCCTGCCCCGTCGTCGCGATCGAGGCCGGCGCGGTGGTCAGGCTGGGGAACTCGGCGTGAAGAGCCTCCATCTCCGCCAACGTCTCGGAATAGGTGTGGAAGATCCCGAAGTTGCCTCCGGCGGTCGGCCCCTGCAGGCGCGCCGCATAGAATGCCTCCAGGTCGTCGATCTCTACTTCCACCGTGACTCCCGCCGCGCGCAGCTTCTCCGTGAGCTCGGGCCGCGACAGCAGGATCAGCGTCCCGTCCCCTTCCCCCATCAACTCGATGTCCGGGTGGATCGCCAGCACCTGTCGGGACTCGCGTTCGACGTTGGGGACGCGGATCTGCTGATAGACGGCGGAGACCGGCGCGGCCAGGAGGGACGTCGCGAGACCGACGCACCCCAATCCGACTCCGATCCGCTGGCCCGGCCCGCGGCTGCTCCGATTCGTTGCCTCCGGCGCGATGCGCTCGTCCATTCGCTGGTCCTCCTCACGTCCATCGGACTCTGTTCAGGAATGTCGGAAGTATAGGGAGATCGTCGATCGACCTGAAGCGAGAGGTCCGAACCGACGCACATACGAAGAGCCCGGGCGCGAGGCCCGGGCTCCATCGAAAGAACCGGTCTAGGAAACGATCAGTTCGCGGTGAAGCGAGCCTTCACGCTGCCCCAGGTCGTCTCTTCGGTCGGGATCGATCCGCAGCAATCCAACGTACCGTTGACGTCCGTCGCACCCGTCGCGCCGGCGAAGCCGTCGATGACGAGGTAGGCGTTGACGTCGCCAGGACCAGGATTGGTGTAGTTGATGAAGTTCGTGCACGGCCACGGGAAGCAGTCACTGCCGGAGAGGCAGCTGCCGACGATGTTCGCGCAGTTCGTGATCAGGTAGGTCGACGCGTCGTAATCGACCTCGTCGATCGCCAGGTCGATCGTGCCGCCCTCGGGGATGCAGACGCTCCAGACGAGGTCTCCGCCCGACGCGCTGTAGCCCGTGCAGGTGTTGCCCGCGCCCGGATCGTAGTTGTTCACGGTGCCGTCGGTGTTGACCGAGAAACTGATCGCGCCGCACGCCAACGGCGTAGCGGTGTCACAGGCCTCGTTACCCGGCGGCGGCGTGCACGGCGTGCAGCTGATGTTGAGCGTGTATCCGCAGACATCGCCACTGTAGCCGTCGACGACGACGTAGTAGGTGCCCGGGGCCAGGCAGTCGAGCTCGACCAGCTCGGTGGCGGTCCCGGCGGACGAACCGATGCAGTCGTCCTCCTCGCAGGACGCGAGGACGAACAAGTCCAGGTCGCAGCCGGCCGGCGACATCGTCACCGAAACGTTGGACGTCGAGCCGATCGTGAGCCGGAAGACGTTCTCCGGACCGCTCTCGGTGAACGGCTGGCAGTTGTAGAACTCGACGTTGTTCACGCCGGTCCCGTTGTTGCCGCTGTAGTTGAATCCGCAGCCGGCGTCGATCGCGTTGGAGCAATCGAGCAGCCCACGCGTCGGGATCGGCGCGGCGGAGTTGTCCTTGTCGAACTTGTCGGTCGCCATCGCGCTGCTCGTCAGAGCAACGACGAGAGCCACGGTACACAATGCCAATCTCTTCATGGATGAACCTCCTGAGTAGCCCACTAGTGGTTGCCGCCTCTCTTCGAGTCCATCACCTAGCTCGAGTCCGAATCGGTGAAGACTCGGTTCCTCGCCCGCCCCGGTCCGGAATCGGCGCGGGGGTGCAGGGAGACAGGTCGGAAAGACAGCGGATAGATCCTAGCCGCGAATTCACAGAGGGGCAACGAAAGTTCGGGAACTTCCGGTACAAGGACGATTGGCGTGGGTTTTCAGGAGGGGGGAAGAGTTCAGGAGGGCTGGGCTCGGGGGGCTCGGGGCCCCGGAATGGAAATGGCGGGGTCGACGGGACTCGAACCCGCGACCTCTGGCTTGACAGGCCAGCGTTCTAACCGACTGAACTACGACCCCGCTTCAAAAGGTTCGCGGATTGAACTCGAAGCACTCGGGAGTGTCAACCCGAGAACGAGCCGACCTCCGGAACGCCGCCGCGAGTCTTCAATAACGCTGATCCAGGGAGATCCCCGGGTAGTAGAAACCGAGGATCGATCGGAAGTCACGACCGGCCGACGCCATTCCCATGGCGCCGTACTGGCACATTCCGACTCCATGCCCGTACCCCTGACCGCGCACCCGCAGCGTCGGTGCGCGCCCCCCCTTGTCCACCTCGACCTCGAGGAGACGGCAGCTATTCAGGCCCTGCTTTCCCCCCGGCCGGCGCAAGACCCAGCGGATCTCATCGCCGCGCAGGTCGACGCTTCCCTTCGTGAACTCGAGCCGGAGGATGGCCGCGCGCCCGCAGGCGAATCGCTCGACCAGGCGGACATGGCGCAAGTCCCCGGAAGCGGATCGCTTCCAGCCCTTGCGGACTCGTGAGAGGTTCGCATCCAGCATCCCGTCCAGTTCCGAGAGCTTCCAGGTCTCTTCCCATTGGTGCTTCGGAGAGGCGTCGCAGAAGTCATCCTCGACGCCCTCGGCGCGATCGGCCACGGGACGGAGGTACCCGACCTCCTTCTGTCCCCAGACATCGACGGGCGACGCGGTCGATCCGCCGCAGGTCGACGAATAGTAGGCGTGGATCGGAGCTCCGCCGAACTGGGCGAGAACTCCACGCGTGGCCTCGATTGCGTCGGTGCAGGCGGGCTTCTCCGCGCTCAGGCCGCTGTAGACCTGATCGTCCACTGTCGCCACCAGGTCGAACCCTTCGGCGCGCCATCGACCCATCGTCGCCATCGTGTAGCTCCGCGCGGCCACCGCCTGCGCCTCGAGCGCGGCGCGACGTTCCGGCGGTTGCGGCCCCATTTCGATCGGGAGCACCCCCTTCAGGTACGACTCCAGGTCGACGACGTTGACGACACAGAGACCGCCGGGGCGCGACCAGATGAGGAGCTCACCCCGGTAGGCGCGGCCGTCCACCTGGAGCGGGGATCGTTCCGGATCGGTGGACGCGACGAAGAGTGTGTCGGCGGTCGAACCCCGACGACTGCCGCGGTCATCGAGCAGCTCCACCCCGTTGTCGGTCGCGCGCAGCTTCCAGACGCCGCGCGCCGAGGTCGGCCTCAGTCCGGCGTGATGGCGTCCGATCGAGTACTCGCGATCACAGCCGAGCGCGACGGCCGCAGCATCGCGAACGAGCGCGACCCTGATCAACGGGACCGCTCCGGCCGACGCGCCGCATGCGTCGGGCGCGGTCGCCAAGGCAAGAAACAAGAGGAGAACGCTGCTCAGCGTCGAGCGTGACCGCAAGGGCAGCATGGAGAACCGGCTCGCCTCAGGGCCGAGGGAGAGACGCACCCACGCCGAGCGCGAAATCGACGCAGGTGGACCACTGCTCGGGGGTATCGATGGCGTGGAGCTTGGTCTCCAGCGTGATATACATGCCCGACGTTCTCTCCATTCGCACTCCCGCCAAGAAATGGATCCCTGGACCGAACGTGGCGGCATCGCGCGAGCCATCCTCGGCGCCGGTCTCGTCGAGCAGCTCTCGCCTCGTGTCGCGGAAGCTGGCCACACCGTCGTAGAACCCCGCACCCGCGCCAGCATACGGCGTCCAAGCTTCCCCGCCCGACCACGCTTCGAACTCATGCACGATCGATGCGGTGAACGCGAGGAGCCGCAGATTCTCGGAACTCTCGCCGACTCGCCCACCCCAATGCGGCTTCGGTCGAGCCAGGGACTGCGTCTCTCCGCTGCCGTCGAACCAGCGCCCGGAGATATCCCCCCGCAGACTGAAGTGGCGGGAGATCGACGTCTTCGCCGTCAGGCCGAGACCGAAGCCTCCATCCCAGGCGTCAGCCGCGTCTCCGAAGAAAACCGAACCGAGTCCGTATCCACCGACGCTGACCCCCGCCGCGAGAGCAGCCGGCGTGGCGCCGAGAACAAAGCCGCAGGCGGCGAGCAGGATTCCGAGCGAGGGACGTGAAAACGACATCTCCGATCCTCCCTGATCTGAGTCGGTCGAACGGCGGCGCCGAATGGCGACGCCTTCGAGGCGCGCGAAACGCTACCACCGGGCGCCCCGAGGCGCAATCAACCCGTTGGGGCGCAAGGCCTCCCACCGCGTCGAGCGGCCGATCGGGAGCGTTGACCCTGGATCGGAGTTGGGTCTAGACTGCCTCTTGTTCAGACTGGGTCTCAATATCGTCGTGTGCATCCGCACGCGACGGCCCCCCACCGCGTGAGAAACGGACAAGCGCTTTGGCCGCCGACACCACCGACCTGGCGCTTCCTCTGGAGTCGCTCCAAGAGATCCGTGCTCGGTTCCGCGCCTATCTCGGAACCCAGGATCTGCGCATGACTCGCCAACGGGAGGAGCTCCTCTCGGCGGTCCTCGCCGCTCCACGGCACTTCGAGGCCGAGGATCTCATCGGTCGGCTGCGCGAAGGCAAGACCCACGCGAGCCGCGCCACGGTCTATCGGACGCTCGCGCTCCTCGAGGAGTGCGGAATCCTGCGGAAGTCGCTCTTCGGCCACAACCGACACTTCTACGAGTCGGTCATCGGACGACACCACCATGATCATCTGGTCTGCGTGCGCTGCGGCCGGATCCAGGAGTTCGAAGAGGAGCGGATCGAAGAGCTGCAAGCAGAAGTCTGCCGTCAGTACGGCTTTCGTATGTTGGATCATGTGCATGAGATCTACGGCGCCTGCGAGGAGTGCGGCGCGAGCGAAGCGCCCGCGGGAGCCGCGCAGTGAGAGCGACAGGCGGCGCGAAGCAGGCGGCAACCACACCGGAAACGCTCCTCTTGGTCGGCAATCCGAATGTCGGCAAGAGCGTCGTCTTCGGACTCCTCACCGGCCGTTACGTCCACGTGTCGAACTATCCCGGGACGACGATCGAGGTGACCCGCAGCGGCGCCCGCCTGGCGGGGTCCGAGGTCTCGGTCGTCGACACCCCCGGCGTCAATCGACTCACTCCTCGCTCCGAGGACGAGCGAGTGACGCGCAACCTCATCCTCGAATCGCCCGGTTGTCCGATCTTGCAGATCGCGGATGCGAAGAACCTTCCGCGGGCCCTGTTACTCACGTCGGAATTGGCGGAGCTCGGCGCGCCGCTGGCGCTGGCGCTCAACATGCAAGACGAAGCCCGAGCCCGCGGGGTGCAGATCAACGTCGCCGAGCTCGCGGCTCGCCTCGGCATCCCGATCGTCGAGACGGTTGCGATCGAGGCCGGGGCGCGTGAGGCGACCGAGAGAGCGGCCGTCGCTGCGACTCCGCCAAGCAGTCTCCCGAGCTATCCAGCCGAAGTCGAAGCGGCCATCGCCGAGGCGACATTTCGGCTTGCGGTCGTCGGAATGACCGCGCGCTTCGTCGCGATCCAACTGCTCTCGGGGGACGGCTCCATTGCCGACGACGTCGCATCGGCGCTCGCTCCCGAGATACGTCCCACGTTCCTGCGGGCGGCGACCGAGGTCAGAACCGCGTACGGAGAGGGCTACGCCCTCGCCATTTCCGCGGCGCGTCACCGCTGGGTCGACGGACATCTGGCCGGGAACTACCACACGCAGCCCGAAGAACGCGCCTCCTGGTCCGGCCAGATCTCTCGCTGGGCGCTGCATCCCCTGCGCGGCGCTCTCCTGTTGGGCTCGCTTCTCTATGCAACGCTTTGGTTCGTCGGACTCTTCGGCGCCGGAACGCTCGTCGATCTGATGGAGAACGGCGTCTTCGGGCAGGTCGTCAACCCGGCGGCGATCCGCCTCATCGACGCCGTCTTCCCGTTCGCGCACGAACATGCGCAGGAGACGATCCGCATCGATCTCGAGCTGCCGCTGACCCCGGCGCATTCGCTCCCACTCGGTCTCGGCTGGGAACGCACCGTGCCGTCGACGGCGTACGAAGCGGCGGGTGCGGCGGGTGCGGTGGTTGCCGCGTCGACTTGGACACAGGTCGCTCGGTTCATCCACGACTTCCTGGTCGGTCCCTACGGGATCCTCACGATGGCCGTCAGCTACGGCATCGCGATCGTGCTCCCGATCGTCCTCACGTTCTTCCTGGTCTTCTCGTTCCTGGAGGACTCGGGCTACCTGCCGAGGCTCGCCGTCATGCTGCACCGGGTCTTCCGGATGATGGGGCTCAACGGCAAAGCCGTCCTCCCCATGGTGCTCGGCCTCGGCTGCGACACGATGGCGACGATGACCGCGAGGATCCTGGAGACTCGCCAACAGCGACTGATCGTGACGCTTCTCCTGGCGCTCGCCGTCCCCTGCTCCGCGCAACTCGGAGTCTTGCTCGCCATGATGGCCTCGATCTCCTTCCTCGGCGCGGCCATCTGGGTCGGGCTCATGATCGCCATCATGATCTCGGTCGGATTCCTCGCCTCGAAGATCTTCCCCGGAGAGCGCGGCGACTTCCTGCTGGAGATTCCGCCGATTCGTCGCCCGGTCTTCGGGAACATCGTGGTGAAGACCAGTGCGCGCCTGGAGTGGTACCTGAAGGAGGTCGTGCCGCTCTTCATCCTGGGGACGATCCTGCTCTTCGTCCTGGATCGGACGCATGGATTGGCGCTGCTGCGCGACCTGGCTTCGCCGGTCGTGGTGCGGTGGCTCGGCCTTCCGATCGAGACGACCGACGCCTTCATTGTCGGCTTCCTGCGAAGAGACTACGGAGCTGTGCTCCTCCTCCAGGCCGGAACGGCGGCGACTCTGACCGCCGCGCAGGTGCTCGTCTGCATGGTCGTGATCACGCTCTTCGTGCCGTGCGTCGCCAACGTGTTCATGATCGCCAAGGAACACGGATGGAAGACGGCGGTCGCCATGACCGGATTCATCTTCCCCTTCGCCTTCTTCGTCGGGGGATGCCTGCGCTTCGCGATCCAGGCGCTGCGGCTGCCGGTATGAGCGCTCTCGCCACATACGCGCACGAGTGCCCGCTCTGTCGCAAGCCGTTCGAGACGGAGTCGATGGGATGTCAGCGCGGGTGCCCACTGGTTCGACACTGCGGCGCGCTCTGTTGTCCCCATTGCGGCTATGAGTTCGTCGACACAACAAAAACCGAAGCGCGATTCGCGCGCGTCGGCGGGTGGTTCGCCACCATCGGCCGCGTCCTCCGAGGACGCCGAGAGGAGCAAGGATGATCCCCCTGACCGAACTCTTGGCGGGACAATCCGGGGAAGTGCTCGCGGTGCGCGGCGACGACCGGAGCGACCGTCTCGGCACCTACGGCATCCGCCCGGGAATGACCGTGCGGGTGCGCCAGACCTGGCCCGCGTTCGTCGTGCAGGTTGGAGAGACCGACCTGGCGTTCGACGAGGAGATCGCGTCGGCGATCGAAGTTCGCCGCACGCCCTAGAGCGCGGTATGACTCAGGCCGCGCGTCGTCGGCGCGCCGGCCGACCGCGTCGGCGAGAGGCGCGATCCGCGAGACCGAGCTTGACCAATCGGTAGCGCAAGCGACCGCGACTCATCCGCAGGAACCGCGCCGCCTCCGTCACATTCCCGCCTGAGCGGCCCAGCGCTGCCTCCAGCACCGCCCGCTCGACCTGGGCCAGCGAGATTCCGCCCTCCGGCAGCGTCACTCGGATCGAGTTCGGCTCGTCGGAGACCTCGCAGAGGGGCGCCCTCGGCTTCAGCTCCTCGGGAAGGTCGGCGACTCTCAGCGGACGCGCCGAGTCCAGCAAGAGCACGATTCGCTCGATGACGTGGACCAATTCTCTGACGTTGCCGGGCCAACTGTGCAATTGCATCGCGGCCAGCGCGTCAGCCTCCCAGTCGAGCTGCCATCCGCGCAACCGTCGCGCGATCTCCGGCAGCATTCTCTCCGCGAGCAAGGCGATGTCGTCGGGTCGCTCGCGCAGAGCAGGGATACGGATCGGGACGACGTTCAAGCGGTGGAAGAGGTCGAGGCGGAAGCGACCCTGCGCGACCTCCGCTTCGAGGTCGCGGTTCGTCGCGGCGATCACGCGGACATCCACGCGGATCTCCTCGGTTCCCTGGACGCGACGGAGCCGTCCCTGGTCGAGGAACTTGAGCAGCTTCGCCTGCAAGAGACTGTCGAGTTCGCCGATCTCGTCGAGGAACGCTGCGCCTCCGTCCGCCAGCTCGAGCAGACCCGGCTTGTCTTTCACGGCGGAGGTGAAGGCGCCTTTGACGTGCCCGAATAGTTCGGACTCGATCAGATCCCGCGGGATCGCGGAGCAGTTGATATCGAGGAACGGCCCGGCGCTGCGCGGTCCGCTGGAGTGGATCGCCTGCGCGAGCATGCCCTTGCCGGTCCCCGTCTCGCCGAGGATGAGCACATTCGTGTCGGGGCTGGCCGCGACCTTCTTCGCCAGCTCGATCGCCTCTCGGTAGCGCGGATCCTCACCCAGGAGCGCGTCGAAACCGGGCAACGACCGCCCGTGGCGCTGTTGCTCCTGCCACTGCCGGCGGAGCGACCGTCCGGCTGCCGCAAGCACGCGGCTCACCTCGTCGGGTTCGACGGGCCGAAAGAACCAGTGGCGGATGGCGACGGGCTGCAGTTTGCGGGGGCTGAGGTCTGAGTCCTGACGTCCGAGCAAGAGGAGCTGACAGCGCGGATACGCGTCCTTGAAGGCCCGCAGCCGTTCGGCGAACGAGCCTTCAGGCGTCTCCTCGATGAGAGCGAGGTCGGGATCGAAGTCGTCCGGAAACGCGGCGCGCAGCGCGGCTGCGGATTCGAGTCCATGGCCGGACGCCGCCAACGGCAAGGTGGGAGCGACGTGGACGACGGCGCGCAGCCCGGCCAGACCTGCCCTCGCCCACTCTTCGACATGTCGGTCGCCGGCCGCGACGAGGAGTGAGACTTCAGCGGCGCGCGTCGATTCGCGCGGCGTCCCGGCGCTCACCGCGGATCCCGTGGAGCTAGATCAGGAGTCGGGCGCGCCCGATGAGACGCGCACCCGCGCCGGGCGGAGCAGGCGCTGTCGCCACTCGTATCCAGGGTCCAATGTGTCCAGAACATGTCCGTCGACCACCTCTTCGGACGGCGCCGACAGCACCGCCTCGTGGCGCTCCACATCGAAAGGCTCTCCGCGCTCGGCGACGAACTCTTCGAGACCCTTGTGGAGGAGCGCATCCTCCCAACGCTTCAAGACCAGCAGGAGCCCCGTCGCGTCGACCGTCCCGCCGGTCGCAGCAGCGTGGTCGCGCGCGCGCCGGAGATCATCGAGTCCGGGCAGCAACTCGCGGATCACTTCCGCCTGTGCGCGCCGACTCCATTCCTCCTGCTCGCGGAGCGTCCTCCTCCGGTAGTTATCGAACTCCGCTTGGAGTCTCTGAAGTCGTTCGAGGTGAACCGAGGCAAGATCCGAAGCCGACTCCGGGGAGCCGGCGCCCCCCTCGGGCGGGTCTTGGACCGGGTCGGAAGACCCACTCGCGGCGGCGGGCTCCGGTGCGAAGTCCTGTTCCGAGACCCGGTCCGTCCCGTCGGTCTGCTGGAGGTCGGGTTCCCAGACGGTCATGCCTCACCCGCCTTCTCGGCGGGAGCGGCGGCGGCGGACTCCCCCGACTCCGTGGCCGAAGGCGGCTTGGCCGCCTCCTCCACGAAGTTCAGCCTGAGGTTGGTCAGCACCTGAGTGATGAGGCGGTCCTCATCGGTCGACAGATTGCCCTTCGTCTTCTCGACCATCATTCCGAGCAGGTCGATGGCGAAGCGGGCGCTCTCCAGGTCGCGCTCGTTCTGCCCGGTCAGCGGATGCACCATCTTGCCCAACGCCACCATGGCCCACTGCTGCTGCTGGAGAACGAAGATCTTGAACAGCTCGTCGTGACTGGGCGTGCGCGTCATCAGCTCTTCTTCTCTTCGTCGACGACCTCGAAGTCGGCCTCGATCGGGCCCTCGTCGGCGGCGGCGCCCGCAGGTCCGGTCGCTTCGGTCGGACCGTCCGTCGCGGTCGTGTTCTGATACGCGCTGGCCATGACCTCGCTCCAGATCTTGTTCAGGCCGTCACGACTGGAGCGGATCGCGGCCGCGTCGTTGCTCTCGATGGCGGAACGGACGAGAGCGATCGCCTCTTCGACGCGCGGCTTCTCCGTGGGATTCACGTTGTCGCCGTGTTCGGCCAGGTGCTTCTCCACCTGGTAGGCCAGACTCTCCGCCTCGTTGCGCGTGTCGATCTCTTCGCGCCGCTTCTTGTCGGCGGCTTGGTTGACCTCGGCGTCGCGCACCATCCGCTGGATCTCCGCTTCGTCGAGCCCCGACCCGGCCTGGATGACGATGCTCTGCTCCTTGCCGGTCGCCTTGTCCTTCGCCGCGACCTTCAGGATCCCGTTGGCGTCGATGTCGAAAGTCACCTCGATCTGCGGAATGCCCCGAGCCGCAGGCGCGATTCCGACGAGCTGGAACTTGCCGAGCGACTTGTTGTCGGTCGCCATCTCGCGTTCCCCTTGGAGCGCGTGGATCTCGACCTGCGTCTGCTGGTCCGAGGCGGTCGAGAACGTCTGCGATTTGCGAGTCGGAACCGTGGTGTTGCGCTCGATCAGCTTCGTGCTGACGCCGCCGAGTGTCTCGATGCCGAGCGAAAGCGGAGTCACGTCGAGCAAGAGGACGTTGGAAGTCTCTCCTGAGAGCACGCTCCCCTGGATCGCGGCGCCGATCGCCACGACTTCGTCCGGATTGACTCCCTTTTCGGGCTCCTGGCCGAAGAGTTGACGCACGACCTCTTGCACCTTCGGGATACGGGTCGAGCCGCCCACGAGCACGACTCGGTCGATCTGCGAAACCGTGAGGCCCGAGTCGGCCAACGCCTGCTTGCAGGGACCGATCGTGCGCTGGATGAGGTCATCGACCAGTTGCTCGAACTTCGAGCGGGTGAGAGACATCGAGAGATGCTTCGGCCCGGACGCGTCGGCCGTGATGTACGGCAGGCTGATCTCGACCTGGTTCTGGCTGGAGAGCTCGCTCTTCGCGCGCTCCGCCGCTTCGCGCAGACGTTGCATCGCTTGCGCGTCTTTGCGGAGATCGACCCCCTCTTGCTTGCGGAACTCATCCGCCACCCACTCGATGACGCGCTGGTCGAAGTCGTCGCCGCCGAGGTGCGTGTCGCCGTTGGTCGACTTGACCTCGAAGACCCCGTCGCCCAGCTCGAGCACCGACACGTCGAAGGTGCCGCCGCCCAGGTCGTAGACGGCGATCTTCAGATCCTTGCCGACATGATCGAGTCCGTAGGCGAGCGCCGCGGCCGTCGGCTCGTTGAGGATGCGCTTCACCTCGAGGCCGGCGATGCGGCCGGCGTCCTTGGTGGCCTGGCGCTGGCTGTCGTTGAAGTAGGCCGGCACTGTGACGACGGCTTCACGCACCGACTCGCCCAGATGACGCTCCGCCGTCTCCTTCATCTTCGTGAGGATCATCGCGGAGAGCTCGGGCGGCGAGTAGAGCCGGTCGCCCACGCGCACCCGCGCGTCGTCGTTGTCACCGGCCGCGACTTCGTACGGGACTTGCTTCGCTTCGTTGGTCACTTCAGCGAACTTGCGGCCCATGAAACGCTTGATCGAATAGATCGTGTTGTGGGGGTTGGTCACCGCCTGCCGCTTGGCGGCGGCGCCGACGAGGCGCTCCCCGTCCTTCTTGAAGGCCACGACCGAGGGGGTGGTCCTCCCGCCGTCGGCATTTTCGATCACGACCGGCTTTCCGCCTTCCATGACCGCGACCACCGAGTTGGTCGTGCCGAGATCGATGCCGATGATCTTCGCCATCTTCTGTGATGCCTCCTGCGGTGGATGGGACTCGAGCTGCGGGCCGATCGATGAGACGGCTCGCTCGCCCGGTACGGGCGCGGGGGTGATGTGGCAAGATCGGGGCCAAGTCGCAGGAATCGTCTCGGGTGGCCCTAGCGGCCGGTTCAAGCGGCGCCTGAGCGGGAGCGCCGCCGATCTCCGTCCCAGAACAGAACGGCCGATTCGAAACGAATCGGCCCTAGCCGGAGGTAGCCAAACCGTAACGGCCGATCTTCCGCCACAAGGTCGACCTCGAGATCCCGAGCTTCTTGGCCGCGCGCGTGAGGTTGCCGCCCTCCCGCAGGATCACGTGCTGGATGTAGCGCGCCTCGAGCTCCTCCAGGGTCAGATCATCGCGGAACGCATCGACCGGCCCGCCCGCCTCCAGCCGCGGAAGTCCGCGTTCCAAGATCTCGGGCGGGAGGTCACCGGGAACGATCCAGGGGCCGTCGGTCAGCGTGACGGCGCGCTCGATCGCGTTCTCCAGTTCCCGGATGTTCCCGGGATAGGAGTAGCCGAGCAGGAACCCGAGCGCCGAGTCGCTCAGTCCCTTGATCGTCTTGCGATTCTTCTCGGCGTAGAGCTGGAGGAAGTAGTTCGCGAGGAACGGAATGTCCTCGCGTCGCTCCCGCAGCGGCGGCAGGTGGATGCGGAAGACGTTCAGACGATAGAAGAGGTCTTCTCTGAACCGTCCCTCATCCATGGCGCGTTTCAGATCCTTGTTGGTCGCGGCGACCACGCGCACATCGACGCGCAGGTTGAAGTCGGCGCCGACCGGTCGGATCTCGAGATCCTGCAGAACTCGAAGCAGTTTCACCTGCACCGACGGCGAGGTCTCGGCGATCTCGTCGAGGAAGAGCGTCCCCTGATCCGCCATCTCGAAGAAGCCGCGTTTGCGATCCCGCGCGTCGGTGAAGGCGCCGCGCACATGACCGAACAGTTCGCTCTCGACCAGGCCGTCCGCGATGGCGGCGGCGTTGACCGCGACGAACGGCTTCGAAGCGCGGCGGCTCTGCAGGTGGAGAAACCGGGCCACCTTCTCTTTGCCCGTCCCGCTCTCGCCGGTGATGAGAACCGTCGTCTCGGTCGGAGCGACCCGCTCGACCAGGCGCAAGACGCGTCGCATCGGCTCGGCCACCGCCACGATCGTCTCCGATCGCGACTCCGGCGCGCTCTCGATCGGCGTCTCGGCCGGCGGCTCGGGACGCGACTCGACGCGCGACGGATCGTGAGGACCGGCGCCTGTGCGGAACGACATCGGTGGAGCTTTCTTCGCGATGGCGGCTACTCGGCGGGTCCGGCGGGTCCGGCGGCTTCGTCGCCGGCTTCCTCGGGGGACAGTTCGGCCCGTGCGTCCGACGCTTCGTCCGGCCGCAGGTGCGGGAACAACAGTACGTCGCGGATGCTCGGCTGTCCCGTGACCAACATGGCCAGGCGGTCGATCCCGATACCCACTCCGGCCGCCGGCGGCATGCCGTGCTCGATCGCCTGCAGGAAGTCCTCGTCCAGAACCTGAGCCTCGTCGTTGCCCGCCGCGCGCTGTCTCGCCTGCTCCTCGAAACGAGCGCGCTGGTCGATCGGATCGTTCAGCTCACTAAACGCGTTGCCGAACTCGTGGCCCGCGATAAAGAGCTCGAACCGCTCGGCGAGTTGATCCGGCCGCTCGCGATGCACCTTGGCCAGCGGCGAGATCTCCAGCGGGTGGTCGGTCACGAACGTCGGCTGGACGAGATGCGGCTGCACCACGAGATCGAAGAGCGCCTCGATGAGGTGGCCGCGGGTCGCGAAGCCGGGCGTCTCACCCCCCTGCGCGCGCACGAGGCCGGCGAGGGTCTCGATCGGCGCCGCCAACGGATCGAGCCCGATCTTCTCCGCCACCAACTCGTGCATCGCGCGGCGGGCGAACGGGACCGCGAAATCGATGGCATGTCCTCGGCACTCCACCACGTCCCCACCCGTCACGCGTCGAACGACGACGCGAAACAACTCCTCCACCAGATCCATCGCGTCGTGGTAGTCGGCGTAGGCCCAATAGAACTCGAGCATCGTGAACTCGGGGTTGTGATTGCGATCCATCCCTTCGTTGCGGAAGACGCGCCCGAGTTCGTAGACGCGCTCCAGTCCGCCGACGAGCAGCTTCTTCAGCGGCAATTCTTCGGCGATCCGCAAGAAGAGGGTCAGATCGAGGGCGTTGTGATGGGTGACGAACGGCCGCGCCATCGCGCCCCCGTAGATCGCCTGCAAGACGGGCGTCTCGACCTCGAGGAACCCGCGCTCATCCAGGAACGCACGCAGCGTCCGCACCATCTCCGCCCGACGCTGGAAGACCTGTCGCGTCTCGGGGTGCAGGATCAGATCGACATAGCGGCGGCGATAGCGCGACTCGATGTCCTCCCACGCGTCGAATTGCTGACCGTCCTTCTCCTTCACCGACGGCAGCGGCCGGATCGCCTTCGAGAGCACCTGTAGCTTCCGCACCCTTACGGTGATCTCGCCGGTCCTCGTCCGGAACGGGATGCCCTCGACGCCGATCAGATCACTCAGGTCGAGCAAGCCCGTGACCGCCCAGGCGTCCGGTCCCAACTCGTCCTGTCGGAGATACAGTTGGATCTTGCCGGACGGATCCTGCAGGTGCGCGAAGGTGGCCTTTCCCATCTCGCGCAGAGCCACCAAACGGCCCGCCAGTTGGACCGCGGTCTTCTCCTCCAACTCCGCGAATTGCTCGATGACCGTGGCGGCGAGATGGCTCCGCGTGAACCGGTAGGGATACGGCTCGACGCCGAGTTCTCGCAGACGGCGGATCTTCTCGGCTCGGATGGCGATGAGTTCTGCTCGCACGAAATCCCTCCCTGACACGCCCAGCGACGGCGAGCGCAGCGGCCGACGGTCGGTTCGCAAACTAACGGAGGGGTAACGAGCGCTCAAGCACTCCGACGGGACCCGCGGCGCGCAGACGCCTCACACCCGTGGGGCAGACTTCGGCCAGCGGACAGCGGGCGCAATCGGCGCGCGTGAGGCGCGGCGGACAGCCTCCGGCGATCCCGAGATGACAGAGAGCGAAGTCATAGGCGAGCGGGTCGCTCGGGCGCAGCCGACGCAGTCGCGCGGTGATCTCCAGCGCCATGCGACGCCCAGGGGTGCGGAGTCGTGAGAGCCCGAGCCGAGGCGCGATACGTGTCCAGTGTGCGTCCAGCGGAACGATCAGCTCTCCCGGATCGAATCGGCCGCTCCAGGTTCCTGGATCGATCGCGTCCGGCCCCCTGACCATCCAGCGCAAGAAGAGACGCCACCGCTTGCACGCGCTCGCCTGGGCGGGATCGGCCAGCAGAAAGCGGACGCCCCGAGAGAGTGGGCCCAGCGACGCCGCGGGGGCGCGGAGTTCCTCGACCCAACGACGAAACCCTTCCTCCAGCCCGCCGGCTCGAGCCGCGTGGTGCGAGAGCGCTTCCCCGAGGCCGCCGTGAGCATCGGCCATGCTGGAGACGCCTTCCAGGATCTGCCGAAGGTCCTCCGCGCGGGTCCATCGGTAGACGAAGCCATCCAGGAAGCCCGTCTCGCGATGGCGCCGACGCTGCAGCGCCTTCCACGGCGACGGACCCAGCGCGTCGAGCACCTGAGCCGCGGCCCGCATCAATACGTCGACCTGCCCGTAAGCGCCAGTGGCAGCGATCAACGCTGCGATCTCTTGGTCGTGCGGATTGCGGTAGCGATGCACCAGCCAAACCGGATCGGCCGGCAGCGGCTGACGAACGCCGCAGTTCGACACGAGCGCGTCCAGCGCAAGCCCGAGCTTCCTGTCGCCGAGAGAGAGCGCGCGCGCCGTCGGGCGTTCGAGCCGCGGGATTGACGGGCGTCCCGGTCGCGCCGTCATGATGCGACCGATCCGGATCGAGCCGAGTGTCGAGTGGACCGCCGAGTGAACTGCGGAGTGAACTGCCGAGAGGAAATTCCAGAGGGACGGGCGATGAGTTTCGCAGCACGAATGTGTGCGTTGGAAGACGCGATCGCGGGCGCGTGTCGCCAGGTCGGGAGGCTGAGGGACGAGATCACGCTCGTCGCCGTATCGAAGACGTTTCCTCCTGAAGCGGTGCGGGAGGCGCATGCCGCCGGCTTGCGAGAGTTCGGCGAGAATCGCGTGCAGGAGCTTGCTGAAAAGGCTGCCGCTCTCGCCGACCTCGACCTGCACTGGCACCTGGTCGGGTCATTGCAGACGAACAAGGCGCAACGCGCCGCCGAACTCACCTCACTCATCCATTCGGTGGATCGTGCGGCGCTCGTCTCGTCGCTGGCGCGAGCCTCCGCCGCGGGCGGCACGGCGGGACATGCGCGCATCCGCGTGCTCATCCAGGTGAACACCACCGACGAGCCGACGAAGGGTGGCGTCGCGCCGGCCGCGCTGCCCGCCCTGCTCGACGCGGTCCGGGCCAAGTCGGAACTCGAACTCGCGGGACTCATGACGATCGGTCCGACGAGCGCAGCGGAAACAGAGACCCGTCGCGCGTTCGCCCTGCTCCGGCGTTTGCGCGACGACTCGAGCGCTGCGCATCCGGATCTGAAGCTGAGTGTGCTTTCGATGGGAATGTCGGACGACTTCGCTTGGGCAGTGGCGGAGGGAGCGACCCACCTGCGCATCGGATCCCGCCTCTTCGGAGGCCGCCACTCGCCGACGTGACCCGTGGACAGGACAACGCAGAACGGCTCAGTCGTTCGGATCAGCTCTTCTCTTCGAGCAACGTCCGGACGATGCCCGCGATCGTCTCCTTGGGCACGAGACCGACGATGGTCTGCGCGATCCGACCCTGCCGATCGAGAATGTGCATCGTCGGAATCCGCCCGGACGGCACGTAGGTCTGAGCCACGGTCCCTCTCGGCGCAATCAGCAGCATCGTGTAGTTGACCGCGTTCTTGTCCACGAACGGCTGCACGACCGCCGCCCCCTTGTCGTCGAGGGAGAGACCGATCACTTCGAGGCCCGACTTCTGATGCTCCGCGTGCAACTGCATCAGCTCCGGAATCCCCTTCTTGCACGGAGGACACCAGGTCGCCCAGAAATCGAGGATGACGACCTTTCCCTTGTACTGGGACAGCTTGACGCTCTTCCCCTTCAGGTCGTTCGCCTCGAACTCCGTCGCGACGAGGCGCTTCTCCACCGGGATCGGGGCCATCGCCGGGGCCATCGCCGGGGCCATTCCCGCGGGCGCGCCCTGCGCGCTTGCTCTCGTCGAAGTGAGGCACGGGGCAACGGCAAGAGCAGTGAACGTCAGCAACGCGCAGAGCCGAGCGCGGGACGAAACGGAGCGTCCAGTGTGGATCACGGGGTGGGGTCCTCTCGGGTCGGGTTGTGCCGGCCATGATGTTGTGCGGGCCATGATGAGGCCACCGCTTGGCGGCCGCGGCAGTATAGCATCGGGTATGCAAAAGCCGGACTCCAACCCCGCCCCGCGCGCCGCGGTTCTCACCGTGAGCGATCGCTGCCACGTCGGCCTCACACCCGATCTCTCGGGGCCGGCGGCGCGACAGCGCCTGGAGGCGCTCGGGTGGGTCATCTCGCCCGCTGCGATCCTGCCCGATGAGCCGGAGGAACTCGCCGCCTGGATGCGAGAGCGTGCGGATCTCGATCAGGTCGACCTCATCCTCACGCTCGGCGGCACCGGCTTGGGCCCTCGCGACCGAACCCCGGAGGCGACGCTCGCCGTGATCGATCGGTCGGCGCCCGGTCTGGCGGAATGGATGCGAAGTCGCGGCGCCGAGCAGACCCCGCTCGCGGCGCTCTCTCGCGCGGTCGCCGGCCTGCGGGGCCGGACGCTCATCCTGAATCTCCCGGGAAGTCCTCGCGCCGTGGAAGAGTCGCTCGACTCGATTCAGGAGTTGCTCCCGCACCTGGTTTCCCAGCTCCGAGGACGCGGCGATTGGGGCGCCCACCGCTCGCATCGCACCTGATCGGAGCCGCGAGCGAAGGTCCCTCCCACCCCCGCCGATAACCCAAGACGAGCCCTCGATCGCCGCTCCGGCTTCGAGACGCGCTCGGACTTGGGGGGTCCTGGATGGTGCGCTCTTTCCTCGCCGCCGCGATTTCGATCGGATGTCTCGTTTCGCTGACGGACACCGCGCTCTCGAGCGAGTCCGGCCTCGACGCGGCCGCGCGCGCAGGCCTCGCGGCGTTCGCCGCGTTGCCGATCGCGTCCCTTCGAAAGTGCGACCCGATCCTGAGGCAGGCGGCCGGCGCGAGCGGCGAATCGCTGTTGAGCGGGGGGCGAACACCGGGGGGGCTGCTTCCGATGGTGGCCACCGGCGAACGCGCGCTCATTCCCTGCTGGATCGCGTTCGAAACCGGGAGCGCCGCATCGGACCTGGCGCCCGGCTCGGGGCTCCGCGCCACCGCGAAACCGGGGTTGGCGAGCGGACGCTTGACCTTGGGTCAGATCGCCGAGTTGGCGCTCGATCCCCGTGTCGTGCGGATCGAATCGGCGCAGCGCACCCGCCCGTTCCTGGACGTCAGCCTGGCCGAGATCCAGGCCGAACAGGCGCACGATGCAAGCGGAGCGCCTCCGCTCTACTCTGGCTACTCGGGGGTCGGCGTGTTGATCGGGATCGTCGACACCGGACTCGACTTGGACCACCCCGACTTCAGGTCTGCGACCGGAACCAGGGTGGTCGCGCTCTGGGACCAGACCGTCTCGCCGTCGGTCCTTCCTCCGAGCGGATTCGCCTACGGCCGCGAGTGGACCCAGGCGCAGATCGACGGCGGCGCTTCCACCCAGGTCGACAGCCAGGGTCATGGATCCCATGTCGCGGGAATCGCGCTGGGCGACGGATCGGCCACGAGCGGCGGGCAGCCCGCCTACCAGTACATCGGCGTCGCGCCGGAAGCGCAACTCGTGGTCGTGAAAACCGACTTCTACTCCAACAGCATCGCGGACGCGGTCGAGTACATCTTCCAGAAAGCGACCGCGCTCGGCTTGGCGGCGGTCGTGAATCTGAGCCTCGGACATCACTACGGTCCTCATGACGGATTCGAAGCGACCGACCTCGCGTTGAACGCGTTGGTGGGTCCGGGGCGCATCGTCGTCGCCGCTGCGGGCAACGAACAACAAGACGCGATCCACGCGGAAGCCTCGATCGCCGCGGGCGATTCGTCGACGATCACGATCGAACTTCCCAGCTACCCGGCGGCTCCCGGGGCGGCCAACGACTACCTGCTGGTCGACGGCTACTACACGCAGGGGAGCCCGATCGAGATCACGGTGATCACGCCGAACGGCGCGCGCATCGGGCCGATCTCACCGGATGACCGCGCCGACGAGTCCACGGGACAGGGAGGCGTCTACATCGAGAACGACTGGTACGACCCCGCGACCGAAGACGCGAACTTCTTCGTCCAGATCTACGATCCGGTGGCAGTGAATGCACCCGTCGCCGGCGTCTGGTCGATCGTTCTCACGCGAGAACCGGCCGTCGCGCCGGCGGCCCCCTGCCAGGCCGATCTCTGGCTGTACAACTCGACGTTCGCGAGTTCGCCGCGGTTCGTTCTCGGAATGAGCGCCGCGAAGCTGGTCGCCTCCCCCGCCACGGCCGACTCCGTCATCGCGGTCGGCGCCTATGTCACGAAGAAGAACTGGCAGAGCATCGACGGGAACACCTACCAGTACTCTCCCGCCCCTTCGCTCGGCGCGATCGCCGCATTCTCCAGCCGCGGACCTCGGCGAGACGGCGTGATCAAGCCGGACATCTCCGCGCCGGGCCAAGGCATCGCCTCCGCCCGTTCCTCCGACTACATGATCCCCGCGGTCTATGTCACGCCCGACGGCCTCCACATGATCAATCAGGGCACGAGCATGGCGGCGCCGCACGCGACCGGAGTCGCCGCCCTCATGCTGCAGGCGCACGGAAACATCTCCAAACGCGCCCTGCTGACCGAACTGCAGGAGACTGCGCGCGTCGACGCGTACGCGAGCGGGCTGCCCAACTCGACGTGGGGATGGGGCAAGCTCGACGCCTGGTCCGCCACCAACGTGGTCACGCCGGTGCTCGTCGAGGCGGTCACGATCACTCGCACCTCCGAGGGCGTCCGCCTGGAGTGGTCGGTCCCGCTCGACGCTTCCAACCGAGAGTTTGCTGTGCTGAGAAGATGGGCGGACTCCGACCCAGAGGAGATCGCGCGTGTCGGGCCAGGGCCCCGGTATTCCTTCGTCGACAGCGCTCTGATACCTTTCGTCGAGCCGCAATACTGGCTGCTTCCATTGGACGGAGATCGTCGGAATCGCCTCGGCCCGTACCAGGCGGGACGAAACGGTCCAGTCGCATTCGCGATCTCGTTGATCGGCGCCAACCCCGTGCAGGGAAATCTGGCCTGTGTGCTGGCGCTCCCGAGCGAGGGGACGGTGTCCGTCGAAGTGATCGACGCCGCGGGTCGGTCGATCGGGAATCTCCACCGGGGGACGCTGGACGCCGGCGCCCACATCCTCCGTTGGGACGGTCGAGGCGAGAGTCGGAGGCCGAGCCCGAGCGGAGTCTATTGGGTGCGCGCGGTCTGGAACGGGCGTCAGGAGACGCGCCGCTTCCTCTGGCTGCGGGATCGCTGACGTTCGTTGACTGCGAGGAGGCCGTCGCGTGGATTCTCGTTTCGAGTTGTATCGGTCCCTCGCCGTCCGCACACCGAGCAAGATCGTCTTCCTGGTCATGGACGGTCTCGGCGGTCTGGTTCATCCCGACTTCGGGCGCTCGGAGCTCGAAGCCGCGCGACTGCCCAACCTCGACGCGCTCGCTCGCGAGTCCGCGACCGGTCTCTCACTCCCGATCGGGCATGGAATCACGCCCGGCAGCGGTCCCTCCCACTTGGCCCTCTTCGGCTACGACCCGCTGTCCTACGAAGTCGGCCGAGGACTGCTCTCGGTCCTCGGCATCGATCTGGAATTGCGGACCGGTGATGTCGCCGCCAGGGTCAACTTCTGCACGGTGGATGACGCGGGAATCATCCGCGATCGCCGCGCGGGACGAATCGCGACGACGGAGTGCGCGCGTCTCTGCGCACTCCTGCGCGAGATCCGGATACCCGGGCTCGAGATCCAACTGCAGCCCGAGATGGACTACCGAGCTGCGCTCCTGATCCGCGGCGCGGGATTGGATGGTCGTCTCTCGGATTCCGATCCGCAGCGTGAAGGGTTCGCCCCGCTGCCGGTCTCTCCGAAGGTCGAAGAGGCGACGGCGACGGCCGATCTCCTGAACGCCTTCCTTGGCGCCGCCCGGGAGCGTCTGCGCAACGAGAGCCCCGCGAACATGATCCTGCTGCGCGGATTCGCGCAGCACCAAGGCTTCCCCTCGATGCGTGACACGTTTGCGCTCGACCCCGCCTGCATTGCCGCCTATCCGATGTACCGCGGCGTCTCGCGTCTCGTCGGCATGAAGGTCCTGGCCACTGGCTCCACGATCGAAGACGAAGTGAAGACGTTGGAACAGCATTGGGGCGAGCACGACTTCTTCTTCTTCCATGTGAAGAAGACCGACTCGGCCGGGGAGGACGGCAACTTCGAGGGCAAGGTCGCCGTGCTCGAGGCGGTCGACGCGCTGTTGCCGCGTCTGCGCGCGCTCCAACCCGACGTCATCGTGGTGACCGGCGACCACTCGACGCCGAGCGCACTCTCCGCCCACAGTTGGCACCCGGTGCCCGTGATTCTCTGGGGACGCCATTGTCAGCCCGACTCGGTCACGGAGTTCCACGAACGGGCGCTCCAGTCGGGCAGTCTGTGCGGCATCCATCACGTCGACCTCATGCCTCTCGCCATGGCCAACGCATTCAAGTTCCTGAAGTACGGCGCCTGACGCGCAGTAACGTCACGGCCCGCGGCGGCGCAGCCGCCAACGTCGCCCTCGGCATCCTGGCCAAGGCGCCCGTCCCTGGTCGGGTCAAGACGCGTTTGGCGCCGGCGCTCGGCTTCGACGACGCCGCCCGCTTCCAGGCGGCCTGCATCCGAGACGTCGCCGCCGCCGCGCGTCGATTGCGGCCAGGCGCCTGCGCGCTCTTCCTCGCGTTCCGCGGAAGCCTCCCACCCTGGCGTGAGTTGGCGGGAATCACTATCCGCCCACAGCGCGGCGCCGATCTCGGCGCGCGCATCGCGTCGGCCGTGACGCGGCTGTTGGCGGAACCTGGAGTCGATCGCGCGCTCCTCATCGGGACAGATTGTCTCGAACTCTCGGCCGATGTCCTGCGTCGCGCCGCAAAATCGCTGGATCGCGCCGATGCCGTCTTGCTCGCGGCCCGCGACGGCGGCTTCGTCCTGATCGGGGTGCATGCGCGGCGCGGCGGGCGGCTCAGGGCGGAACTCAGGGCGCTACTCGCGGGGCTGCCCTGGTCGCGATCGCACACGCTGGATGCAGTGCGCGATCGGCTGCGCGAAGCCGGTTGGCGTGTCGACGTGCGCGGCCGCTACGCCGATGTCGACACGCCGGACGATCTCAGAGTGTTAGAGGCGCAGCTCTCCGACCCGAAACGCAGAAGCCCTGCTCCTCGCCACGTCGCGGCGCTGCTGCGCTCGCTCCGAGCCTAGGGAAGGATCGGCCCCGTCTCGACTTCCGTCAGCCGGACCGGCGCTCGGGAAGTCGGACGCGACAGGAGGAACTCGACGCGCCGGTTGCGGGCGCGCCCGCTCTCTTCGCCGTTCGAAGCGATCGGCCGCGTCTCTGCATAGCCGAGCGCCACCAACCGTCCGGCCGGAACCTTCCCTCGCGTGATGAGTGCGCGCACGACGCCGCCGGCGCGGGCGGCCGAGAGCTCCCAGTTCGAGGGATAGACCGCACTCGCCATCGGGATATCGTCGGTGTGTCCCTCGACCCAGATGCGATACGGGTAGCGCGCGAGGAGCGGCGCGATCGGCGCCAGGTGCGCCCACGACTCTTCACGCAGTTCCGTCTCGCCGGGTTCGAAGGCGATCCGCCCCTCCAGCCGAAGCCGCATGCCGTCGTTGGTCCGGAGGACTTGCAGCGGTCCGCCCGATTCACGAAGCTGTTCCTCCAACGTACTCTCGATCTCGCGCCGCTCGTTCTCGGCCCCGGCTGAGGCGATCCCTTCGGACGGCGCGCTGTCGAGGCGAGGTTCTCCGGGCGCGTGATCCCGCGTGCCGAACGCCTCCTGGATGCTCCCGACCAGCGACCGATACTTGACGACGTCCATGGTCGAGTACGCCGCCATCGCGATGAAGAAGACGAGCAGCAGACTCATCATGTCGCCGTAGGTCACCGCCCACTCCGGAGCTCCACCGGGTTCGGGGGCGGGGCCCAGAGGGGAAGGCGAGAGAGATCGTGATCCAAGGGATCCTCTCGATCTTGGCGGGGCACCATCCG
>CAZVYN010000025.1:0-50166 GCA_964631125.1 uncultured bacterium | reverse complement strand
CAGCTTCCAGTTCTTCGCCGTCTGGATCGGACTCGGGGCGGCGACGCTTTTGGAGAACGTGCGGCTGGCGTTCCCCGCGCCGTCGACGGTGTCGCCCGCGTCGACGGCGTCGCCCGCCTTCGCTGTGTCCGCTCGCGTGCGTTGGCCGCATTGGGCCGTGCTCCTCGCTGGCCTCGGGCTTGCCGCCATGCCGTTTCGCACGATGGAGCACTTCCGGTTCACGAAAGATCGCACCGAGAACTATCTGGCCCGCAACCTGGCGTACAACCTCCTGCAACCGCTCGCGCCCAACGCCATCCTCTTCACCAACGGTGACAACGACACCTTCCCGCTCTGGTATCTGCAGTTCGTGGAGAACATTCGACCGGACGTGACGGTGGCCAACCTGAGCCTGCTCAACACCGACTGGTACATCAGGCAGATCCGCGACCAGTTCGACGTGGACGTCGGGTGGACCGATGAGGAAATCAGTCGGCTTCGCCCGTACCTGACGGAGGATGACCAGGTCGTCTACGTGCGTGATCTCGCGGTGCGACAGATCGTGCAGCGCGAGGCGGGACGGCGACCCCTCTACATCGCCGTGACCGTGCCCGAGACGATGGGCTTGGAGAATCGGATGGTGATGGAAGGGCTCGCCTTCGCGCTCCGCGAGTCGGTCCCGGGCGGGGAGCGGGTCGACGTCGAGAAGACGTTGCACAACCTGAAGAACGTCTACCAGTACCGCGGGCTCTTGACCGCCGAGGGGAAGTACGACGACAGCGTCTACAAGGACGAGAACAGCCGCAGACTCAGCCAGAACTATGCGGCCGCGTGGCTGCGGGCGGCCGAGGGACTGTTGGCGGAGGGTCGCGACGCGGAGGCGATGGAGGCGATCGACGCGGCCAACGAAGTCGCGCCCAACTCGCGAAACGTCCAATCGTCGCGCGCCATCGTCTTGATGCGCGCGGGACGCTTCGCCGAGGCGGAGCCGATCCTGCGGCAGATCGTGCAGACCTCGCCGAACGATCTGACGGCGGTGCGCTATCTGGCCCGCACGCTGGAGGCGCTGCGTCGTAGCGACGAGGCGGAAGTCGAGTATCGATCGCTGCTCGCGCTCGCGCCGGACAACATCGAGGTGGTGCAGGACGTCGCTTCCTTCCTCTGGGAAGTGCAGGGAAAGCGAGACGAAGCCGTGGCGATGGTCGAGCGTTGGGGCAAGACGCAGGCGGCGAACGACCCGATGGCGCAGGAGTTGGTGCGACTCTATCGGGACTTCGCCGATTCGGTCCGGAAGTCGGAAGCCGCAGGAGGGGAACAACCGTGAGTGAGAAAGTCGCGCTCGTCACCGGCGCCGCTGGCTTCATCGGATCGCATCTCTCGGAACGCCTGATCGGCGAAGGATGGAGAGTTCGCGGCGTCGACTGTTTCACGAATTACTACGATCCCGCGTTGAAAGAGCGCAACCTCGGAGGCCTGCGACGAGCGCCGCGCTTCGATCTGTCCCGCCTCGATCTGCGCACGACCGAGTTGGCCCCATTCCTCGTCGGCGTTGATTGTGTCTGGCACCTGGCCGCGCAGGCGGGGGTGCGCGCCTCGTGGGGCGCCGAATTCCAGACCTACTCCTCGATCAATATCGAAGCGACGCAACGCGTGCTGGAAGCGGCGGTCGAGGCGCGGACCGCGCGCGTCGTCTACGCGTCGTCCTCTTCGGTCTACGGCGATGCGCCCGAGTTTCCAGCGGACGAGAAGAGCGTTCCGGCGCCCATCTCTCCCTACGGCGTGACCAAGCTGGCCGGAGAGCATCTGATGGCTCTCTACCAGCGGGCCTACGGGCTTCCCACGATCTCCCTCCGTTACTTCACGGTTTACGGGCCGCGCCAGCGTCCCGACATGGGCTTCCACAAATTCTTGCGCGCGATCTACGAGGGCCGCCCGCTGCCGATCTTCGGCGACGGGACGCAGACCCGCGACTTCACCTTCATCGCCGACGCGATCGAGGCGAACTTCCTGGCCGAGCGCGGCGGCGTCCCGGGTCGCGCGTACAACGTGTCCGGGGGGAGCCGCCTCGAGCTGAACGAGGTGCTCGACGTCTTGGCGGAGGTCACCGGCCGGCCGGTGGTGCGCGAGAACCTACCGATGCAAAAGGGCGACCCCGCCAACACCGGAGGGAGCGCGGCGCGAGCGCGGGAGGAACTCGGGTTCATTCCGCGCACCGATCTGCGGACGGGGCTCTCGGCTCAAGCCGCCTGGATGCAGCGCTACCTGGAGGGAGCGGCGGAGTGACTCCGGGCTGCGGACTCACGGTCATCCTCCCGGCCTACAACGAGGCAGAGTCGCTGACCGAACTCGTGCCGGAGTTGGTCGCGGTGCTGCGCCGACTCTCCCTGGGCGGTCAGGCGTACGAGATCCTGGTCATCGACGACGGCTCGACCGACGACACCGTCGCCCGCGTCACCGCGCTCTGCGCGATCTACCCGGACCTGAAGCTGCTGAGCTTGCGCCGCAACTTCGGCAAGTCCGCCGCGCTCGCCACCGGATTCACCGCCTCGCGGGGCCGCTCGGTCATCACGATGGACGCCGATCTGCAGGACGATCCGGCGGAGATCCCGCAGCTCTTGGCGGAGCTCGAGCACGGCCTCGATCTGGTCAGTGGTTGGAAGCGGACGCGGCACGATCCGATCACGAAGACGCTGCCCAGCCTGCTGTTCAATCGCGTCACCTCGCATCTGACGGGGATCCGGCTGCACGACTTCAACTGTGGACTCAAGGCGTACCGGCGCGAGGTGGTCGAGTCGATCTCGCTCTATGGCGAGATGCATCGCTACATCCCGGTCCTGGCCCACGCCGAAGGGTTCCGGGTGGGGGAGCGGGAGGTGCGGCATCGGGCGCGGCGCTTCGGCCGCTCCAAGTTCGGGTCGGCCCGTTTCGTCAACGGCTTCCTCGATCTGTTCGAGGTGATGTTCCTGGCCGGCGGCCGCCGGACGCCGCTGCACGTCTTCGGGCGCCTCGGAGCGTGGCTTCTGGCGTTGGGCGGGGGCATCAACGTCTACATGTTGTTCGTCTGGATCGCCGAGGGACGGTTGCGGGTGCGCCCGCTCTTGCTCTTCGGCGTCATCCTCGTCATCCTCGGAATCCAATTCATCTCGATGGGACTCCTGGCCGAGCTGATCCACGCGCCGCAGATGCGACGCCGTTCGTATCCGCTTCGTCTGCAAGTCCCGGCTGGTCCGACGACAGAGGCGCCCGTCGAGGGCGGAGAGGGGCGCGTCTAGCATGCGGGTCGTCATCACCGGCGGAGCCGGGTTCATCGGGTCGCACCTCTGCGACGCCGTCCTGGCGCGCGGGGACGAGGTCATCTGCATCGACAACCTCCTGACCGGATCGGCCGACAACATCGCGCACATCCGGACCCCGCGGTTCACGTTCATGCACTACGACGTGACGAACTACCTCTACCTGGAGGGGCCGGTCGACCTGGTCTTGCACTTCGCGAGCCCGGCCAGCCCGATCGACTATCTGAAATTCCCGATCGCGACTCTGAAGGTGGGCGCGATGGGCACCCACAAGGCGCTCGGATTGGCGCGGAGCAAGGGGGCGCGATTCCTCCTGGCGTCGACCTCGGAGGTGTATGGCGACCCGCTGATCCATCCGCAGCCGGAGACCTACTGGGGCAACGTCAATCCGATCGGCCTGCGCGGCGTCTACGACGAGGCGAAGCGATACGCCGAAGCGCTGACCATGGCCTATCACCGCGCGCACGGCATGGACGCGAAGATCGTCCGCATCTTCAACACGTTCGGGCCGCGCATGCGGCGACAGGACGGTCGCGCCGTGCCGAACTTCATCACGCAGGCGATGAAGGGCGAGCCGCTCACCATCTACGGCGATGGCTCGCAGACGCGCAGCTTCGGCTACATCACCGACCTCGTGCGCGGACTCCTCTTGTTGGCCGCGTCCGATCTGAACGAGCCGGTCAACATCGGCAATCCGCAGGAGATGACCGTCTTGGAGATGGCGAAGGCGATCAAGGAGATCACCGGGAGCAAGAGTGAGATCGTCTTCCGCGAACTGCCGGAGGACGATCCGAAGGTGCGTCAACCCGACATCTCGCAGGCGCGAGCCCGGCTCGGCTGGCAACCCGAGGTCGATGTCCGCGACGCGCTGCGACTGACCGTCGAGTGGTTCGGTCGCTCGCGGTGAGCGCGCGCGCTCCGGTCGGGCGCGTCTTCGTCGTCATCCCGACCTACAACGAGATCGACAACATCCGGGAGTTGCTCCCGCGGGTGCTCGCGCTCCCTGCGATGGTGGACGTGCTGGTGGTCGACGACAATTCGCCCGACGGCACCGCCGACGCGGTGCGCGAGGCGCAGCAGGGGCAGCCGCGGATCCATCTCTTGGCCCGGCCCGGGAAGATGGGTCTGGGCACGGCGTATCTGGACGGCTTCCGCTATGCGCTCGCGCAGGGGGCCGATCTGGTCTTCGAGATGGACGCTGACTTCTCGCACGATCCCGCGGCGATCCCCGAGTTCCTGGAGGCGATCAGGGACGCCGATCTCGTCGTCGGTTCGCGCTATCTCTACGGCGTGACGGTGGTGAACTGGCCGCTCCCGCGGCTCATCCTGAGCTATGGGGCCAACGCCTACACCCGCATCCTGACGGGACTGCCGATCAAGGACGCGACCGGCGGCTTCAAGGCGATCCGCCGCGAGGTGCTGGAGTCGATCGACCTCGCCGCCATCAAGAGCGACGGCTACTGCTTCCAGATCGAGGTCACCTTCCTCGCTTATCGACAAGGGTTCAAGGTGAAGGAGATCCCGATCCTCTTCACCGAGCGGCGGGTCGGCATCTCGAAGATGACGCGCAAGATCATCTGGGAGGCGACCTGGATGGTCTGGCGGCTCTTCTTCATCCGCCTCTTCACTCGCCCGCGCCGCCGGCCCCCCGGAGCCGATCGCCCGTGAACGACGGAGCGGACGGGCGCAGCGCGGATCGACCCGACGTCTCACTCGTCATCGTCGTCTACCGCACGCCCGACTATCTGCGCCGCGCCCTGGAGGCGATCGAAACAGCGCGCATCGCTTGCCGCTACGAAGTCGTGGTCGAGGACAACGCGCCGCTCGACGAGGCGAGCGCGCAGCTCTGCGCCGGTCGCGCGCAGGTCGTCTATGAGCGCAACGCGCAGAACCTGGGGTTCGGCGGCGGCGTCAATCGCGGACTGGCGCGGGGCCGCGGCCGGTACTACCTGATCTTGAATCCGGATGTCGAGGTCTCCGCCGGCGGCATCGAAGCCTTGGTCGCATTCGCCGATGAGAACGAAGACGCAGGCATCATCGCGCCCCGCCTGCACAACTCGGACGGGACGCTGCAGCCCTCGGTGCGGACCTTCTACACCTGGCCGATCTTCCTCCTGCGGCGCACGTTCCTCGGACGTTTCTTCCCCCAGGCGCGCGTCCTGCGCGAGCACCTGATGGCGGACTGGGATCACGAGACGACGCGCGACGTCGACTGGTGCATCGGCGGCGCCATGCTGGTGAGGCGCGAGGCGGTCGAGGACGTCGGGCCGATGGACGAGCGTTTCTTCCTCTACTTCGAAGATGTCGACTGGTGCTATCGCATGCACCAACGGGGATGGCGGGTCATCTATCTGCCGACCGCGCGCTTCGTCCACCACTACCAACGCGCCAGCGCGCGCGGATTCTGGCCGAAGCGCAGCCTCTGGATCCATCTTGGATCGCTCTTCCGTTTCTACGAGAAGTGGAGCTTCCTGCTCTACTGGCTCAAGCTGCGGGCGCCGCTCTTTCGTCAATTCGCGCTCGCGCTGAGTGATCTGGCTGCGGTCATCGCCGCCTTCGCCGCGGCCTACGGCATGCGCGGGCTCGCCGCCGATCTCTTGACCAAGCCGATGTTCGGCTTCGAGCACTACGCGCGTTTCTTGAGTTTCGCCGCCGGCATGTCGCTCCTCTTCTTCGCGCTGGGCGGACTCTACCGAGGGCGCATCGGCGCGTCGTGGATCGAGAACGTCGTGCCGGTGACGCGCGCCATGACCTGGACTTCCGCCGTCCTCCTGGCCAGCACGTTTCTCTTCTCGGATCAGACCTACTCGCGCGTGGTGGTCGTGCTGTTCTTCCCGACCGCGATCTTGCTGGTCACCACGACGCGCTCCTTCTGGTTGGGCGCTCTCGATCAGGTGCGACGTCGGCAGATCAATCTGCACCGAATCGGTCTGCTCGGTCCGCCCGCGGCGGTGGAAGAGGCGCTGGCCCGATTCGCGCGGTACGGCCGCTTCGGAATGGAGCCGGTGCCGATCCTGGCGCCGGGTGGGCGAGAGGAGACGGGCGAGCCCTCCCGGCTCGTGCGACGGATGCGGCAGGAGCGGGTGCAAGAGGTTCTCGTCTTCGAGGAATGGGGCGGAGATCTCGGCGCACTCCTGCGCGGCCTGCAGGCGGCTGGTCTGCCGGTGCGGATCGTCCCGGCGGTGCGGGACCTACTGCCGGCGTCGACGGCGCTCTCGACCTTGCTCGGACTTCCGACCCTCGCGCTCGGCGCGGGCGCCGGTCGGCTCCGGCGGGGCCTCGGCCAGCGTGTGCTGGAGTGCGTCACCGCGCTCGCAGCGGCGATGGTGCTGACGCCGCCGTTTCTCTGGTTGGCGCTCGGACGACAGTTGCGCGGGCGCCCGGTGCTCGAACGCCAGACGCTGCGCGGTCCCGCGGGGCGCGTCGTGCAAGCGGTGCGTCTGGCGCGCCAGACGCCGGACGGCTCGGTGGCGAGCGCGGTCATCGGCGTCTTTCCGTCGCTTCCGTTGCTCCTGAGCGGCGCGGCCGGTTGGACCGGACTCGCGCCGACCGCGCCCGCGACGTCGTTGGCGTCCTCCGATCCGACCGCTCCGCCCGATGCCTGGCTTGGCCTCCTCGGTCCGTGGCTCTTCATCGACATGCCGCAGGCCGATCGCGCAGCGTGGAACCGCCGCTACGTCCAGACGTGGTCCCCTTCGGAGGATTTGCGTATCCTGGCCGACGTGTTCGCCCATCGGAGGTCGTCCAGATGAGTCGCGTCCGGTTTCGCGCGCTCCCCGTAGTGCTCGCGGGCTTCGCCCTCTGCTTCTTCGCTTTGTTCTGCGCGTCGCTCGCCTCCGCGCAGGGGGGCATCGAGGCATCGGTCCGTGTCTATCTCTACGGGAACGAAGTCCGCGACGTGGAGGCGGTGGGGGAGGACGTCTATGCGGCGACCTCCGGCGGGCTGGTCCGCTATCGCGATGGGGAAGGGTTCCGTCAGTGGAATCGGTCGGCCGGCGGACTGCTCAGCGACTCGGTCAACGTCGTGGCCGAGGCCGCCGACGGCAGCCTCTGGTGCGGCACGGCGCGAGCGGGGATCAGCGTCTTCGATGTCGACACCGAGAAGTTCACACCGTTCACCAGCCTGTTGGAGCCGATCCCCGGAGATCGCATCCGCAGTCTCAGATTCAGCAGCGAAGGCGCCGTCGAGCGCTTCTTCGTCGGCGCGGAACAGGGATTTGCCGTCTTCGAGAATCTCGATTTGCGCTCCGTCTGCCTCCAAGGGGTCGACCTCTGCGGGCTCCCCAGTTTCGATGTGCGCGACGCGGCGCCGCTCGCGGATGAACTCTGGTTGGCCACCGCTTCGGGGGTGGTGGCGAGGCGCGCCGACGGCGAGTTCGAGCCGCGGGCCGCGGGGCTCGGCGCCAACTCTCTCCACCGATTCGCTGTCGACGACAGCCTCTACGCGCTCTCCGCCGCCGGCGTGCACGTCTGGCGAGGCGATCGCTGGGGTTCGCTCGAGAGCGGGCTCCCCGCGGGCTTCCTGCCGGCCGACCTCAGGCTGGAGAGCGGCGCGATGCAGGTCGCCGGGAGCAGCGGCGTCTACCAGAGGAGCGGAGGCGCCTGGTCGAAACTCGGCGCGCAGAACTTCCCCGCCACGAGCCTGACCCGGACCGCCTCCGGGCGACTCTTCGCCGGCGCGAGCGATCCGGGCGAGAGTCTCGACGGGATCTGGGAGTGGAACAACACCGCCTGGATCCAGCATCGGCTGGAGGGCCCGAGCTTGCGCTCGAACTATCGCGCGCTCCACTTCACCGCCGACGGCGCGCTCTGGCTCTCCACCGCCGCCCGCGGCGTGGCCCCGCTCATCACGCGCTTCGGCGGCGGAACCTGGCAGCGCTTCGAAGTCGGCGGCCAGCGCTTGAACGCTTGGACCTTCGATCTGCTCGACCTGCGCGGCGATCTCTGGTTGGCGCACTGTTGTTGCACCCGCGGCAACGAAGAGCAGTGTCGTCTGGAGCGGCGTCGCGCCGAGACGAACACGTTCGAACCGTTCGCCGGCATCGCCAACGCTTGGGACATGACGACCGATGGGGCGGGCCGTCTCTGGGTGGCGACCACCGCCGAGGTTCCCGAGTACGCCAACGGCTTCTACATCATCTCCGCGACCGGGGCGATCGAGCGGCATTACACCTTGGCGACGTCGTTCCTGCTCTCGGATCAGGTGCGCGCGGTCGAATTGGTCGGAGAAGAACTCTGGATCGGTTACGAGTTCGACGGCGTTCACCGCGTACAGCTCGACGCCAACGGGCTGCCGAGCACGCTCGCCGCCGACTGGCGCCACTACGCGACCACAACCAATCCGGCGCTGGGCGGAGATCAGGTGCGCCGCATGGAGTTCGGTCCGGATGGTCGCGTCTGGATCGGCACGACCTCGGGACTCTCGATCTGGGACGGATTCCGTTTCACCAGCACCAGCTCCGGTTTCGGTCGGCTGCCGACTCCCGAGGTGACCGGCATCCTGCCGCTGGACGACGGCGGCGCCTGGGTCTCCACGCGCGACGGCGGGCTGACGCGATTGACGCCGCGTTCCACCGGCGGATTCGACTACGAGACGATCGGACCGCCGACTCTACCCAACCCGAACATCGAAGCTCTGGCCCTCTCGCCCGACGGCGCGACGCTCTGGCTCGCCACGTCGAGAGGGCTCGCTTCCTTCCGCCCGCGCGGCGCCGAGGCGGCGGCGGCCGACGGCGCGTACGCCTATCCGAATCCTTTCCTGCCCGGTTGCTCCGACGGCGTGCGTCTGGCCGAGACCGGAGGTCGCGCGACCGGCGTGATCGTCGACCTGAGCGGTCAGATCGTGCACCGTTTCGAAGAGGTCGACCCCGGCGAGCTCCTGTGGGATGGACGCTCCGACGGTGAGCGCGTGGCGCCCGGCCTGTACTGGGTTCGCGCCCGCACGCCGCGCGGCATCGAGTCGGTCGGCGTGGCCGTGATGGACGCGGCCTGCGAATAGCGTCGCGCGCGATGACGCGATGACGCGATGAAGCGCGTCCTCTATCTAGCCTACTTCTTCCCGCCGCTCGGCGGCGCCGGCGTGCAGCGCACGCTGAAGTTCGTGCGTCATCTGCCGTCGTTCGGCTGGCAATCGACCGTGCTGACCAGCGCCTCGCGCTACTGGATGGAAGACGAGAGCCTCTCGCGCGAGATCCCGTCAGAGGCCCAGGTCACGCGGGTGCGCGCGTGGGGCATGCGCATCGTGCAACGGGGAGTTCGCGCCGACGCCGCGACCCTCGCGCGATCTTTGTCGAGTGTGGCCCGCGCCCGCGCGCTGTCGCGTTGGCTGCTGGTGCCGGACGCCTACTGGAATTGGGTGCTCCCGGCGCACCGTGCGGCGGAGCGAATTCTGGCGCAGCAACCCCATGACGCGATGATCTCGACTTCGTCGCCCGACAGCGCGCACCTCTTGGCGCTGTGGATCGCGCGCCGGAGGCGCATCCCCTGGATCGCCGACCTGCGCGATCCCTGGACGCAGCGTCTCTCGTACGCGCCGCCGACCCCGTTGCACGACGCGCTCCACCGCGCGCTGGAGCGACGTGTACTGCTGAGCGCGGATCATGTCGTCGTCACTTCCCCGGAGACGCGCGACGATTATCTGCGTCGCACGCCGAAGCTCGATCCTTCGCGAATCTCGGTCGTGACGAACGGATTCGACGAGGAGGACTTCGTGCGGGCGGCGGAACTCGCGGCGCGCGCTCCGGACCTGACCGCGGAAACCCGAGGCTCGATCCTGCACGCCGGGCAGCTCAATCCGGAGCGTCCGATCGAACCGTTCCTGCAGGGGCTGCGCATCGTCGCCGCGCGCCGATCTCAGAACGCGCCCGACACTGTGTTCCTCGGAGGGCACTACGATGCCGACGCCGCTGCCGTCAGGAGGCTGGGTCTCGAGGACTGCGTTCGCTTCCTCCCGCCGAAGCCGCATACCGAATCGGTGGCGGCGCTGCTCGATGCGCGGATCCTCCTGCTCTTGGAGCACGACTCACCTCGCGGCAGGCTCATCCTCCCGGGAAAGATCTTCGAGTATCTCCGTTCGGGGCGGCCGATCCTGGCGCTCGTGCCCGGCGAGGGGGCGGCCGCGAGGATGATCCGCGAGCAGGGGGCGGGTCGGGTGGCCGATCCGTCTCGACCGGAGTCGATCGCCGGGGCGCTCGAGGAGTTGCTCGCACGCACCGCGAACTTCCCCTTCTCGAAAGATTCTCGAGAACTTTTTTTTACGGACGGTTCGACGCCCCCCCCGCTCACCCCCGCGGCGGGGGAGAGAGCACCAGTCAAATCCTTCGAGCGCAAAGAGTTGACTGCGCGGCTGGCGAAAATCTTGGATACGATCGTCGCCTCGAAATCCCCTTCCTGAGGCGTTTTGCCGCTCTCCATCCGGCGCAAGACTGTTCGGTATCGGCTCGCCGGACGAGACTTCAATTCTAGGACTTCTAGTCCCGTAACCGGCTCGCGTTGAATGCGTTAGGAGACTGACTCTTCGGGTCGGCGTCTACTGGGGTCGTCGTTTGACGACACTAAACACCCATCGTACCTTCCGCCGACACCTGAAGTGGGGAATTTGGTGGGATGCGGGGGAAGGTGTTCAGAACTCGAGGCTCAGAGACCGGGGGCGAGTGACTCATGTCGGCGCCAACTCCATATCGGCTGCTCGGAAGCCAGGAAGCCCGCGTCGACGACCGTGGTCGGGTCGCGATACCCGCGCCGATGCGAGAAATCTTGCTGCGCATGGGTGACAAGGAGGTCGTCGTGAACTGGGCCATCAGCGACGAGTCGGTCTGGATCATGCCCCACTCCACCTTCGACGCGATCATGGAGAACCTCTCCCTGGCGCCGGCCGACGCCGGCTTCGACAAGTCCGAGACGCACGATCTCATCATCGCCTCGACCACCGTTCAAGAGTTGGACGGCCAGGGAAGAATCGTCATTCCAGCGGCCGCGCGCAAGTGGGTCGGCCTGACCAACGCCGTGACCGTGCAGGGCGCCCACGATCACATCGAGATCGTGGACACCGACCGTCACACGGCCCGCATCCTGGCGCTGCGCGGAAAGACCGACATGCGCCGCTTCATCTCGAACAGCGCGCGCGGCGCGTCGTTCTCCAGCGTGCGAGGAGGTACTCCACGATGAGTCACGTCCCGTGTCGGCGCCTCCCGGCTTGGCGCGTCGTACTCCCGTCGTTGGTGGGCGAGACTCAACTCGACCAGGTGGTCGAACAGTTGCGCAGCGGAGAGCTCGGCGCGCCGTTCGTGCTCGACCTCGGCCGCGTCCGCCATGTGCGGTACCGCGCATGGCTGGCGTTCGTGGGTCGCCTGCGCGCCTGTGGACTCGCGCGCAAGTCGGTCGTGCTCGACGGCGCGTCCAACTACATCCACGCGATCTTCGGCTACGTCCTCTCGCAGTCCGACTGGGATCTGTTCGAGATCTCGTCTTCCCGGATCGACTCATCGTCCCGCGAGTCGTCCCGCGAGCCTGCGCGCGAGACCGACGGCGAACTGTCGTGGGGCGGGATCAGTGACGCATTCGTCGAGCGGCTCGTCCGCACGGCCGGCTTCGGTCCGAACTGAAGTGACGGAGATCCGATTCATCCGGTGTCCCGCTCTCGGGCCCGAATGTCGCTCCCTCGGGCCCGGCCATCCCGGCGCGAGGGGATACCGGGTGGATCCGATCTTCGCCGCGTGGCGCCCGAGGAGTCGACCTGTGTCTGAACCTGTGACGGGATTGCACGAACCGGTTCTCTTGCGCGAGACAGTCGAGGACCTCGTCTGGCGCCTCGACGGAATCTACATCGACGGCACCACCGGCACGGGCGGGCACAGCGCGAAGATCCTCGAGACGCTCGGCCCGAACGGGCGGCTGCTCTGTGTGGACCAGGATCCGGCGCCGCTGGCGATCGCCGCGGAGCGACTGGGCGCCGATCCGCGCGTGAGTTTCCACCGGGCGAGTTTCAGTGAGCTCGATCCGATTCTGAGCGAGGCGGGGCGGGAGAGCGTCGACGGGATCCTCCTCGATCTCGGTCTGAACGCTTGGAGCCTGACTCGTCCGGAGAACGGCTTGAGCTACACGATCGACGCGCCTCTCAACATGAAGCTCGATCCCGACCTGCCGTTCACCGCCGCAGAGTATCTCGCGCGCGTGCGGTTGGAGGAGCTCCGCGAACTCTTCGCAGAATACGGGAATCCGCGGCGCGCCACGCTCTATGCCCGAAGATTGGTCGAAGCGCGACAACACACGCGCCTCGAGACGACCTCTGAGTTGGTGCGGGCTCTGGCCGGCCCGCGGCGCGAGGTGCTGGCTCCGGCCGAGCTCTCGCGTGTGTTCGGGGCCTTGCGAATCGCGATCAACCAGGAAATGGAACGCCTGGATGCCTTCCTCCGACAAGTGGGGCGATGGATCGCTCCGGGAGGAAGGCTGGTCGTGATCGCATACGCGAGTCACGAGGACCGGCGCATCAAACGCGCCTTCGTCCAGGCGAAGGATTCGCCGTTCGCGCCTCGCAGGAAGAAGCCGCTGGTCGCGGGACCGGCGGAGGTGGCGCGCAACCGGAAGGCGCGTAGCGCGAAGCTGAGAGTGTTCGAGAGGAGGGCGACGACATGATGACCGGGGCCAAGGGGACGAGGACGAACGGACGGCAATTGTTCCAGACCGCGCGTGCGCAGGAGCGCCGGAAATCGACCGGTCTCGGACTGCTTGGGGTCGTCTTCGTCTACGCGCTCGTCCAGGTCTGGCTCAACGTCGAGGTGGCGGAGCGACGGAGTCGCGTCAACACGCTGCGCACCGACCTGGCGGAGACCGACGCGGAACGCGGCGTGGTCGAGAGTCGACTCCGTCGCGCGTCGACCTACGGCGAACTGGCGCAGATCGAGGCCGCGCGCGGACTCGTGACCAACGGCGCGCGGGAAGAGATCGTCCTGGTGGCGACCTCCGCTCTGCCGACGCCGGCCGAGACGACGCCGACCAAGGCGCTGCAAGCGGGTCTCCTCGGAATCGTCCCGCTCGTCGGAGACGAAGCGCGGGCCGGAGAGTCGCGCGGGGGACATGACTCGAGCCGGTAGAGTCCGCCTGCTCCAGGCGGGCTTCGTCGGGGCGTGGTGCGTCCTGCTCGGACGCTCCGCCTGGCTTCAGCTCGTCGAACATGATCGCTGGATCGCGCGTGCGCGCGCCGGTCACGAGACCTCGATCGAACTTCCGGCCATCCGCGGAGAGATCGTCAGTTCCGACGGCGTGACGCTGGCGCGTTCGGTGCCCAAGCGATCGCTCGCCGTCGATCCGCGTCATCTGTCCGATCCGGAGAAGTTGGCCGACCGACTGCAGGAGCTCGGCATTCGTTCGCGCGACGAGTTCCTGCCGTTGGCGCTGGACCGGCGAAAGGGATTCCTCTGGGTCACACGTTCCATGCTGCCGAACGAGACGATCGATCGGCTCTTGGCGGAGTTCCCCGCGCTGGATGTCGTGCCTGAGTCGGCGCGGCTCCATCCGTTGGGGGCGGCCGGCGGCGCGACGATCGGAGTGGTCGGCCGCGACGATGTAGCCCTCGGCGGCCTGGAGGCTCGTTTCTCGACGGAACTGCAGGGTCGGGCCGGCGCGATGGTGAGCGTGGGCGACGCCACCGGTGGAGAGTTCCAGGGATTGGCGGTCGAGATCACGCGAGCGCCGAGCCCCGGGTCCGATCTGCGCACGACGCTGCACAGCCGCGTTCAAGAGATCGCCGCCGCGCGGCTCGAGCAGGGTGTCGTGCGTGAGCGAGCGAAGGGCGGGTTCGTCATCGTGACGCGTCCGCAGACCGGCGAGGTGTTGGCGATGGCCCACTATCCCACGGTCGATCCCGAGGATCCGCAGAGTTGGCAGGCCGACAATCTGCGCTCGAGAGGCATCCAAGACGCCTTCGAGCCGGGGTCGTCCTACAAGGTCGTGGCGTTCGCGGCCGGCCTGGAGGCCGGTGTGATCGAGCCCGACGATCCGATCGATTGCATGATGGGACGTCGCTCCGTGCCGGGCGGCATCATCACCGACCACCATTCCCACGGTGTGCTGACGGTCACAGAGGTCTTGGGACAATCGTCGAACATCGGAACGGGGATCATCGCAGAGCGGGCCGGGCGGGAATGGTTTTACCGCATGGAAAGGGCGTTCGGTTTCGGACCGCAGACCGGAATCGATCTCCCGGGCGAGGCAAGAGGACGGATCCTCGAGCCGTCCGCCTGGTCCGCACGTTCACTTGTGACCCAGGCCTTCGGGCAAGAGATCTCGGTCACCGGCGTCCAACTCGCGATGGCGTACGGCGCGATCGCCAACGGCGGGTTGCTCCTGCGACCGCTGCTCGCACGCGAGTTGCGCACGCCGGAAGGGGTCGTCTCGCAGCGCTGGGAGCCCGAGGTGATCCGCCGCGTGATCGAACCTGACACGGCTGAGCAGTTGCGCGACATGCTGCGCTTCGTCGTGACCGACGGCACCGGCAAGAAGGCCGAGGTCGAGGGGTACCCGACGGCGGGGAAGACCTCCACCGCGCAGAAGTACATCCCCGAAGAGGGCAGCTACAGCAATCGCCGCTATCTGGCCGGCTTCGCCGGCTTCGCGCCGTTCGACGATCCGCAGATCCTCTGCATCGTGTACGTCGACGAACCCACCTCCGACATCTACGGCGGCAACGTCGCTGCGCCGATCTTCCGCGAGATCGTCGGGGATCTCCGCGGGATCTTGCCCGGCGCCTCCGAATCGCCTTCGATCGCGGCGCTGGTCTCGCCCGAGTCGTTGGCGGTCGCGCCGCAGGTCGCGTCGGTTCCCGACGTGATCGGACTGTCGACGTCGGTCGCGCGCCGAGTGCTCGTCGAAGCCGGTATGTTGCCGCGCGTGGAAGGGGTCGGAGACCAGGTCGTGGCCTGCCGACCGCCGGTGGGAGAGAGCTGCGAGGCCGGGTCCGTCGTGACTCTCGCGCTCGGTTCGGTCGTCGTCGACTCGCTCGGACCCGGGCGCCGCATGCCGGCGTTGATGGGTCTCTCGATGCGCGACGCCTTGGTTCGACTTCGTTCGCTCGAGACTCCGTACCGCGCCGAGGGAACCGGCTGGGTCATTGCCCAGACTCCGGCGTCGGGAGAACTGCTCGCCTCGGGCCAGAGCTGCTCGATCACCCTGGGCCCTGATTCCTGTCTGGCCTGGAAGGAGTTTCTGCGCGGTGGTGAGCATGCCTCTCGATCGGCTCCTCGCGGCGATCTCGTCGCTCGAGCCCGCGAGTAGTCCGACGCTCCCTGCGAGCGACGCACTCGTCGGCGGAATCGCCTACGACACGCGTCGGCTCGTGCCGGGCGATCTCTTCGTCTGCCTCCGCGGACAACTGCGCGACTCCCACGACCTGGCGCCGCAGGCGTGGCGGGCGGGCGCGCTCGCGGTGGTGGGCGAGCGACCGGAACTGGCGTCGCAGGGTCCCTACATCCAAGTGCGCGACAGTCGCCGCGCACTCGCGCTGCTGGCCGCGCGACTCTACGACGATGTGAGTCGGCGTCTCGAAGTGGTCCCGATCACCGGCACCAACGGCAAGACGAGCACCACCTGGATGCTCTCGTCGATCTGGGCCGAGGCGGGAATATCCGCCGCGGTCATCGGCACACTCGGCTCCGGCACGCCGCCCGATCTGCAACCTTCCGTGCACACGACGCCGGAGGCGCCCGACCTGCAAGCCCAACTCTCGCGTCTGCGCCACTCGGGAACGCGCGCGGTCGGCCTCGAGGTCTCGTCCCACGGACTCGCGTTGGAGCGGACGTACGGCATGCGATTTCGCGTCGGCGTCTTCACCAACCTCACGACCGATCACCTCGACTTCCACGGTTCGATGGAGGAGTACGCGGCCGCGAAGAACCGTCTCTTCCGCGCCGAGATGCGCGGTCCCGAGGAGCGTCCGATGATCGCCGTCGTCAACGGCGACGATCCGTGGCTGCCGCGCATCCTCGAAGGCACACGGGACGAGGTGTGGCGCTTCGGTCGGAGCGCCGGCTTCGAGATCTGGGCCGAGCGGTGTGAACTCTCGCCCGGCGGCATCGGCCTCACCATCGGACATCCGCGCGGCCGTTCGATCGTGGCGAGCCCGCTGCTCGGAGAGTTCCAGGTCGACAATCTGCTGGCCGCGTTCGGCGCCACGCTCGCTCTCGGGATCGATCCGGAGACGGCCGCGCGCGGACTCGGTCGCATGCGTGCGATTCCGGGAAGGATGGAGCGCCTCGAGACGGGGCAACCTTTCAACATCGTCGTCGACTATGCCCACACGCCCGCGGCGCTCTCGCGGGCGCTCCGCAGTCTGCGGCCGTTCACTCCCGGGCGGCTCGTCGTCGTCTTCGGTTGCGGCGGAGATCGCGATCGTACGAAACGTCCGGAGATGGGGCTCCTGGCGGGCCGTCTGGCCGACGCGGTCGTGCTGACGGATGACAATCCGCGCGGCGAAGATCCGGCGGCGATCCGCGCCGCCGTCCGCACCGGTCTCGAGGCCACGTCGGTGGAGTTCGTCGAAATCGGCGACCGCGCGGAGGCGATCGCCGCCGCGCTGGCCGAAGCGCGCCCCGGCGACACGATCTTGATCGCCGGGAAGGGCGCCGAGACGACCCAGACGATCGGCGACGCGGTGCATCCGTTCGATGATCGCAAAGCCGCCGCCGCCGCGCTGCTCCAGCCGAGCTGGACGTTGGGGCAGATCGCCATCGAGACCGGAGGAACTCTCTCGGATCCGGCTAGGGCGGAGCAGACCGTGCGCGCCTCCGACCTCTGCTCGGACACACGCGCGCTCTCCCGCGGCGCGTTCTTCGTTGCGCTGCGCGGCGAGCAATTCGACGGACACGCCTTCCTGGACGACGCCGCGTCTCGCGCCGCCGCCGGCGCCCTCGTCGAACGCGGGGCGCGCTCCGACTCCGCATCGGAGTCGCTGGCCCGAGTCGAAGTCGACGATACGCTGGCGGCCCTGCAGCGCTGGGCTGGCGCCCATCGTTCGCAGTGGGGCGCTCGGCCGCTCGTCGCCATCACCGGCTCGAGCGGCAAGACGACGACGAAGGATCTGCTCGCGCACCTGCTGCAGGGCGCCGGTCCGACGCTCGCGACCGAAAGGAATCTCAACAACCACGTCGGCGTCCCGTGGACGTTGTTGCGCCTCGCCCCTGCGCACGAGGCGGCGGTGGTCGAACTGGGAATGAATCACGCGGGTGAGATCTCGCTCCTCTCGCGTCTGGCGAGGCCGTCGGTCGCAGTCTTGACCGATGTCGGCACGGCGCACGTCGGCCATCTCGGATCGCGCGAGGCGGTGCTCGCGGCCAAGCTCGAGATCCTGGAGGGTCTGGCGGAAGACGCGCCCTTCGTCGTCGTGCACGATCCTTGGGTGCTCGCGCGACTGCCGCGGCGCGCCGGTCGCACCGTGACCTTCGGCTTCTCGCCCGAGGCGACCTGGCATCCGATTCCAGGGTCGGTCGAGATGACCCTGACCGGCACGCGCTTCCAGACCACTCACGGCGGCTCGATCGCGCTCTCACTCCTCGGTCCCGGCGCCCTCCTCAGTGCGCTGGCCGCGCTGGCCTCACTCGATGCACTCGGACTCGATGCCGCGGCTCTGGCGCCGCGACTGGCGAGCGCACCGCGGCGTCCGCTTCGCATGGAGCCGCGCCTCGCGGGCGGCGTGACCTGGCTACTCGACTGTTACAACGCGAGCCCCGAATCGACGCGGCTCGCGCTCGACTTCGCTCGCACGGTTCCTCATCCGAGCCGACGCGTCCTGGTGCTCGGCGAACTCGGAGAGCTGGGCGCGCATGCGAACGAGATCCATCGCGAACTGGGCGAACGCGCGGCGGGACGAGGCGGTCCCACCGTTCCTGACGGAGACGCGTTCGGTCTCGCCTACTTCATCGGCGAAGGGGCGCGGCCGGCCGAACAGGCGTTCCACGCAGCGCGTTCCGCGACTGCCGCGACTGCCGCCACTGCCGGCACTGCCGCGACTGCCGCGACGACTGCGACGACTGCGACGCGCGAAGCGCGCTGGTTCGCGTCCACGGTCGACGCGATCGCACCGCTCGGGAGCGAGCTCGCGCCGTCCGACCTCGTATTGCTGAAGGGGTCTCGCCGGACTGCGTTGGAGCGGATCTTCACCGCGTTGGCTGCGTCGCCCAGTCACGGCCAAGAGGAGAACTGACCCTCGTGCTCTACCACCTCCTCTTTCCGCTCCACGAGCAGTTCCCGCTGCTGAATGTCTTTCGCTACATCACCTTTCGCGCCGCCTACGCGGCGGTGACGGCGCTCATCATCTGTGTCGTCTTCGGGCCGCCCATCATTCGCTGGCTGCAGCGGGTCAAGTTCGGCCAGCAGGTGCGCACCGACGGACCGAAGTCGCATCTGGTCAAGCAGGGGACGCCGACCATGGGCGGACTCTTGATCCTGCTCGCGACGATCGTGCCGACCCTGCTCTGGTCCAACCTGACCAACCTGAATGTCTGGATCATGGTCTGGACCACCGTCGCCTTGGGCGCGCTCGGGTTCCTCGACGACTGGCTCCGCGTCGTGCGCAAACAGAAGAACGGACTGCTCGGCCGCTACAAGCTGGTCGGTCAGGTCACGATCGGCATGATCAGCGGGCTCGTCATCCTCTGGGCCGAGCCGTTCGGCAGCCAGACGACGACGGCGACTTCGATTCCGTTCGTGAAGGATCGACTCTTCGATCTCGGGATCCTCTATCTGCCGTTCGTCGCGCTGGTCGTGACCGCCACCTCGAACGCGGTCAACCTCGCCGACGGGCTCGACGGTCTCGCGATCGGTCTGGTCATCCCGCCCGCGGTCGCCTTCGGAGGGCTCGCCTATCTCTGCGGCAATCAGAACTTCGCCGAGTATCTGAACCTGCCGTTCCTCGAAGGCAGCGGTGAGCTCGCCATCTACGCCGGGGCGCTCTTCGGCGCTTCGCTCGGCTTCCTCTGGTACAACGCGCATCCCGCGCAGGTCTTCATGGGCGACACCGGCAGTCTCGCGCTCGGCGGCTCACTCGGCATGCTTGCCGTCTTGATCAAGCGCGAGCTGCTCCTGGTCATCGTGGGCGGCATCTTCGTCGCGGAGACCCTCTCGGTCGTAGTCCAGGTGCTCTCGTTCAAGTACCGGGGAGGCAAGCGCGTCTTCCGCATGGCGCCGTTGCACCACCACTTCGAGGAGCTCGGTTGGCCCGAGACACGCGTCGTGATCCGCTTCTGGATCCTGGGGATCATCTTGGCCCTGGTCACCCTCTCGACGGTGAAGCTGCAGTGAACGCCCTCGAGTCGAAGCGCTCGCGCGATTGGCCGTTGGATGTGCTCGGGCTGCCGCGTCGCGTCGCCTCCGCCGGGGCGCCGCGCGTCGCCGTGCTCGGCCTCGCGCGCTCCGGGCTCGCCGCCGCGCGCGTCCTGGACGAAGCCGGCTGCGAACTGGAGCTGCTCGACCTGAAGGCGCCGGAGGAGGCAAAGGAGGAGTTGGCGGCGCTCTGCGCGCGGGGCGCGAAGCTCCGCCTCGGTCCGCACGATCCCACTTGGCTCGACACCTACGATCTCCTGGTCAAGAGCCCGGGCATCCCGCCGCGCGCGCCCTTCCTGCGCGCCGCGAATGAGCGCGGAGTTCCGATCATCGGCGAGCTCACCCTCGGACAGCTCCTCTGTCGCGGCCCCGTGCTCGCCATCACCGGCACGAACGGAAAGTCGACGACGACCGCCTGGGCCGGGGCGATGTTGCAGGCTTCCGGTCGCCCGACCGAGGTGGCGGGGAACATCGGACGGCCGTTCTGCGACGCGGTGCGGGCGCGGTCCGATGCGCACTTCGTCGTCGAGGCGTCGAGTTTCCAGATCGCCGACTCTCCCGGATTTCGCCCGGATGTCTCCGTGCTCTTGAACTTCGCGCCCGATCATCTCGACTATCACTCGAGCCTGGGGGAGTACCGCGAGGCGAAGCTCTCGCTGCTCGCGCACACTTCGGCCGACGGCGTGGTGGTTGTCGGCGAAGAAGATGCGTTGGCCGACACGATCGCCGCTCGCGCCGTCGCGAGTCTCCACCGCGCGACGGCGCGGGATCGGGGGAATCCAGGCGCCTTCACGCGCGACGGCCGCGTCGTCCTGCGAGACGCCGACCGCCGGGAACATGACCTCGGAGCTCGCTCCGACCTCTCACTGCGCGGCGAGCACAACCTGGCCAACGCACTGGCCGCCGCCGCCGGAACCGCCGCGCTCGGGGGAACACCCGGCGGAATCTCCGAAGCGCTGCGCAGCTTTCCCGGTCTGCCGCATCGACTGGAGCAGGTCGCGAAGATCGACGGCGTCGTCTTCATCAACGACTCGAAGGCGACCAACGTCGACTCGCTGGAGGTCGCACTGCGGTCCTTCGACGAGCCGGTGGTGCTGATCGCCGGCGGCAAGGACAAGGGTCAGGACTTCACGCCGCTGGCCCCGTTGGTCGCGCGTCAGGTCGCGCATCTGGTCTTGATCGGAGAAGGCGCCGAGTTGCTCGCCCGGACTTGGAGCGCGACGCCTCAGGTGCGAGTGGCGAGTCTCTCCGAAGCAGTCGAGCGCTCGTTCGAGTTGGCTCGGGGCGGCCACGCGGGGACGGTGCTGTTGTCTCCCGCCTGCGCCAGCTTCGACATGTTCCGGGACTACGAAGATCGGGGCGAGAAATTCCGCTCCGCGGTCGAAGAGCTCGCGCGTCGGCGCGGAGAAGGGGGTGGGGATGTCTAGGCCGGGGCGCATCGACGGCGTCTTGCTGGGCGCTGTCGGGTTGCTGTGCCTGCTGGGGCTGGTGATGGTCTATTCCTCGAGCGCGATCCTCGCGCTGCGGGACCGGCACTCGGAGATGGCGTATCTGGCCGATCAGGCGAGCAAGCTCCTGGTGGGAGGGCTCGTCTTGTCGGTGCTGGCGAACGTGTCGTACCGTAGATGGAACAGCTGGGTGGCGGTCGCGGCGCTCGGCTCGTTCTTCGCGATCATGTCGCTGCAGATCCTCGGCATCGGTGTCGTTCAGGACGACAGCGGGACGAATCGCGGTTTCGGCATCGGTGGCATCCGGATCCAGCCGGTCGAGTTCGCTCGCCTGGCGCTGGTGTTGTTTCTGGCCTACTACGTATCGAATCGATCGCACTGGCGAGAAGGTCGGTGGCGCGGGCTCTTGGAGCCCCTGGCCGCGATCTTTGGCTTGGCTCTCTTGGCCAAGCTGCTCCCGAATCTCTCGTCCGCGGTGCTCATCGCGGCGTTGGGAATCTCGCTCCTGTGGGTCGCGGGCCAGCCGATCCGTCGTCTCTTGATCACTCTGGCCCCGTGCGTGGTCCTTTTGGGCTTCTCGCTGCGGGGCTATCAGCTCGATCGCATCACCGACTTCTTCGCGCACAAGGGCGGGGAAGCCAAGCTCGGATATCAAGTCGAGCAGTCGCTCATCGCGCTCGGGTCCGGCGGCCTCTGGGGCCAAGGACTCGGGCAAGGGCTGCAGAAGTTCTTCTACCTCCCGCTCCCGCACTCCGATTTCATCTTGGGAATCGTCGGTGAGGAGTTGGGTTTCCTGGGTGTCGCCATCCTTTTCACGCTCTATCTGGTCGTCATCGCGCGCGGGCTGCGCATCAGTCGACTCGCGCCCGATGTCTTCGGCCAGACGCTCGCCCTGGGACTCACGGTGAGTCTCGGGCTGAACTTCCTGCTCCACTCCGTGGTGGTGCTGGGTCTCGGTCCGGTGACGGGGGTGCCGTTGCCGTTCCTGAGTCACGGCGGCAGTTCGCTCCTGGCGAATCTGGCCGCGATGGGCTTGCTGCTCTCGATTTCGCGAGCGGCGCAGCCCGAACCGGGAGTTCGAGCCGACGAAGCGTGGAGATGGATGGGGAGCCCGACGAGGGCGTAAGTGCGAATCCTCATCACCGGCGGCGGCACCGGAGGGCATCTCTATCCCGCCCTCGCGGTGGCCGAAGCCTTGAAGGCCAGTAGTCCCGGACTGGAAGTCCTATTCGTCGGCAGCGAACGCGGTATCGAGAAGGAGCAGGTCCCCGAGGCCGGCTTCGCCTTCCGCGCTCTCGAAGTCGTCGGATTCCCGAGGCGTCCCGGTCTTGCGTCGATCCGCGCGGTGACCTCGTTCATCCGCGCCTGCCGCAGCGCGCGTGATCTCGTCCGCGAGTATGCCCCCGACGTCGTCTTCTCGACCGGCGGATATGCCTCGTCGCCGGTGGTCGTCGGCGCCTGGCTCGCGCGCGTGCCGATCGTGCTGCAGGAACAGAACAGCGTGCCCGGGCTGACCAATCGCGTCGCCTCGCGATTGGCGGCGGAAGTGCACCTCGCCTTCCCCGGCGCGCGGGCGCACTTCCCGAAGCGCGGGCACTTGAAGCTCTCCGGCAACCCGCTGCGCGCGCAAGTGCTCGGCGGGAGTCGCGGCCGCGCGGCGCGTCTCTTCCGTCTGGAGGAAGAGGTCACGACGGTGCTGGTCCTCGGCGGCAGTCAAGGAGCGCATTCGATCAACGAGGCGATGATCGCGGCGCTGCCGCGTTTCGCGGGGCGCGAGGACATCCAGTTCCTCATCCAGACCGGCAATCTCGATCACGAGCGGATGCTGGAGGCGGCGAAAGTCGCCAACGTGAAGACGTGGGTGCGGCGATTCGTCGGCAACATGGGAGACGCCTACTCGCTCTCCGACCTGGTGCTCTGTCGCGCCGGGGCCATGACCATCTCTGAGCTCTGCGCCTGCGGTCTGCCGTCGATCCTGGTGCCGTATCCGCACGCCACCGGCAATCACCAGCAGATGAACGCGGAGCTGGTGCGGGACGCGGGCGGCGGCGTGATCCTGACCGACGCGGAGCTGACCGGCGCGCGGGTGGCGGAGGAGATCGAAACGCTGCTCGCCGATCGTCCGCGTCTGCGCGAGATGTCGGTCAACGCCCTCCGACTGGCGCGGCCCGATGCCGCGGCCACCATCGTCAAGAGTCTGGCGCGTTACCTGCCGGGCCTCGCGCTGCCGGAGCCGCTGCCGGCGCTGCGCCGCGCCGACGACGGTCCACGTCGCGGAGGCAATCGCGGAGGCGACGGCCGCACCTGGGACCGTTCGAACCGTCCGCGGCCGAGCGGACCTCCGCGCGGCGGGGACTCCGGCGACCGACCCAACTCACGGCCCGGTCCCGCGCCCACTTCGGGAGGACCGCGTCCTCCCGCCGGCGCTCGACGCCGCGCGCCGGAGAGAGGGGCCACCGCGTGAGTGCGGGCCGCGTTCGGCGGATCCACTTCATCGGCATCGGCGGAACCGGCATGAGCGGTCTGGCCGAAGTGCTGCTGACCATGCATTACGAGGTGAGCGGGAGCGACTCCAGCCGCAGCGAGGTGACCGACCGGCTGGCCTCACTCGGCGCTCGCGTGGAGATCGGACACGACGCGGAGCATCTCGGCCAGGCGGATCTCGTCGTCTTCTCTTCGGCGGTGCCGAAGGACAACCCCGAGGTGCGCGCAGCGCGTCGTCGCGGGCTGCCGCTGCTCAAACGAGGGGAGATGCTGGCCGAGCTCATGCGGCTGCGCTACGGCATCGCGATCGCGGGCGCGCACGGCAAGACGACGACCACCTCGTTGGTCGGTCACCTCCTGGCGCGAGCGGACCTCGATCCCACCGTCGTCGTCGGCGGACGTCTGAAGATGGTGGGCGGCGCTTCCGGAGGGAACGCGCGCCTCGGCGCGGGCCAGTACTTGGTCGCCGAGGCCGATGAGAGCGACGGCTCCTTCCTGGAGCTGTTCCCGACGATCGCCGTCGTGACCAACATCGATCGCGAACACCTCGATCACTACCCAGGCCTGGTCGAAATCCGCCGCGCCTTCCTGCAGTTCATGAAGCAGGTGCCGTTCTACGGCGTCTCGATCGTCTGCGGCGACGACCCGAATGTCCGCTCGATCCTGCCGCGACTGCGCAAGCGGGTGCTGACCTATGGATTCGGGGCCGGCAATCATCTGCGCGCTTCGGAGGTGGTGACCGAGGGGTACCGGCAGAGCTTCTTGGTCGAGGATCACGGCCGCGCGCTCGGCCGCGCGGTGGTGAATCTCCCGGGTCGTCACAACGTTCTCAATGCGCTCGCGGCCATCGGCGTCGCGCGCGAACTCGATGTGCCGGAGTCGATTTGTCTCAGCGGGCTCGGCGACTTCGGCGGGGTCGGACGCAGGTTCGAGTTGCGCGGCGAAGCGGGCGGAGTCCGCGTGATCGACGACTACGGCCACCATCCGACGGAGCTCGCGGCCGTCCTCGCCACCGCGCGATCGGTGCACCCGGGTCGCCTCGTTGTGCTCTTCCAACCGCATCGTTACTCGCGGACGCAGGCTCTCGCCCGCGAGTTCGCGGAGGTCCTGGCCGAGGCCGATCTGCTGGTGCTGGCCGATGTCTACGCGGCCGGCGAGAAGCCGATCGCCGGCGTCAGTTCCGATCTCATCGCCGATCAGATCGGCGTGCTGACCGACCGACCGGTGGTGCGCGTGCGCGACCGCGCCGCGGCGTTGGAGCGGGTGCCGCCGCTCCTGCGCCCGGGCGATCTCCTGCTCACGTTGGGCGCGGGGGACGTGTCGCGCTGGGGCGAGCCGATCTTGGCGCAGCTCGAGGCCGGCGTTCTGGCCCGAGGCAACGGACGATGAACGACCGCGACCCGATCTCGGCGCCGAGACGCCGCGGCGGCGCCCCGGTCTGGCTGGGGCTTCTCGGCTTGGGCCTGGCCGCGGCGGCGACTCTCGCGCTCCTCCAGTTGGCGGGTCCGTCCACGCGCTTCTGGACGGTGGGACGCCTGGCCGTCTCCGGCAATCGCACACTGCCCGCGGACGAGCTGCTGGCCGCCGCCGGTCTCCGCACCGGCGACGCCTGGTGGAGCGTTCCGCGAGACGCGGATCTGCGTCTGCTCGCGGCGCACTCGCGCGTGGCCGCGGCGGAGATCCGGTGGGTCGCGCCGAGGGGTCTGGAGCTGCGGATCCAGGAGCGAGATGTCCTGCTGCGACTCGGCGCTCCCATCGACGGCATGAACTGCGATCTCTCCAGCGACGGAGTCTTGCTCGAGACCCACCCGGTCTTCGATCCGATCGATCTCCCCGTGCTGACCGGCGATTTTCCCGGCCAGCTACGCCCGGGCTCGAGGATCGAGTCGGTCTTGGACGCGAGTTGGGTCGCACATTTCGCCTCGGTGCGCGATCGCTCACCTGAACTCTGGCGCGCGATCTCCGAAGTGCGCTATCTGGGGGAAGAGGGATTCGCCGTCTACCTGAGGCCGGGTCATCGCGTCGTGCTCTGGGATCCTTCGATCAACGGCGAGCTCTGGGCGCACCTGCCGCGCATCTTGGAAGACCTGGACGGGTGGGGAATCGACGACGCGGTGCTCGAACTGCGCTTCCGCGATCAGGTGGTGGTGCGCCCCGCGCCGGGCCAGATGCCGCCGACCGAAGACACTGGCGCGTCCGACGAGGAGAACGCCGCGTGAGCGCTACGCAGGTCACAGTCGGACTCGATGTCGGCACCACCAAGGTCTGCGCGGTCGTCGCGGAGGTGGACAACGGCGACGTCACCTCGATCCTCGGGGTCGGCGCCTGTCCGTGTGACGGGCTCGAGCGCGGGGTCGTCGTCAATCTGGAAGCGACCACGCAGGCGGTCACCGACGCGCTCCGCTCCGCCAGTCAGAGCGCGGGGATCTCGATCAAGAACGTCATGGCGGGGATCGCCGGCGAGCATGTCCGCTCGTTCCAGTCGACCGGCGTGATCGGCGTCTCGCGCAAGGATCGCGAGATCCACTCAGACGACCTGCAGCGTGTGCTGGAGCATGCGCGCGCCTATCCGATCCCCGGAGACCGGCAGCTCCTGCATTGCCTGCCGCGCGATTTCACCGTGGATGAACAGCGCGGGATCCGCGATCCGCTCGGCATGTCGGGCGTGCGGCTCGAGGCCGAAGTGCACATCGTGACGGTGCATTCGACCGCGGTGCAGAACCTTCTGCGCGCCATCACCCGCGCGGGCGTGCAAGTCGACGCGCTCATCCTGGAGTCGCTGGCCTCGGCGCGTGCCGTGGTGGAGGACGACGAAGCGGCGCTCGGCGTTCTCTTGCTGGACATCGGCGGCGGCACGACCGACGTCGCGGTCTACGAGCGAGGGAGCGTGCGCCACACGGCCGTTCTGGGTTACGGAGGCAAAGCGATCACCAACGACATCGCGGTTGTCCTGCACACCTCGCTCGATCAGGCTGAGCGGCTCAAGCTGGAGCACGGCGCCGCCATCGCGGCGCGCGTTGCGCCCCACGAAGAGGTCGAGGTGGCGGGAGTCGGGGGACGTGAACCCAAGCGGGTGACGACGCAGGTGGTCGCATCGATCATCGAGCCGCGCGCGGAGGAGATCTTCGCGCTCGCCCGCGCCGAGGTGGAGCGTGTCCTCGATCCGTCGCTCTTGAAGGCCGGCGTCGTTCTGACCGGCGGGACCGCCGCCCTCCGTGGTCTGACCGAGTTGGCGGAGCGAACGCTCGGTCTGCCGGCCCGAGTCGGAGTGCCGACCGGTCTCAAGGGAGTGACCGACTGGACGGCCGATCCGCGGATGTCCGCGGCGGTCGGTCTCGTGCTCTACGGCGCCGCTGAAGGGCGGACCCGACGGGTCGGAACGAACCTACTGGACCGTGTTCGGCGGCCGTTCCGCGAGTGGTTCCGCGAGCACCTCTAGGCGCGAACGAGGAAGAGGGATGCACAAAGGCGCCGCATTCTGTATAAAGGTGCCAACCACTTAGTCTCCCGCAAGGATGCCAGAGAGACGCACACACGGAGGTGCTAGCTCATGCTCGAGCTCGTCGACAACCGCACGGCGCCCGCCGTCTTGAAGGTCATCGGGGTAGGTGGGGGTGGATCCAACGCCGTGAATCGCATGGTCGAGGCCGGGCTGACGGGCGTCGATTTCTGGGTGGCGAACACCGATTCCCAGGCGCTCGAGCGCGCGGCCTGCCCGAACCGAATCCAGATCGGACAGCAGACCACGCGGGGCCGCGGCGCCGGCGGCAATCCCGAGATCGGCCGACTCTCCGCGGAGGAAGATCACGACACGTTGCAGGAGATCATCCTCGGGGCCGACATGCTCTTCATCACCTCGGGCATGGGCGGCGGCACCGGCACCGGCGCTGCGCCGGTCATCGCGCGCTTGGCCAAGGAACTCGGCGTGCTCACCGTCGCGATCGTGACGAAGCCGTTCTCCTTCGAGGGCCGCAAGAAGATGACGCGCGCGCTCGATGGCCTGGCGCAACTCCGCCAGCATGTCGACACGCTCATCGCGATCCCCAACCAGAAGCTGATGCACATCGTGCCGACCGGCACCTCGTTCGACTCGGCCCTGCTCCTGGCGGACGAAGTGCTCTATCAGTCGACGCGCGGCATCTCGGACCTGATCATCGGGCACGGCATCATCAACCTCGATTTCGCCGACGTCTGCACGGTGATGCGCGACCGCGGGAACGCGCTCCTCGGATGCGGTTTCGCCAGCGGCGCCGGCCGCGCGATGGAGGCGGCGCAAGCCGCGGTCTCCAGTCCGCTCTTGGAGGAGCTCACCATCGACGGCGCGCAGGCGCTGCTGGTGAACGTGCAGGGCGGCGCCTCGATGAGTTTCCACGAGGCGGCCGAAGCGGCGCAGTTCGTGGCCGACCGCGCGGGCGACGACGCCGACGTCTTCTGGGGCGCGGTCGTCGATCCGACTCTGGGCGATGAGATGCGCGTCACGATCATCGCCACCGGCTTCCCCCAGGCGCCCGACAGCGCCAGCTACGCCGCCAGCGACGCTCTCCGCGCCGCCGACGTGCTCCGTTCCGCCGAATCGCGTCGCACGCAGGTCTCGATCTCGGGCGCCTACGACCGCGCGAGGTCGAACGACGCCCGCGAAGGAGCTGCTGCGCCGTCTGCTATGGCTTCAGCCACGCCGACGCCTGTGCCGACGCCTGGGCCCGCTGCTCCCGGCATCCCGGCGAATCCGTGGGGCCGGGCGGGAGCCGACGACTGGACGCCCGTGTCCGCGCCTCGACGTGAGGAAGACCTCTTCCTGACGCCGCCCCGGACCGAGCGCAGAGTGGAAACCGATCTGTACGGCGAGGCGCCGACGTCCCCGACGAGCGCCTCTGGAACAAGGAGTTCGAACGCCCCGCTCTCGCTGGCGCGCCCATCGATCGTGCGTGAATCGAGACCTCTGGTCGGCGCGGCGGAACATTCACCGCGCGCCTGGGTGAGGGACGAGGCGACGGTCGATGGGCGGGGCGCACAGCGCGACCTGCTCGACGTGCCCACCTTCATCCGCAAGCGGATGGACTAGCTCTCCAGGTCGATCGCGTCCGCACACGAGAGGCGCCCACCATGGCTCTCTTCGGCAAGTTGTTCGCGCGGGCGGGGACGGATCACTACCGTCGGGGCATCCTGCATTTCAATCGCGGGGAGTTCGACGTGGCGGCGCGGGAGTTCGAGCTCGCGCTGACCTCGATCCAGGATCGGAACAACCCGTACCACAGCCTCGGCCGCTTCTACGTCGCCGAGGCGCACGCCAAACTCGGACTCTCCCTCAATCGCCAAGGCCGGACGCACGACGCGCGCCGCGAGTTCGAGCGCGCCCTCGAGGCCGGCTATCGCTACCCCGATCTGCATTTCCTCCTGGCCCGCATCCTCGCCGGGGACGGTGAGCACGCCGCGGCGGAGGATCACTGCCGCAGCGCACTGCGCATCAATCCTTCGTTTGTGGAGGCGCGCGCCGCGCTCGCGCTGGCCACGTGGCATCAAGGCCGGGCCGACGAGGCGCTGGCCGAACTGAGGACGCTCTCGCGCGAGGGTTTCCGTCTGCCGCCGCGTCTCAACCTCGACCTGGCCTTCGGTCTCGACGAGGGGATCATGCGCGAGGTGCACGAGGAGACCGAGCGGCGACGCGAGAGTCAGGACCATCTCCACCACGCACTCGAGGCGTACGACCGCGGCGATCTGGAAGAGGCGATCGAACAGATGCGCGTCGCGGTCGCACAGCGTCCCACCTACGCCGACCTCCACTGCAAGCTGGGCGCGCTCTACAGCGAAGCGGGCGCGCTCGAGTTGGCCGTGCTCGAGTTCCGCGACGCACTCGCGATCAACCCGAATTACGTCGAGGCGCGTCTCCAACTCGGGCTCACGCTCTTGCGCGACGATCGACCGAGCGACGCCGCCCACGAACTGCGCGCCGCCGCCGAACTCCAGCCGCACTTCCCCGACATCACCCTCTATCTCGGCGTGGCGGAACTCCGCCAGGGCAATCTCGCCGCCGCACGCGCGCTCATGGAAGAAGCGCTGAAGCAGCACCCCGCGTTCCACCGAGCCCGCTACTTCCTCTCGCTCACGCTCGCGGCCGAGGGCCGCACCGAAGACGCCGTCCGAGAACTCGAGATCGCACTCGACGCCGACCCCGAGTTGATCCGCGGGACGAGCGAGCTCGGCTATCAACTGCTCCGCTCCGGCGAGACCGAGAAAGCGCGCGGCCTGTTCGAACGAGTCCTGGAACGGAATCCCAACTTCGCCGATGCCCACCTAGGCCTCGGCCTCGTCCTCTACCGCGGCGGGCGCACCCGAGAGGGCCGCGCACACCTCGAACAAGCCGTCGCCCTCAACCCCGAGTTCGTCCGCGCCCTGGAAGCGTTGGCCCGCGTCGAACTGGAAAGCGGCGAAGCGGTCGAATCAGAGTCGACCCTCCGCCGAGCGCTGGCTCTCACTCCCGACTACCCCGACCTCCATCAACTCCTCGGCCGCAGCCTCGAACTCCAAGGCCGTGAAGAAGAAGCCGCCGCCAGTTTCGAGGAAGCCGTCCGCCTCAACTCCGGTTACATCGACGCCCGAGTCGCCCTCGGCCTCAGCTGCTTCCGCCGCGGCGACCCCGCCCGCGGCCGCGCCGAGATGGCCGCCGTGTTACGCGTCGACTCCACCCACCCGCTCGCGCGGGCGTTCGCCGATCCGGGGCTACTGGACGATTTGTAAAGCGGACCGCGTCGCGCGGTCCGCCGCCGGAGTCTGCGAGCATGGGTGCGGGTGCGGGCGTGAGGCGGGGACTCGATCCGGCAGAGGGGCTGGTGTTCGATCCGACGTGAGCCGCGACGCGTCAGCGGCTCATCCAACCGGCCGCCATCCAACCATCGGCCCACCGCATGTGAAAAGAGGTGAAACTGTTGCCGGCAACAGTTGCACCTCTTTTCACACGGAAGCGGAGCTTCCGGTCTTCGCCTCGTAGGTGCCCGGACCCGCCAAGGTGGGGACCGACCAAGTCAGCGCTCGGCGCCTACGCGGTCGGAGTCTTGGTCGTACCCGCGCCGGGCTTGCGGACGTGTTTGGTCACGAAGCCGGACTTGATGCAGTTGGTGCAGACCTTGAGGTGCATGGGGCGGCCTTCGACGAAGGCGCGGACACGCTGGAGGTTCGGCTGCCAGACACGCTTGGTGTGGTTGTTGGCGTGGCTGATCTGATTGCCGAACTGGATTCCCTTACCGCAGATATCACACGCGCGAGACATCGGACCTCCTCGACGAACCGACAGGCCTCTCCATGGATGTCCGTGGACGAGGCGGCAAAGAGGCGGGAGTATAGGGAGGTGCTCCCAGGTCCCACAACGCCGAACTTCCCTCTGGTAGGCGCCGGTGCGGCTCGCTGATCCGGTCCAGTTCGTGCCGGGGGTCGGACCCCAACGCGCGGAGCGGCTGGCCCGGCTGGAGATCAGTTCGGTGGGCGAGCTTCTGGGCCATCTCCCTAGGAGTTACGTCGATCGGACGCGCGTTCGGCCGCTGGCCGATCTCCTGCCCGGGATCGAGGCGACCTGTGTGGCTACGGTCACGAGCATCGTGTCCCAGCGAGTTCGGGGCGGGCTTTCACTGGTGCGCGCGACGCTTTCGGACGAGAGCGCCAGCGCGACCGCGGTCTGGTTCAACCAGCCGTTCCTGATCCGGCAGCTCAAGGCCGGGACGCGGCTGCTGCTGCACGGGAAGGTGCGTCTCGTCGCCGCTGCGGCGCGGCTCGAGCTGCAGGCGCCGGAGTACGAAGTCCTGCCGCCGGGAGGCGTGGCCGAGGCGCTCTCCGGGGGACGTCTCGTTCCGGTCTATCCGTCGACGCAGGGGATCTCGCAGAAGGGACTGCGGCGGGCGATCCACGAGGCGCTGGAGAAGGCGGTGATCGAGGACGCGCTGCCCGAGGCGTTGGCGGCGCAGATCGGCGGGCCGTCGCTCGCGCTGGCCTACCGGCACGCGCACTTCCCGGAGGACGAAGCGCAGGCGGAAGCGGCGCGACGGCGCATTGCTTTCGATGAACTGTTCTGGCTGCAGCTCGCGCTCGGGCTGGTCAAGAACCGACAGGGAGAGACGCCGGGGCCGACGCCGGCGCGGGACGGAGATCCGCCTCCGTCGTCGCATCCGCGCGGAAGTCTGACCGATCGATTTCGAAGCGCGCTCCCGTTCACGCTCACGCCCGCGCAGGAGCGCGCCGTGACGGAGATCAGTGCCGACATCGAGCGATCGACTCCGATGAACCGGCTGCTCCAAGGCGATGTCGGATCCGGCAAGACGGTGGTGGCGGCGCTGGCGGCGCTCCGCGCGATCGAGTGCGGATTCCAACTGGCGTATTTGGCGCCGACCGAAGTGCTCGCGGCGCAGCAGGCCGCGAGTTTCCGGAGCTGGTTCGAGCCGCTCGGTCTGAAGAGTGGTCTGCTCCTGGGACGGACGCGCGCGGGGGAGCGGCGTCCGTTGCTCGAACGACTGGTGAGCGGCGAACTCGCTGCGCTGATCGGCACGCATGCGCTCTTGGAGGGCCCGGTCGAGTTCGCGCGGCTCGGGCTCGTCGTCGTCGATGAACAGCATCGATTCGGAGTGCGGCAGCGCGCGCGATTGCGAGAGAAGGGGCGCTCGCCGCACACGCTGGTCATGAGCGCCACGCCGATTCCGCGCACGCTCGCCATGACTCTCTACGGTGATCTGGATCTGACGGTGCTCGATGAGATGCCGCCCGGGCGGACGCCGCCCACCGGTCGCTTGGTGCCGGAGGCGCGTCGCGGCGATCTCCTGCGTTGGACCGGCGCGCAGCTCGCTCAGGGACGACGCGCCTACTTCGTCTATCCGTTGGTCGAAGAGTCGGAGGAGTTGGAGATGCGCGCGGCCACGCAGATGGCGGCAGAACTCGCGCTCTTGCCGGGCTTCCGCGAGGGGGGCGTTGCGCTCCTGCATGGACGGCTCGCGGGAGAAGAGAAGGAGCAGATTCTCGGGCGCTTCCGACGCGGCGAGGTCCGCTGTCTGGTGGCGACGACGGTGATCGAAGTCGGGGTCGACGTGCCCGAGGCGACCATTCTGGTGATCGAACATCCGGAGCGGTTCGGGCTGTCGCAACTGCATCAGTTGCGCGGCCGGATCGGTCGCGGCGGCGGCGAGTCGCACTTCTTCATGGTGGTCGGCCGTGGAGTCGGGCGCGAGTCGATGGAGCGCCTGCGGATCCTCCTGCGTGAAACGAGCGGATTCCGCGTGGCGGAAGAGGACTTGCGGCTGCGCGGGCCGGGGGAACTGATGGGGACGGCCCAACATGGGCTGCCGACGCTGCGGGCGGCCGATCTCACCAGAGATCAGGACCTCCTCCAGTTGGCCCACCGGAAGGCCGGAGAGCTGCTCCGGCTCGATCCTGGGTTGAATCGCCCGGAACAGGGCCTGGTGCGGGCGCGGCTGCTCGAGCTGCACGGCCAGCGGCTTCCGCTCGTTGATGTCGGCTGAAGTCGGCTGACGCGAGCCCCCGGCTCGGCCGGATCCGGCCTCATCCGGGGTCAAGGCGCCGTTGCTCGCGTCCGATAAAACCGGGGAGACCCATAGAGGGTGAGACGGGTTTCGCCGGCGCCATCGAGAGCGACGCGAGGCCGGGTCGCCTGAGGCGGCCGAGACAACTCAGCGTCAGGTGCAAGGGGCGGCGGACTGAGCCGCGCCTTGGGAGGGTCCATGGTTCTCGTCAGCTACTCGGGCAAAGAAATCAACGCGAAGCTCGTCTACTACGGGCCCGGTCTGAGCGGGAAGACCACGAATCTCGAATTCATCTATAGCTCCATTCCGCAGACCCACCGCGGCAAGATGGTCTCGATGAAGACGAAGACCGAGCGCACGCTCTTCTTCGATTTCCTGCCGGTCAACCTCGGGGAGCTGGCGGGCTTCAAGACCCGCTTCCTCCTCTACACGGTGCCGGGACAGGTCTATTACAACGCCACGCGCAAGCTCGTGTTGAAGGGCGTCGACGCCGTCGTCTTCGTCGCCGATTCCAAGCGCGGCAAGATGGACGAGAACGTCGAGAGCCTGGAGAACTTGAAGGAGAACCTGCGCGAACACGGGCTCACGCTCGAGACGATGCCGTGGGTCATCCAGTACAACAAGCGCGACCTCCCGGACGTTTACTCGATCGATGAGCTGGAGCAGGTGCTGAATCCGAACGGCGCGCCTCACTACGAAGCGGTGGCGATGTCGGGCGGCGGTGTGGTCGAGACGTTCAAGGCGGTCTCGAAGCTGTTGCTCCGCAAGCTCTCGAAGGAGGTCGGCGTTCCGGTCAATTCCACGCGGCGCGCGGAGAGCGTGGCCGCTGCAACGAGCGCGGCCGAACCGACTCCGGCCTTCATGGCGCCGACGATGGCGGCGCCACCTGCGCCGCTCGCGCCGCCTGCGCCGCCTGCGCCGCCTCTGATGCCGATGGGCTCGGGTTCGATCGTCTCGCCGTTGGGTCCGCAGCACGCTTCGCCCGGGAACATCGCGAGCGGACGCGGGATCGAGATCGCGACCGGCGCCGCCTCGTTCGGTGAAGCCGTCCGCACAGACGGGGGCGGAACTTCCGCCGCGGACTCCGCGTCAGCGGCGCCCGCCTCGCCGTTCGTCCTGGAGACCCGTCACAGCACGCGCATCGAGCCGGCCGATCGCCCAGCGTCCGACCCTGCGGCGCACGGTTCGACCGGATCTGGTTTCACGCTGGGATCCGACGCATTCGAGATGGGGCCGGCGCGCGGAGCGTCGAGCGCCGCGTCGGCGGATGCCGTCTCGCAGCCCGCGTCTACTTCGGCCGCCGAGGCGCGCGAGGTCGGTCTCGACAATGGTTCGGCGCCTTCGGTCGCGGATCGACTCCGCCGATGGTTGGGGGGGCGCAAGGACTCGACGCAGGACGGGTTCGACCACGCTCAGTTTACGGCCGAGCCGAGCATGTCATTCGACTCGGTGTCGTCGGCGCCGTCGGTGTCGTCGGTGTCGGAAAAGACTCAGCTCGAGGCGCCGCCGGTGACGCCGGCCCCCGCCCCCGCTCCCGTCCCGGTTCCCATGCTGGATCTGGCGCCGGCCGTTCCGGTCACTCCGCTTACCTCTCCGCCGGTCGCGCCGATCCTGATCTCGACGCCCCTGCCAACGCCGATCCCGACACCGACGCCGATGGCGACTTCGACTCCCGCGCCGGCGCCCACGCTCCAGCTGCCTCGTGAGATCCACGTCCCGGTGCTGCTCGATCCGAAGGATCTGGAGCGGGGTTTCGTCTTGCGGCTCTCGGTCCGCGTGGCCTCGGGGGGCCAGACGAGCGGCGACGAACTGCCGGAAATCGACACCCTCAAGCGCGCGGCCTGACGACGGCGGGCGCCCCGGCTTGACTTGGGCGGGCCGCCTTCCTAACGTCACGGCACGTCGGTTCCGGATGCGGGGCCGGCGTTCGTTTCTGACGCGCGGCGAGGGATCGCCGCCGAGATCCGCGCGGAGTGTGCGTCTCCCTAGTACGTGTGCTGTTTCGCGCGACCCCCTCTTCGTGCAGGAGTCGCCGTGAGTGCCGATGAACGAGCGTGGAAACGGGTCGAAGACCTCGAGCGCAAGCTGCGCTCACGCCCCGCCGACCGTGAGCTCCTGCTGCAGTTGGTCCGCGCCTACGGAGAGGCGGGTCGGCCGGATCGCGCCGGCGAGATGCTCGAAACGAGACTCGATGCAGAGAGCGACTGGGAGCTGATCGCGCTCTGCTGTGAATCGCATCGGCAGGCGGGACGGCCCGAGCGCGCGCAGCAAGTCCTCGATCGCGCGAGCGGGCCGCAAGACACGACCGCCGACTTCTGGACCCTGCGCGGACGGCTGCACGAGGACCAGACCCGGTGGGACGACGCGTTGGCGGCCCACGGTCGCGCGGTGAAGATCGCGCCGAACGACGCCGAGGCGCGCTTCCGGCAAGGCGTGACGCTGATGCGCGCCGGTCGCGACGACGAGGCGATCGCCGTCTTCGAGCAGTGTCTGGCCGTGAACGCCGAGATGACCAAGGCGCAGATCAACATCGGCGTGCTGCTCGATCAGCGCGGCGATTCCGCGGGCGCCATCGCCGCGTTCCAGCGCGCGATCCAACTGAATCCGGCCAGCGTCGAGAGCCACTGCAACCTGGGCGCGGCCTATGGTGATCTCGGACGCCGCAAGGACGCGATCTCTGAGTTCAAACGCGCGCTGGAGATCGACGCCGACTGCGTGTTGGCGCATTTCAATCTGGGTGTCGCTCTCATGGACGAGGCGCCGGAAACCGCGCTGGCGGAGTTGCGCCGCGCGCTCGTGCTCGATCCCGGCAATTGGGAAGCGAACTATCACCTCGGCGTCCTCTACTTCAAGAAGGGGATGTACGACGCGGCCGTGCGGCTCTTCCAGTACTGCCTGCAGGGGCGGCCTGATTCGATCAAGGCGCTCTATTCGCTGGGCAAGGCGCACAACAAGAGCGACAAGCCGGCGCTCGCCATCGAGTGTCTCTCGCGCGTGGTCGAGCTCGATCCGGTCAACGCGGACGCCTACTACCACCTGGGCGTCGCGAACGACAAAGCGGGTGACTACGACAAGGGACGTCTCTGCTACCAGCAGGCCGACCGACTGCGCGGCAAGGTGTGAGTTCGAGCGCGCGGGGCGCGATCGAAGCGCGGCGCGCTCGCGGCGGTCGCGCGCTCATCCCGTTCCTCACCGCCGGCTATCCCGATTGGGACGCCTGCGACGCGAACATCCTCTCGTTGGGCCGTGCGGGCGCCGATGTGCTCGAACTCGGTGTGCCGTTCTCCGATCCCATCGCCGACGGGCCGACCATTCAGGCCGCGTCGCAGCGAGCGATCGCCAACGGGGTCACCCTCACCCAGATCCTCGCCCAGGTGCGGCAGCGGCGTGACGCCTGGACGATGCCGGTCGTGCTGATGAGCTATCTCAATCCGATCCTGGCCTACGGGGCGGAGCGATTCTCGGAGGATGCGAAGGCGGCCGGCGTGGCCGGCGTCTTGATTTCGGATCTGCCGCCCGAGGAGATGCCGGAGTTGTGGCGCAGTCTCGACGCGCATCGATTGGAGACGGTCGTGCTGGTCGCGCCCACTTCGCGACCCGGGCGGCTCGTGCAGCTCGCGGGCGCAGCGACCGGCTTTGTCTACTGCGTCACGCGCACGGGAGTGACCGGCGCGGGCGGCGCCTTCGCGGAGAATCTCGCCGCGCAGATCGCGATGGTGAGACAGGTGACCGATGTTCCGATCGTCGCCGGCTTCGGCATTCGCTCGGCCGAAGACATCCGGCGACTCGGCCCGGAGTGTGACGGCGTGGTCGTCGGCGCGCGTCTCTTGGAGCTCGCGAGTGAAGGGACCGAAGCGGTCGAGAGATTCGCGCGCGAACTTCGCGGCGCTTTGGACGAGGTAGTCCCGACTCCGTGAATCCTCCAGCGACGCTCGACTGGCTGCAGGTCGTCTTCCTCGGACTGGTCCAAGGGCTGACGGAGTTCCTCCCGATTTCGAGCTCGGGGCATCTCGTCTTGGCGAGCGCGCTCCTGCAGGTGAGCGAGCCGGGCATCGCCCTCGAGCTGGTGCTGCACGTCGGCACGTTGATCGCGGTGGTCGTCTACTACCGGCGCGATCTGCTGCGGCTGACGCAGGGTGGATTCCGCTTCGTGACGGGAGATCGCGGCATCGAGGATCGCGCGGCCGTGACCGAGATCGGACTCCTCGGCGTCGCGATGGTCCCCGCGGTCATCGCGGCGATCGCCTTCGGAGACTATTTCGAGGCAGCCTTCGCGAATCCACGCTGGGTCTGCGGAGAACTGATGGTGAACGGGTTGCTCTTGCTCTCGACGACGTTCGCCCCGAAGGGCGATAACCGCATCGGGTGGGGGCGCGCGCTCTTCATCGGCGTCATGCAGGCCTGGTCGATCTCTCCGGCCATCTCGCGCAGCGGCGCGACCATGGCGGCCGCGCTCTGGACCGGAGTGCGTCCCGTCGAAGCCGCTCGCTTCTCGTTCCTGCTCTCGATTCCGGCCATCGCCGGCGCCATCGCCTTCCAAGGGCGAGAGATCGCGCAGGCCTGGACCGGCGCGCACGCCGGCCTCTACTCGCTCGGCGCGCTCGTCTCCTTGGTCAGCGGATGGTTCGCGATCGAGTTCCTCTTGCGCGTCATCCGCCGCGGACAGTTCTTCGCCTTCGGGATCTACTGCCTGGTGGTGGGCGCGGCGGGCTGGATCTACTTCTCGCGCTGAGAAATGAGCGCGGCGCGATCCGAAGGACCGCGCCGCGTCGTCGTCATCGTGAGAGCTGTCGGTATCCGGATTCCAGCGGGCCGTCGGATCACTCCGTCGTCACCGCTTGAGCCACCAGAAGATATCGATCAGCAAGAGCGCCAGGACATCGACACCCATGCCTGCCTCGCTTCCGGTCGGGGGCCCTCCGTGGGCTCCTTGGCCGTCGCCAGTCTCTCTGTTGTCGAGCAGTGATGCCACACCCAGCGCTTCGGCTCGATCCCACCCGTCCCTGGTCTTCCCCCGGAGAGGCGCCGCGTGATTTGTCTTCCACTTCCTTCCTTCGGACGGGACGGCTCGAGACTTTAGGATGCGATGCCATGCCGACCTCCACCCGCCCCTGTCCCCTCTGCGGCGCCGAGCGCAGCGCGCCGTTGCCGTTCCGCTACGCGTTCAAAGAGCGACATCTCCTCGGCGTTCGCTGTCAGGAGTGCGGGCTGACCTATGTTGATCCGCAGCCGTCGGCGGAAGAGATCGAGGCGATGTATGCCGAGGAGTACTTCACCGAGAACTCGGCCACGGTGGGAGCGCATGGCGCGGCCGCGTACATGGAGATGGCCGAGGCGGGATCGGCGGGTCGCGCCCGCGCGGCGGCGGAGTTGGACCGCACGCTGACGTGTCGCACGGGGGGTCGCGGGCGCTATCTGGAGATCGGCTGTGGTCCAGGGTTCTTCCTGGCGCAGATGGCCGGCCTCGGGTGGCGCGCCGAGGGGCTCGAACTCTCCGACTACGCCGCCCGGTTCGCGCGCGAGCGGTTGGATCTCGCGGTCACGTGCGGCGCGATCGAGCATGCGGAGTTCGAGCCGGAGTCGTTCGACGTGGTCTTCATGGGGGATGTGCTCGAGCATCTGCCCGATCCGAAGACGAGTCTCGGCGCCGTGCGCCGGTGGCTGAAGCCGCAGGGGCTGCTCGTGGTCGCGGTGCCCTCGACCATGAATCTCCTCTCGGCGCAGGTCGGGCTCGCGCTCTACCGCGGATCGGGACGAGTCAAGACTCTGCGCCTCCCTCCGTACCATCTATTCGAGTACACGCCGTCGACGCTCGCGCGGATGTTGCGGACGACCGGATTCGAGCTGTGCGAACTGAGGCAGAGCGCGGCGCCGATCGCGCGCATGGGATTGCGAGGGTCGCCGCTGGAGAACTTCGGCAAGGTGGCGCTGCAGATCGGCGCGCTCGCGACGTCCCGTCTCTTCAATCGGGGAGGAGATAGGCTGCGCGCGATCGCGCGACGAGAGAACTCCGCCTAGAGCGCCTTGAGGATGACGAGCGTCGTGTCGTCGTCCGGTTCGCCGGGGCTCTGACGTCCGAGCTCCTCCAGGATCCGCTCCAAGAGGTCCTCGGCGCCGAGGTGGCGATGGCGCGAGGCGAAGAGCTCCAACTCGGTCTCGCCGAAGGTGGAGCCGGCGCCGCCGCGCTCGACCACGCCGTCGGTATAGAGGATCAACAGGTCGCCCGGATCGAGCGTGACCTCGCCCGATTCGTAACGCTCGCCGTCGCGGATGCCCAGGAGCAGCCCGCCGCGCTCCAGCCGGTCGATCGTGCCCGATCCGCGCAGCAAGAGCGGCGGCGGATGGCCGGCATTGGCGTAGCGGAGTCGACGGCGGCCCGCTTCCAGCCGCGCGCAGAAGAAGGAGATGAAGCGATCGGGACGCTCCAGCACGCAGAGGCGTCGGTTGAGCGCGACCAAGACCTCGTCGGGCGCCTGCCCGCGCGTCGCCTCGGAGCGGAAGGTGGCCTGCACGTTGGCCATGAGGAGCGCCGCCGGCACTCCCTTGCCGGAGACATCGCCGATCGCGACCGTGATCTCCTGCGGAACGCCGTCGCGTCCCTCGACCGACAGGCAGTCGTAGTAGTCGCCGCCGACTTCCTTGCAGGAGAGATTGCGCGCCGCCAGATCGAACCGCGCGAGATGCGGCAAGGCATGCGGCAGGAGCTGTTGTTGCAGCGTGCGCGCCGTTTCCATCTCACGCTGCAGATCCGCGTGGCCGTGGCTCGCCTGTCGGTAGATCGCATTGTCGAGGGCGAGCGCGGCCTGCGCGATCAGTCCGTCGAGCAGCACGAGATCGGGCGGCGTGTAGGCCTCGCGGTAGGCGCGTGCGCCGAGCACGAGGATGCCGAGACGCCGCGCGCCAGACGCGATTGGCGCGATCACCCGCGCCTTCGACTCGCGCAGCGCCTCCAGGTCCGACGGAGGGAGGAACCCGTACGGCAGTTCCGTCTCGAACTCTTCCCGCGTCATCGGGCGTCCGATGCGAAAGAGCGGATCGGCGAGGAGGCGGCCGAGGCGCAGCGACCGATTGGCGTTCGTCTCTGCCTCGAGCGTGTGGACGAGGGCGAAGGAGTCGCCGCTGCCGACCGGGCGGAACAACGTGGCGCGACGCGCGCCCAGGGCCGACTCCACCGTGTGCAAGAGGCCCATCGCGACTTCTTCGGCGCTGTGCGAACCGCGCAGGGCGAGCGCGCTTTCCCGCAGCGCGCGGTGGGTGTCGTAGCGGTCGGGGTAGATCCATCGATCGACCCGGTCCTGCAGCCGTTGGCGAAGCGGACTCATCACGACGATGACGAAGATCGCCAAGAGTAGACTGCCGAGCGCGGCTTGGCCGAACGGCAGCCGGATGGACGCGCGCCCCAGGAGCACCGAGCTGAACAGATAGGTCAAGAGGAAGAGAGCGGTCAGCGCGGCATAGACGAGCACCCGTTGGACGAAGACCTCCCGCTCGAAGACGCCGTGGCGGACGATGGCGTAGCCGAACGAAGCGGGGAGGAGCACCACGGCCAGGGTGGCCGCGCGATCCCCGGGGAGATTCAGCGTCGGCTGGATGAGTCGCAGAGTCACCACGACGAGGAGCGGCAAGAGCCCGAGGATCGTGCCGAGCAGAGTGACCCTGAGTTTTCGCCGGACGGTCGGGAGCGGCGTGGTGCGGAAGGCGCGCAGATAGAGCGTGAGCGCGACCGAGATCGCGATCATCGCGTAGAGAGCGCTGCCCGAGAGGAGCAGCGCGCCCATTCCGGCGGGATCGAGCGGGCCGAGCCACCGATTCTCCGCTACCAGGACCGAGAGCGTGAAGAGCGCGAGTCCGGGCAGATAGATGGGCGCGGCCAGCCAGGGACGCGTGACCAGCGGCGCGCGGGTGTAGGGGAAGAGCAGGAAGAAGTGCACGAGCAGCGCGGGCAGGAGCGCGGAGAAGAGTTCGATCGCCCACGACGTCGCGCGTAGCGCCCAGCTCGCGTCGGGCGTCGAGAAACGAAAGAGCAGCAGAGCGAGCACGTAGCAGAGCGCGAAGAAGACGATGGAGAGGCGAGTGGCGCGGCGCGTGACCACGATCGTCCCGATCAAGAGCGTCGTGAGCGCGACGACGCCCTGTCCCACCTGCCAAGCATGCTCGCTCGGGGGCAGCGCCACCGGCTCCAACAAGATCTCTCGCGGAGCGCCCTCTCGCAGCACGGTGAGTCGAGTCGGCCGCAGTCCCTCCGCGCGCAATCGAGCGAACGGATCGGCGAGATCCATCACGGAGCGATCCTCGATCGCGATCAACTCGTCGCCCGGCAGCAGTCCGGCGCGAGCGGCCGGACCGTCGCCATGCACGACGGCGACGCTACGTCCGTGCTCGCTCAGCCCGAGGAAAGGACGCTGATCGAGGCGCGCGATCTGCAACCCGATTGCCGACGCCGTGAGGATGGCGAGACAGGCGAGGAGCGAGCCGGTCGTCGAGGCGGAGGGGTTGGCCACAAACAAAGGTAGGCAGCGGGTCTCCCGACCGGCAACGGGCAAAGATTGCCCCCTCACTGGTCACAGCTTGCCCAGTGGTCGATCGCACTGCGAGCCGCGACGAGATCCGTGGCGTCGACGAGCTCGGAGGGCGGCGCGCCGAGGAACCCTCCAACCGCGAGTGGCGGCGCGGGATGGCGCTCCCCAGCCCGCGCCGCGAGCGTCGCTCTTCGCGCCCGATCGGAGATTGGCACAGAGCGTGTATTCACCAGCCGCCAGGAGGCGACCCATGTTGCGAGGCATACGCGCGAACGCAGAGGCTCTCGGCCCGGCCATGCGCGCCCAAGAGATCGTCGCCAACAATCTGGCGAACACGCAGACCGTCGGATTCCGACAGGATCGCTCCGCCTTCCATCGCGAGTTGGAAGACGCGGGCGCCGTCGGCTCGAACGGAGGAACGACCGGCGCGGGCGGATCGATCGGCGCTGCGAACGCGCTCGTGCTGGCGCCGCGCATCGACCTGACTCCGGCCGCGATCGAGACGACGGGCGATCCGAACCATCTCGCGATCGACGGGGCCGGCTTCTTCGCCGTGCAGGGCGAGGCGGGCGATCTCTACACGCGCGATGGCGGCATGCTGCGCGGACCCGACGGCACGCTCCTGCATCGGAGCGGCGCGCCGTTCCTGGGAGACGGCGGTCCGATCGTCGCTCCTTCCGATCGCGCGATCGCCGTGGGGAACGACGGCACGGTGCGCGCGGGCGAAGAGATCATCGGGAAGTTGCGCGTGGTGCGCCTGACCGATCCGAACTCGCTGCACCACGTGGGGCAGGGGCTGCTTCGTTCGGAGGCGGGCGCTGAGGCCGACCCCGAGAGTCGCGTGCTCCAGGGATCGCTCGAAGCGGGCAACTCCGATCCCGTCACCAATCTGATCGAGATGATGTCGCTCGTGCGCGCCTTCGAGGCGAACCAGCGCGCGATCCTGACCCAGGACCAGAGCCTCGGACGCCTGCTCGGTTGGGCGTCGCAGTAGTGATCCCAGCGATGAAAGGGAGAGTCCACCGATGCTGAGAGCGCTGCGGAGCGCGGCGGCGGGGATGCGAGCGCAGCAGCTCTACCTCGACACGACGGCGCACAACCTCGCGAACGTGAACACGACCGGCTTCAAACGCAACCGCGTCGGCTTCGAGGATCTGCTCTATCAGACGATCGAACCGGCCACCGGCGCCGCAGGAAACGGCCGTTCCGCGCCGCTCCAGGTCGGTCACGGCAGCCGACCGTCCGACACGACCAAGATCTTCACGCAGGGCGACTCGGAAGTGACGTCGAACCCGCTCGATGTCCTGATCGAAGGGGACGGCTTCCTCCAGGTGCAGCGGATCGACGGAACGACCGGCTACACGCGCGACGGTTCGCTCACGGTGGACGAGCAGGGACGGCTCGTCACGCATCAGGGCTTCGTCGTCCAGCCGGAGATCACCGTCCCGTCCGACGCGTCGAGCATTGCCATCACCGCCGACGGTCGCATCCTCGTCGAGCAGGCGGGCCAGGTCGGCGCGAACGAGATCGGACAGATCTTGCTGGCGCGCTTCCCGAATGCGGCCGGCTTGGTCGCCGAGGGCTCGAACGTCTTCCGCGACGCCGGCGTCTCCGGCGATCCGCAGGTGGGCGTGCCGGGAGAGAACGGACTGGGATCGATCACGCAGGGCGCGCTGGAGCGGTCAAACGTCCAGGTGGTCGAGGAGATGGTCAACATGATCCTCGCGCAACGCGCGTTCGAGGTCAGCTCCAAGGCGGTCAAGGCCGCCGACGACATGATGGGGATCGCGGCCAACATCCGGCCTGCGTGATCCCGATTCAGTTGCAGAACTCTGCCCGGGCGAACGCGGGCCGCGAAGATGGAGAGCGGCGCATGTCAAGGACGACACAGCCGGAGAACCGAAATCGCCTGCCCTTGTGGTGGGGGGGAACGATGGCGGATCTCTTCGTGCGGGGACGAGTGCTCCCGCCGCTCTCTCTACTGTTCGCATTCGCCGTCGGCGAAGTGCGAAGCGCGGGGGCGCCTGTCGCCTCCGCGACCAAGGTGTGGACCGCCGCCGCCGAAGCGACCCTTCGCTCGGCCTGCGGCTGTGACTCGGCGCGCGTCGAGTGGCGGATCGCTCCGGCTCTGGCCGCCGAGATCGCGCGTTGGGACGGCCTCGAGTTCCGAGCGCTCGAGCACACTCCGGCTTCCAACGGTGGAAACGCGCTGGCGAAGTTCGAACTGCGCGGCCTGCAGGCAGGACGACCCAGGCAGAGCACGGTCGAGGCCGCGGTGGCTTGTCGTCGTGAGGTCTGGGTGCTCGCGAAGGCGACCACGATCGGCGCAGATCTGGGCGCCGCCGAGATTCGTCGTGAACTCACTTGGACCGCGCCGCAGGTGCCATCGATTCCCGCGGCTGAGGGAGAGACCTCGCTCCCTCCTTCTGGCATCGCGCGTCGATCGCTGGCGGCGGGGACGGCGCTCTCGCCTTCCGACGTCGCCGCCGCGCCGTTGGTGGCGAGCGGAGAGTGGGTGCGGCTGATCTATCGCGGGGCCGGGCTCGAGGTGGCCGGACGCGCACAGGTGCGCTCCGACGGCTGGCTCGACGATGAGGTCGCGCTGCGACTGGAAGGGGCGAGGCGCGACTGTCGCGGCCGAGTCGTCGCGCCGGGAACCGTGCTCATGGAATCACCGGCCGTACGGACCGGAGGGACGGAGTGATGAGAGTAGCGATAGGCGCGCTGTTGACGCTTCTGGCGATCTCGATGGCGACGGCGACGGCGAGCCCCCGGAGCGACGACGGTTCGCTCTGGACCGAGCCGGGCGGCCTTCGGTATACGAACCGAAAGGCGATGCAGGTCGGCGACCTGATCACTGTCATCGTCTTCGAGCAGTCGCAGGGGAGCAACAGCTCCAGCCTGCGGGCCAAGAAGGAACACAAGTTCGACGCGGCAGCCGAGACCAGCACCGGTCTGCTGAAGATCCTCCCCGAATTCGGCGCGAGCACGAGCACGAAGAACGAGGCGACCGGCAGCGGCGCGGTCAGTCTCTCGGGACAGCTCTCGACCAAGCTGACGGCGCGCGTGATCGAGATCCTGCCCGATGGGCATCTCGTGATCGAGGGGAGTCGCCTGGTCGAGGTGAACGGCGAAGAAGACCGCCTGACCTTGCACGGCGTGGCGCGGCCCGAAGACATCCAAGCCGACAACACGATCCTCTCGACCTATCTGGCAGAGGCGCGCATCGCCTATGCCGGCAACGGCGCCGTGCACCGCACTGGACGCCCGGGCCTCTTCCACCGGGTGCTCTCGTGGATCTTCTGATGCGCCGCCGGTTCACGACGTTGCTCGTCGCCTGGCTCGCGGCGGGTGGCTCGATGCTCGCCCCCGCACCGCTTTCGGCCGCGCGTGTCCGCGACATCGGCTACTTCGAAGGGATGCGCGAGAACCAACTGGTCGGCTACGGGCTCGTGGTCGGCCTCGACGGCACCGGCGACAAGAAGTCGACCGGATTCACGATGCGTTCGATGAGCACGCTCCTGGAGAGCGTCGGTCTCACCATCCGGCCCGAGGAGATGAGCGTCAAGAACGTGGCGGCGGTCTTGGTCACCGCGAGCCTGCCGCCCTACGCGCGCTCCGGCTCGCGGCTCGACGTGACCGTCTCCTCGATCGGCGACGCCTCCAGCTTGCGCGGTGGAGTTCTCGTGCAGACCGCGCTCGAAGGCGCGGACGGTGAGATCTACGCCGTGGCGCAAGGCCCGCTCAGTGTCGGCGGATTCTCGGCCGACTCTCCCGGCGGCACGCGCGTCGCGCAGAATCAGGTGACGGTGGGACGGATCCCGACCGGCGCCATCGTCGAGCGCGAGGTCGTTCGCCCGACCGAGCCGAAGCACCAGCTCGACCTGGTGCTCAACCGCCCCGATTTCACGACCGCGCAACGCGTGGTCGACGCCATCACCCGACGCACCGGCGGCGGCGCGATCGCCCTCGATCCGGGCACCGTGCGGATCCAACTCCCGGACTCCGCCGTCGCCTCTTCCGTCGGATGGATGGCGAAGATCGGAGAACTCGAGGTCGAGACCGGCGCGCCGGCGCGCGTGGTGGTGAACGAGCGCACCGGCACGGTCGTGGCCGGCGGCAACGTCACGATGCATGCGGTGGCGATCTCCCATGGCAATCTCTCGATCCGCGTGCAGAACCGGACCGACGTTTATCCGCCGGCGCCCTTCTCGCCGCCGGGGACTCAGGCCGCGCGCGCCGATCAGTCCGAGATCTCGGTTACCGATCAAGGCGGGAACTTCGTCACGCTCCAGGGAACGGCCACGATCGAGGAGCTGGCGGGCGCGCTCAACACACTCGGGGTGAGTCCTCGCGATGTGATCGCGATCTTCCAGGCGCTGCGCGAGGCCGGCGCGCTCGATGCGGAGTTGGTGATCCTGTGATTCCGCGGAGTGTGGACGCCATCCGCTCCGCCCTCTCCAGCGCGGCCACGCCCGGTGGGGAGACTGCGCCCGCTGCCCGATCGACCGAGCGGGCCGACCATGATTTTCGTCGCGCGCTCCTCTACGAGTTGCTGCGTCCGATGACCGAAGCGCTCTTTCGACCGAGCGAAGGGGAAGACGCCGCCTTGATGCAGACGAGCGGGCTCGATGCGTACGGCGGCTTCTGGACCGAAGCGATGGCCGATCGACTCGCCGCCTCCTGGCCCTCGACCGGCTTGACCGCTCCCGCGACAGCGCCCGCGACAGTTCCCGTCACCGTGAAGCCGCTCCCGCGCGCGCTGTCGACCTCCGCACTCCCCGACGATCTGATCGCGCGCGCCGGACGCCTCTTCGACCTGCCGGTCAATCTGCTGCGCGCGGTCGTCCAGGTCGAGTCAGGCGGGAAACCAGACGCGGTCTCGCCGTCGGGCGCCGTCGGACTGATGCAATTGATGCCGGGCACCGCGAGGGAGCTGGGCGTCGACGACTCCAAGGATCCGTGGCAGAACATCGTGGGGGGCGCGAAGTACCTCGCGCGCCAGCTCCAGCGATTCGGCGGCTTGGAAGAAGCGCTGGCCGCCTACAACGCCGGTCCGGGCGCGGTGGCGCGCCACGGCGGCATTCCGCCCTATGCGGAGACGCGCAACTACGTCGAGCGGGTGCTCGATCTGAAAGCGCGCTTCGACCGCTCCGATCCCGTCGGCGCCTAGCGCCGCGAACTCCGTAGACGTCAAGCGACCTCGCGCACCCGCCGATACCCGAACGTAGGAACAGGTAGGAACAGGGAGGTTCTGCTTTGTCCGCCATTTTCCATTCCGAGGACTCCGAGTTCTCGACCGTCCTCTCTGTGCTCCGCGTGGAGATCGAGTCGGCGCGCGCCTTGCTCTCGGCGCAACGCGCTTGCGAGGACGCGATCCGACGCGCGGCGCCCGCGGACGAACTGCAGGCGCTGCTCGCGCTCCAGGAACAGTCGCTGGAGACCGCCCGAGCCGCCGCGGCGCAACGAAGTCTCCACCTGGCCGGGCCTGAAGCGGTCGAGCGCTGGTTGGCGGGACCGCGTTCGGCGCAGGCCGAGCTCTTGCGCGCGAGCGTGACCGAGGCGCGGCGCCTGCGGGACGAGATCGGCGCCGGCGCGCGACGCATCGGCTTCGTGGCCCGTCGCAACGCCGAATGGTGCAACGCGAGACGCCAGGACCTGGCGGCGGTCGCGGTTCGCGCCGTCAGCGCCGAAGGCGGCTACGGCGCGCTCGGCGCGATTCCGACGGAACGGCGATTCGCCTGGAAAGTCGATCGCGCCGCGTAGGAACGCGGAGACGGAGGACGACCGATGGCCGGCTTGATGCAAGGACTCGAGATCGCGCGGCGAGCTCTGCTCGCGCACCAATCCGCGATCACCGTGACCGGGCACAACGTGGCGAACGTCAGCACCCCGGGTTTCACGCGACGGCGCGCGATCCTCGAGACCGAGTATCCCGAGCGCGGCCCCGAGGGGGTCCTCGGAAGCGGCGTCCGCTTCTCCGGCGTCGTTCGCCATCGCGACGCCTTCATCGACGATCAGATCCGCACCGAGCTGAATCTCGCAGGTCGCTGGGAGGCGCGCGCGGGGGGGCTCTCGCGGCTGGAGGCGATCCTGAACGAGCCCTCGGACCATGGGCTCCAAACGATCATGAACGCGTTCTGGGACTCCTGGGCCGACCTCTCGAACGAACCCGAGGACTTCACCGCTCGATCGGTGGTGGTCGAGCGCGGCGTCGCCCTCGGGGAAGCCTTCGTTCGTCAAGACCAGCGCCTGAGCGAGATCGTGGATGCGAGCGAACGCGAGTTGGTCGAGCTGGTCGCTCGCATCAACCGGAGTCTGGGCGAGGTGGCGCAGATCAATGTCGCGGTCAGCGGCCAAGACACGGTGCAAGGCGCCACGGCCGACTTCGAAGATCAGCGAGATCGGCTCTTGGACGAACTCGCGCGCGAAGCGGGCGCGCGACACATGGTCCTGGACGACGGCTCGGTCGTCGTGCGCCTCGGGGGGCGCACGGTCGTGCAGGGGAGTGAAGTCCAGGAGCTCGACACCGATATCCGTCTCCTCGGTGGACAGGTGCGCGGCCAAGTCGTCTTCGCTTCGGATCGAAACACGGTCGAAGGACTGACCGGCCGCGTGGGTGGACTGGTCGAAGTGCGCGAGGAGATCGTGCCGGCTTTCCGCCAGCAGCTCACCTCCTTGGCGCGAGCGATCCGTGAACGGGTCAACGAACGCTATTCCGCCGGCCCGGATCGCGAGCCGTTCTTCCGCGGCGTCGAAGGAAACGAGCTCCAGGTCGATGCCGCGCTCATCGCCGATCCCTCGCGCGTGGCCGCGGGCAGCTCAGGCGACAGCGGCGACAATGACATCGCCCTCTCGATCGCCGGGCTGCGCGAGGCCCGCGTCATGGCGGGGCGCGCCGCGTCGTTCTCGCAGTTCTACGGATCGACCATCTCGGGCGTCGGTCTCCTCGCCTCGCAGGCGCGGGACATCGCCGAAGCGGAGTCGGCCGCTCTGGAGACCTTGGAGGGACAGCGTCAGGCCACGATCGGGGTGAATCTCGACGAAGAGCTGTCCCGTCTGCTCACGTCGCAGCGCGCCTACCAGGCCGCCGCTCGACTCTTCACCACCATCGACCAGATGTACCAGACCCTGCTCGCGGTCTGAGAGGCGCCATGATCTCCGGAATCCCATCGCAGTCGATGTACAGCGCGATCCTCCGCTCGATCAATCGAGCGCAGGGCCGAATCAGCGAGTTGCAGCGCGGCCTGGCCGACGGGCGGGCCATCCACGCCCCGTCCGACGACCCGGTCGGCACGGCGCTGACGCTGCGCGCCCGAGATCGCATCGCCGCCATCAACCAGTACCAGCGCAATCTCTCGAACGGCCGCTCCCACCTCGAGGCGACCGACTCGCTCCTCACGCAGATCGAGGAGGTCGTCATCCAGTCGCGCGTCTTGGTCACGCAGGCGGGCAACGGGTCATTGGGCCCCGACGATCGCGCCATCTTGGGCGAACAGGCCGACGCGCTCGTGCGCGAGGCGTTGGACCTGGGCAATCAGCGCTTCGCCGGCGTGCATCTGCTCGGGGGGGTCCGTTCGTTGGAGAAGCCTTTCGTCGCGAGAACCGACCGTGCGGGGGCGATCGTCGGGATCTCCTCGCAGGTCGAGAACGACACGCCGATCGTTCGTCAGGTGGGGGAGGACGTTTTCTTAAGCATCCGTGTGCCGGCGTCCGATGTCTTCGGCGAGGGGCAGGAGCTGTTCGCACGCCTGATCGAGCTGCGCGACGCGTTGCGCGACGACGATCGAGAATCGCTGGCGGAGCTGGGTCGCAATCTCGACGCGGATCACGACCGGGTGGTCGCGGCGCACGGAGTGGTCGGCACGCTGATGCTGCGGGCCGAGGGGCTCGAGTCGAACCTGCAGAGCGACGCGGTCACCGTCGCCTCCGACAAGTCGCGGCTGGAGGATCTGGACGTGCCCGCGGCGCTGATGGAGCTGCAGCAGCAGGAAGTCGCGCTGCAGGCCGCGCTGCAGACGGGCGCACGGATCCTCAGCCTGAGTCTGCTCGACTATCTGGATTGACCGCGATTGACCGTGATTGATCGCTGAGGACGTTCTCGAGGGGGAAGACCATGATCCTGCGTTCGAAGTCACTGGGTGAGATCGAAGTGCGCGACGACGCCGCCATCCACCTGCCGGACGGGCTGCTCGGCTTCGAAGACCTGCGGAAGTTCGTCTTCCTCGATGTGGAAGAATTCCGACCGTTTCTCTGGCTGATTTCCACGGATGAACCCGAAATTGGATTCGCCGTAGCCGATCCGCGCTACTTCTATGCGGGTTCGTACGAGATCCCACTGAGCGAGGCCGACCGAGACATCCTCGACTGTGAGCCGAACGATCGTCTCTCTGTCTTTGTGCTAGTGTCTGTCCCCGAAAGCGGAGGGAAGATCACCGCAAACCTGAAGGGCCCGGTCGTGATGAACGCCCGCAATCGACTGGCCAAGCAGGTGGTAGTCTACAACCCAGCGTTCGCCGTCCGTCAGCCGATGCTCCTGCCGTCCTCGATCACCTCCGCTGCTCTGCAAGCGGGCAATCTGCAAGCGGGCAATCTGCAAGCGGGCAATCTGCAAGCG